>CAZVHI010000017.1:0-62548 GCA_964627205.1 uncultured bacterium
TCGAACGCCTCTCAAGCCAGAGCCCCTAGGTGTCTACGAAACTGGGGGAATTCCAATTCTTGGCGCCTGGCAGGCGGTCGAGCAGACCCTCGGAGCCGAAGGTCTGGTAGTTGCGGCGGATCTCGTAGAACTGCGTGCGGCTGTAGCCCATGATCTTGCAGGCCTTGCTGACGTTGTTCATCTCCTGGGCGAGCTCTAGCAGGCTCAGCTTGCGGCGTGCTACCTTTGCGGTGGTGGTCATGATCTGTCTCCTTCTCGGGTTTGTGCGAGTTTGGTCACTCACGTTTTACCCAAGCAGGGACGGTCTTGGCCACCGCCTCATTTAGGGGACAGGTGTTCGGTCAATACGGACTCAGATCAGCTAACAGACACTTTCTCTGATCGACGAAGGCCGGATCAACTCCTCGGCCTTCGTCGATCAGAGAAAGTGTCTGTTAGCTATGGGGCCATGGAGTCCGGATAGAGCTGGCAACGAACAGAGAAGGGTGCGGAGAAACGGAAACGCGGAGAGGGGGCGACCCCTCTCCGCGCGAAGTGTTTCTGAGCCGCGGGGAGGGGTCGCCCCCTCTCCGCGAATCCTATTTGATCAGCACCATGCGCCGTCCCAGCGTCCGA
Source organism: uncultured bacterium (assembly GCA_964627205.1). Classification (GTDB taxonomy): domain Bacteria; phylum Krumholzibacteriota; class Krumholzibacteriia; order JACNKJ01; family JACNKJ01; genus CAZVHI01. The sequence continues at coordinate 616 of CAZVHI010000017.1, forward strand.
ACCGCGGTCTCGAGGCGGTAGAAGTAGACGCCCGAGGCCAGCGGCTGGCCGCTGTCGGCCTTGCCGTCCCAGACCACGCGCTGCTCGCCCGCGGCCAGCTCGCCCTCCATGAGAGTGCGGACCAGACGGCCGCCGGCGTCGAAGATCCGCAGGCTGGCCGGACCGGACTGATCCAGCGTGAAGCGGATCTCGGTGCGCGGGTTGAAGGGGTTCGGCACGTTCTGGTCCAGTTCCGTGACGAACTCCATCGGCAGGTCGCCGTCCACGCCCGTGAGGTCCTCGAAGATCGCCTGGATCACGATGTCGTCGATCGCGCCCTCGACCAGCGAAGGCTCGCCGATGTCCGATGCCACGAAGCGCATGCGCAGCAGGTTGGGATCCTCGCCGGGGAAGACGTCCGCCATGTCGAAGGTGAAGCTCACCCAGGCATTAGTGGACTGGAGCGTGTGCTCGATCCGCTCCCAGGACGAGCCGCCATTGTTGGAGACATAGACGTCCCAGAGGCCCGCACCGGGATTTGGCCCCCTGTCGTTGGAGAACCACTTCCAGTAGCGGACGTTGGTCGACAGCGCGCCCTCGAGGTTGAAGATGGGCGAGAGCAGCGTGGTCGAACCGTTGTCCACGTCGTTCAGGCCGGGGGCGCCGCCGGGGTGTTGTCCGGTGACCCAGCAGAGGGCGCCATTCGCAGTATGGTCGTCCTCAGGCTGGGCGATGGTGCCGTTGGGGTTGCACCATTCCCAGATGCCGCCCGTGGCGTCGTCGCCCGGGAAGCCGGCCGACCAGCCGTTCGCGGACTCCATGTCGTCGATCATCCACGCGATGAGGAAGGAGTGGTAGGCGACCGGGGCGCCGTCGGGCTCCGTGCCGGTCAGGCCGCTCGTGTCCTCCGCGTAGAGGTAGTAGTCGATGACCCCACCTTGCTGCGACGGGATCTCGCCCGCGTAGTCGTCGCCGCCGGTCGGCAACATGGGCTCCTCGTTCCAGAGGCCCTCCTCGACGCGCCAGAAGAGCTTGACCGTGCTCGGGTCGATGGGCGCCTCGGTGGAGTAGACCGTGCAGGAGACGGGATAGGGATTCTCCGTGTCCATCGTATCGCCGCGGGGCGTGTGCTCGAAGACCACGCCGAAGAGGATCTCCGGGCAGTCGAAGTTGTGGTTCTGGGCCGCCTCGCAGAAGATGGCGTGGTGCGGGGTGCCGTTGCTGAGGTCGCCGTCGTCGTCGTCGGCCACGAAGGTCGCGAGGACCTGGTCCGGCTGGTACTCGGGATCCATCAGCACGCGACCGTAGTGCCAGCGCTCGGCCGACATGATCGTGCCGAGGCCGTCCCAGTTCATGCCGCCGCCATACATATCTTGTAAAAGGATCATCGCGTCCCAGTTGAAGCCCGCGATCACCTGGCCCGCGAAGTGGATCTCCTGCCCCACCACGTGGTCGGGGTAGATCAGGTTGTTGTCCGAGTCGCGGATGCCGCCCGCGCAGTTGCCGAGCGTGAAGCCGCGGCCGATCACCGAGTCCTGGGTGATCAGGTTGCCGAGGATGTCGGCATTGCCCTCGCCCAGGCCCTCGTTGCCCTGACCGCCGATGATGACTGCCTGCACGCCGTGGCCGTACTCGTGGTGCACCACCTGCTGCAGCTCGCCCGTGTTGGCGCAGCCGTCGCGCTCGCGGTAGAAGTTGATGTTGCCGTCGTAGTAAGCGTTGCAGCCGGCGTCGATGCTCACACGGGCGTTGATCTGGTTGTGCGCGTAGGTGAACTCGGGCGCGAAGAGCTGGAAGAAATCGTGGATGTCGCTCACCGCGTCGAAGACGTCCCGCTCGTCGCGCTGGGCGTTCATGTCGTCGAAGCGCACCGTGAGGGGTACGTCCTCCTCCGCCCAGCCGCCGAAGGTGGCCTCAGGGCCGGCCACGTTCTCGTAGACGTGGCAATAGGGACCCTCGACATCGCAGCTCACGTAGCGGCTGCCGCCCGTGCCGTCGATGCTCCAGTTGCCGTCGATGTCGCTGGTGGCCGTGCCGATGCCGTCGACGTCGATGTTCAGGTAGTGCATCGCCTGCGTCTCGACGTCGCCGTCGCAATAGCCGTAATCGTGCGCGTCCTGTTCCGAGGTGCCGCCGTAGGCGAAGTGGATGTCGTTGAATCGCCAGAGGATCGTGCCATTGTGCGCGTCGACGTGCGTCACCCACGCGCCCAGGGGATCCTCCGTGCGAACGCGGATCCGCCAGACCAGATGATGCTCGACCGAGACTTCCGAAAGCGGGTAGGGCAGGACGAGCATTTCCGCCGTGCCCTCGATGCGGTCGGTGGCCGGGTCGAAGGGCAGGTCCGCGCGCGCGATCTCCGTTGCCGTCTTCTCGTCGATCGCCGGCGTGGGATCCAGGTCGATGCCGCTGTGGTAGTCCGAGCCCATCAGCATCAGCTTGCCGCTGTCGCTGAAGACCAGGCGGACGGTGGCGCCCCAGACGTCCATGCCGTTGTAAGTCTGCTGGTAGTGAACCGCCCACTTGCCCAGAGCGTGCGGTGTGTCGGTCAGCCTCAGGTTCTCCAGCTCGGCGCCCAGCACCTCGGCGTTGCCGGCGATCACCTGGCGGGCCAGGGACTCGAGCGCGGAGGCGTCCGCGATCGACGCGCTCAGTCGCGGCGCCGTGCCGTAGACGAAGTGCGGCGTGCCGGTCTGGGGATTCCAGGAGTGGACTCGCCAGTTCCCGCCGTAGCGCGCGGCCAGGGCGTGCTCGGCCTGGATGCCGCCGATGTCCCGATCGTAGCCGTCGTGGCCGAACAGATCAAAGGCCGGCAGGAGGATCTCGTAGCTGTCGTTCTGGGATACCGGCTGGAAAGCCCCTGCGGGATTCGCCGCGAAGGCAATCAGGGTGACGAGCAGCAGGAGAGGCATACTGCGCCCGAGTACGCGTGTGACCATGAGCTTTGTGCTCCTTGCTTGACGCCCGGCCGCGGCTTCCGACCGACGATGGTATAGGAAGACCCGAAGGGGTCTAGAAAGTGAGGCGACGAGTTCCTTCCGAACGATCTCTGCAAGCGTGAGAGAGGAGGGAACTCGTCGCCTCTCGTACAAGACTACTTCAGCAGCACCATGCGCTTGCTGAAGCTCTGTGTCGCGGTTTCGAGACGATAGAAGTAGACACCGGAGGCAACCGCGCTGCCGCCGTCGTCATCGCCGTTCCAGACCACGCGGTGCTCGCCCTGGGTCAGGTTGCCCTGTGCCAGGACCTTCACCAGATGCCCGCTGGCGTCGTAGATCCGCAGGCTGGTCTCGCCGGCCTCTTCGAGGTTGAAACGGATCTCCGTCTTCGGGTTGAAGGGGTTCGGCGAGTTCTGCATCAGGTGCGTCACCCGGACCTGGATGGGATGATCGGCATCCGTGAGGTCGCCGAAGTCCGCCGTCAGCACGAAGTCGTCGACCAGGGCCTCGACCAGTGAACCCGGCGAGGCGTCCTCCGCCACGAAGCGGAACTGCACGACGCCGGGCGTGGCCACGTAGTCGAGCAGGTTGATGCTCACCTGCTGCCAGGCGTTGCTCGAGGTCTGCGTGTGCTCGATGGCGGTCCAGCTCGCGCCGTCGTCGTTCGTGACGTCGACGTCCCACCAGTCCGCGCCCGGGTTGTTGCCCAGGTCGTTGGTGTACCAGCGCCAGTAGCTCACGGTGACCGCGTCCACGCCCTCGAGGTCGAAGCGGGGCGACAAGAGCGTGGTCTTGCCGTTGTCGACGTCGTAGGTGCCCGCGCCCGAGCCGGCCTGAGCACCGGTGACCCAGCAGTCCGTGCCAGGGATCGGAGTGTGATCGTCCTCGGGCTGCACGACGTTGCCGCCATATTCCGTGCCCTGGGGATCGGCCCGCTCCCAGCGGCCGCTGCTCGCGTTGTCGCCGAAGGCCTCCCCCACCCAGGAGGTCGCGTCGGACTCCATCTCGTCGGGGAAGGTGTCGTTCACCTGGAAGTAGTGCAGCTCGGCCGGGGCGCCCGTCGGGCTCGTGCCCGAGTCGCCCAGGTCGTTCTCCGCGTAAATGTAGTACTCCACCACGCTGCCGTAGGCCTGCGCGGGGATCGTGGCCGCGTACTCGTCGGGGTTGCCGGTGGCGCTCATGGCCAGGGCCGTCAAGCCGCCGCCGTTGATCCGGTAGTGCAGGTTCACGGTGCCCGGCATGATCACGCCGCCGCCCAGGGAGACGGCCGTGCCCGCGATCTCGTAGCCGAAGGCCATGTCGCCGCTGTAGGGATGCGTGTCGTGGTAGACGAAGACGCCCACCAGGATCTCGGGGCAGTCGAAGCCGTGGTTCGTGGCCGCCTCGCAGAAGATCTCGTGGTGCGGCGTGCCGTTGCCCAGGTCGCCGTCGTCGTCGTCGGCGATGAAGGTCGCGAGGACCTGGTCGGGCTGGGTGGTCGGGTGCATGAGCACGCGGCCGTAGTGCCAGCGCTCGCCGGACATGACCGTGCCCAGGCCGTCCCAGTTCATGCCACCGCCGTACAAATCTTGTAAAAGGATCATCGCGTCCCAGTTGAAGCCCGCGATGACCTGACCCGCGTAGTGAATGCCCTGGCCGATCACGTCGTCCGGGTAGACGAGGTTGTTGTCCGCGTCGCGGATGCCGCTCGCGCAGTTGCCGAGATAGAAGCCGCGTCCGATGACGCTGTCCTGGGTGATCAGGTTTCCGAGGATGTCGCTGTTGCCCTCGCCCAGGCCCTGGTCGCCCTGCCAGCCCAGGATGTGGTCCTGCACGCCGTGTCCGAACTCGTGGTGCACGACCTGGTGCATCTCGCCCGTGTTGGCGCAGCCGCCGGCCTCGCGGTAGAAGTGGATGTTGCCATCCCAGTAGGCGTTGCAGGAGGCGTTGATGCTCACCTGCGCGCCGATCTGCTGGTTGATGTAGGCGAAGCCCGCGTCGAACTGGCGGATGAAGTCGTGGGTCTCGCTGACCCCGGCCATCACGTCCCGCTCGTCCTGGTGGGAGTTCGTGTCGTCCCAGTCCACCGTCAGCGGCACGTCCTCCTGCGCCGTCCCGCTGAACTCGGCCTCGGGGTACTGCACGTTGTCGTAGACGTGGCAGTAGGGGCCCTCCATGTCGCAGCTCACGGTGCGGTTGCCGCCGCTGCCGGCGATCGTCCAGTCGCCGTTCTCGTCGCTGGTGGCCGTACCGATGCCGCTGACGTCGATGTTCAGGTAGGGCACCGCCTGCAGCTCGGGCGGGCCGTCGCAGTAGACCCAGTGGTGCACGTCCGACTCGGTGTCGCCGCCGTAGGCGAAGTGGATGTCATTGTAGCGCCAGAGGATCGTGCCATCGTGCGCGTCGACGTGTGTCATCCAAGCGCCCAGGGGATCCTCCGTGCGAACCCGGATCCGCCAGACGAGGTGATGCTCCACCTCGGTCTCGGAAACGGGATAGGGCAGAACGAGCAGCTCCGCCGCGCCCTCGACGCGATCCGTCAGGGAGTTGAAGGGCAGGTCCGACTGCGCGATGCCAGCCGCCGCCTCCGCGCCGATCGCCGGCACCGGGTTCACGTCGATGTCGCGATAGTAGTCCGAACCCATCAGCATCAGCTTGCCGTCGTCGCTGAAGACCAGGCGGACGGTCGACTGCCAGACATCCAGGCCGTGGTAGGTCTGCTGGTAGTGAACCGCCCACTTGCCCAGCGCGTGGGGCGTATCGGTCAGCCGCAGGTTCTGCAGATCCGCGCCGAGCACCTCGGCGTTGCCGGCGATCACCTGGCGGGCCAGGGACTCGAGCGCGGAGGCGTCCGCGATCGACGCGCTCAGTCGCGGCGCCGTGCCGTAGACGAAGTGCGGCGTGCCGGTCTGGGGGTTCCAGGAGTGGACCCGCCAGTTCCCGCCGTAGCGCGCCGCCAGGGCATGCTCGGCCTGGATGCCGCCGATGTCGCGGTCGTAGCCGTCATGGCCGAAGAGATCGAAGGCCGGCAAGGGGATCTCGTAGGAGTCGTTCTGAGATGCTGGGATGAACGCCCCCGCCGGACCCGCCGCGAGGACGAGGAGGGCGGAGAGCGCCAGCAGCAAGCTACTGCGCCTGAGTATCATTCCAATCATGAATGGGATCTCCTTGTTGCTCTGGCCGCGAGACCAGTGGTGAAGGGATAGGGCAGGCGATGCGGGCACGAAGCCAAACCCGACCTGCATGGGACACGCAAATTCAAACAGTGTTTCGTCATCATTTTAACATAAGGAGGCGATGGGGAGACAGCGCCCCCACCGCCTCCGTGGCTCACTTGATTAGGACCATCTGCTTCTGGAGCTGGTTTTCCACAGTCTCCAGGCGGTAGAGATAGACGCCGCTCGCCACGGACTCGCCCGCCGCGTTGCGCCCGTCCCAGAGCAGGGTGTGGGCGCCCGCTTCGCGGTGTCCGCTCGCGAGCTCGCGGACCATGCGGCCCTGGGCGTCGTAGATCCTCAGCGCGGCCGGACCCGCCTTCTCGAGCTGGAAGCGGATCTCGGTCACCGGGTTGAAGGGGTTCGGCACGTTCTGATCCAGGACCACCGGCAGGGTAATGCTCAGTCCGTCCTCCACACCCGTCCCGCCCAGCTCAGCCAGGATGACGATGTCGTCGATGGCCGCCTCGATCAGGGTGTCGAGGATCAGCTCCTTGGCCTCGATCTTGAGCTGGAACTGGTCGGGCTCATCGAAGATGTCGACCAGGTCGTAGTCGATGGACCGCCAGGAATTCGTCGGGTCGTTGATGTAGGAGAGCATGCTGAAGCTCTCGCCGCCGTTGTTGGAGCCGTGGATGCGCATGTAGCCGGCGCCGGGATTGTCGCCGAGGTTGTTGGAGAACCAGTACCAGACGCGGAGCGTAGCCGCGTCGACCTGGCTGAGATCGAAGACGGGCGAGTAGAGCGTGGTGATGCCGCCGTCCACGTCGTTCCAGTTGTCGGCCTGGCCGGGCTCGTGCTGGCCCGTAACCCAGCACTTGGCGCCCGGGACGCTGTGGTCGTCGTCGGGCTGGGCGATGGTGCCCACGGGATCCACGTTCTCCCAGATTCCCTCCGTAGCGGTGTCGGCTGGATCGCCGGCAACCCAGTCACCGATCTGCTCCGTCTTGTCGACGAACCAGGCAACGTCGAAGGAGAACGCGCCGGCTGGCGCGCCGAGGGGCAGGGTACCCGACTCGCCCGTGACGTCCTCGGCGTAGAGGTAGTACTCCACCTGGCCGTAGGACTGGGCCGGGATCATGCCGCCGAAGTCCTCGCCGCCCATGCCGCTGGGTGTCATCGGCTCCTCGATCCAGGTCCCGCCGTCGAAGCGCCAGTAGATCTTGACCGTGCTTGGGTCGATGTCGCCGTAGGTCGACGTGAACGACGCGCTCACGCCATACGGGTACCCGGTCTCGTCCGTGTCGGTCAACGCCTCGTGCTCGATGATCACGCCGATCAGCACGGGCGGGCACTCGAAGCCGTGGTGCATGGCCGCCGCGCAGTAGGCGCCGTAGTTGGGTGTGCCGTTGTCCAGGTCGCCGTCGTCGTCGTCGGCGAAGAAGGTGGCGAAGACCTGGTCGGGCTGCATCGTCGGGTGCAGGAGCACGCGGCCGTAGTGCCAGGTGCTGGCCATCATCAGGGTGCCCGTCTCGGTGCCGAAGGCGTCTTGCAAAGCCATCATCGAGTCCCAGTGGAAGCCCGCGATGACCTGGCCCGCGTAGTGGATGCCCTGGCCGACCACGTCATCGGGATAGACGAGGTCGTTGTCCGAGTTGCGGATGCCGCTCGTGCAGTTGTTCAGGTAGAAACCGAGGCCGATGATGGACTCCTGCGTGAGCAGGTTGCCCAGGATGTCGGAGTTGCCCTCGCCGAGCCCCTCGTCGCCCTGCCAGCCCAGGATGGACCACTGCACGCCGTGCCCGAACTCGTGGTGCACGACCTGCTGGATCTCGCCCGTGTTGCCGCAGCCGCCGCCCTCGTGGAAGAAGTGGATGTTGCCGTCCCAGTAGGCGTTGCAGGTCGAGTTGATGCTCACCTCGGCGCCCATCTGCTGGTGTGCGTAGCCGAACTCGGGCGCGACGAGCTGGAAGAAATCGTGCACGTCGTTCACGCCGTCGAATACGTCGCGCTCGTCATGCTGGGCGTTCGTGTCGTCGAAGCGGACCGTGAAGGGTGTGTCCTCGGAGGCCGTGCCGCTGAAGAAGGCCTCGGGGCCGGCCACGTTCTCGTAGACGTGGCAGTAGGGCCCTTCCAGGTCACAGCTCACGGTCCGGTTGCCGCCGCTGCCGGCGATCGTCCAGTCCCCGTTCTCGTCGCTGGTCGCGGTGCCCACGCCGCTCACGTCGATGTTCAGGTGAGGCATGGCCTGCGTCGTCAGCCCGTTGCAGTAGGTGTCGGGCTGGACCTCCGACTCCGTGTCGCCACCGTAGGCGAAGTGGATGTCGTTGTAGCGCCAGAGAATCGTGCCGTCGTGCGCGTCGATGTGCGTTACCCAGATGCCGAGGGGATTCTCTGTGCGGACCCGCACGCGCCAGACCAGGTGATGCTCCACCTCGGACTCCGAGAGCGGGTAGGGCAGCACGAGCAGCGTCCGGCCGTCCTCGACGTGGTCGGTGGCCGGATTGAAGGGCAGGCTCGCCTGAGCGATCAGGACGGCCGCGTCGTCGCCGATGCTCGGGTTCGGGTCGAGCGCGATGTCGCCGTAGCAGTCGGAGCCCATGAGCAGCAAGCGGCCGTCATCGGAGAAGGCCACCAGGGCCCTCGCCTCCCAGATGTCCAGGCCATGGTAGGTCTGCTGGAAGTGCGCGACCCACTTGCCCAGGGCGTGGGGCGTGCCGCTGACACGCAGATCCGTCTGCGCCGCCCGGAAGAGCTCGGGGTGATCGGCGATGACCGCACGGGCCAGCGTCTCCAGGCCGGATGCGCCGGTCACCTGGCTCGCCATGCGGACGGGCGTGCCGTAGACGTAGTGCGGCGTGCCCGTGCGCGGATTCCAGGAGAAGACGCGCCAGTTTCCGCCGTAGGCGTCCTCAAGATCGCGTTCCGCCTGCAGGCGCTCCATGTCCGAGCTGTAGTCCCGATGCCCCTGCCAGTCGAACTGGGGAAGGAGGATCTCGTAGTCGTTGTTCTGGTTGGCGGGTTGGAAGGCGATGGCCGGCTGCGCGCCGGCGAGAACGAGGAGGACGAGGCTCAGCAAGACCGCGCTGCGCCGGTGCGGGGTAGCTTTCATCGAGATTCTCCTAACTGCTTCGGCGGATGGCAGGACGATCGGACGTGCCGATGCAAAGATCCGGGCGAAGGACGGCATGCATCCTGCCCAACAGCATCTCGCTGAAAATGGCGGCATCCGACCTGCTATGAATCGATTTTCCGTGGCAGGCACCCGGGGGGTCATGGGGTCCCCGGGCGTCCCGAGCTGGTCCATTATAACAGATCCGAATCGGCTTGGCTGCAAGGAAGTCGCGGGAATGCCAGCACTTAGAGGATTTAACGATCCTGGTTCCAGGCTCGGGGCCAGGTTCCGCAGGATCTGCCCCGCTCGGCGATCTCCCGACGCGACTTGGACTTATCGATGCCAGCTCCTGAGGAAGGGATTGCTCGCCGCCTCCTCGGCCAGAGTGCTGTCGGGCCCGTGGCCGCAGTGCACGGCGGTCCCCCCCGGCAGGGGATCTATCAGGCGGGTGAAGATGGATTCCATGAGCGTGTCCATGTCGCCGCCGGGCAGGTCCGTGCGGCCGATCGAGCCGGCGAAGAGGGTGTCGCCGGCGAAGAGATGCCCCCCCGCCAGCAGGGAGACGCCTCCGGGCGAGTGCCCCGGCGTGTGGATGACGCGAATCTCCAGTTCGCCGATCGTCACGGTCTCGTTATCCGCCAGGGTCTCGTCCAGGGGCGGCGCCTCCACGGGCGGCAGACCCCAGAGCGCGCAGGCCTCGGCCGTGTGCTCGAGCAGGAAGCGGTCGCCCTCGTGCAGGCGGAAGGGCGCGCCCGTCTCGCGCCGGAGCTCCGCGGCGCCCATGATGTGATCGATGTGTCCGTGGGTGTTCAGGATCGCACAGATGCGCAGGCCGTGCTTTTCCGCCAGCGCCAGCAGAGCGCCGTTCTCGCCGCCCGGATCGACGACGAAGGCTTCGCCGCCCGGCCGGTCCCCCACCAGCCAGGTGTTCTCCTGGAAACCGCCCACGGTCAACATCTCGACGATCATCGCGCCTCTCCTTCGGCCGCTTCCCTCGCCGCTCGCGGCGCGGTCGCCCTCTCTTATCCCCCAACTCGCGCGAGCGAGTAGAGCTCGCCGTCGTCCAGCTCCTCGAGGCGATGCCGCTCGGGCTTTTCGAGGATCGCGCGGCGCAGCCGCTCTTCCAGGCGGCGCTCCCAGTCCGGTCCGCGGAGTTGCTCGCGCAGGGGGACGTTCTCCCGGCCGAAGAGACAGTTGCGCAGCTCGCCCCGGTGCGTGATGCGCACGCGGTTGCAGCTTCCGCAGAAGCTCTGGCTCAGGGGATCGATGATGCCCACCCGCAGGCCGTCCGACTCGCGGGCGTAGATACGTGCCGGCCCGCCCGTCAGGCTGCGCGCCTGTTCCGTCCAACGGCCGTGCTCGGCGAGCAGGGCGAGCAGCTCGTCGCCCCCAAGGTGGCGAGCCTCGTAGAGATCGCGGGCCACTTCCAGGGGCATCAGCTCGATGAAACGCAGCACGGCGTCGTGCTCCCGCGCCAGCTCGATCAGGCCGCCGATCTCATCCTCGTTGATACCGCGTAGGGGCACGACGTTGAGCTTGATCGGCGTCAGCCCCGCCTCGCGGGCCGCGTCGAGTCCCGCCAACACGCGACACAAGGCATCGTGGCCGGTGAGCCGGCGGAAGCGTTCGCGATCCAGGGTGTCCAGGCTGAAGTTGACGCGACCCAGCCCCGCGTCGGCGAGTGGCCGGGCCAGGGGCGCCAGGAACATCCCGTGGGTCGACAGGCTCAGGTCCTCGATCCCGGGGACCCGTGCCAGTCGCCGGACGATCTCCGGCAGATCCTTGCGCAGGGTCGGCTCGCCTCCGCTGAGGCGGATCTTCCGCACACCCAGGCGCGCGAAAACGGACGCGAGCCGTTCGATTTCGTGCGGGCTCAGCTCGTCGCGGGGGCCGCCGGAGGGCAGCGGACCGTCTGGCTGGCAGTAGGCGCAGCGAAGGTTGCAATGGGGAGTGACGGAGATCCGCAGGTAGCGGATGCGGCGCTGCTGGGAGTCGATGAGGGATTCCACCGGTGGGCTCCTTTCCAAGCACGGGAGGCGCCGCCGTTTCCCGCGACACCCTGTCGGCCTCGGGCCCTTTGCCATCAGCGGCAGGCAGGCCCTTCGGCTCGGAACCATGGCGACAATGTACTGGAGCCTGGGGGAGCGGTCAAGAAGGCGAAGGGCGCGGGCGGGAATCCCGCTCGCGCCCTCGCCGGAGAGCAACGATGGAGGGGGTGTATTCTATTTCCAGTGACCGGGCACCCAGACCCAGCCGCGGGGCCGCTTGGCCCAGTGGCCGGCCACCCAGTGCCCGCTCTTCTTCTTCGTCCAGCGGCCCTTCACCCAGACGTAGCGCCGGCCGTTCCATTTCCAGTGCCCGTCGACCCAGGCGTAGCGGGGTCCGGGCTGGGTGCTCCTCACCTCGGCTCGGGGCGAGGGCGGTGGCGAGGGGACGTAGACGGTGCTCGTGCAACCGGCCAGGACGCCGGCGAAGATCAGGCCGATCAGGGAGGTGGGGATCCAGCGTCTCATGATCTCTCTCCTGCTTGGAGTCCCGGCTCGGGTCTGCGGGGGCTCTCGGTTCGCGGGTTTGCTTTCACTCCCCGCTCGTGCAGACATCGTGCCACTCGCGGCACCCGGCGCCGGGCGCGGACCCTAGACCAGTCTCCGCCAGCCCGCGGGCAGGTCGATCGAGCCGGCGCCGAGCCAGGCGGCGAGCTCGCTCAGACAGCCGCTGAGGCCCCGCTTGAAGCCGGCGTCCGCTTTGAAGCCCGGCTCGAGGTGGATGGCATGAACGAGCAGGCGCCCCGCGCTCCGGTCGAGCTTCGGATCCAGGCGGCCGACGAAGCGCCCCTCGTGGAAGATGGGCAGGACGTAGTAGCCGTAGCGGCGCTGGCCGCGGGGGACGTAGATCTCGATGCGGTAGTCGAAGTCGAGCAGCTCCGCGGCCCGCGCGCGCTGCCAGAGTAGGGAATCGAAGGGGCAGACGAGGTTCGTGCCGCGCGGCGGCGGCAGCTTGCTCACTTCCTCGAGCAGCTCGGGCAGGGCGTAACAGGGGCCCGCGAGGCCGTCCACCTCGACCTCGACGATGCGGCCCGCGCGCAGGTTGCGCGCGATGATCTCCCGCTTGAGCGGGGCCTTGGGGTGGGGCACGGTGACGTAGTTCGCGAGATGCCGCGCGGGCGCGACGCCGTTGCCCGCGAGGCCGATGAAGAGCCAGCTGTCTTCGTAGTCCCGCCGGCTCGCGATGGGACCCGGCGGGTAGACGCGCTCGGCCAGATCGTAGACCCGCCGGAAGCTGCGCCGCTCGCTGATGGCGAGCTTCCCTTTGCGCAGCAACCACTCGAGAGCCATCTTCTCGGCCTTCCAGCCCCACCAGCCCGAGATGTTCGGCTGCTCGCCCGATTTGAACTGCGCGCTCTCCAACGCGCCCTCGTTGCGGATGCGTCGCATGACTCGCCTGCGCACGGCCAGGCCCGCCTTCCGGTCCTGCCACCACTTCTGCTGCGGGTCGAAGTCGCGCGTGTAGCGACGGCTGAGCGGCAGGCGGCTCGGCGGCTCGAGGCAGGCCACGTGGACGAGGAAGTCGTGGGCGATTCTCTCGCGGTAGACCCAGCGGTCCAGCGTCTCGCGGGAGTAGTCGCCGAAGCGGCTCCAGAGGGTGAGGTAGTGCGCGCGCTCGAGCACGTTGACGCTGTCGAGCTGCAGGCCGCCGGTGCGCTCGAGGTGCTCGACCAGCGCGCGGCGCGTCAGCCGTCGGCCGCGCGGGCGCAGCAGGCCCTGGCGATCGAGCCAGAGGCGGACGGCGGTGTCGCGGCTCAGGCGTGGCGGGCGTGTGCCCATGTGTCGGGCGCTCCTCGGCTACGGCGAGACGCGGGGAGGGACGCCCGCCGGGATGGCGGCAGCATAGCATCCCCGTCTACAGCGTGCTAGACTGCCGCTTCTGATTGGAAGCGGCGCTGCGGCACCAGGGTGCCGCAGCGTCCTGTGCTACCTTTCGGAAAAGGGGACCCATGAGCGAACCCGGCATCTACTCCCTGCTCGCGCCCTTGTACGACCGGCTCTTCCCGGTCGGCGAGACCCAGGCGGAGTTCCTGCGCGCGCGCTTGCGTGCCGAGGGCGCCGCGAGCGTGCTCGACGCGGGCTGCGGGACGGGACGCCACCTGGAGATCTTCGCGCGGGCGGGGCTGGCGCTGGCCGGCGTGGAACCCGAGGCGGCGATGGCCGAGGCCGCGCGGGCGCGCCTCGCGTCGCTGGGCGCGGAGGCGGAGATGGCCGTCTGCCCCCTCGAGGAGGCGGCGGCGCATCTGGTCGGGCCCTATGACGCCGCCGTCTGCCTCGGCAACACGCTCGCCCACCTGGTCGAGCCCGCTACCCTCGCGGCGGGGATCGCGGCGCTGGCCGTGCTCGTCGCGCCGGGGGGGATCCTGATCACGCAGACCGTGAACTTCGACCTCGCGCTGCGCGAGCGCCGAGGCCCCTTCACCGAACGCCGCATCACAGACCCCGAGCGCGGCGAGCTCGTCTTTCGCCGCAGCTACGGCTTCGACGACGCGCCCGCGCGGCTGGACTTCCGGCTCGAACTATCCGGCGAGGGCCTTGGGCTCCGCGAGAGTGTCCCCTTGCGCCCGCTTACAGAGAGCGAGCAGACCGCAGCGCTCGCGGCGGGCGGTTTCGAAGTCGAGGAGAGGCTCGGCGACTGGGACGGCCGCGCCCTCGACGCGGACTCCCCCGCCATCCTCCTCGTCTCCCGCCGTACTCCCGCCTAGGGATCCCCGCGGAGGAGGTGCCAGCTGCCCCGACCGCGACTCGCATCGCGGGCGAGCCTAAGGACCCGCGCGCAGGAGACCATCCAAAGCGCCACCCGCCAGTCCGCGCTCGTGCAGGAGCCGGTGGCAGCTCGCGCAGAGCGTGACCAGGTTCTCCGGCTCGTTACCTCCCCCCTCGCTGCGTGGAACGAGATGGTGGACCTCCAGGAAACGCGTGTGCCCACAACCTCTCACCCGGCAACGGTGCCGATCCCGCGCAAGCACCTCCCGCCGTAGGGCCGGGGGAATCGTCGCGCGGTTCCTCTCGCCGGGCTCCAGCACCCTCGCATCGCACTCGGCCGCCGCTGCCTCCGCTGAACTCATCGGCAAGAGACCTCGCGAGGTCTGCACGCTCGCCTTTCCGCAGTTTTCACATCGATAGATGATGATCTGCCTTGGACTTGACGAGTCGCCACGTGGCGACTCCCGCCGCTCGCCCCCCGCTCCCTCGCCGGAAGTTCCCCCTGAGTGCTCACGCCCCATGGCATCCAGAGCCACGAGGATCAGCTCCTCGCGGCTGCCCTTCTCCCCCCGCTTCCGAAGGGTCTCCAGCAGGACTTCGAGACGGACGAACTGCTCCGCCGTGAAGCTCAGGCTCAGCTTCACAGGCTGCGCCTCGAGCGGCAGCGGCCCCGATGCCGGCGGACTGGTCCCTTCCTCCGCTCTATGACAGTCGAGCAAGGAGGTCTGGGGAGAGCTCTTCGCCTCGCTGGCCGCCTTCGCTGCCACGACCTTGCGCTCCAGCTGGCGGCTGCTGCATGTCTTCGCCTCCCGGATCCAGCGCGCTTCGATCCTGCGCGAGGCGACTTTCACTACTTCCCTCGCCTTGGTCCAGGAGACCTCGCCCTTCGCCACGGCGCTCTTGAGCTTCGGCAAGCGATCGAAGGACTCGGCCAGCCTCAGGAACTGAAAGGTCTTGCTGCGGGAAAAGCCCAAAGCCTCCTGGGCATAGAGCTGTATCGAGGAGTAATCCAGCTCCCGGTAGAGCTTGCGCTCCTGGATCTCGGCGAAGCAGAGCAGGGCGCCGCGCTCGGCCCGGCGCAGCTCGGCGAGCGCGCACAGGAGCTGCTCGTGCGCCTCGCGGACGGGCAGGCCCGCACGGATCTTGTCCATGATGGAATCGCTTTTAATGGAAATCGAGGGAGGCGGGACTCGAGGGGGAGGCTCTCAAGATAGTACATCCGAGCGGGCGAATCAAGGGCTAAATCGTTTAATATTAACGAGTTGCGTAGATATCACGGCACGGAGATTGCACGCCGGAGTGCCCGCGAGAAACCCCTGCGCAGGCCCGCACGGCGTTCGCGCGAGCGCGCACAGTGCGGGCCTGCATGGCGATCGCGCGAGTGCGGCAGGCGCCTAGCGCAGGGTCTTCAGGATCCAGAAGGCAATGAAGATCGGCGCGGACAGCGCCGACAGCAGCCAGGTCATGCGATGCGCGCGCAGCGCGGCCAGACCCGTGAGACCCTTCCCGCCGGTCTTGCCCAGGAGCGAGAGCCAGCCCCCCTCCATCACCAGCGCCTTGCCCGCGAAGAGCAGGAAGAAGCCCGCGAGCGGCAGGCGGAAGCGCGCCTGGCCGAAGCCAAGGATGTGGAGAGCGAGGAAGAAGACGATCAGGCCGATCCAGAGTGTGTTCTCCCCCAGGGTGGAGCGGCGGAAGAGCCCTGGCAGAGCGAGCAGGAGCGCGACCGGGAAGGAGAGGGCGATGAGAACGGAGAAGGTGTAGTAGAGCCAGTCCGGCATGCCGGCGTGGCAATCGTTGCGGTGGTAGTAGCGGATCAGGCGCTCGGGGCTCAGGATACCCAGCCCCGCCTTCACCATGCGGATCGCCGTGCGCTTCGGGTGGTGCACGGCGTAGTCGATCGCCCAGCTCCGCGCGATGCGCGCGCGTTCGATGGGGTCCTCGACGCCTGCGAGGGGGCTCTCGTCCGAGTCCACCCAGGGCCGGCCGCCGCCCCGGCCGTCGGAAGTGGGGTTGTTGGCGATCAGCAGGTTGAAGCTACTGTTGGTGCCCAGCACCGGCGCGCCGTAGAGCCGTGCGGTCTGGACGAAACGCGGCGCGACCGTCGCGAAGAGCGTGACCAGCACGAGACCCACGGCTGCGAAGTTCGCCGGCCGCCGCCACCTTGCCACCAGGAGCAGGAAGGGCAGCGCGAAGAAGGGGAAGTAGAGCACGAAGGGCTTCGTGATCGCGGCGCAGCCCAGGGCGACCCCCACCAGCAGCCAGCGCCAGAGGCCCCAGGGACGGTAGGCCAGCCAGGCGGAAAGCAGCAGCAGGAAGCTGAAGAAGACCTCGGTCATGGCCAGGGTCGAATAATAGATGTGGGCGGCATAGAGCGCTAAGAGCAGCGCGGCGAACCAGCCCGCGATGCGGTTGATGGTCTGCCGGCCGATGTCGAAGACGAAGTAGACCGACGCGCAGGCCATCAGCGCCTGCACCAGCGCGAGCGCCAGCAGCGACGGCCCGAAGGCGCGCACCACCCCCGACACGAAGAGCGCGTAGCCGATCGGATGGTAGGGATCCGCGTAGGCGCCACCCTGGGCCAGGCGAATGCCGCTCTCCCAGTAGCCCGCGGCGTCGCTGTAAGGGATGGGCTGCGCAATGAGGGTGGCGAGTAGCCGCAGCACGAAGGCCAGGGCGATCAGCGGCCATACCTGCTTCGCCAGCCGGCTCAGGCGCCCCTCGGGCTCGTGGTAGGTCTCGCTCACGGGTTTCACCTCCGCGCTGCGGGTCGGGAAGACGGGACGGCCGAAGGCCGTGTTGAGCCTCTCGCGCTCCTCCTCGTTGAAGACGGGCATGCGCCAGGCCAACAGCCCGTAGATGATCACGCCCGCCAGCACGACCAGGAGCAGGGTGCTCAGCCCGTCGATCATGCCGCGCAGGGGCCAGACGACCGCCGCCATCACGCCCGTGTAGAAGAAGGTCCGCCCCGTTGCGGCCCACGGAATACGGATGGGGATCACGCGGCGGATCAGCATGAACATGAAGATGTAGCCCAGGGCCAGCGCGCTGCCGGTGGCGATCGCCGCGCCGACGATGCCGTAGCGGGGGATGAGCAGAAGATCCATGGCGATGTTGTAGATCACGAACACGCGGCTGTAGAGCGTGAACTCCGGCTTCTCGAGGATCACCGAGAGGAAGCTGCTCGTGTTGTAGAAGTAGTGGATGAAGCTCCCGATGAAGAAGATCTTGAAGGCCAGCGCAGAAGGCAGGAACTTCGGGTCCCAGACGTGGGCGATGATGGGCTCTGTGAGCAGCAGCGCGCCGATCAGCGTAGGCGCGAGGAAGGCGGTCACCAGCTTGTTGTAGAAGCCGAAGACACGGATGAGCTGCCCGGGGTCCTTCCTCTCCGTGTACTCGCGGATGTAGACCGGCGTGATGACGGTGAGCATGAAGTAGATGGGCACCAGGCTGGCGACCATCTGCACGGTCTTGGTGGCGAAGCCGTAGAGGCCCGCCTGCTCGGGATCGTGGAAGTGGCTGATGAGCTGGACGTCGATGTCCGTGAAGAAGCCGATGATCGTGGCCTGGGACATGTAGCGCAGGAGGCCGTAGCGCGCGATGCGGCGGACGGGCAGCTCCTCGCTCGTGCGCGCGGGCACGCGCAGCGAGAGCTGCGTCACCCGCCCCGCGAAGGCGAGGAAGAGAAAGAGGTTGCTCACCGCGAGGTAGAACATCACCGTCTGGATGGATCCGTCCTGCGGAAGCAGGAACAGGAAGAGCACCCACTTTGCCGCCTGGAACAGGGAGAGCACGATGTTGCGGTACTGCTGGCTGCGGTGCGCGGTCAGCGTCTCCTCGAGGATCGAGGCTTCCCACTTCAGGATGGTGAAGAGGATGAAGAACGGCATCACCCCGGCGAACTGCCCCGCGGGGATGTTGTAGAAGTCGGCCAGCCAGCTCCGGCCGAACCAGCAGACCAGGGCGATCACGAGGCCCGCGAAGAGGTGGGTCAGCGCGCCGTAGAGGGTGAGGCGAATCACTCCCCGGCGGTTGCCACGCACGTCCAGCTCGGGCAGATAGCGCTGGATCACCGGCTGCGCGCCCAGGGAGAAGAGCAGCGTCAGGACCATGTAGAGGGAGAGCAGGACCGAGTAGACCCCGTAGGTCTCCCTGTCCAGGCGGCGGGTCAGGACGACGCTGATCAGCAGCGAGAAGAAGTGCGTGGCGTAGGTGCCGAAGGCCGCGTAGAAGGAGTCGGCGAGCATCCGGCGGAACTTGCCCGCGCGGCTGCTACCTCCATCCTGGTCGCTGCCCGCCATCGCCTACCAGACCGTGACTGCGCCGAGGGTGAAGTCCCAGGTTCGCTCGCCGCCTTCGGGTGCTTCGTAGGTGCGCGCCTCGAGGATCATCTCCGTCGTCTCGCTGACGACGCGGTTGTAACCGAAGGCCCAGCTCGTCGTGCGGGACTCGTTCGCGAGTGTGTCGAAGCCCGAGAGCGTTTCCTGGTTGAGCTCGGCGAGGAGCTGGACGCGGCCGCTGGGCTGGACGTAGATACCCTCGGTGTAGAGCGTCCGCCGACCGATCAGGGCGGCGCCGTCGTCGCCCACGCCTTCGTTCTCCCACTCCCAGGCCGTGCGGGCGAACATCCCCCAGCGATTGAGGTCGAGGTTGTACTCCAGGCCGAACTGGCGCGCGGACAGGCCCAGCCCGGGGCCGAAGGCCGACATCTGGGCCCAGCCGTCGAGCTTCAGCGCGCGGCCTTCGTAGAAGTTGCGGAAAAGACCGAGGGTGAGGAAGTCGACGCCGCCTCGGTGGTCGTCGCCGCTGCTGATGCCCGTGAAGAGGTAGGCGTGGGCCGTCGGGCTGAGGCCCCAGGCCGGGCCGAGCATTGTGGCATAGCCCCGGAGCGAGTCGGCCGCGGCGCCGTGGCCGTAACGGACGGCGTAGAACTCCAGCGTCCCCGGGCCCTTCGGGTAGGGCTCCCAGGTGTCGACCGCCAGGGCCTGGCCGGTCAGCAGGGCGACGCCCAGCAGCGTCAAGATTCCTCGTCGCATTTCTTCCTCCGCTTCTTCGATCCCGCGCCACGCACCGGCTCCGGGCCGCAGCTGCCCATGGTCGCGGTAGGCGCCCTGCTAAAAGAGTGAACGGGCGTAACCCCCGTCCACGGTGATGAGCTGTCCCGTCACGTAGGCCGCACGCCCGCCGGCCAGGAAGGTGGCCACGGCGGCGATCTCCCGGGGCTCGGCGAGGCGGCCGACGGGTATGTCGGCGACCCAGGCGTCCTCGATCCCCGCGGGATCGATGCCCTTCAGCGCAGCCTGTTTGTCCGCCAGCTCGCCCAAGCGCTCGGTGCGCGTGTAGCCCGGGGCGATGCAGTTCACGGTGATGCCAAGCTGCGACACCTCGTTCGCCAGGCTGCGCGCGTAGCCCTGCACGGCCGCCCGCAGGGAGTTGCTCAGCATGAGGCCGCCGATGGGCTGGCGCACACTCACCGAGGTGAGGAAGATCAGCCGGCCCCAGCCCGCTTTCTTCATCGCGGGCAGGGCCTCGCCGGCCAGGGCGACCGCCCCGTGCAGCAGCAGGTCGGCGGCGGCGCGCCACTCGTCCGGGCCCAGCTCCTCGTGTTCGCCCGCGGGTGGGCCGCCCGAGTTCGAGAAGAGGATCGCCGCCGGTCCCAGCGCATCGCGGCAGGCGCCCGCCCAGGCGGCCACCGACTCGGGCGCGCTCATGTCTAGCGGGTGCGCGAAGGGCTCTCGCCCCGTCGCCTCCGCGATGCAGGCGGCGGCGTCTCGCAGTCCGGCCTCGCCGCGCGCGCCGAGGGCAACCCGCGCGCCCTCCCGCGCCAGCTCCTCGGCCACGGCGTAGCCGATGCCACGCGATGCGCCCGCAACCCAGGCCGTCCTGCCCTCCAGGCCGAGATCCATGCCAGCCTCCTTCGCTGGATCCCTTGTGAGTACTGTCCGTGAGCCGGAGCGTCAAGAAACATCCTTGCAACGAGGCTGAGCCGGGATCAGTCCTCGCTGAAGGAAGGCAGCTCGGCGGGCACGAAGCCGAGCCTCCGGTAGCAGCGCACGGCACCCTCGTTTCCCTTGTAGACCATCAGGAAGCAGCGCTCCACGCCCTGGCGGTGCAAGGCGGCGAACACGCGCGTGACCGCCGCGCTGGCCAGGCCGCGGCGCTGGTGGGATGCGAGGGTGTAGACCTGGTTCAGGTAGCCCGTGGCGCTGGCCAGGGCGATGGACGCGAGCTCCTCGTCCTGGAAGATGAGCTGGCCGCGGCCGCCGGGATAATCCCCGTGCTCGTCGGCGGAGAAGGCCAGCGAGGAGAGGCAGAGTTCGCGGTCCCAGGGGCCGGTGTCGTAAGCGGGGTCGGGCGTGGCAAGCATCAGCTCGACGCAGCAGTCCCAGTCCTCCTGCCGGTAGGCGCGGACGCGGTAGCCCATGGGCACGGGGAGTGGCAGGGCCGCGCCGAGCTCCAGTCTGTCCATCCGCATCATCCTCACGCGAGCGCTCCTTGCTTGCCGGCATGGGACCGGACACGCGGCGAGACGCCCGTCGCCTAGCCGCCGGGAGGCGTATCCCCGCGTACGAGCTGGTCCCAGATCAGCTCCGCCGCGATGCGGATTCCGAGCGCGAGGGCGCGCTCGTCGGGATCGAAGTTCGCGCGGTGCAGGCTCATGGCCGGGCCGCCGGTCGGCACAACGCCCAGACGGAACTGGAAGCCCGGCACGCGCTGGCCGTAGTAGGCGAAGTCCTCGCCGCCCATGCCGGGCAGGTACTGCACGTCACCCTCGGGTCCCACGATCCGGCGGATCACCGCGCGCGCCTCGGCCACGAGGCCGGGATCGTTGTAGCCCGCGGCTGTGCCGAGGTAGTACTCGAGCACGGGCTCCGGGGCGCCCGCGGCGGCGGCGAGGCCGTTTACGCAGCGCTCGATCTTCTCCATGAGCAGCTGCCGCGTCTCGTCGTCGTGGCTGCGCACGGTGGCCTCGATGACGACCTCGTCGGGGATCACGTTGCTCTTCGCACCGCCCTCGATGCGCCCCACGGAGATCACGGCGTCGTGGTTCACGTCGATCTCGCGCGAGACGAGGCTCTGGAAGGCCAGGACCATGCGCGCCGCCAAGGTCACCGGATCGACGCCACGGTGCGGGTAGGCGCCGTGGCCGCCATCACCCTTCACAGTGAGCACGAAGCCGTCCACGTTGGCCGTCGCCCAGCCGGGGCAGGAGCCGACCGTGCCGAGGTCCAGCGTGGGATGCACGTGCATAGCCAGGGCGCACTTGGGCAGGCGACCATCCTCGAAGAGGCCGGCCTCCAGGAGCTGCAGCGCGCCGGCCCCGATCTCCTCGGCGGGCTCGCAGATCAGGAGCAGGCTGCCGGGCATCTCGCGCCGGATCGCGGAGAAGACCCGCGCGATCCCGAGGGCCACGGCCATGTGCATGTCGTGGCCGCAGGCGTGCATCACCCCGACCTGGCGGCCGCCGCGCAGCGTGTCCTCGCGCTCGCAGGCGAAAGGTAGGCCGGTATCCTCGCGCAGCGGGAGGCCGTCCATGTCCGTGCGCCAGGCCACCAGGGGACCGGGGCGCCCGCCCTCGATCAGTGCGACGACGCCCGTCCCCCACTCGCCTTCGACCAGGCGCAGGCCTGGGATCTCCGACAGGATCCGGCGCAGGTAGGCCTGCGTCTCGTGTTCGCGGAGGGAGAGCTCGGCGTGCTCGTGCAGCCAGCGCCGCTCGGCGTAGGCCCTCTCCTCCACGCCCTTGGCGAGCCCGGCGAAGTCGGGGGTTGCCGGGGCCGCTGCGCCTTCCGCCAAGGCGGGGACAGCGAGTGTGAGCAGCAGGATGAATGTCGGGAGTCGGTGCACGCGGCGCTCCTTTTATCGTGGCTGCCCCGATCGGGGCGGGCGCGGCGCCGGGCGACGACGGCCCGGCTCGTTCGCGCAGTTTAAGGCAGCAGGCGGCGCAGCGCATCCCCAATCTCGGCCGACGCAGCCACCTCGAGGTCGGGCAGGTCCTCGGGGCTGCGCGGCTGCTGTGGGCGATGCCAGCCCTGGAGTACGCGGATCGTCTTCATGCCGAGCAGGCGGGCGGGCGCGATGTCGTTGCCGAGGCGGTCGCCGACCATGACCGCGTCCTCGGGCCGGCAGCCCGCCTCCTCCAGCAGGGCCATGAAGAAGCGGATGTCGGGCTTGGCCAGGCCGAGGGTGTCGGAGACCTCCTGCACCGTGAAATGGCGCAGGAAGCCCAGCTCGCCGAGGCGACGCAGGGCACGGGGGGAGTTGTTGCTGGCGATGCCCAGGGGGTGGCGAGCGGCCAGGTCGGCGAGCAACTCGTCTACGCCAGGATAGGGCGGGGTGAAGGCGCGGTAGCGTTCGTCGTCGATGCCGTCCCAGGCGGCCTTCACGCGCGCAGCGATCGACTCGTAGAGCTCGCGGTCGGGGCTCGTGAAGCGCCAGATCACAGCCTGCCAGACGCTGGGGGCATAGGCGGCGATGGATACTTGCGCGGCCAGGACCAGCTCGGCGGAGTCGACGGCGCAGCCCGCGCGTCCCAGTTCCTTGCCGATGTTTTCCAGGGTGAAGGCGTCGTTCTCGTCATCGCTCCAGATCACGTTGCCGATATCGAGGAAGACCCAGGGTCTCCCTGCGGGCGCTCGATCCGCCATGCCGCCTCCTTGCCAGGGCCGCCGTCATCCTAGCAGGATGGCGCCCCCCAAGCAGCAGACATCTCCCTCCACAAGCCCTCGAAATAGACAAGCGCATTCGCTTGCGATGAGCGCAAGTGAATACGCTTGATTTCCCGAGGGTTCGTGGGGTCTCGACCCAGCGGGTAGGGGAGCGGATGGAGCTTCTAGAGCGCGGCCTCGACCCGGATCACCTCGGGGACGTGCTCGCGCAGGGTGGCCTCGATACCGGCCTTGAGCGTCATCGTGCTGGCCGGGCAGCCGACGCAGGCGCCCACCAGGCGCACCGTGACGACGCCCTCGTCGTTCACGTCCACCAGGTCCACGTTGCCGCCGTCCATGACCAGGGCGGGGCGGATCAGGTCCAGAGCCGCTTCCACTCGATCGCGCAGGGACTTCTCTTCAGCCATGCTTCACCTCGGGGATGGGTTCGCCGGCAGTGTAATCAAGCATCGCGGCACCCGCAAGCCCGGACCGGCGCCGGGTCCGCCGCCAAATAGCCGCGCGGAGTTCGGCGCGGAGGCCGGGGCGCCGCGCGGCCTTCGCGCCCGGAGGCCGACGCTCAGTAGTCATTGATCACGAAGCGGACGCTGCTCCCGCCCACGCAGCCGTAGTCCGTCATCACCCAGTCGCCCCAGCCGTGCTGTAGGATCTCGAGCTTCTCGCAGGCTTCCGTGCCGGCCGCGAAGTATTCGATTCTGTTTTCGTTGAACCATCGCGACGCCACCTCCTCGAGGAAGAGCTGGATGGAATGATCCTGGCGCTCCCCGCCCGGTCCGGGAAGGCCGCTCGCGTTCACTTGCAGCGCGACGAGCGTCTTCAGGTTCTGGCTCAGCACGCCGGTCAGGGTGCCCGTGCTGGGATAGGTCCAGCCATCGAGGACGATCTCCTCCAGCGCGAAGTCGAGGTTCCGCCCAAAGACTCCTCCCGTGCCCCTCAGCTCGAGAAAGTACGGTTCGTAGTGATGCTCCCCGCCCTGCGAATCCTCGAAGGTCAGGTTGACGGTGATGTGGAGCCGGCAGCCGGTCATCTCCTCCCAGTCGAAGAAGCCGCATTCCTCGAGCACACGCCAGCGCTCGTCGGGATCGCCCTCGTAGAGCGGGGAGTAGGAATAGAAGAGCAGCGCGGTGCGGTCGTCGACCGCCGTCTCGTCGAAGAGCATCCACTCGTCGGCGATGTGCAGGCCGCGGTTCGTCACGAAGACGGGCGGGAAGCCGGTGCCGAGGGCGAACTGGATCGTGTGATCGCCACCGGTGAAGCCGTCGCCGTTGATGTCGTAGCGGGACCAGTTCTGCTCGAGCCCCTGCTCGGCGGCGAAGGCGTCGAGAAAGAGGTCGATGTCGTGCTCATCGAAGCGGCCGTTGCTGCCGGGCGAGGACGAGTTGCCCGCCACGTCGAAGATCGCCCTGCGCACCGCCATGTCTTCCCAGCGGTCAAGGCAAAGCACGGCCAGGTAGGCGTCGACCAGACCTTCGCGATAGGACTGCTCGTAGGCCTGCACGAGGATCTCGCGGATCTCCGCGACGGTGGCCTCGGGCTTGAGGTTCCAGAGGTAGGCCGCGAGGCCAGCCACCTGGGGCGTGGCCATGGAGGTGCCGGAATAGGACGCGAGGTAGTTGTGGCATAGATCGGGATCCTCGGGATAGCCCGGATCGTTGCTCCAGCAGGGCCCCAGCACGCGCTCGCCCACTGTGCGGAGCTCCGAGTTCCGGTTGGAGAAGCCGCTCTTCGAGCCGTCGAGGCCGGAGCTGCCCACCACAATCACGTTGGGCACCGCCGGCGCGGCCTCCGGCGTCTCCTCGATGAGCTCCTGCCAGATCATCTCCAGCATCAGGCTATCCGTCTCGTCGATGCCCGTGCCGTAGATGAGCTCGCGGGGATCCGCGAAGAAGTGGGCGATGGCGGGGGCAAAGGTCCAGTGGGCGTCTCCCGCGTCGCCGGGATCGGTGCCGTCGTTGCCCGCGGCGGTGACGTGCAGGATGTACTCCGAGCTGTGCGCGAAGATGTCCAGCCAGGAGAGGGCGTCCTGGACGATGTCCACTTTGGAGTGGTCGATGTTATCCTTCGTGTAACCGATGCTCGTGTTCACGACGACGGGGTCGCCCCAGGGTGTGTTCAGGAACATGGCCTGATAGAGATCCCGCTCGCTCAAGCCTCCGATCGGCCAGGAGCGCAGGTCGAGCAGACGCACGGGATCGGGGCTCGTGCCCGTGGGTGTCATGCCGTCGAAGTCGGCGCCGATGATGCCGGACACATGATAGCCATGATTCCCCGTATCCATTCCGTCGATTACATCGGCGGAGGTCCCCCCGCCGATGTAGTCGACCACCTGGCAGTCGATCACATGGTGCTCGAAGTGGTTCCTATAGTCGTCCGGAACAAGGACGGTCACCTGATGGTCCTTTGCCACGGCGAGCTGCGCCGCGTTCCAGGCCGGCGGCATGCGCATGGCAATCAGGTGGTTCAGCGAATCGGCGCCGCTGCCGGGCAGGTCCCGCTGCCAAAGACCGCCGGGCGGCGGCATCTCGGGCAGGGGCAGCGGGAGAGCCTGGCGGGCGGGGTATGCGTAGAGGATGCCCGGGCTCTCGCGGAGGGCCTGCGCGATCGCCCG
The DNA here is from genome assembly GCA_964627205.1 of uncultured bacterium. Classification (GTDB taxonomy): domain Bacteria; phylum Krumholzibacteriota; class Krumholzibacteriia; order JACNKJ01; family JACNKJ01; genus CAZVHI01. Next base: position 25,808 of record CAZVHI010000017.1, read on the forward strand.
CGCGTCCTCCGCCGAATCCACCGCGTCGATCTTCAGCGTGACGTGGATGCGGTCGTTCATCATCGAGACGATGCGCGCGCCGGCGGCCTCGAGGGCCGCGTTGACCTCGCCGACCGTGGCGTCGGGGTGGACGACGGCCGCCAGGCGGGTCGTGAGCAGACCGTCCTCCAGGATCCCCTCCTCGGGCACGGCTGTAGGCAGGAGGGTGTAGAGGGCCGTTTTCGCGCTCGATCCTGCTTCGCCCTCGAGCAGGACGCCGTCCGGGATCGGGTCGACGATGACGTCGTCGTCATCGTCGCCGCCGCCCGGGTCGGCCGGCCCCGCGCTCTCGTCGCAGGCTGTGAACAGGATCGCAAAGCAGAGAAGAAAGGAAAGAAGGCAGAACAGGACCATCGAAAGACGCCGCATCGCACACCTCCCGGACAGCAGGTCGTGGACTCCGACCGGAGATCGTCCAATCCTAATCGATACGAGGAGATGACCGCCAGGACTCATTATTTCAGAAGGGCAAAGGCCGGCTGGAATCCTGTCGCGGGCTGGGATAGAATGGCGCTGAGACGAGTTCGGGGGAAATTAACGAAGGGAGTCGGTCATGGAACTGCTCTGGACGATCGTCATCACCCTCGTCGGCATCGTGGTGATCACGCTGCCGGTCAAGCTCGCCGCGGCTGCAATGGGCGCGACGCGTACGGGCTTCGGCTGGTGCTTCCTGGCGCTCATCGGGGCGTCGGTGCTCTACTCGATCGGTCTCGTGGTGCCCTTCTTCGGCCTCGTCGTCGCCTTCGTGCTCGCGTCGCTGGCCTTCACCTGGTTCCTTAGCACGACCTTCCTGCGCGGCGTCGGCATCGCCGTCCTGCACGTGGTCTTCTCGTTCATCATCACGGCGATCCTCTCGGCCGTGTTCGGGGCGAGCATTTGGACCCATTTCCCGCGCCTCCCCTTCTAGCATGGGCGAGGCGAGCATGGATCCGTCCCGTTTTGTTCCGGAGCGTTCCGGCGATTGGCGGGCTCGGGATCGCGGTGAAGTCTACGACGGGGAGACCATCTTCAAGTACATGGACGGGGCCGCGGAGGTCTTCCTGTCCTACTCCTTCCGCAGCCTCTTCGTGCGCCACTTCTCGCAGGACAATGGGACGGAGATCACGGTCGAGCTTTACGACATGGGCGGCTCCGCCGACGCCTTCGGCATCTTCTCGCGCCACTTCGAAGGCGGGGAGGCCGGCGTCGGCCAGGGTTCGGAGTTTCGTGGCGGCTACTTTGCGTTCTGGCGGGGACGATATTACGCAACGCTCTACGGTTCGCAGCGGGACGAAGCGCTGGCCGGCGCACTCCGCGGGCTGGCGGAGATCATCGCGGAGCGGATCGGCGCGGACGGCCCGCCGCCCGACCTGCTCGGCATGCTGCCGCCCGCCGGTCTCGACGCCGCGACGGCGCGCTACTTCCACCGGCACACGGACCTGAACCAGCACTACTTCGTCTCCGACGAGAACGTCCTGCGGCTCGGCGACGACTGCGAGGCCGTGCTCGCCGCTTACCCCTCCGAGGATGCGGAACCACTGCTGTTGATCGCGCGCTATCCGGACACGGAAGAGGCCGCGGCCGCTCACGAGAGCTTCCAGCACGCTTTCCTGCCAGGGGCCGATGCCGCCGGAGTGGCCCGGATCGAGCACGGCGGCTGGGCGGCCGCTGCGCGTGAAGGCGTCATGGTCCTGGCCGTTCTCGACGCGGCCGCGCGGGATGAGGCCGAAGCGCTGCTGACGGCCGCGCGCGAGTGCGTGCGCGAGAATGTGAAGGAGAGCGCAAGATGACGAAGCGGCGCGAACCCACACGCAGGGAATTCCTCCGCGAGGCGGCCTGCGGCGGCGCGGCGCTGGCCCTAGGCCTGCCGCTGGCGGCCGAAGCCGCGCGGAAGACGAGCGCGAAGCGGACGCGCGTCGTCCTGGTGCGTAGCGCCGAAGCGCTGAACGACCGGGGCCTGCCTGACGAGGCGACAGTCTCCCGGATGCTGGACGATGCCGTCACCGCGTTGTTCGAGACGGAAGACCCCCGCGACGCGTGGAGCGCCCTGCTCTCGCCCGGCGACGTGTTGGGTGTGAAGACCAACGTGTGGGGCGACCTGCCCACGCCCCAGGTCCTCGAGCGCGCCCTCGTCCGCCGCGCACGGAGGGTCGGCATCGGGACCGCCGACATCTCGGTGCGCGATCGCAGGCTCCTGGACGACCCCGTCTTCCTCCGCGCCACCGCGCTGATCAACGTGCGCCCGCTGCGCACCCACCACTGGGCCGGCATCGGCGGCTGCATCAAGAACTACATCACCTTCGTACGGAAGCCGTGGAAGTGGCACCGCGACTCCTGCGCGAAGCTCGGCGGGCTCTGGCACCTGCCCGTCTGCGAGGGGAAGACGCGGCTCAACGTCCTGGTCCTGCTGACCCCCCAATTCCACAGCAGCGGCCCCCACCACTTCGACCCGGCTTATACCTGGCCTTACGGCGGCCTCTTGGTCGGCACGGATCCCGTGGCCCTGGACGCGCTCGGCGTTCGCCTGCTGGCCGAGAAGCGGAAGCGCTTCTTTGCGCGCCCGCCGCGGGGTGGGACTTCCACGAAGCACGTCCGCCTGGCCGACCGGCGCCATGGCATCGGCACGGCCGATCTCGACCGTATCGATCTCGTCCGGATCGGCTGGGCAGAGGACTCCCTGATCTGAGCATCCCCGCCCGAGGAGATATCACCATGCCCACAGGCGCCCGCCCCCCGCAGTCATTGCGATCGCTGCTGCGCGTGGTCGGGCCGGGGCTCGTCGTGGCGGCGACCGGCGTCGGCGCCGGGGACATGATCGCCGCCGCCAAGGCCGGCGCCCTCTACGGCCTGCCGCTGCTCTGGACGGCCGTCCTCGGCGCCCTGCTCAAGTTCGTCCTCGCCGAGGGCGTAGGCCGCTGGCAGCTCGCCACAGGCAGCACCATGCTCGAGGGCTGGGTGCGGTCTTTCGGCCTGCCCGTGCGCGTGTACTTCCTCGTCTACCTGATCCTCTGGACCTTCATCGTGTCGGCTGCCCTGATGAGCGCCTGCGGCCTCGCCGCCCACGCGCTCTTTCCCCAGCTCTCCGTGGCGACCTGGGCGGTGATCCACGCGGTCGGCGCGGCGCTCTTCGTCTGGTTCGAGGGCTACGCCTTCTTCGAGCGCGCGATGAAGGTGGCCATCGGAGTGATGTTCGTGGCCATCATCGGCAGCGCGGCCTACCAGGCCCCGCCCGCGGCCGAGACGCTGCGCGGCTTCATGCTGCCGAAGGTGCCGGCGGGTTCCACGGTCTTCATCCTCGGCGTCGTCGGCGGCGTGGGCGGCACGCTGACCCTGCTCTCCTACGGCTACTGGATGCGCGAGAAGGGCTGGCGCGGCGCCGGTTGGCTGCGCGGGATGCGCTTCGATTTGGGCGTGGGCTACCTGCTGACGGGCGTCTTCGGCATCGCCGTCATCCTGCTGGGCGGCATGGTGCTGCTGCCCAAGGGGCTCAGCATCAGCGGCGGCAAGGGCGTCGTCGAGATGGCGGTCATCCTGGGCGAGCGCTTCGGGCGCGGGGGGGAGCTGGTCTTCCTGGTCGGTTTCTGGGGAGCGGTGGCCACCTCGATCCTCGGCGTATGGCAGGGCGTGCCCTACATGTTCGGGGACTACGTCGGGCTGCTGCGTGGCGCCAAGGGCGAGGCGATGGCGCGCTGCACCAGCCCGCGCGGACGCCTCTACCGCGGCTACGTACTCTTCATGACCTTCCCGCCGATGCTGCTCCTGCTGCTGGACAAGCCCGTCTGGCTGGTCGTGGCCTACGCGGCGATCGGATCGCTCTTCATGCCCTTTCTCGCGGTGACACTGCTCGTCCTAAACAACCGCGCGCGAGACATGGGCGCGATGAAGAACGGTCTCTGGGCCAACGCCGGGCTGATCCTCTCGCTGCTGCTCTTCGCCTACTTGGCCGCGAGCCACCTCTGGCGCGAGCTGGCCGGGCTCCTCGGCTAGGCCCCCGCCGTACAGAACAGGATCACTCTTTTCTGCGCTCCGTTGCGAGCGACCACGAATTCCTTCTAGCGCAGCAACGTCATCTTCGCAGACGCGATCCGACCGCCTGCCCCCAGCCGCAACAGGTAGATGCCGGAGGGTAGCTCCCGCCCCCGGTCGTCACAGCCCCGCCATTTGCGCTCGTGGATCCCCGCCGCAGCCGCCGCTTCCCGGAAGCTGGCGAGTTCTCGGCCCGCGAGATCGTGGATGCTGAGTCGCAGCTCGAGCTCTGCGAGCTCTGCTGGCAGCTCGTAGCGCAGGGTCGTCACTGGATTGAAGGGATTCGGGTAGTTGCCCAGGAAGCGTGGCACCGCAGGTGTCTCTGGCACCGCTGTCGAATGGTCGGGGCCGAGCTCCAGGCCGAGCATGCCACCGTGTTCGCTGCTCAGCTCATGGGTGAGCCCGATCTCGCTCGCCGAACCTTCGGACCAGTCGATGTCTATGAGCAGGTGCGCGTTGGAATCGAAACTGATGAGCCGGTCGGGGCCGGGCAGGTAGGCCAGCTCGTTGCAGTTGTTGAAACGCGGGTCGTCGAAGGTGCCGATGTATGTGGCCTGCCCCGGCACCGTTTCCGTATCGACGCTGTAGAGATTGCTTGGGCCCGAGCCGGGATCGTCGATGGTGTAGAGCTGGCCATCGATGAAGATCATGGCGTCCCCGTCGTCATCGACGGTGCCGGCGTAATAGCCGATCACCTCGACCTCGCGGGTGTCGGGATCCAGCAGGGCCAAGGCTTCCGAGCGCGAGTCGTAACCATCCAAGCCCAGGGAGACATAGAGCAGCCCGTCAGCGTCGTTCCAGGCGATGGACTCGCAAAGCGGAATGTCGTCGGAACCTCCCAGTAGCAGGGGACCCAGTACGGTAGCCTCCTGGTTCGACACGTCGACGATAGCCAGCTCCGGATCGAACTGGTCGACGATGGCATAGAGCAGATCCGAGTCGCGGTCATAGGCCATGGAGGCGAGAAAGAGCTCTGTCGTGCCGAGGAAGTGAGCCTCACCGGTGATCGGATCCACGATAGCCAGGGAACCGTCGGTGAAGGTGGCGTAGAGGCTGTCCGCCGTCGCAGTCGCCGCCGTCAGGATCAGCAGGACTGCAAGAACAAGGGTCCAGTGCCGAAGGTGGAATCGGGGGTAGCTGAACATATCGCCCTCCTTTGATTACCCCCAAGCATAGAGAGGAGGTGTTACGCGGGCGTTACGCGGTACACGGCACCGGTGCGAAGTAAGCGCGGCCACGGCGAGAGGCAGCAAGCCCCTAGATCGGGCTGAAACGCTTCTCGAGCTTCTCCATCACCTGCGGCATCGTGGTGTACTCCATCTCCTCCAGCGGCAGGCGATGGGGTTCGAAGGGCCCGTGCCGGCGGAAGTACTCGCCGGCCAGGTTGGCCTGCCGCCGCGCCTCGTCGAAGCTCAGGTCTGCGAACATGTCGACCGGGCCCACTAGCTCGCCGCCCGAGAGCTGAAAGCCGAGGCAGACCACGCGCGGCGGTCCGTCGAAGCGGCTGGGATTGGAGCTGTCCACCGAGCAGGGCATGAGCGGCCCGAAGTGCGAGCCCCGCATCCACCCTTCCACGGCCTGCGGGAAGGCGAAGGGTTCGAGCACCTCGCCGACGGCGGGGAACTCCCCCTGCGAGCGGACGATCATGACCGGGTCGTCCTTGCCCACGTAGCGGCCCGCCATCTCGTAGAGTTTGTCGGTGGAGGAGACGGCGGCGATCTCCCCCGACGTTCGGTGCCGGACGGCCTTGACCGCGTAGCGCGAGGGCGCGCCGATGAGGACCAGCATGTCGTAGATCTCGTCGGGGCAGTCGAAGATCACCTTGCGGTGCTCCTTCACGTCGTGCACCTCGTAGGAGAAGCCGGCGTGCATGTTCGCGGCGATGACCAGGCCGATCGTGTTGAAGGGATCCGCGAAGATCCGGTAGAGAGGCAGGTTCCAGGCCCCCGAGGACGTCTTGTCGGCCATGAAGATCAGGACGGGCTCCGACCCGCGTTCCTCGAACTCCATCTCGGCGGATCCAGGTCCCATGCCGCGGATGTTCCCGGAGAAGGCGTCGCCGAGGAGGTCCTGCCCCGCGCCGTGCAGCTTCAGACGCTTCGCGATTTCGGTGCCGGCCGTGAAGATGTCCCAGGCCAGCTGGTGGATGTTCTCCGCGCCCTCGCCGTGCTCGTGGGTCATGATGAGCTGCAGGTCATCCCCGCAGCGGGAGACATGGAAGTCGATCAGGAGCCCCTTGCCCTTCGCCCCCTCCAGCCGATCCCCGGCCGCCGCCATGAGTTCCGGGTGCATGCTCGAGTGCCCCACGTAACCACCGATATCCGCCTTGATGACGCTGAGAGTGATCATCGTCCTCCCCCCTTGGGCTCGGGATAGTTTCCATTGCCTGCACCCATTCTCATGGAAATGGGTACCCGGATTCAAGCGCTACGTTTCCGCGGGGGAGAGCAGCGGCGGCGGCCATGCGGGAGCACCGAGCGCGGCGTGGCTTTGGCTGGCTGCTAGAGCGGCGCCCACTTGATGCTGTTGGATTTGTGATCGAAGCGCAGCCGGCTATCTCGGATCTTGTGCTCGACCGCGAGGTGGCAGCCGTCGATGGTGACGTGAGTGCCGGGGTGGATCGTCTTGTGGATCTTGATCGACGCCCCGGGTCTCTCCTCGCTCCGATCCTCCTCTTCCTCGTGGTGCCGTTTCACGAGGCCGACTTCGATCAGCGTCTTGACGTTGCTCTTCGAGCCGATCTTGTTGGCCTCCACGCCCCCGTTGCAACGGATGATCCCGCCCTGGATCTGTCCCTTGCCCTTGGTGGCCAGGACGCGCCCGCCGGCCGTGATGTCGCAGTTGCTGATGTTGTTGTCGATCACGACGTCGCCTCCGGCCTCGATCCGGGCGTTCTGGGCGAAGCGCGCATACACGCTGCCCTCCGCCTTGATGAAGCCCTTGTCCGTCATGAGGATGCCTTGCTGGACCATCACGTCGCCGCCGGCCTGGATCTCGGCATCCTCGACGGACTCCCCCACCACCACGTTATGGGCCGAGCTGACTGCGAAGCCGCTGCGCACCGTCCCCTTGATGAGAGTCGAGCCCTCGTCCATGTGGATGTTGCCGGTCCCGAAGTCGACGTCGCCCGGGATCTCTACGACCTGGGTGACGGTGAGGACGTTGCGGGCGAACTTGATCATGCCGTCGATGCCCGCGCGGAACTCCAGGCCGTCGTCGGAGACGGTCACGTTCTCGCCCGGGGTCAGGACGACCGGTCGCCCGTCGCGAGCCGGAAGCGCGCGGCCAGCGACGTCCTGCCCGGGCGTGCCCGTCTCGGGGGGAATCATGCGGCCGAGCAGATCGCCCTCGGCGACGGTACGGACGGTGCTCCGCTCGTGGTAGTCGATGCTGCCGTTCTCCCTGACGGTGCCGACCGACTGGTCCGTGTCCACGCTGAATTCCAGGCGGCCGTCGCTTCCGTGCACGGGAGGGATGCCGCTGGCGATGACGACATCGACCTCGTCCTCCGCCTCGTCGAGCCGCCCGAGGAACTGGCTCAGCGCCTCCTCGTCCGCTTCGACCGCCACGCCGGCGGCGGCGATCTGATTCTTCAGTCGCTCGGTATCCAGGGGAGCGCCGCTGCCCGCGGCGGGAAGGTAGCCGATGATGCGCGCCTCCATGCGGTCCGGCGAGATCTCCACCTCGATCTCGGCATCGCGTTGCTGCATGATCCCACGCTCCCGGTGAACAAGGGCAGTCTTCTCGAACGCCGGCAGCCCTCCTAGGCGAAGTGGGCTTCGGGCGTCTCGCGATCCTCGGCGCCGGCGGCGAAGAAGCTGCGGCGCGAGACGCCGGCCATGCCCGCCACGAGGCTGTTGGGGAACTGCTCGATATAGACGTTGTGGCGCCGCACGGCGTCGTTGAATTGGATCCGCGCCGTCTCGATGGCGCGCTCCAGCTCCTCGAGGGAGCGCGACAGCTCCTGGAAGTTCTGGTCTGCCTTGAGGTTGGGGTAGCGCTCCGACAGGGCGAAGAGGCGTCGCAGGGCCTGGGCCAGCGCGCCCTCGGCCGGGCCGCGCCCGCCGTCGCCGCCAGGGCCTTCGGTGAGGGCCACGGCCTTGCCCCGCGCCTCGGTGACCTCGTCCAGGGTGCCGCGCTCGTGGGCCGCGTAGCCACGGACGATCCCCACGAGATTGTCCACCAGGTTGTGCCGCCGGCGCAGCTCGACGTCGATGTCCGCCCATTGCTCGTCGGCGCGATTGCGCAGGCGCACGATGCGGTTGTAGACGAAGACGAACCAGACGAGGGCCAGGAGAGCCAGGCCCAGGATCGGCAACAGGAACATGGCAAGCTCCTTTACATCACTCAGGAGTCCCGCAGGGTCTGGTCGTGGTCGTGCATGTGCTCGAGCAGGAAGCGGGCACCCGACCGCCGCAGCAACTCCGCCCGGACGATGGCGGAGGCCTCCGCGAGGAAGGACTCGAGGGTCTCGTTCCGGAGAACGTAGTCGTAGGCCCACGCGAACTGTAGCTGCTCTGACGCGAGTTCGAGCCGCGCATCGACGTCGGACTCCTTGTGGCGCCGATTGATGCGCTTCTGGCGCTCGCCTTTCGACTGGGGCAGGATGAACAGGCTCACGACCCGGAGGGACGAGCGAGCGCGTACGCGCAGCATACCCTTGTAGTCCAGCTCGACGATGAGATTCTCGCCGAGGACGTCGTCGACGAGCGAGCGGGGCGAGCCGTAGAGGTGCTTTCCGTAGGTCCGCGTCGCCTCGAAGATGTCGCCGCTCGCCTGCAGCTCCTCGAAGGCTTCCATAGATATGAAGTTGTAGTCCTCGCCGTCCACCTCCTCGGGACGGCGCGCGCGTGTCGTGTAGGTGGGGATGTGCCGGACCTCGGGGATCGCCGTGCTGACATGGCGCATGAGTGTCCCCTTGCCGGACCCGCTCGGACCGGAGACGATGAACACGATCGGATGAACCGTCAGGGTATCCACGCGCCTCCTCGCTTCCTGCGCTGGGGAATGGCATCATAGGCCATTCCTTTTCTCCTTGTCCAGAGACGAGCCGACGGCGCCCGAACTCATCCCGTCGCGCGGGCCCGGTCCTCCGATTCGAGCGCGGAGGCGAGGTCGGTGTGCATCTGCCGGGACGGGCTCGGCGCGTCGAGCTCCGCGTAGAATTCGGCCCGGTCGACGATCTCACCCGCCGCATAGGCGAGGAGGCCGGCCAGCTGCCAGCCCGACGCCCAGAGCGCGCCGCCGAGCACGAGACCCAGGCCCACACGCAGTAGCGACAGGCGCGGCGACGTGCCCAGCCCGCGCTGCCGGAACTCGCGCTTGCGCTGCAGGTAGAGCCCGAGCTTGATCAAGCCGAAGAGCAGCGCCGGCAGGCGCAGACCCGAAAGCAGCAGGCTGGTCGTGACGCCGGTCAGGAGGATGTCCGCGCTGTGCAGGGGCGCCGAACCGCGCCTCTCCGCCACGTCGTAGACGCGGTCGATGCAGTAGAGCAGCGCGAATCCGAGCACGAGGGCGACGCGCAGGCGGACCGGGTGCGGCGGGGTGTGGTAGAGGTACGCGGCGCTCGTGGCGACGAAGAGGCCATAGGCGACAAGCTCTCGGCTGATCCAAGAACCCCGCAGGTTCAGGACGGCGCGCCAAGCGCGGCCCTTGCGGCCCAGGTGCAGCGCGCCCACCACCATGGCAAGCGCGGCCGCGGCCATGAAGATCCGTGGATGCATGGCGACGCGCCCGCCCCCGGCAGAACCCCACCACGCCACCAACCAGGCCGCCGTCAGTGTGAAGACGAGCAGCGGCCATTCGTGCCGCAGCCCGATCCGGGCCGTGGGCCGGCGCAGGGCGAGGGCCACGAGGGCCGATGGTTGCGGTTCCGCGGCAGCCGCGAACACCGGCGCGTCGTGTTCCGGGGCGGGGACGTCGGGTTCGGCGAGGGTGTGCAGCGCGGCCATCGCGGGTTGCCGCAGGTCTTCGCCCAGGGGCAGGAAGCGGATGGCGGGCCCGCAGTCCGCGACCGGAAATCCCGGTATGCGCTCCACGCCCTCGCCGCGTTCGGCGTCGAAGGCCGGCGCGCCCTCGCGGCCCGCGGGCCCGCCGCCCATGCCGGCACTTTCGTCGGCACTTCCGCCGCCACTCTTGCCAGTACCCACAACCATACAATCGAGCGCGCCGGTCGGGCAGAGCTGCACGCAGGCGGGTTCTCGCTCCGCGGCCAGGCGCTCCCGGCAGAAGTCGCACTTGCCCATGACGCCCGCGGCCTCGTCGAAGCACGGGGCGTCGTAGGGGCAGGCCCAGCTGCAGTAACGGCAGCCGATGCAGCGGGACGGATCGATGAAGACAGCGCCGGTCACGGCATCGCGGCGGATCGCCAGGGCCGGGCAGATGCGCGCGCAGGGCGCGTCCTCGCAGTGCATGCAGGCCAGCGAGAGGTGGTGGACCGGCGCGCCGGGATGCCGCCGCGGGTTGAAGGTCTCCACACGGCGCCAGCTCTCGCCCCAGGCGAGGCCGTTCTCGATGCCGCAGGCGAGCTGGCAGGCCTGGCAGCCCGTGCAGCGGTTCAGGTCGAAAAGGAATGCCCCCCTCACGGCGCCTTCTCCACTTCGACGAGGTTGTCGTGGAAGGCCGCGCCGTGGCCCATGTCGGTCTCGCGGCCGCGCGACGTGAAGTTCACCGTGCCGCCGTCGGCGATCCACCAGCCGTTGCCGACGACGACACACCCCGGCCGGAGGCTGAGGTCCAGCTCCGCCTCGAGCCGGACCTCGCCGCGCTCGTTGTGGACGCGTACCCGGTCGCCCGGCGCGATGCCACGCGCCGCCGCGTCGATCGGGCTGAGCAGGGCGACGTGCCGTTCGCCCAGGGCGCGGATCATCCGCAGGTTGCCGAACTGGGAGTGGATGCGGTTCTTGCCGTTCGGAGTGAGCAGCTGCAGGGGATAGCGCAGCACCTCCGGCGACTTGCCGCGCGGCGACTCCTCGGGCTCGCGGAAGACGGGCAGCGCGTCCACCCCCCAGCGATCTACGGCCTCGCGCGACAGCAGCTCGATGCGACCGGAGGGCGTGGGGAAGACGAGATCCGCGAAGGCCACCTCCTCGTGCCCCGGCGCGAGGACGGGCCCTTCGCCCAGGCGCTCGAGGTTCAGCTCCGGGAAGGGTGCGAGCTTTTCCTCCAGCCAGGCCTCTACGTCAGCGTCCGCGGGACCGGGGATGCGTGCGGCGATCTCGCCTTCCGGCAGTCCCAGGCGATCAGCCAGCAGGCGGTAGATCTCGCTCTCGGGCTTCACCTCGCCGGGCGGCTCGGCCACCTTCCGCTTGAGCTGGATGTAGGGATGCCAGTAGGCGCCAATGACGTCCGACTGCTCGAAGAAGGCCTTGGCGGGCAGCACGAGGTCCGCCTCGCGGGCCGTGTCGGTCATGAACTGGTCGACGACCACGCGGAAGTCCAGGGCACGCAGGGCCGCCCGGACCACGTGCGTCTCGGGGTTCTGAAGGACCGGGTTGCCGCGCTCGATCCAGGCCATCTTCAGAGGAGGGTCGGCAGCAGCGAGCATGTCGCGGCCGAGACGCGCGGTGGATACGGACACGCGCAGGACGCCGTCCGGCTGCGCGGGCGGAAAGAACGCGACGGGGTCTGGCACCTCACCGAAGACGGCGCTCTGCAGGTTGGCGAACTGCCAGCCGGCGCCCGGGCGGCCGAGGTTGCCGGTGATCGCGAGCAGTGCGATCAGCGCGCGCATCGTCTGCCCGCTGTTCGTGAAACGCTGCATGCCGAAGCCCGCGCAGATGGTGGCCGGCGACGTCGTGCCAAAGAGCTCCGCCAGGCGCTCGATCTGCGCGAGCGGCACCCCGCAGATCTCCGCGCTGCGCGCCGGGGGGAAGTCGGCGAGCATCGCGGCGAACTCGTCGAAGCCGTGCACGTGCTCAGCGATGAATGCGCGGTCGATCCCCCCGCGTTCCACGAGGAGATGGGCGACGCCCAGCGCCAGCGCGCCGTCCGTTCCCGGCCGCGGCTGGACGAGCAACTCTGCGCGCTCGGCGGACTCCGTGCGCCGCGGGTCGATCACCACCAGGTGTGCGCCCCGACGCTGCGCTTCCAGGGCGAAGGGCATCTGTTGCAGGTTGGTCTCGGCGGGGTTCTTGCCCCAGAGGACGATCAGACGCGCGTTCACCAGATCCCAGGGCGCGTTGTGCTTGTTCTCGCCCAGGGTGAGTCGCGTCGCCTCCAGGCCGGCGGGCCAGCAGAGGTCGCCGTAGGTCGTGGTGCAGCCGCCGGTCAGGCGCCAGAAGTCCAGCCCCACACGGTTCAGCAGGCCCTTCGTGCCGCTGCCGGCGTAGTAGAACAGGCCCCGCGGGCCGTGCTCGGCGTGACAGCGCCGCAGGTTTTCCGCGATCAGGTCCAGAGCCGCATCCCAGGACACGCGCTCGAAACCACCGCCCGCCGTGCGCCTGATGGGATGGAGGATGCGCTCGGGGCTGACGGCGCGCTCGACGTAGGCGAGGCCTTTCAGGCAGGCGCCCTCGGGGGTGGCGCGGTTGCCCTCGTGGGGCTCGACGCCGACGATGCGTCCGTCCTCCACGCGCAGGCGCAGCGAGCAGGTGCTGTAGCAGTTGCGGGGACAGGCGCTGCTGTAGACGGGCACGGCGGAACTCCCTTGGGCGAGATGGGAGCTTCGCCGCAGATGCGTCCGCCGTCAAGGACTAGCCCCGCGCTTCTCCGTCCGACGGAATCGGGACGAGTCCATCGCCTCCTTCCTGGGGGACGGAGCGGCCCCACGTATGCGGTGGATCCCGCGGCGAGCCTATGCTATTCCTTTCCAGAACCTTCGCTGCAACTTCACATTCCACTGATCCACGGGACCGGAGCGCAGCGCATGTCGAGCCTTCTCACCCTCGATGATCTCCGCACCCGCCAGATCGAAGATTGGCGGGACATCGATGGCGTCCTGGACGAGCTGGCGGCGCGCCCTCCGCAGGCGCACACGGGTCCGGAAGGCCCCAGCCCGAACCTGGCCTTCGTCACCTTCGCCTACGACATCGACGGCGTGACCCTCGAGATCGCCAAGTACGGCGCCTACATCGAGGAGATCCTCGAGGGCACCGAGATCCACGTGATCGGCGGCAACATCCAGGACAAAGCCGACTTCGTCCTTCCCGCTCACTGGCGACGGCACCGGATCGAGGGCGCAGACGGTTGGGGAAAGTGGAAGGGCGGCGAGCTCTTCATGCGGCTGTTCTTCGAGAGGATGCCGCAGGGCAGCGAGCTGTCGGCAGAACTGGCGGCGGAGATCTGGCGCCAGGCTCTGGACCTCACCGGCAGCCTCTGCCGCCTCATCGATGAGAACGGCATCGACACCCTCTTCGCCGTAAACGTCAACTCCAACCCGGGCAACCTCGCCTTCGCGCTGGCCATCGTACTCGCCTCCGAGATCACCGGCTGCCCCGTGCTCAACAACAACCACGACTTCTACTGGGAGGGCGGCAAGCCCGCGGCCGAACGCGGACCCGACGAGGCGAAGGGGCCCCGCGACCACTTCTTTCTCAACTGCGACAACGCCCCCTTCTTCCAGCTCTTCCGCCGTCTCCTGCCCTGGAACGGCCGGCGCTGGATCCAGGTGAACATCAACCCGGCCCAATCGAGAGTCCTGATCGACCGCGACCGGATCCCCCCCGACCGGGTGTTCGAGATCGGGACCGCCATCGAGGATGCCTACTTCGAGCCCTGTTCCGCCGAGGAGAGACAAAGGCACCGCCTGCGCACGGCGCGCATCCTGTCCGGCGGCGCGCCCGTCCTGCGCGCCACATCCCTGGACGAGTTCCAGGCGGGCGCGGGTGACTGGATGACCGATCAGCGTCCCTTCCTCTGCGGCGCCGAGAGCGGCCTCGAGCTGGACCTCGCCGCCCCCGGCGCAGTGCACTTCCTTCAACCCACGCGGCTCATCGGGCGCAAGCAGATCTGGCGGAACTGGCAGCTCGTCGACGCCCTGCTCGAGTACGGACCCTTCCGGTCGGCCTTCGAGAGCCGGCCCGACATGACGCTGACTGTCCACTGCACCGGTCCGGTGCCCATCGAGCACCGGGCCGACCTGGAGGACGTGCTCACGGTCTACAAGTCCGTGCTCGACACTGCGCCGCCGGCGATCGCCCGGCGCCTGTTCGCGGCCTTCACGGTCGGCAACGAGGACCACCCGTCGCTGCACGAGGACGGGCTCGGCAAGCTGGTAGTGGCGGACTTCTTCAAGATGAGCAACGTCGTCCTCTTCCCGAGCCAGACAGAGGGGCGCGGCCTGCCCATTCCGGAATCCGCCGCCGCCGGCGTGCCGATCGTCTGCAGCCGTTACCATCCCGAAGAGGTCTTCGCTGGCGTCGTCGGCGAACACCTGCCGGAGGAGGAGCGCATTCTCCACGCCACCTTCCCCGAGGGGGAATTCGGCAAGGAGCTGCTGGGGACCGTCACGCGGATGATCCTGGAGCCGGAGTCCTTCGCCACGTGGATCGAGCACAACCGGCGCGCCGTCCGGCGGCGCTATTCGAGCGAGGGAATGAAGAGCGCTCTACGGATCCAGCTGGATCGCCTGGCGCAGACGCGAGTCGATTGAACCATCGCGCCGGCCCGGCGCGGGGAAGGAACACGGTCGCCATGCACATCTGTTTCATCGAGGACACCTACTTGCACGGCGGCACGCAGATCTGGGTCGCCGAGGCCATGCGCGACTTCCGCGCCAAGGGGCACGAGGTGACCCTGCTCACCTCCGCCGGTGGCTTCAACGACAAGGACGCCCGGGGCGCGGACGTGAGGCTCTTTACCTACGACTTCCAGGAGGTCACCGCCGGGGACCGGAAGCACCGGGATCTTTGGATCGAGGCCCTCACCGGCACCGACGTCGCCGTCTGCACCGTCCACCCGCCCCGCGACGGCTTCCATTGCTCGGTCTTCGCCGCGCGCTGCATCGACGAGGCGGGCCTAGGCACGATCCTCATGCCCAAGTCGGGAACGATCGTCCCGGAGTACAAGCGCGAGTTCTACGACCCGTCCGAGAAGAGCTCGTCCCACGTCATCGCGATCACCGATTTCACGCGCGAGTACCTGGTCGACAGCTACGGGATCCCCGGGAAGCGGGTCTCGCTCGTCTATCAGGGGACGGAAGTCAGCCGCTTCACACGCAGCGACGAGCGCGCCGCCGAGGCGAGAGAGCGCTACCCGCTCCCCGACAGCGCCTTCCCCGTCCTCGGCAACGTCGGCTCCTTCGAGGAGAGGAAGGGCCAGGTCGTCCTGCTCGACGCGGTCGCCGCCGCGAGGGAGAGTCTGCCCGGGGTCCACCTGATGCTCGTGGGCGACGGCCCCGACGAGGAAATGCTGAAGGGCAAGGTCGCCGAGATGGGACTCGAGAGCTGCGTCAGCTTCTTCCCCTTCACGCGCGAGCCGGTGCACGTCTTCGAGGTCGTCGACATCCTCGTCCTGTCCAGCCTCTTCAAGGAAGGCCTGCCCAACGTCCTCCTCGAGGCTCTCTCGATGAGCCGGCCCGTCATCTCGAGCCGCATGGCGGGCGTGCCGGAGGTCGTGATCCCGGGCAAGACCGGCGTCATGGTCGAGCCGGGCGATGTGGACGGACTGGCCGCCGCCATCGTCCAGCTCGGCTCGCACCGGACGCGCTGCGTCGAGATGGGTAATGAGGGGCGCCGCTTCATGGAGGCAGACTTCGACAAGGTGCGGCAGTTCGACGCCTTCCTCGCCTTCTTCGAGCGGGTCCTCGCCGAGCGGCGCGGCTAGGCGCCCGTCTCATCCTCTTCCCGACACGATTCACCTGCGGGACGGCAGCATGCCGTCCCGTATCTGCCTCAACGGGCGAGGACGAGCTTGCGCGCGACCGTCTCGTCGTGTGTAGAGAGGCGCGCGAGGTAGACTCCCGAGGCAAGGGGCCTGCCCGCATCGTCATGACCGTCCCAGGTGAACAGCTGCGGGCCGGCGTCAAGCTCGCCTGCGACGAGCAGGCGCAGCAGGCGTCCGCGCGCATCGTGGACGGACAGCAGAACGGGACCCGGCTTGGCCAGCGTGAACGCGAGGGTCGTGCCCGGGTTGCCGGGGTTGGGGTAGGCCACGAGCTCCGACGCCGCGGCCGGGTTCGCCGACGCGGCGGCCAGGAGCGCGGGGCCGTGCCAGCGCTCGCTGCCCCCGGTCTCCAACTCCTGCAGCCAGTAGCCCGCCGCACCGGCCGGCGCGGACGGATCGGTGAAGACCCAGTCTAGCAGTCCGCTCACGGCCTGCTCGCTGATGCGCAGGCGCTCCTCGCTGCCAAGCTGCCGCCAGATGTGGAAGGCGGAGGCGCTCGCGGTGCCGGCGGTCTGCCAGCTTACGACAGCCTCGTCCCCTTCCCGACGGACCGCGAGGCCGGACAGGAGGACCGGCGTGAAGGGTTCGCTCTGCAGTTCACAGACCACGTGCAGGCTGCCGATCACCGCGCGCGTGGTACCGGCCTCGTTGCCGTCGCCGACCGCGAGGCCGTTGCCTTCGCCCACCTGCAGGCCGAGAGGCTCGCTCTGCCAGGCGAGGGTCGTACCGGCGACGTCATAGACATAGAAGCGATCAGCCCGGCAGAAGAGGGCCGCCGCGCCGCGGCCCAGCTCCATCTCCCGGAGGACGAGGGTTTCCAGGCCGCCTGCCGCGACGTTCAGCGACAGCTCCTCGGCCTGTGTGAGGCCGTCGATGGCGACGAGGTCGCCGCTGGTCGTGCCCACCCAGATCTCCGGCGCGCCGTCGCCCTCGAGGTCGAAGAGATCGAGGGCGGTGTAGCCGCCGGCCGCCGTTTGCCACTGCTGGTGTGTGACGCCGTCGAAGACGAAGAGTCGGTCGTTGAGGGCGACGATCTCCGGCACGGTGTCGCCGTCGACGTCGCCGATCGCCACGTGTTCGATCGTGGACCAGTAGTCGCCCAGGGAGATGCTGTGCCACTCGACGACGCCCGTGGCGCCGTCGATCACGTAGACGTAGACCCCCGGCGCGCCGGTGTGCTCGCGACCCGCGCCGGCCACGACCTCCATGGCGCCATCCTTGTCGACGTCGCCGACGGCCAGGCTGTAGACAGGCGCGCCTTCGTCGAGTTCGTAGGTCTGTTCCAGCACGTGGGTTGCGCCGTCGATCACGTAGACCCGGCCGTCGTAGAGCCGATCCGTGCCCACGAGGATCTCCGGCGCCGGGTCGCCGTCCACATCGCCGATCGCGACGACGTGCAGGCCCGTCCACGCAAAGCTTTCGAAGAAGCCCGGATCGCTCCGCCACTCGAGGACGTGGGTCTCCGCGTCGAAGACGTAGACCAGGCCGTCGTCGTAACCGCTCTCGCTCGCGAAGGAGGCGCAGACGATCTCCTCAGCCTCGTCTCCGTCGCAGTCGCCCAGGGCCACCGCATTGAAGGGGCCGTCCACGTGCTGGCTGCGTCACTCCTCGGCCAGCGAGGGCAGCTCGTAAACTAGCAGGTGGTCCTCGCCCGTCGTGTTCGAACCGCATCCCCAGAGGATCTCCAGGGCCGGGTCGTCATCGACGTCGGCGACGAGGATTTCGGTGACACCCGAGCTGGGGTTGGGGATCTCCCAATCCTGCACGGTCGTCACGGCATCCAGGCAATGAACCTCGCCGTGCTGGCGATCCGCGTAGAGCACCTCGTCGACGAGATCGTCGTCTACATCCGCCAGCAGGAGCGCGTCGATGTCGAGGCCGGCGTTGACCTGCCACTTGGGCGACATCAGGTCCGCATCGAAGGCGGTGATGTAGTACCACTGCTCGGCGCCGACGATCTCCGCCATGCCATCGCCGTCGAAGTCCGAGAGAGCGACGAGGGCGCCAAAGCCGTCGACGCTGTAGTCCCACTCCACCGTGAGGATGGCGCCGTCGTACTCGAGCACGAAACCGCTGGCGAAGACGATCTCCTGCGCGGGGTCGCCGTCCACGTCCCCCACGGCGAAGCGATCCGCGCCCGGCACGATCTCGCCCTCGTAGACGAGCGTCACAGCGTCGTAGAGCAGGATGCGGTCTGCTTCACCCACGAGGAGCTCGTTCGCGCCGTCGTTGTCGGCATCGGCGAAGACGAGGCAGGAGACCGACGGGAGGGGCGCTGCGATGATCTCGATCTGCTCTCGGGTCGCGCCATCGAAGACGCGCAGCTCGCCGTCCCCTAGGCCGATGATGATCCGGAAGACGCCGTCGCCGTCGGGATCGTCGGCGACGATCGCATTGATGCCAGCTGAGTAGATGCCACTGATCCACTCGATCTCGTAGGCACCCGTTGCGGGGACCTGCTCCACGATGTACCAGTAAACATCCATGCCGAAGGTCGACGTGGCTCCGCCGCAGACGATCTCTATTGCGCCGTCGTCGTCCACGTCGGCGGCGACAAAGCCGCATTCGCCGATTCGGTTGCCGAAGACGCCGTAGGTCCAGGTGTCTGTGAAATCGAGGTCACCCCGCGTCCAGGCCGTGGCAGGTGCAGCGGCGGCTCCGAGGGTGACACTCGTAATGAGCAGGATCAGGATCGACACCGGATTGGCGATTGCTCTGGCGCGCATTCTTCCCTCCCCGTTTCTGGCCTGGGAGAATGCCCGGTGCCGCGTTCGCACCGGAATTCCCGGGCGCGAATACGCGGATCATAAGCCAGAACCCCTGGAGTCTGTGAACTGTTATTTCACCCCCGAACAACAGAGCGGCGCTGCACGGCACGATCGGCTCGAGGCGTCGCTTCTCCTCACCGCACGAGCATGTTAAAATGATCCTGGATCCGTCACGAGAACGCGACACTGCGATTCTCGTGCTTATTTATCCAGTTTGCCCCCGCCAGTCCCGGAGGTATCCCCATGCGCAGGATCTTGCCGCTCGCCCTGTTCCTGTCACTCGTCATCGCCGACGGCGTTTTAGCTCTCGACACGGCCACGCGCGTCGTCTCGCCCCTCCACAATTGGCAGGCCGCGGACCTCGCGCGCTTCGACACGGAGTGGCTGCACGTGAAGCTCGTCGAAGGGTCTGACGCATCGCTGCAGGGAAGCCGCTTCGTGGACATGAACGGCGCGGACCTGTCGCCGGTGAACGAGGCCCTGGCCGCCGCGGGTGTCACCCAGATCCGCCCGACCTTCGTCCACGACCGGGAGACCCTGCGCGCCTGGAAGGCCGCGGGCGAGGCGCGCAGCGGCGTGACCGGGCCCGACCTCTCGCTCTGGTTCGATGTCCGCGTGGAGGGCGGCCACGCCGCGGTGGCGGGACTCGTCAATGCGCTCAACGCAGCGGACGCCGTGGAGATCGCCCACCCCGTCGCGATTCCGGAGACGGCCGTGCTGCGCGCGGAGCGCGAGCTGGCCGCCCCGCTCTCGCCGCGCGAGGCGCTTACGCCGGACTTCACCAGCCAGCAGGACTACCTCTACGATCCGCCCGTCGGTCTCGACGCTCCCGCGGTCTGGGCCCATCCCGGCGGCCGCGGCGCGAGCATGAAGTTCATCGACGTGGAGCTGGCCTGGACCGAGGACCACGAGGACTTCGACACGGGCAACTACTTCTACCACGGCGGCGCCACCGAGGACCCGGGCTACGAGCCCCACGGCACCGCGGTGCTCGGCGAGGTCATCGGCCAGGACAACGGCTTCGGCATCACCGGCTTTGCGGGCGACACGCAGTACGGCGTCGTCGCGGTCACGGTGGCCGAGTGGCCGAACGTGCCCCACTACTTCCAGGAGGCCGTGGACAACCTGGACCCGGGCGACGTCTGGCTCATCGAGCTGCAGATGTACCCGCCGAACCATACCGCGACCCCTATGGAATGGCTCCAGGTCAACTACGACGTCATCTGGACGAGCTGCTGGGCGCTGGAGATCGTCTGCGTGGAGGCGGGCGCCAACGGCAGCCAGGACCTGGACGACCCCTCCTGGGGCGGCGTGTTCGACCGCAGCATACGGGACTCCGGCGCGATCATGGTCGGCGCCGGCACCCCCTACGGCCGCGTCGCGGAGTGGTTCACCAACTGGGGCAGCCGCATGGACGTGCATGCCTGGGGGTCTGCCATCGTCACGACCGGCTACGGCGACCTCTACAACGGGGGTTCGCTGCAGACCAGGTACACCGACGAGTTCGGCGGCACCTCGGGCGCCTCGCCCATGGTGACCGGATCGGCGCTCTGCCTCCAGGGTATTGCCAAGGCGCAGCGGGGCGAGCCGCTGGCGCCCGTCGACCTGCGCGCGCTGCTGCACGACACGGGCGTCCCCCACCTCGATCCCACGAAGGAGATCGGCCCGCGGCCCGACCTCGCCGCGGCCGCGGAGCAGATCGTCGACCTCACCGCCGCGCCGGAAACGCCGCTGGCGACAGCCGCTCTGCTGCACCAGAACCTGCCCAATCCCTTCAACCCCCGCACGACGATCCGCTTCGAGCTGGCAACAGCGGGCCACGCCGAGCTGGCGATCTTCGACGCCGCGGGTCGCCACGTGGCGACTCTTTTGAACGGGGAATATCCCGTCGGCGAGCACGAACTGATCTGGCAGGGCCGGGACGACGAGGGACGGCCCGTGGGCAGCGGGATCTACTTCTACCGGCTGGAGGCCGCGAGCCGGAGTGAGACCCGCAAGATGATTCTATTGAAGTAGTTACCTGGGCAAGGATACCGCGTAAGAATTAAGGCGAGCCGTCCCTCGACGGCTCGCCTTATCGTGGCAGCATACTTCCCCGAGGAGTAGCAGAGGAATTCTAGTAGAGCGCCTTGATGCTGCTGAAGCTGGTCTCCGCGGTGGCCGTGATGGCGTCGAACTCGATGCTCACGTTGTCCGCGCCCACGTCCCACCAGGTCAGGATGCCGAACCAGGCCGGGTGGAACCACCAGAACTCGATGCGGTCGACGCTGCTGATCACGTCCTGCCAGAGGGCGTCCGCCGGGAAGACGTCCCCACCGGTCCAGTAGGAGCCGCCCCACCAACCTTCGGGCAGTTCGCCGGGCGCGCCCACGAAGTCGCTGGGAATCGGGAAGTCGTAGTGGGTCCAGCCCTCGCCCTCCTGGGGGCACCAGACATTCACCTCGTCCACCCAGTAGACGTAGATGTCGTCCTCGATGTCGTCGGGCGTGCCATAGGTATTGAGCAGCAGCAGGGCGAAGGGATAGTACGCCGTGCCGTTCATGGCGTAGAGTGTCTGGAAGTCACCGCTGATCATGCTGACGCCCATGTCCACGTAGTTGCCGCAAAAGGGCTCGGCGTAGTAGTCGCAACGGAAGATGGGCGCGAAGGTATTCAGGTTGTCGTTGTGAAACCACCAGCCGGGATTGCCGCCCTCGGATTCGATGGTGTCTGAGGGATTGCCGAAGGTCCAGCCCGCGCCGTTGCTCCCTCCCTCGAAGTCCTCGACGAAGGTCACCCCGAGCGCCGACACCGGCAGGCAGAGCAGAACGGCTAGGATGAGGCCTGTTAGATTCCGTGTCATGTTCCCCTCCAAAAGGTCTTGGCCGCTGGGCCGGGTTCTCGATGGACTTGAGTATAGGCCCTTTGTCTGGGGGATGCAAGTATTTCATGAAAATTCTCTTGAAAGTATCCATGAACCTTTCATACAATGACTTGATCGCCGATCCCGTTTGCCTAAGTGCTTCCTTTTCCATATAGTGGAGGCCGGAGGGGAAAGAATGAAGAACGCCTCGGCTAGACAGCAGACACCCTTCGTTCAGCAGGCCACGGAGACCCTGAACCGGCTCCGCATCGCCTGCGCCGAATTGATCGCGGCCCTGCCGGGAGAGCTGAGCAAGGCAGTCGACCTGCAGCGGGTCCTGCGCCTGGACATGAAGCTGAGCTGGAAGGTCTTTCGGGTGGCAACGGCCCCGAGTCCCCTGGCCGCCGGCCCCTACGTGCCTGGACCCGCCAACAGCAAGGCCCTCCTGAAGGCCGCGATGCGACAGAGCCTGCCCGCTGAGATCACCGACGAACTGGCGGTAGCTCTGGCCGAGTTCGAGCGTCTGGTGGCGGACACCGCCGGCGACCGCCCCACCTTCGACTCGATGATCTACTCCCTAGTGCGCAACCAGGACGCGGAACAGTTCGCCCTGAATCAGCGCAAGGCCGCCTACCGGGCCAATCGGCACATCCACGGGAGCCTGGCCAAGGCGCAATCCACACTGGTCTTCATCCAGCCTTCCGCCAGCAGTTCTCAGCACCTGGACCTCGTCCTCGCGTTGGGACACCGCGGCATCCAGCGATTGCGCGAGGATGCGCCGCTTCCCACGAGCTTCGCCGGCGTCCTAGACGACGAATTCCACGCGACGGATAGCGGTGAAGCGGAATCGGTCAGTGCCGAGAGCGCGTCAGAGGCCGGCCTGTCCCTCCTGCGGGATTTCTGCAGCCAGCCCCTGCCGGAGTTCAGCGCCACGCGCAGCGTCAACGGCCGCGTCTACGGCCAGCTCGTCACGCCGGACATCGGAATGCAGGGCGCAGTGGACTGGTTCACGGGGATGGTCCTGCGCGAAGCGGCCCCCCGCTGGCGGGCCGAGAACAACCTGCATGGCATCATCCGTTCGGAGGCGAAGGTTCCTTGCGAGGCCTTCTACCTCACCCTCCTCCTGCACAACGAAACCTACGGCCTCATCCGCCCCGAGCTGAGCGTCTTCAAGGACACCCTGTCCGAACCGCCCAAGCGCCAGGAGGATCAGCGACTCGACTTCCTACTCACGGCCGGAGAACAGGTGCAGCATCTCGGGAGGGGACCGGCCGTGTTGCACACGCCCGATGTGCCGCGCATGGCCGAGATGGCCCGCTACGTATTCGAACAGATGGAATGGGATGCCAGCGCCTTCGACGTCTACCAGGTACGCATCGCCTATCCGGTGACGCCGTCCACCGTCTTCATCAGCTACGATCTGCCCGAATCACTCGCCTGAGTGGATCAAGCCCCTTCCGGGCTGAACTGCATCTCGTGGAGCTGACGGTAGAGGCCGCCGCGCTCGAGCAGGTCCGCGTGGCGACCCTGCTCGACCACGCGCCCGTCCTGGACCACCACGATGCGATCCGCGCCCTGGATCGTGGACAGGCGATGGGCGATCACCAGCGTGGTCCGCCCGGCCATGAGCCTTTCGATGGCCTCCTGCACCAGGCGCTCGCTCTCGGTGTCCAGCGCGCTGGTGGCCTCGTCGAAGATCAGGATCTCCGGGTCGCGCAGGATCGCGCGCGCGATGGCGAGGCGCTGCCGCTCCCCGCCGGAGATCTGCAGCCCCCGCTCGCCGATCACCGTGTCGTAGCCCTCCGGCGCGCGGAGGATGAAGTCGTGGGCGCGCGCGGCGCGCGCGGCCTGCTCGATCTCCTCCTGGCTCGCGCCCGGCCGGCCGTAGGCGATGTTGCCGCGGATCGTGTCGTTGAAGAGGATCACGTCCTGCGTGACGATGCCCATCTTGGCGCGCCAGGCCGTGAGGCCGAAGTCCTGGACGTCGCGGCCGTCCATCGTGATCCTTCCGCCATCCGGCTCGTGGAAGCGGGGCAGGAGGTCGGCCAGCGTGCTCTTGCCGCCGCCGCTGGGCCCCACCAGCGCCACGACCTTCCCCCGCGGGATCTCCAGGTCCACGCCATGCAGCACAGCCCGGGCCTCGCCGTAGGCGAAGGACACGCCCTCGTAGCGGATCGCCTCGCGCAATGGCCCCGGTGTCGCGCCGCCGTCCAGCCGCGCGTGCTCGCCCTCGCGGTCCAGCACCTCGAAGACACGGCGCCCCGCGGCCGCCCCCTCCTGTAGCACCTGGTTCAGTTCGGCGATCTTCTTGAGCGGGCCGGCGATCGAGAGCACGGCCGTGACGAAGAGGACCAGGTGGCTGGCGGGCATCTGGCCGCCGAGGACCTGGTGGCCGCCGTAGCCCACGATGACCACCACGGACAGGGTGCCCAGCATCTCGCTAAGCGGGGCGTTGAGCGCGCCCAGGGCGCGCAGGCGCACGGCGCGCTTGAAATAGGACCAGTTGAAGACGCGGAAGCGCTCCACCTCGTCGCCCTCGCGTCCGAAGGCCTTGACCACGCGGGCGCCGGTGATCGTCTCCTGGATGAGACCCGCCATCTCCCCCATGCGCTCCTGGATGCGCGTGCTGTCGCGCTGCAGCAGCTGGCCCAGCCTGCGCATGAGCCACGCATTGGGCGGCACGACGACCAGGGTCGCCAGGGCCAGGCGCCAGTTGGTCAGGAAGATGATGGCCAGGAAGACCAGGATCATGAGGCCGTTGCGCAGAAGCGTGGCGGTGGCGCCGATGATGGCCCCGCGGAGCACGTTAACGTCGTTGACCACGCGGCTGATGAGTACGCCGGTCTTCTGCCGGCCCAGCCAGCTGAGCGGCATGCCCTGAAGCTGGCGGTAGAGGTCCAGGCGCACGTCGAAGAGGGTGCGCTGCTCCAGGAAGTTGACCAGGTAGGCCTCGAGGTAGCCGAAGAGGTTCTTGAGGAAGAAGGCCAGGAAGATGACCAGCAGGATGCGGCGCAGTCGTTCCGGCGGATCGCCCTGGTCCAGCCAGGCCCGGGCCTTGCCGAGCCAGGCGTCCTTGCGCTCCTGCAGGTCCCGCAGGATACCGGACTCCTCCGCCAGGCTCGCCTCCAGCTCTCGGCCCGCGGCACCCACTCCGGTCGATCCCGCGCCGGATGGCTCCGCTGGCGCCTCCTGGAAGAGGTTGTCCAGGAAGGGCACGACCAGCGTCACCGAAAGCCCGCTGAGCGCAGCGAAGAGCACGATCGAGAGCAGGGCCAGCACGACCCTTCGCCAGTAGGGCAGGAGATATCGCAGCAGTCTCAGGTAGGTCTTGGGCATGATTCCGCCTCGGCTCTCGCTTCCTCGTCTGCCCGCGATGGTATGCTCTTGCTGGCGGACAAGCAAGGAGGCGGCCCCTGCGGGAGCCGCCCCCTCTATTCGCTTTCTTTGTCTACCTGTCGGTGCGAAGACGAGTCAGGTTATCACAAATGTTTTTCAAGGCGACTGACCAGGCTGAAACGCGGGGGAACCCCGGTGATCGTGTCAACCGGACGACCTTTTTGGAAGACCAGCAAGGTGGGCACGCTCTGGATACGATAACGGATTGCGATCTGGCGCGCCTCGTCCACGTTTACCTTCACGAAATGCACCTTACCCCCCAGGAGTCCGCTGATCTCCTCGAGGATCGGCTCCATGGTCTTGCAGGGTGCGCACCAGTCTGCCCAAAAGTCAACCAGGACAGGTACTTGTGACTCTCTGATGACCGTATCGAAGCTTTGAACGTCTAGATCCTGGATCACTGCCATGGATGCGCCCCTCCAGTGAATCCCTGTGCATGCGCATAGTAGCCTCAGTATCCGGGGTCATCACAAGGGGAAAATCGGAGAAAAATCCGTCTTGCTTTCATAATGTAAAGCCATCGTCAAGTCTCCGAACCATCCCCCGTTAGCGACGGGTTCTCGCTATCCTTCTGGATCTGTATTTTTCTACCTGTATTAATACTATTATGACCACTCTGTCTTTTTTTTCACGATACAGCAATCCCTTTATGGTCAAAGACTTGTCTGCTGTGCGAGCCTGTGATATATCATCACGGAACTTCAGCTACCGGCGAGCGTAGCTGCTGCTTCGGGTCGAGATTCGACCCGCTTCCCCACAGTACATTGGCTATCAAGAGGATGTGCGCCTCCATGGAGACGAACTACGATATCGAGGTTCTCAACGAGCGAGTGGAGCGGGAGAGCCGCTTCGTGAGGGAGATCACCGAGGAGCTGGGCAAGGTCATCGTGGGTCAACGCTACCTCGTCGACCGCTTGCTCATCGGCCTGCTCTGCGGGGGTCACGTGCTGCTGGAGGGCCTGCCGGGCCTGGCCAAGACCCTGGCCGTCCGCAGCCTGGCCGGCGCCATCCGGGCCGAGTTCCGCCGCATCCAGTTCACGCCGGACCTGCTCCCCGCCGACCTCATCGGCACCCAGATCTACGACCCCCGCACCGGGGAGTTCAGCACCCGTCTGGGGCCCATCTTCGCCCATCTCATCCTCGCCGACGAGATCAACCGCGCTCCCGCCAAGGTTCAGAGCGCGCTGCTGGAGGCCATGCAGGAGCACCAAGTGACCCTGGGCAAGGAATCCCATCCGCTGCCCGAGCCCTTCCTCGTCCTGGCCACGCAGAACCCCATCGAGCAGGAGGGCACCTACCCCCTGCCCGAGGCCCAGGTCGACCGCTTCATGCTCAAGGTCAAGGTCGACTATCCGTCGCCGGCGGAGGAGAAGGAGATCCTGGCGCGCATGGGCGGCACGGAGATCCCACAGGTCTCGCCCGTCGCCGAGCTGGACCGGATCGCGGAGGCCCGCAGGCTCGTATCCGAGATCTTCATGGACGAGAAGATCAAGGACTACATCATCGCGCTCGTCTTCGCCACGCGCGAGCCCGAGCAGCGCGGCCTGGACGTGGCCGACCTCATCACCTACGGCGCCAGCCCGCGCGCCACCCTTTACCTCGCCCAGGCGGCGAAGGCCCACGCCTTCCTGCGCGGGCGCGGATACGTCACCCCCGAGGACGTGAAGAAGATCGGCCTCGACGTTCTCCGCCACCGCATCATCGTGAGCTATGAGGCGGAGGCGGAGGAAATGGACAGCGACGCCGTCATCCGCCGCATCTTCGATGCGGTGGAGGTCCCCTAGCGCAGCGCCATGGCAGAGAACGAACGCATCCCCGCCGAGATACTCCGGAAGGTCCGCCGGATCGAGCTCTCCACCCGCAACCTGGTGGACGACCTCTTCGGAGGCGAGTACCACTCCGTCTTCAAGGGCATGGGCATGGAGTTCGACGAGGTGCGGGAGTACACGCCCGGCGACGAGGTGCGATCGATCGACTGGAACGTCACCGCGCGCATGGGCCGCCCCTTCGTGAAGCGCTATCGCGAGGAGCGTGAGCTCACCGTGCTGCTCGTTGTGGATGCGTCGGCCAGCGGGCTCTTCGGCAGCGTAGACCGCTTCAAGAGCGAGGTGATCGCCGAGGTGGCCAGCGTCCTTGCCTTCAGCGCCATCCGCAACCAGGACAAGGTGGGCTGCCTCATCTTCACCGACCGCGTCGAGAAGTACATCCCCCCGGAGAAGGGGCACCGCCACGTCCTGCGCATCATCCGCGAGCTGCTCTACTTCAAGCCGGAGGGCAGCGGCACGGATCTGGGCGGCGCCCTCGAAACGATCAGCCGCCTGCTCAAGCGCAAGGCCGTGGTCTTCCTGCTCAGCGACTTCTTCGCGGAGGGCTACGAGACGCCCCTGCGGCTGGCCGCCCGGCGCCACGACCTGATCGCGCTGAGCATCCACGATCCCCTCGAGCGCGAGCTGCCCGACGTGGGACTCCTGCACCTGCGCGACGCCGAGACGGGAAAGGACGTCTGGCTCGACACGAGCAGCCGCTGGGTGCGCAAGCACTTCGCCGCGACGGCGTCCGAGCGCCGCCAGCACTTCAGCCAGCTCTGCGGCCGGCACGGCGTGGACGAGATCCCGCTGGACGTCAGCGGCGACTACGTGCGTCCCCTGGTTCGCTTCTTCCGGCAGCGCCTGAAACGCATCAGCAAGGGCATTGGCCGCGGGACGAAGATCGTGCTGCTCGCGGGCCTGCTCCTGGCCACGGCAAAGGCCGAGGCGCCCGCCCAGGCGCAGCCTCCACGCGGATCCGGCGGGCCGCCCCCACGCTCGGCGCCACCCGGGCCCCCGGGCGCCATCCCGGGCGGGCCCCCAGGCCCAGCCCAGGGCACCGGCCCCATGCAGGCGCAGCCGCAGGGGATGCCGGTCATCCCCCGCGAGCAGCTCGAGAAGCTGCCCCTGCCCACGCTCGCGGAGATCACTGCGGACGCCCGCCCGCGCCTGAGCGAGCAGAGCGACGAGGGCTTCCGCGTGCGGAGCCGCCTCGACCGCGACCTCCAGGCCATCGGCGAGCGCAACGAACTGAGCTGGACCTTCGTCCTGGAGGGCGGGGCCGAGCTGCTGCCCGTCGACTGGGACCTGGGCGAGGCGGGCCGCATCCAGCCCTGGCCCGAGCTGGGAGAGGACGGCGAGCCCGATCCCCTCCTGGCTGCGAAGATCGGCGGCGGCCAGCTCCTCGGCATCGCCGACTTCTTCCTGGCGGACACGCTGCGCGGAAGCGGAGCCGACACGCTGCGCTACCGACTCGCCTTCACCACCTTCCTGCCCGACACCTTCCGGATCCCCGCCCAGCACATCGCCTACCGGCTGCCCGGCGACCAGGAACCGCGGCTGGTCGAGACCGAACCCCTCGAGCTCGCTTGCATCGCCACCTTGGCCCTCGGCCCGGACAGCAGCGCGCTCCGGGACTGGAAGGCGCCCGGCGAGCTGCGCGCCGAGTGGTGGCCCGTGCTCGCCCGCTGGGGCCTTCCCCTCATCCTGGTCCTCGGGCTCCTGGCCGGACTCGCCTGGTGGTGGTGGCGGCGGCGCGTCGCGGATTCGTCCGAGCCCTTCATCGCGCCCGACGTCGAAGCCTTGACAGCGCTGGAGGAGCTGGCCCTGGAGGACCTCCCCGCCCGCGGCGCCTTCGCCGAGTACTACTTCCGCCTCTCGCAGATCACGCGCCGCTACCTCGGCCGGCGCTTCGTGCTGCCCTTTCCCGACTGGACCAGCGAGGAGATCCGACTGGCCCTGGAGCCGCCCTCGCCGCGGCTCGTCCTGGCGCAGGACCTGCGCGAGCCCCTGCTCTCCGACCTCGATCGGGGCGACCTGGTCAAGTTCGCCCAGCGCAAACCCAGCCGCGCCGAGTGCCTGGACTCCATGCAGTACAGCCGGCGCCTGGTAAAGGCCACGCGACTGCTCACGGAGGAGCGCCCTGAGGACAGCCTCGAGGTCGACGCCCCCGAGCTCGAGGAACCCGAGCGGAAGGAGGCGTCATGATCGAG
The DNA here is from genome assembly GCA_964627205.1 of uncultured bacterium. GTDB lineage: Bacteria > Krumholzibacteriota > Krumholzibacteriia > JACNKJ01 > JACNKJ01 > CAZVHI01. Next base: position 54,699 of record CAZVHI010000017.1, read on the forward strand.
CGCTTCGCCCATCCGCTGGTCCTGGGGATCCTCGCGCTCGTTCCCCTACTGATCGCCTGGCTCTGGCTGCGTCGCGGCAGGCGCGAGCTGGCGCTCACGATCTCCGACACGCGGCTTCACCGCTCGCTCTCGGGCCTGGGCCGCGTGCGCCTGCGTCTCCTGCCCCTGATCTTCCGCCTCCTAGTCATCGCGCTCCTGGGCCTCGTGCTGGCGCGACCCCAGTGGGGCACGCACACGCGAGAGGTCACGAGCGAGGGCGTGGACATCGTGCTATTGCTGGACATCTCCACGTCCATGAAGGGCGAGGACTTCCGGCCGCGCAACCGCCTCGAGGAGGCCAAGGTCCAGGCCGCCGAGTTCATCACGCGGCGCGAGAACGACCGCCTCGGCCTGGTGGTCTTCGCGGGCCAGGCCTTCACACAGTGTCCGCTGACGCTCGATCACACCCTGCTGCAGGAGTTCCTCAGCCAGGTGAAGATGGGTATGGTCGAAGATGGCACGGCCATCGGCAGCGCCCTGGCAACCGGGGCCAACCGCCTGCGGGAGAGCAAGGCCGAGAGCAAGCTCATGGTCCTGCTCACCGACGGCGACAACAACGCCGGCAGCGTGGATCCCCTGACCGCGGCGCGCGCCGCGGCGTCCGTGGGCGTGAAGATCTACACCATCGGCGTCGGCAAGAAAGGGCGCGTGCCCTACCCGGTGGACGACGTGCTCTTCGGCAAACGCTACCAGTACGTGGAGACGAACCTGGACGAAGAGGCGCTGCGGGAGGTGGCGAAGGCGTCGGGCGGCCGCTACTACCGGGCCGAGAACACGCAGGCGCTGGCGAACATCTACAGGGAGATCGACAAGCTGGAGCGCACCGAGATCAGCAGCGTGGAGCGCATCGACTACCGGGAGGCCAGCGCGGTCTTCCTGCTGCCCGTGGCCCTCCTGCTGCTGGGCGAGTTCTTGCTGAGCCACTTCCTCCTGAGGAGGCTGCCGTGAGCTTCGGCGAGGAACGCTTCCTCCTCCTGCTCTGGGCCCTGCCAGCGGTCCTCGCGCTGCTGATCGTGGCCTCGCGCTCGCGGCGCCGATCCCGCGAGCGCCTGCTCAGCGAGGCGCTGTTCACCCGCCTGGCCGCCGGCTTCGACCCCGCGCGGTTGCGGCTGAAGAACTTCCTCTTCGTGTTCGGACTGGCGGCGGCGCTCTTCGCCCTCGCGCGTCCCCAGATCGGCTCCGAGCTGGCGGAGGTCAAGCGCCGCGGCCTGGACGTGGTCGTCGCCTTGGACACGAGTCGCAGCATGCTGGCCGAGGATCTGAGGCCCAACCGCCTCGCGGCGGCGAAGCGCGAGGTCGAAGACCTCTACCGCCTGCTGCGCGGCAACCGGCTCGGTCTGGTCACCTTCGCCGGGGAGAGCTTCACGAGCTGCCCGCTGACCCTGGACGCCTCGGCCGCGAGCCTCTTCCTGGACGGCGTGAACACGACGAGCATCCCCGTGCCGGGCACGAATCTGGAAAAGGCCATCCGCCGCGCGGTGTCCGTCTTCGGCAGCCAGGAGAAGCGCTTCAAGGTGCTGGTGCTGGTCACCGACGGCGAAGCCCACGAAGGAGACGCCCTCGCGGCCGCCCGTGACGCGGCCGAGGACGGCGTGGTGATCTTCACGATCGGCGTCGGCACACCCGACGGCCACACGGTTCCCCTGCGGGACGAGAAGAGCGGCGCCCTGAAGGAGAACCTGCGCGACCGGGAGGGGCGCCCCGTCTTCAGCCGCCTGGGCCGCACGACGCTGCAGAAGGTGGCGGCCAGCACCGGCGGCGCCTACTACGAGGCCAGCGGCGCCAGCCTGGACCTGGAACACCTGCGTCAGACCATCGCCGGCATGGAGACCCGCGAGCTGTCGGGCCGGCAGGCCCGCAAGCCCATCGAGCGCTACCAGATCTTCGCGGCCATCGCATTGGCGGCCCTGGTCCTGGAGCTGCTCCTCGCGGAGCGGAGAAGGGAGGAGAAGGCATGGGCCGGACGCTTCTAGCCCTGATCTGCGCGGCGCAGCTGCTGATCCCCTTCCCGGTCGGATCGGCGCGCGCAGAGGATCCCGCGGGTCCCGAACCGCGGCCGGCGCCCGCCGACGCGCGGGACGAGGGGAAGCCGCCGCGCGTCCCCCTGAGCACGGCCCGCGCGAACGCCCGGGGCAACGAGCTGCTCCGCGAGGGCAAGTTCGACGAGGCCGCGAACGTCTACCAGGAGGAGGCCCTGCGCCGGCCGGAGAACGGCGTCCTCCAGCGCAACCTCGCCGGGGCGCTCTCCCGCTCCGGGCAGATGGAGGAGGGCCTGGCCGCTTACGGGCAGGCCCTGCGCTTCGCCGACACTCCCCGCGCCAAGGCCGACGTCCTCTACGACCTCGGCAACGCCCTGGCCCTCTCCGGCCAGGTCCAGCCCGCGCTGGAAACCTACGCCCAGGCGATGTTCCTCGCCCCGGACGACATGGACATCAAGCACAACTTCGAGTTTCTTCAGAAGCAGGCGCAGGAGCAGCAAGAGCAACAGCAGCAGGACCCCGGCCCGGAGGATGACCCGCAGGAGAAGGACGAGGAGGGCGAGCAAGGCGAGCAGGAAGACCGGAGCCAGCCGGAAGACCAGCAGGAAGAGCAGCAGCCCCAGGATCAGCAGCAGGAGGCCAGCCCGCAGCCGGATCAGCAGCCCCAGCCATCCGAGGAGACCGAGAGCATGGATCCGGAGGACGCGCAGCGCCTGCTGGACGCCCTACTCGAGGAGGAGAAGGAGCTGCAGGCCGAGCGAAACAGAAAGCAGCAGCTGCGTTACAAGAGCGTGGAGAAGGACTGGTGATCATGCGCGGCTTTCCCGGCATCGCGGCTTTCATCCTGTTCGCCGCGGCGATCGTGGCACCGATCTCGGCGACGGCTGCCGAGGTCGAGCTGAGCGCGCGCCTGGACACGCACACGGTCTACGAGGGCGAGTCTTTCACGCTGATCGTCACCGTCGACGGCCCCATGCGCGGCATCGAGAGCCCCGACGTCTCCGCGCTCGAGGATTTCGCCCTGCTCGGCACGAGCAGCTCCAGCAGCTTCTCCTTCGTCAACGGCAAGGCCAGCGGCTCGAAGACCTTCAAGTACACGCTGATCCCACAGGTCTCGGGTTCGCTCGAGATCCCCGCCATCCCCGTGATCGTGAAGGGTAGAAAGTACTTTACAAAACCTATCGCAGTGCGAGCGCAGCCCGCCAGCGGCGGCGGGCGGACGCAGGCCCGCGGCCGGCAAGCCGACCGGCCGGGCCAGCCGACCGCGGCGCGGGACGACGGCGAGGGGAACCGTCAGGTCTTCATTCGGTCCTGGACGGACAAGCAGCGATCTTACGTCGGCGAGCAGATCACCCACCACTTCGCGCTCTACCGCAACCCGCGCGCGCGCTTCCTCGGCACGCCACAGTACACGCCCCCCGAGCTGACCGGCTTCTGGGCCGAACCCCTCGGCGATGAGATCAGCGGCTACCGCAAGATAGAGGGCCGCGACTACGCGACCACGGAGCTGCGCACGGCCCTCTATCCCAGCGAACCCGGCAGCCTGAGCATCGGGCCGGCCAGCGTGCGCGTGCGCCTGCGCAGCTCGAGCTCTTGGGACCTGTTCAGCTTCGACTCGGGTCCTGACAAGGTACTCCGCTCCCCGCCGGTGGCCGTGGAGGTGCTGCCGCTGCCGGAGGCGGGCAAACCCGCAGGCTTCCAGGGCACGGTGGCCCGCGACCTTCGCCTTGCGACGAGGATCGATCCCGGCCCCTACGAGGCGGGCCAGCCCGTCACACTGCTCATCGAGCTGAGCGGAGTCGGCAATCCGCGCGCCTTCGCGGAGCCCCGCCTCGATCCCGGCGAGGACTTCAAGCTCTACGAGTCCGACCTGAAGAGCGAGACCGAGGTCGACGAGGAGCAGATCCGCGTGCGCAAGCGCTTCAGCCGCGTCGTCGTGCCGCGCCGCGAGGGTTCGCTAACGCTGCCGGGCGTGAGCTACGCCTGGTTCGATCCCGCCAGCGGCCGCTACCGCACGGCGCGCACGCGCGACATCTCGCTGACGGTCGCGCCCTCGAGCAGCGAGGAGACCGAGCCCGTGGTCTTCACGGACCTCAATCCGGAGCGCGTGGCGCTACTCGGGCAGGCGATTCACCACATCAAGACGGGACCTCTGCTGGCCGGGGACGGGCGGCGCTTCCCGCGCTCGGGCTCGTTCTGGACCTTCCTCCTCCTCCCCTGGCCGCTCCTTCTCGGCGCATGGTTCTGGCGCGCGCGCCGCGAGCGGCTCCTGGCCGACGAGGCAGGCTTCCGCGCCCGCGGCGCCCGCCGCCTGGCCAGCCGCCGCCTCCGCAGGGCAGAGCGCGCGCGGGACGACGGCGACTTCGACAGATTCTGCGCGGAGCTGGCCGGCGGCCTCAGGGGCTACCTGGCCGATCGTCTGGACGTCTCGGCCGCGGGTCTCACCAGCGATCAGGTGGAGACGGGGCTGAGCGAGGTCGCCGTGTCCTCCGCCCTGCGCGAGCGGACGCGCGCTTTGCTTTCCGACTGCGACTTCGCTCGCTACGCGCCAGGCTCGGAGCATTCCACGCGAATGGCGGAGCTCTACACGCGGGCGACGGACCTGATCGGCGAGCTGGAGTCCGCGATCGGCAAGGGCGGCCGCAGGCCGCGGCTCGCCCAGACGATCCTGCCCCTGCTTCTCGCGCTCACGATCGGCGCGGGGACGCTTCTCGCGACCCGCGGCGTGTCCGCCCAGGATCTCGGGGGAGAGAACGCCGTCGCCACGGCCGAGGCGGCCGCGGGTGGCGAGGCGTCGCAGCGGGTCCGGGCCACGATCGATCCGGCGGCCGGCATGGAGGAGGCCGCCACTCGTTACGAGAACGGGGACTTCGCCGGCGCCGCCGCCGTCTGGCGGGAGCTGGCCGGGGCCGGCGTCGAGGACAGCCGCCTCTGGTACAACCTCGGCAACGCCCACTTCCAGGGGGGCGAGATGGGCCGCGCCATCCTCGCCTACCGGCGCGCCCAGCGACTGGCGCCGCGCGATCGCGAGATCCGCGACAACCTCGCGCTCGCGCGATCGCGGCGCGGCGACGGCACGCTGAGCCCGGAGCCCAGCTTCTGGGGACGCGCCTGGGGCTGGCTGCGCGCCACGTTTTCACCTGGCGAGCTGGCCGTCTTCGGGCTCGCGCTGCTCTGGCTCGCCACCTTGCTGACCTTGCTGCTAATCCTGAAGCGGGCGGGCTGGCGACGTCTGCGCTGGATGCTCGTGCCCGTGCTGGTCTTCTTGCCCCTGATCTCGGCCGCGGCCTGGGTGGCCGAGTGGCAGGACTGGAGCGGTAGCGAGGCCGTGCTGCTCGCGCCCAGCGTGGCGGTGCAGTCGGGGCCGGGCGCGGACTACATCACGCTCTTCGAGATCCACGAGGGCGCCGAGCTGCGCGTGCGCGAGCGACGCGGCGGCTGGCTGCGTGTCGACCTCGGCGAACAGCTCGAAGGCTGGATCCCGGCCGTGGCCGCCGAGACACTCTGACCAAAGCCCCCCAGCACCTGCACGCGACCCAGTACGTCGGTGCATGGAAAAGGCCCCTATCGATCCTCCGTTGCGACTGCGAAGCCGGAGCCAAGAAAACCGGTACGGCAGTGCACAGAAAAGCCCTGCATCATCTCGTCCTTAGCGACTGTGAAACCGGAGCCAAGGACGAGATGATGCAGGGCTTTTCTGTGTAACCGCCTACTTCAACATCACCATGCGCTTCGTGACAGACTCCTGTCCCTCTACGCTGAGGCGGTAGAAGTAGACTCCCGAGGACAGGGGCTGACCCAGGTCGTCCTGTCCGTCCCAGGTGATCTCGTGGGCGCCTTCGGCGAGCGTGCCGAGCGAGTAGCTGCGGATCACGCGGCCGGCCACGTCGATGACCTGTAGACCCGCCTTGCCACTCGCGGCCAGCTCGAAGCTGATCCGGGTCTTCGGGTTGAAAGGGTTGGGGACGTTCTGATGGAGCTCCGCGAACTTGGCGTTCGCCGGCTGCTCGGGCACGCTGGTGAGGTCGCCGCCGCGCAGGTCGGGGCGGTAGTGCTCCAGCGTGCAGCGGACGCGACGCGCCTGCTCATTGGTGAAGTTGTCCATGCAGTCGTCGTCGGTGTAGTCCATGTAGTTGTGGATCGGATCCGGCGTGCCGCAGCTGGTCGCGCTGCCCGGGCAACCGAAGCGGTAGTTGGCCTCGGGTTCGGTGTCGCAGATCGTGTCGCCGGTGTAGTTGCAGTTGGAGGTGCCGCAGCCGCCCTGGAAGGTGTGGTAGAGGCCCAGGAAGTGGCCGACCTCGTGCGTGCACGTGCGGCCGAGGTTGTAGGGCGGGTAGGTGCCGGGATCGCCGAAGGCGCGGTACCAGATGACCACACGGTCGGAGGAATGGCCGGGGTTGCCCTGGTGGGGCAGCCAGGGGACGTAGCCCAGGATGCCGCCGCCGGGGTTGTTGGTGTAGATGTTAAGGTAGCGGTGCGGGTCCCAGGCCAGGTAGGCCCAGTAGGAGCCGTTGTCATTGTACCAGTCGTTGTTGGCGTCCCGGGTGATGCCGGTCGTGGGATTGCCGTCGGGATCGGTGGTGGCCAGCACGAACTCGAGCTTGATGTCGTAGCCGGGCGCGCCGGGCGTGCCGGGCAGGGCCTGGAAGTCCTCGTTGAGCACGTTGATCTGCGAGTGGACCGTGGCGTCCGAGAGGTCGCCGGTGCCGCTGGTCGTCGTGAGGATGTGCACGACCACGGGAATCTGGATCGTCTCGCCGGGCTCGTATATCTCGAGGGGACGGGTGATGACCGCGCAGTCGGACGGATCATCCCGGTCCTGCAGGTCTTCTCGGATGACGGTGCCGCAGCGCTTGCCGTTCTCCCTGAAGTAGTCGGACAGGAAGTACTCGGTCACGCTGTCGAAGGTGATGCCGTCGACCGTGATGGGCCCGTCCTCTTCGGCCAGGACGGGGATCGCGATCGCAAGGCCACATGCGATGGCGGTGATGGCCAAGAGTAATCTCTTCATCGTGCCTCCAGGATGTATCCGGTAGCGCTGGAATCAGCGGGGTTGAGAAGATGGAGATCGGCTGCAGGGGCGGGTGGCGCTGCCCCAGTCCACCCACCTTCCTCTGAGGGATCCGGTATCAGAGCGGCTTAATAATATCAGAATTCGGCCCAGGATGCTCGTATTTTCTTTACCTGGCAACGAATACCGGATGAAGTCATTTCCAATCGAACTGGATTACCGGGTTCGAAATAACGGGTTGTGATTGATTCGCTAATGCCGGGTTATGATACAATGGTGTCTGTTTTGTAACGAATGGAGGCGGGTTTCGATCCCCACGTCAGCGGTGAGCATCCCTGACAGGAATCATCGCAGAGACAACATCTCTTGATATCCAACAACGGTGGCAATTCACCGATGAGGAGGTCGTTCCGATGAAACGTTGGTTCTACTCTGCTGTTGTGGTCGTAGCCGTGCTCAGTTTCGGCACGGCGGCCCTGTCCGTTCCAGTGGTTTACGATGATGAAGTCCTGTTCCGTGCCGACGCCGGATCAGCCACGACCTACGGTTTCGAGGTGCATGGACTCATCGAGGATACGGACTACTCCGGATCCTCTCCGATTCTCGCGAGCGATCTGGACAACCACTTCGACCTCGCCTTCACGGGCCTGAACTTGTTCGAGATCTTCGACAATGCGGCCAGTCCGGGGATCGCCGACGGCACACACGCCATCTTCACGCATTCGATCTACCCCGGTGATAACTACACGCTGACGTTCTCGAATTTGGTCATGCAACATCCTTTCTGTAAATTCGCTCAGGCCTCGCCACTCTCCATGCTG
>CAZVHI010000018.1:0-59372 GCA_964627205.1 uncultured bacterium
ACTCGCAAGAAGGCCGCGAAGAAGACGACTCGCAAGAAGGCCACCCGCAAGAAGGCCGCGAAGAAGACGACTCGCAAGAAGGCTACTCGCAAGAAGGCCACCCGCAAGAAGGCCACGCGCAAGCGCTAGGCCGGACGGCGATCGGCCGACTGCAAGTCCAGCTTGCTATTTGGGGGGAAGGCTCGGTCTTCCCCCCTCTCCTTATATTACGGAACTCCCGCGCTCTCCCCGGATCTCGATCGATCCCTCGGCTAGCCCGCTGAGCCCCTGCTCCTCCTGCGAAGGGGGCCCTGGGAACGCGCGCACAGCTTCGTCGTTGCAAAGCCGCCCGCCTGTGCTAGACTGCCGGACTATCCCAGAAGGACGAGCACCCCTGAGAGGTCGAAAAACATGCAGACGGTGAGAATCGCGCAGATCGGGGATCACGAGGGCCGGGAGGTGACGCTCGCGGGCTGGCTCTACAACAAGCGCGGGAGCAAATCCGTGCAGTTCCTCCTCGTCCGGGACGGTTCTGGCATCATCCAGGTCGTCGGGAGTCGCAAGGACCTTGGGGACGACCAGTTCGACCGGGTCCAGGAGCTGACGCAGGAGACCTCCCTTCGCGTGACGGGCACCGTGCGCCGGGAGGAGCGCGCGCCGGACGGCTACGAGCTGCTGTTGAGTGGCTACGAAGTGGTGGCTCCCAGCGTGGACTACCCCATCACGCCGAAAGAGCACGGCATCGACTTCCTCCTGGAGCGTCGTCACCTCTGGCTGCGCAGCCGCAAGCAGCACGCGGTGCTGACGATCCGCGCCGCCTACATCGCGGCGCTGCACGAGTTCATGCGCAGGGAGGGCTTCCTGCACGTGGACGCGCCCGTCTTCACGCCCAGCGCTGTGGAGGGGACCACCACCCTCTTCGAGGTCGAGTACTTCGGCGACAAGGCCTACCTCAGCCAGAGCGGACAGCTCTACATGGAGGCCGCCGCCGCGGCCTTCGGCCGTGTCTACTGTCTCGGGCCGACCTTCAGGGCCGAGAAGAGCAAGACGCGACGCCATCTCACGGAGTTCTGGCACATGGAGCCCGAGATGGCCTTCGCCGACCTGGACGACGTCATGGCGGTCATCGAGCAGATGCTGGAGTTCGTCGTCGCTCGCGTCCTCGCCGAGCACCGCGACCTGCTCGAGAAGGAGCTGGAGCGCGACACGGCTCCGCTGGAGAGGGTGAAGGCTCCCTTCCCGCGCGTGCACTACGACGAGGCCGTTGCACAGCTCGGAGAGATGGGCCGCGACTTCGCCTGGGGCGGCGACTTCGGCGCCGAGGACGAGGCCGAGCTTTCCCGACGCCACGATCGCCCATTCTTCGTGCACCACTTCCCCAGCAGCACGAAGCCCTTCTACATGGCACCGGACCCCGGCGACCCCAAGTACTGCCTCTCGGTCGACTGTCTCGCGAGCGAGGGCTACGGGGAGATCGTCGGCGGCGGTCAGCGCGCCGACGACCTGGAATACCTCGAGCGCCAGATCGAGGCGGAAGGACTTCCACGCGGCCCCTACGAGTGGTACCTGGACCTGCGGCGCTACGGCTCCTTCCCTCACGCCGGCTACGGGCTCGGCGTCGAGCGCACGCTCGCCTGGATCACCGGCCGGCAGCACATCCGCGAGTGCATACCCTTCCCGCGGATGATGACGCGTATCACACCCTAGCGAGGAGCCGACATGGCCTGCCGCCGTCCACGAATTGCCGCGGCCCTGCTGCTCATCGTCCTCGCGCCCGCACTTGCCCCCGCGCTCGACGCGGAAGAGGAGCTCCTCTTCTTCCGCAAGCTCTACGCGGATGGTCTCTACGAGGTGGCCGCAGGCCAGATGGAGGACTTCCTCGCCCGCCACCCTGAACACGGCGAGCGGGCGGAGGTCTATCGCATGCTCGGCCGCAGCTACCTCGCCTTGGAAGACGCCGAGCCGGCCATGATCTGGCTCGAGCGCTTCGTCATGGCGAAGCCCAACGATCCCCGCGCCTGCCAGGCCCTCTTCGACGCGGCTCAGGCGGGAGTGAAGGCGGGACGTCTCGAAGGCGCCGAGCCCCTGCTCGACTGGCTGCTGCGCGACTACTCGACCTGCGAGTACGCGGAGCCGGGCATCCTCCTGGCGGCGCGCGTGAAGGCGGCCCGGGACGAACGGGCCGCTGCGCTGCAGCTCCTCAGCTACCTGATCGACAGCTCTGGGAGCGAGGAGCTCGTGGGCCGCGCCCTCTACGAGCGGGCCGGCCTCAAGGAGGACAGCGAGACGGGTTCGGGCCGGCGTGACCTCGAAGCCCTCAAGGCCTCGCTCCCCGCGAGCCCGCTCGCGGGTTTCGCCGCCCTGGCGCTCGCCCGTCAGGCGGCTCAGCAGGGCCGGTTGGACGCCGCGCTCTCGGAGCTGGACTGGCTCCTGCGCCGCTTCGAGGAAGAGGAGCTCGCCACGGACGCCCTAGTGCTGCGGGCGCGGATCCACGAGACGGAGGAACGTTTCGAGGAGGCGGCCCGGGATCTGAAGCGCCTGCGCGAGCGCTACCCCGAACGCGTAGAGGAGGGGGCGTTGCTCGCACGGGAGGTCGATCTCCTGGTGAAGGCGGACAAGGGGCGGGAAGCGCTGAAGCGCGCCCGCCGGGCGCAGGAGGGTACCAGTGAGAGCAGCGCTGCCTGGGCATTGACCGCCCGCGCGCTCGAGGCGGCCGGCAAGGGGGAGGAGGCCGTGCAGGCCTGGGAGCGGGCGGCGGCGCTCGATCCCGCCGGCGAGGAGGGGCTGGACGCTCTCCGACAGCTCTTCGGTCTGTTGGTCGAGCGGAAAGATGGTCCCCGGCTCTCGACGGTGGGACGCCTCCTCCTTGGGCGTCTCGCAGACATGGACGCCAAGGCGCAGGTCCTCATCGACCTCGGCGACCACCACGCCCGTGAGGGCGAGCAGCGCGCCGCACGGCGCGACTGGGAATCCGTGGAGAGCGAGTGCCCCGGCAGCGCGCTGCTGCCCGAGGCTCTCTACCGCCTGGCACTCCTGAGCGAGGAGCGAGGCGACTGGGAAGAGTCGGAGTCCCTCTACCGCCGTCTCCTGCGCGAGCACGGCGCCAGCGCGCGGGGCATCCAGGCGCGCGAGAACCTGGACGCCGTGGAGCGTTACTATCGCGTGGACGAGGCAGCGGCCGTCGAGGCCCTGCTCGGCCTGCTCGACGAGGAGAGGCGCCAGGGCGCCGTGCGCGGGCGCGAGTTCCGCGTGGGAAACGTGATCCTGGAGGAGCTCAAGGACTTTCCCCGCGCCGCCGAGTATTTCACGGAGCTGGCCGGCGAGCAGGAAGCCAGCGAGGGCCGGGCCTGGGCTCTGCTCCTGGCGGGCCGTGCCGCCCTGCGGGAAGCCGAACGCCTGCGTCTCGCGGGCAAGACGGCCAGGGCAGATCGCTGGGTGACGCAGGCCGAGGGGAGCCTGACGAGCTGTCGGCAGATCGCGGCGGGGAGGGCCGCCGAGGAAGCCGAGCTCGAGCTCACCCTCCTCGGCCTGTCCGCCCTGAGCGAGGATCTGGAGCGCCTCCCCCTGCTCGATCGCCACCTGAGCGCCTATCCCGACTCCCCGCGCTCGGCGCATCTCTACTATGAGAGAGGACAGATCTATCGCCGGGGCAGCTGGTCCGATCCCGCCGCGGCGCGGAAGCGGGCCATGGCGGATTTCGAGCGGGTCCTCTCGCATGGCGAGCAGAGCTCCTGGGGCCTCAAGGCCCGCCTCGCCGCGGGGCAGACAGCCCTCGCCGGCGGGGACCTCGACCGTGCCGAGGAGCTCTTCGCAGAGCTCGTGAAGCGCGCACCCCGGCGATTCGAGGGCGGGGAGGCGCGCTTCGGGCTCGGGGAGGTGGACGAGAAGCGCAAGCGCTTCCGCAAGGCCCTCGAGAACTTCCAGGATTACCTGGCGATCGCGCCCACTAGCCCGCGACGGCCGCGCTGCCTCATCCACATCGGCGACTGTCATTACTTCCTGCAGGAGTGGGACGCGGCGCGCGCGGCCTACGCACGCATGGCGGGCGAGCATCCCGAGAACCTGCTGGTCGACGACGCCATCTTCCGCTGGGCGCTCTGCGAGGAGCAGCGAGGCGAGGCCGCGGCGGGGCGCGAGAGGCTGGAGTGGCTCCTGAGCCGGGGCAGCGAGCCCTTCCGCCGCGAGGCGGCGTGGCGCCTGGGTAAGGCGTCGGCCGAGGCCGGAGACGGAGCAGAGGCCGCCCGTGCGCTCGAGCAGCTCATGGCCCTCGGCTGGGAGGGCCGCTACGTCAGCGAGGGCGGCCTCCTCCTGGGGCGTCTGCTGCTGGAGGGGGAGGACGGTGAGCGCGCCCTGGCCCACTACGACTCCCTGCTGGCTCGGGTCGACCTGGGGGACGAGAAGCCCCTGGCCCAATCCGGCCGCATCCGCGCCCTCCTCCTGACCGGCATGGCGGACGAGGCCTGGACGGCCTGGGAAACTCTCCGCGAGACCCCGCTGCTCGGGGCAGAGGAGCGGGGCCAGATCCTCCTGGCATTCGCGCGCGCGCGCCTCGCCGTGGGCGACCTGGCGAGCGCCCGCCGTTTCCTGGACGACTGCCTGCGCGACTACTCCCGCAGCGAGGCGGCGGCTTGGGCGCTGCACCAGAGGGCGCTCCTTGCGGGCCGGGCCGGCGCCTACGAGGAAGCCCTGGCGGATTTCGACCGTCTGCTCCGGGACTACGCGGACAGGCCCGCCGCCCTCGACGGCGCGGTCAAGGCGGCGGGCATCCTCTACAGCCGGGGCCAGTTCGAAGAGGCCAGCGTGCGCTACGAGGCTGCCATGGGCATGAGCCCCCGCCCGTCGGCCGACCTGCTCTACTATTCTGCCCTGGCCCTGGAGAAGACGGGTCATCCGGAAACCGCGCTCGAGCGCGTGCAGGCCCTGCTCGCCCGCTACCCCGAGGACGAGCGCGTGCCCGAGGCCATGATGAAGGTGGGCTACTTCCTGCAGAGCCTCGGCCAGTACGACCGCGCGGTCCTCGCCTACCGCAACGCGGAGCTTTTCCAGGACCGCGAGGGCAAGGCCCGCCTCCACTTCTGGCTGGCCGACTGCCTGGAGGCCAAGGGTGACCGAGAAGGCGCCCTGGCCGCCTTCCTGAAGGTCGGCTACCTCTACGGCGACCAGGGGCTCTGGTCCGTGACGGCGACCTTGCGTGCCGCCACTCTCTACGAGAACGGGGGCGAACTGCGTCAGGCGAGGCAGCTCTACGAGAAGGTCCTCTCCTCGCAGGGTCCCGGCAGCGACTTCGGACGGGCGGCGAGCGAGGGTCTGCGCCGGCTCGAGGGGCGAGACGGGCAGGGCTGAGCGTTGCGGCGCAGCATCAGCATCCACGGTGCCCGTGAAAACAACCTCCGCGACATCGACGTGGAGATCCCCCGCTATTCCCTGACCGTGCTCACGGGACCCAGCGGCTCGGGCAAGAGCAGCCTGGCCTTCGACACGCTCTTCGCCGAGGGGCAGAGGCGCTACGTGGAGAGCCTCTCCACGCAGGCCCGCCAGCTCCTCGGCGAGCTGGCCAAGCCGGACGTCGACCTCATCGAGGGCCTCAGCCCCGCCGTGGCGGTGAACCAGCACAGCACGGCGGCGGGGCCGCGCTCCACGGTGGGCACACTCAGCGAGATCGGCAACTTCCTGCGCCTGCTCTACGCGCGCGTGGGGGAGCTGCGAGGGGGGGCCGGCGCCTTCCTCCTCGACGCGGAGGCCATCACCGAGCGCGTCGCTTCCCTGTCCGAGGGCACGCGCGTCACACTCCTCGCCCCCGTCCTCGAGGAACGCAAGGGCGCGCAGCGGCGTCTGCTCGACCGGCTGCGCCGTTCGGGTCTCGTGCGGGTCCGCCTCAACGGCGAGATCCGCGACCTGGACGAGCAGCTCGAGCTGAGCGCCGGCCAGCGCAACACGATGGAGGCCGTCGTCGATCGCCTGGTGCTCTCACCCAAGCACTCGCGCCGGCTGGCTGGCAGTCTCCAGCGCAGCCTCGAGCTGGGGGGAGGCAGGGTGAGGGTTCTTGCAGGCAGCGACGAGTGGACCTTCGCCCTGGCCGGCGGCGAGGAGGGCTTCCTTCCAGAGATCTCGCCGAGCCTCTTCTCCTTCAACAGCCGCAGCGGCGCCTGTCCCAGCTGCCAGGGTCTGGGGACGATCCGGCGCGTCCGGGAGACGCTGCTCGTGAGCGAGCCCTCCCTCGGCCTGGGCGGCGGCGCGATCGACTACCTCCGTGGCGCCCGCGGCGCCTGGCTCCTCGCGCAGATCGAGGCACTGGGCGAGGTGCTGGACTTCAACCTGGAGACCCCTTACGAGCAGATCCCCGCCGACGCGCGGCACACGCTCCTTCATGGCAGCCGGAGGGGCGAGCTCGACATCCAGTTCCGCACCCAGCGCGGCCGCTACCGCCGGCTCTTCGAGGGGGTCGTTCCCTACCTGGAAAGGCGGGCGCGCGAGAGCTCCAGCGCCGCGGTGCGGCGGAACATCGAACGCTACATGGGGGACGATCTCTGTCCCGACTGCGAGGGCCGACGCCTGAGCCGCGAGGCCCTGCGTGTCACCCTCGGCGGCAAGAACTTCGCCGCGCTTTCAGGCCTGCCCCTGGGCGAGCTGGACTCATTCCTGGCGGGCCTGCGCTTCTCCGGGTTGCGGGCGAGCGTGGCGCGGGAGATCCTGCCGGAGATCCACAGCCGGCTGGATTTCCTCCGGCGGGTCGGGCTGGCCTACCTGAGCCTGGATCGCCCGGCCACCAGCCTCTCGGGCGGCGAAAGGCAGCGCCTGGCACTCGCCGAGCAGGTGGGGGCCGCGATGACCGGCGTGCTCTACATCCTCGACGAGCCGTCGATCGGCCTGCACGCCCGAGACCACGGCGCCCTGCTGTCCACGCTGGAGGAGCTGCGCGACCGGGGGAATACGGTCCTCGTCGTGGAACACGACCGCGAGACGATCGAGCGGGCCGACTGGATCATCGACCTAGGACCCGGCGCCGGCGAGCATGGCGGGCGCGTGGTCGCCGAGGGCGACCCGTCCGCGATCCGGGACGATCCCGCCAGCCCGACGGGGCGCTGCCTGCGCGCCGCGCCGCGGAGCTCGCGGCGAAGGCCCCGCCCGTCGGACGCGGCCGCCATCGAGATCCGAGGCGCGCGGCAGCACAACCTGCAGGACATCGATCTGCGCATCCCCCTCGGACTGCTCACCTGCATCACCGGGGTCTCGGGCAGCGGCAAGAGCTCGCTGGTCCACGACATCCTCTACACGCACCTTGCCCGCGAGAAGCACGGCTACCAGGGCGAGCTGGGCGATTGCGACGCCGTGCTGGGCGGGGAGCTCATCACCGACGTGGTCCACGTGGATCAGGCGCCCATCGGCCGCTCGCCGCGGAGCAACCCGGCCACCTACACGGGCCTCTGGACCGGAGTCCGCCAGCTCTACGCGGCGCTGCCCGAGAGTCGCGTGCGCGGCTACGGGCCCGGGCGCTTCAGCTTCAACGTCAGGGGCGGGCGCTGCGAGGTTTGCCAGGGCGACGGCCAGCGCAAGGTCACGCTGCACTTCTTGCCGCCCGCCTACGTACCTTGCGAGTCCTGCCGGGGCCGGCGCTTCGTGCGGGAGACCCTGGAGATCCACTACCGCGGCCGCAACATCGGCGAGGTGCTCGAGATGACCGTCGAGCAGGCGCGGGAGCAGTTCTCGGCCATCCCCCAGGTGCTCGGGAAGCTGAACGCCCTGGCGGAGGTGGGGCTGGGCTACCTGCGTCTCGGCCAGAGCGCGCTGACTCTCTCCGGCGGGGAGGCGCAGCGTCTGAAGTTGGCCAAGGAGCTGTCGCGCCGCAGCCGCGGACACACGCTTTACATCCTCGACGAGCCGAGCACGGGTCTGCACTTCGACGATGTCGCCACGCTCATGGGCATCCTCCAGCGCCTTGTTGACAAGGGGCATAGCGTCATTATAATCGAGCACAACCCCGACATCATCCGGGAGGCGGACCACCTCGTCGACCTGGGTCCGGACGGCGGACCCGACGGCGGCGAGTTGCTGTTCGCCGGACCGCCCTCTCACATCCAGACCTGTGCAAGGAGTCACACGGGAACCGTTTTGATGGGCAGCCACGGTTCCTGAGCATACCCGCGCAGCATCGGCGGGCGAGGAGGTCCGGTGACGACGAGCTTGCGCGAGACCGCACTCTTGCCCTGGCACCTACGGCAGGGCGCGAAGATGGTCGAGTTTCACGGCTGGAACCTGCCCGTCCAGTACAGCGGGCTCATGGATGAACACCAGGCCGTCCGCGAGGCTGCGGGCCTGTTCGACGTCAGCCACATGGGCGAAATCCTCGTCTCGGGCCCTGGCGCGCTCGCAGGTCTAGACCGTCTCGTCAGCAACGACTGCGCGAAGCTCTCGCCCGGGGAGATCCTCTACACGGTGGCCTGCCGGGAGGACGGGGGCATCCTCGACGATCTGCTCGTCTATCGCCTCGGTGCGGAGACCTTCCAGCTTGTGGTCAACGCCTCGAACGTGGAGAAGATGGCCGCGTGGGTGGAGGGGCGGCTGGGCGGCGAGCTGAGCGTGGAGGATCGCTCCGCCCGGGTCAGCCAGCTCGCGTTGCAAGGACCCGCGAGCCGCGACATCCTCTGCGACTGCCCGCTCTTCGCGCCCGAGGCTCAGCGCCTGCGCGCCCTCTCCTTCTACACCTTCCTGACGATCCCGCTCGAGGGCCTGGAGGTCCTGATCAGCCGCACGGGCTACACCGGCGAGCTGGGTTACGAGATCTACTCGCCGCCGGAGCTGGCGATGCCCGTGGCCGAGGCTCTCATGGAGACCGGCGCCGCGCGGGGTCTGGTTCCCGCCGGCCTGGGCGCGAGGGACACGCTGCGCCTGGAGGCCTCCTACTGCCTTTACGGCAACGAGCTGGACGAGGAGACCGATCCCTACGAGGCCGGCCTTTTCTGGCTTGTCAAACTCGAGAAGGGAGACTTCATTGGTCGCGACGCGCTGCGCCGGCGCAAGGACGATCCCGCGGCCCGGCGGCTGATGGGCTTCAGCCTCCCGGGGCGCAAGATCGCCCGCCACGGCTTACCTCTCCACCTCGGCGAGGAAGAGGTGGGTCGTGTGACCAGCGGCACCTTCAGCCCGAGTCAGCGCCGCGCGCTCGGCATGGCTCTCGTGGGGAGAGCCCATCGCAGCGAGGAGCTGCACGTGGAGATCCGCGGTGAGCGGCTTCCCGCCCTGCGCGAGAAACTGCCCTTCTACTCGCAACCCGCCCTGCGGGCCTGACCGTGTGAAAGGAGTCGGTGTGAGGGAGTATCCGAGTCACTACCGCTACAGCAAGTACCACGAGTGGGTGGAGCTCGAGGGCGACACCATCACGATCGGCATCACCGACTACGCGCAGGGCGAACTCGGCGATATCATCTACCTCGAGCTGCCCGAGGCCGGCGCGCGGATCGAGATCGGCGAGCCCTTCGGCACCGTGGAGGCGGTGAAGACCGTCGAGGAGATCTACGCCCCCGTCACCGGTGAGGTGCTCGAGGTCAACACTGCGCTCGATGACGAGCCCGAGCGGGTCAACCGCTCGCCCTTTGGCGACGGCTGGCTCATCAAGATGCGCGTCGAGGACGGCTCGCCGCTCGATGATCTGATGGACGCCGACGCCTATCTGGCCATGGTGGGGGAGTAGATGAGGGGCTTCGTCCCGCATACCGAGGACGAGATCCACTCGATGCTCGCCGTGATCGGCGTGGCTTCGATCGACGAGCTCTTCGCGAGCGTGCCCGCGGATTGCCGCCTCGAGGGCGACCTGCCCTTGGATCCGGGCCTCGACGAGCACGGCGTCACGCGCCGCGTGACCACGCTCGCTGCCGCAAACCGGCCCGCGGGCGCCGAGCTCTCCTTCCTCGGCGGGGGCGTCTACGATCGGATCGTGCCCGCCCTGATGAGCCAGGTCCTCTCCCGGCCCGAGTTCTACAGCGCCTACACGCCCTACCAGCCCGAGGTCTCCCAGGGGACCCTGCAGGTGATCTTCGAATTCCAGACGATGATGGCGCGGCTCATGGGGATGGAGGTGGCGAACGCCTCCCTCTACGACGGCGCGAGTGCCCTGGCCGAGGCCCTGCTGCTCGCTGGCAACGCGACGCGGCGGCGGCGCCTGCTCCTGCCCGCGAGCCTGCAGCCGGGCTGCCGTCGGGTCGTCGAGACCTACGTCGAGGGCCAGGGCTACGAGATCGCGACGCTCCCCTGGACAGCCAGCGGCGAGCTGGACCCCGCGGCCCTGGAGTCGGCTCTGGACGAGGACGTGGCGGCCGTCGTGGTCCAGAGCCCCAACTACTTCGGCGTGGTGGAAGACCTGGCGCGCCTCGCGCCGCTGGTCAAGGCGAGCGGCGCGCTGCTCGTGGCCCACGTCGAGCCAAGCAGCCTGGGCGTCATCGAGGCGCCGGGCCGCCTCGGCGCGGACGTCGTCACCGGCGAGGGGCAGAGCCTCGGTCTGCCCATGAGCTTCGGCGGTCCGCACCTGGGCCTGATGGGCGTGACGAAAAAGCAGGTCCGCCGGCTGCCGGGACGGCTCGTCGGCGCAACGGAGGACGCCGCCGGCCGGCCGGGCTACGTGCTCACGCTGCAGACCCGCGAGCAGCACATCCGGCGCGAGAAGGCCACCAGCAACATCTGTACGAACCAGGGGCTGATGGCCCTGGCGGCGACCGTCTACCTGTCGCTCCTGGGCGAGGGCGGGCTGCGCGGCCTCGCCGCGGGACTCGCCGACCGGGCTGGTTACCTCGCGGAGCGCATCGCCTCGCTGCCGGGATACCGCCTGCCCTTCGACGGTGACATCTACCAGGAGTTCGTGATCGAGGGGCCGCTGCCTGCGGCCCGGATCCGGGAGGCCGGTCGAGAAGAAGGCATCCACGCCGGGCTCGCACTCGCGGGCGACTTCCCCGTGCTCGGGGAGAACGCGCTCCTGGTGACGGTGTCCGAGAAGCACGGTCAGGCCGAGCTGGACCGCTTCGCCCGTTTCCTCGCGGAGGTCGCGTCGTGAGCGCCACTCTCTTCGAGAAGTCCAAGCCCGGCCGCCCGGGCTTCCGCCTTCCGGGCGGCGCCCCCGCAGGCAGCGCGCGCCTGCGCGCGGAGCGCCGGCGACGGGAGGCCATCGGCCTGCCCGAGCTAAGCGAGCTGGAAGTGCTCCGCCACTTCGTCGCGCTGTCCGGGCTCAATCACTCGATCGCCAGCGGCCTCTACCCCCTCGGATCCTGCACGATGAAGTACAACCCCGTGCAGAACGAGCTGCTCGCCGCCCTGCCCGGTTTCGCCGGCATGCACCCCGGCCAGGACACCGGCAGCAGCCAGGGCTGCCTGGAGCTGATGTTCCGTCTCGAAGAGCTGCTCGCGGCCATCACCGGCATGGCGGCCTTCAGCCTGCAGCCCGCGGCCGGCGCGCAGGGCGAGTTCGTGGGACTGCGCATCGCGCGCCGCTACCACGAGGATCGCGGCGAGGCGAGGCAGACGGTGCTCATCCCCGACAGCGCGCACGGGACGAACCCGGCCAGCGTGGCCATGGCGGGGCTCGCGGCGCGGACCGTGCCTTCGAATGAGCACGGACTGGTGGACCTCGCGGCGCTGGAGGAGGCGCTGGACTCCGGCATCGCGGCCGTCATGCTCACCAACCCGAACACGCTCGGCCTCTTCGAGCGGGAGATCGGAGCGATCGCCGAGCGGGTCCACGACGCCGGCGCTCTCCTCTATATGGACGGCGCCAACATGAACGCGCTCGTCGGGCGCGTTCGGCCGGGCGACATCGGCTTCGACATCATGCACCTGAACCTGCACAAGACTTTCTCCACGCCCCATGGCGGTGGCGGCCCCGGATCGGGTCCGGTGGGCGTGGTCCCCGCCCTGGCCGACTACCTGCCCGGACTGCGCGTGCGCCGGGAGGGGAACGCCTTTGCTGCCGAGCGTGCGCCGCGTTCCGTGGGCGACGTGCACGGGCAACACGGCAACTTCGCGATGCTGCTGCGGGCCTACGCCTACATCCTGCGCTACGGCGGCGACGGCCTCGGCGACGTGAGCGCCGGCGCGGTCCTGAACGCGAACTACCTGCAGGCGCGGCTGCGGACGCTCTTCGAGATCCCCTTCGACGGCCTCTGCATGCACGAGTTCGTCGCCAGCGGGCGCCTGCTGAAGGCGAGCGGCGTGCGCACCCTGGACGTCGCCAAGCGTCTTCTGGACTTCGGCATCCACGCGCCCACGATCTACTTCCCGCTCATCGTGCCCGAGGCCCTCATGATCGAGCCCACGGAGACCGAATCCCTCGCCGAGCTCGATCGTTTCGTGGCGGCCATGGAGAGGATCGTCCGCGAGGCGGCCGAGGATCCCGAAATCCTGAAAAACGCGCCCCACGAGACCCCCGTCGGCCGCCTGGACGAAGCCCGCGCGGCCAAGGAGCTGCGCGTGGTCCATCCCCTGCCGGAGCAGCCCGAGAAGGCCGTGCGCTGAGCGCCATGACCTGGACCTGGCGGCTCTGGATCGACGGAAAGCAGGACGGCGAGACGAACATGCGGCGGGATCGCGAGATGCTCGCCGCTCTCGACTCACCGGACGCGGACGACTCCGCCCTTCCTACCCTCCGACTCTACGCCTGGCAGCCCTGGACCGTCTCGCTGGGCAAGGCCCAGGATCCCGCACGCGCGCTGGACCTGGCCGAGGTCACACGCCGCGGTTATGGCTGGGTACGCCGGCCGACGGGGGGGCGGGCCGTCTTCCATGCCGAGGAGATAACCTACGCCGTCGCCGCGCCCTTCCAGGGGCCTTTCGCCTCCGGCCTCGCGGAGACGCACCGGCGCATCGCCTTGGCCCTCGCCCGCTTCTATCGCGCCTACGGCGCTGAACCCACCCTGAGCCGCCCCGCCCCACCCGCCGACCTGGACCCGCGCAGCTCCGCCCCCTGCTTCCTCTCCCCCGGCCTCGCCGAGCTGGAGCTGGACGGCCGCAAGCTGGCGGGCAGCGCGCAGCGGCGGGGGCGCCGCGCCTTTCTCCAGCACGGCTCTCTGCCGCTCGGTCCGGCCCAGCTCGAGCTCGCGGATCTCCTTCCCCTGGACGACGCGGCGCGCGAGCGGGTAAAACGGAACCTGGCCGAGCGCTCCACCTGCCTGGCCGACTTGCTGGATCCCCTGCCGACTCGGCGCGAGCTGCACGCGCGCCTGGCCGCGGCCTTCGCGTCGGAGTTCGGGATCCGCTGGGTCTGACCCAGTTCCACCCGCGGGAGCCGTCTTGCGTGAGCCTTTGCTGCATGTCGAGGATCTCCAGAGCGCCTTCCGCGAGAACGGCGCCTGGCTGCCCGTCGTCGACCGCGTATCCTTCGCGGTCTCGCCCGGTGAGACCCTGGCCATCGTGGGCGAGTCCGGCTGCGGCAAGACCTTGACCGCCCTGTCGGTGCTGCGCCTGTTGCCCCCGCGAGCCTGCGTCCTCGGAGGTTCCGTCCGCTTCCGCGGCCGCGAGCTGCTTTCCCTGCGGGAGGCGGCGATGCGAGAGCTGCGCGGAGGGGAGATCGGCATGGTCTTCCAGGAGCCCATGACGAGCCTCAACCCCGTGCTGAAGATCGGCACGCAGATCACCGAAACTCTGCGTCGTCACCGCGGCCACGGCCGGCGCGAGGCCCGCGAGCGGGCGGCGGAGCTGCTGGCGGAAGTCGGCGTGCCCGATCCCGCCGCACGCCTGCTTAGCTATCCCCACGAGCTCAGCGGCGGGCTGCGCCAGCGGGTCATGATCGCGATGGCGCTGGCCTGCGATCCGACCCTGCTCATCGCCGACGAGCCCACGACGGCCCTTGATGTCAGCATCCAGGCGCAGATCCTCGAGCTGATCGCGCGCCTGAAGAGCGAGCGCGGGCTGGCCGTCCTGCTGATCACGCACGACCTGGGGGTGGTGGGGGAACTGGGGCGGCAGGTCCTGGTCATGTACGCGGGACAGATCGTCGAAAGCGCCCCTGCGGCGCTGCTCCTGGGCGAGCCGCGCCACCCCTACACGCGCGCCCTTCTGGCGGGACTGCCGCGTCTCGATCGTACCCTCGCCGAGCTGCCGGCCATTCCGGGCAGTGTGCCGAGGCCGGGCGCCGCGCCGGCCGGCTGCCGTTTCCGGGAGCGATGCGCGCTGGCGCTGCCGGAGTGCCGCGAGGAGCAGGCATGGACGGAAATTGCGCCGCGCCGTGCCCTGCGCTGCTGGCGCGCGGAGGCGGGAGCATGAGGGCCGCGCGGGAGACCGAAGCGCTGCTTCGGCTCGAGGGTCTGCGCAAGCGTTTCCCCGTCGGGCAGGGTCTCTTCGGCAAGAGAACGGGCTGGCTGGAGGCCCTGCGGGGCGTCGATCTATCGCTGGACAGCGGGGAGATCCTGGGCCTGGCGGGGGAGTCGGGCTGCGGCAAGAGCACGCTGGCCCGCTGTATCCTGGGTCTCGAGAGGCCGGACGGGGGCCGCGTCCTCTTCCGGGGACAGGATCTCGGGCGTTTGGGCCGCCGGGCGATGCGCCGCCTGCGCCGCCGTCTGCAGATCGTCTTCCAGGATCCCTACTCGTCCCTCGATCCCCGCATGCGCGCCCGAGCAATCGTGGGCGAGCCCTTGCGGGTGCACGGTCTGGCGCGCGGAGCGGCGCTCCGGCGCAAGGCCGATGCGCTCCTCGAGCGGGTGGGGCTCGATCCCGGCGAGGGTTCCCGCCATCCTCACGAGTTCTCCGGGGGCCAGCGCCAGCGGCTCGGGATCGCCCGGGCCCTGGCCACCGAACCGGACCTGCTCGTGGCGGACGAGCCGGTCAGCGCGTTGGATGTCTCCGTCCAGGCCCAGATCTTGGGCTTGCTCAGGGACTTGCAGAGGGAGCTGGGGCTGGCGCTGCTCTTCATCTCCCACGATCTGGCGGTGCTGCGCCAGGTCTCGGACCGGGTCGCGGTGATGTACCTGGGCGAGATCGTCGAGATCGGCCCCGCCGGCGACGTCTTCGACCGCCCCGGACATCCCTACACGCGGGCGCTCCTGGCGGCCGTGCCGCGGGCCGAAGCGGACAGGCGGACTCGCCGCGTCCTGCTCTCGGGCGACCCGCCCAGCCCGGCCGCCGTGCCGTCCGGCTGCCCCTTCCATCCCCGTTGCCCGGAGGCACTGCCCGATTGCAGTCGGGAGCTGCTCCCGCTGCGGCAGTTGGGAGCGCGGCGGGCCCTGCGCTGCCGGCTCACGGAGATAGCGGGAAGTAAAGAAAGCAGTTGACTCAAAATGTTGTCACTCATTACATTAACATCGTTCAGGCTGAACATTCCCCAATCGCTCAATCCACCCCGTGATGGGGGGGAGGCCGTTCGTGCCGAGGAACGCAAGTCGGGTGGTACTTGCGCGGGACGGTAGGTCTTGCCGTGTCATGGGAGGACGCGCGTAGGGCGCGTCGCTGATCAATCCAAAGGGGATCGACATGACCGCTCGTGGTCGGCATCTCGGCATTGCGCTGCTCTTGCTGCTCCTGCTTCCGTCCCTCGCTGCGGCCCAGATCGGTCAGATCGAGGGACGCATCGTCGACGCGGATACCGGTGAGCCTCTGGCCTTCGCCAACGTGGTCGCGGAGGGAACCAACTTCGGTTCGATGTCTCTCGAAGACGGCAGCTTTTCCTTCCACGTTCCCGCCGGCACCTACAACATCATCGTCACCTTCATCGGTTACGAGCAACAGGCGCGTCCGGGTGTCGTTGTCTCGAGCGAGCAGACGATTACCCTGGAGATCGAGCTGAAGCCAAGCGTCGCGCTGGAGATGGACACCGTGGTGGTGGAGGGCGAGGCGCCCGTCGTCGACGTGAAGAGCTCCTCGGTGCAGAAGAAAAAGGACTCGGAGGATCTGAACGCCTTCGCGGTGGACAACGTGCAGGAGGCGATGGCCCTGGAGGCCGGCATTACCATGAAGGGCGGCGAGCTCTTCGTGCGCGGCGGCCGCTCCGGCGAGGTCTCCATGATGATCGACGGCGTGCCGGTCAACGATCCCCTGGGCGGCGCAGTTTCCGTTTCGAACGTGGCCGTGGCCGAGGCCGAGGCGGTGATCGGCGGCATGGACGCGGAGTTCGGCAACGCCCAGTCGGCCGTCTTCAACATCGTCACGCGCGAAGGCGGCAGCCAGATCGAAGGCTCGTTCCGCTACTGGACCGACGACTACGGTCGCCAGGACAAGACCTACACCAACTTCGACCGCCTGGCCTTCGGCGTCGGCGGCCCCCTCCTCCATGACGACTTCCGCTGGTTCCTCTCCGGCGAAGCCTCCGCGCAGGACGGCGAGAATCTCACCCTCGACCGCCGCGACGAGTGGACCGCCCTGGGCGGTTTCCTCACGTTCCGCGACCGCGCAAGAAGCAGCCTCAACCTGCAGAACAAGCTGACCTGGAAATTCAGCCCGCACCTGAAGTTCAACTTCGAAACCAACGCCAATTGGTCCAAGAACGACGGCTACGTGCACAACTGGAACCAGGAAGGCTACGTCAACCGCCTCCACCTGTTCGAGCGCCTGGAGCTGAGCGGCGAGACAGACGAGGCGGGCGACCACTACTTCTACGTGGCCCGCGGGACGATGCCGACGATGCACGGTCCCTGGTACGAGGACAGCTACCTGCCGAACAAGCGCAAGCAGGAGATGGGCCTGCCGACGGACTTCCAGAAGGTGCTGCTCAAGTACAAGCCTTCGGGGGCGGGCCAGTCCGTCTACGAGATCGTCGACGCGATGACGGTCAAGAGCGCGTGGACGGGCACGGAGTTCCTGGTCCTGACCGACGAGCTCTTCGACGGCTACATGGACACGCTGAGCCGTTGGAGCTACGTGCGGACCGACTCCTCGCAGTCCTACTTCAACTCGGCCGAGCATACGCCTACCAGCAAGAACTTCACCGGCAGCATGAAGCTGGTCACGATCCACAACATCGGCAGGGAGATCTACTACAAGCTGGCGCTCACCCGCCTTGACTTCAAGCGGCACACGGCGGTGGCGGGCAAGGCGCCCTGGGATTACGAGACGGCGGGCCTGCCGGGCACCCTGCACAACGGGGCGACGCAGCGGAGCATCGTCAACCGGGTCTTCTACTCCGACCCGGACAATCCCTTCCTCGCCACGGCCTACGACTATCCGACCTACTTCGACCGGCGTTCGATCAGCTACCTCGTGAAGTTCGATCTGACGAGCAACCGCTGGCGCGGCCACCGGGTCAAGACGGGCTTCCTCGGCCAGTACAGCGACATGGAGAACGAGTTCATCACCTACCCTGGCCAGACGCGGATCATCGTGGACGATCAGACCGGGCGCGTGCTGGGCACGGGCCAGGGTCTCAGCGCGAACATCTTCCACAACTACGCACCGCTGACGGCCTTCTACGCGCAGGATCGCTGGGAGTATCAGGGCATGGTGGTGAACGGCGGGATCCGCTACGACCTGTTCAGCCCGGGCAGCGGGGTCGAGATCCTGCTCCGCGCCGAGGGCGTCGACCCGAACATCCAGCGCTACAAGCAGGCCCTGAGCCCGCGGCTGGGACTCGCTTTCCCGATCACAGACCGCGACGTGTTCCACTTCCACTACGGCCGTTTCATCCAGGCGCCGGCCAACAACTTCCTGTTCCAGACCCAGGATCCTAATTCCGGTCAGGGCACCCTGGGCAACCCGGACCTGGATCCGGAGACCACGATCTCCTACCAGGCGGGCATCAAGCACCAGTTCTCCGAGCATGTGGTGGGCGACTTCGCGCTCTTCTACAAGGACATCTACAGCCTGATCACCACCACCTCGGCCCAGGACACGATCAGCGGCACGCAGTTCTTCCGCTTCATCAACCGTGCCTACGCCTCGGCGCGGGGAATCGAGTTGACACTCGCCCGTCAGTTCGCGGACAACTACGGCGGGCAGATCGCCTACACCCTCAGCTTCGCGGACGGCGTGGCCTCCGACGCCACATTCGGCGCGACGAGCGCGGCGGGCCTGACGCACCTACCCACCAGGGAACTCCCGTTGGATTGGGACGAGCGCCATTCGCTCTCGCTATCGCTGCGGCTCGCCGACCCGGGCAGCTGGGGCGGCTCGATCATCTACTCCTTCGGTTCTGGCTTCCCCTACACGCCGGCCTTCCGCTACGTGCGGCGACAGGACCCCGACCTGGAGAACTCCGAGCGCCACCCGGCGACCCACAGCCTCTCACTGCAGGCGGAGAAGTACTTCAACGTATGGGGCCAGGACCTGACCCTCTTCTTCGACGGCCGCAACCTCCTGGACCAGGACCAGATCGCAACGGCCACGCCCCAGATCTTCCCCGGCTTGCGCTACGCCGACTATGCCTACCATTTCTACCTGACCGAGATGGGCGACTACGGCGGCGCCTATCTGGCGGACATGGACGGCGACGGCGAGGACGAGTACCACCCGGTCAACGACCCGAGAGTCTACGCGCCCCACCGCATCTTCCGCATCGGTTTCGGCTTCGAGTTCTAGAGCCGTCGCCGTCACGAGAAAGGATGGAGCAATGCACAATCGGCCGGACCTGATCAGCGGCGTCGCTCGACTCGCCCTCGCCACGTCGCTGCTTCTGCTGGGTCTCGGGACCGCCCTGTCCCGCACGGAAATGCCGCCGGGGGGCATGCAGAACGTGCCTTCCGAGATGCAGGGAGGACTCGTCCTCGACGGCAGCTTCGTGCACAACGTCGGCGAGCTCCACATGAACATCACCAACATGGGCGTGTTCGGCTCCTATCCCACCTGGAACCTGGCGATGTCCGAATCTCCCTCGGCCCAGTGGCCGGCTGGCAGTGGCGTCGAATATCTCTGGTCGGCTGGGGTCTGGTGTGGCGCGAAGGTGTCGGGCATTCCTCGCGTCTCCACGACGCGCGCGGGCGAGTGGGAGTTCCGTCCGGGCATCGAAGAGGTCTACACGATCTATCGGAGCTTCGAGGGCTCCCGGAGTGGCAACCGCCTGCCTTCGCCGGCGGCGGACGACGACGTGGACGGTCTCGTCGACGAGGATCCTCTCGACGGCCTGGACAACGATGGCGATGGTTCCATCGACGAGGACTTCGCCGCGATCTCCAACCAGATGTTCCACTGCACCTACCGCGACGACCTGCCCGAGAGCTTCGCTTCCTCGCCCGACCACCAGCCCCTGAACCTCTTCGTCGTTCAGGAGAGCTATCAGTGGGAGAACGATCGTGTCGACGACTTCGTCGGCGTGGAGTTCCACATCTACAACACGGGCGAGCAGACCCTGGAGGACTTCTACCTGGCCTTCTTCGCCGATCCCGACGTGGGGGCGCGCGTCCTGCCCAACAACTACGAGGATGACAAGGTCGACGTGGTGGACATGACCGCCTGCGTCCAGAAGGGGGCGTTCAATTTGCCCGTGCGTTTTGCCATGGGCGTGGCCTATGACGTGGACGGCGACATCGGGAACGAGCAGGGCGCGCCGGAGGCGCGGGGCCAGATCGGCATCATGTTCATGGGGCACACGACCGATCCCTCCGGCTTCACGGCTCCCCCGCGGATCACGCTGCGCTCCTGGCAGGCCTTCAGCGGGAACGCCTCCTTCGAGGACGGCGGCGATCCCGGCAACGACGATCAGCGCTACCAGCTCATGAGCGCGGAGACCAGCGACAAGGCGCCAGCGGCCGAGCGCGACTACCGCATGCTGCTCTCGGCCGGGCCCTTCCTGGTCGAGGCGGGCGACAGCCTCGAGTTCCAGGTGGCCTTCGTGGTCGGCGAGGGCCGGGAGGGGCTCTTAGAGAACGCCGCCCAGGCCAAGCTCACCTACGACGGCAACTGGTTCAACCTCGACGGCGAAATCACCACGGGCTCGGACTGCATGGAAACCCTGCTCTACGATCCCATCGACGACGTCGAGTGGGCCGACCCCTGCGATTCCCTGGCGCCGCCGATCCTGATCCCGAAGGGCGAACAGGTCTGGGTGAACAACGACTGCGTCTTCGAGGCGGAGGCGAACCTGCTCTGTCCCAACAACCCGCCCTGGTGCACGGGTGTCGACGGGAAGGAGACCCAGATCCACTGGCTCTTCGGCTCGCCGCCGCCGCCGCCGAACCTGCGCATCTGGCCCACCGAGGGCAAGAACGTGCTCTTCTGGGACAACTTCAGCGAGACGGTGCCGGACGTCAGCGAGCTGATCTACGACTTCGAGGGTTACCGCATCTGGCGGGCGGACAACTGGGACCGTCCCTTCGGCTCCTCGGCGGAGAACGGCCCCTCCTCGGACCTCTGGATGCTGCTGGACGAGTTCGACCTCGCCAACAATCTCGGCACCGACACGGGCCTCGAGGACCTGCGCTACCAGCCCAACGTCGACGCGAATCTGATGGCCTTCTACACGGAGGCGCTGCTGGCCAACCCATCGATCAACGAGGCGCTGGACCACCTGCCGCCGACCGGCTACGCGCTGGCGGATGCGGACACGGCGATCGCCCTCGCCAGGAGCGACCTGGGTCTGCCGGGCGGGAAAGTCTACTACCGCTACGAAGACAGTCGCGTGCACACGGGCATGCACTACTTCTATTCGGTGACGGCGACCGACCACGTGCCGGTCATCGAGGGCGGCGTGATCGTGGGCTACGCAACGGGCCTGTCGGGCGATCCCTCGAGCGGCTTCGTCTACACGGTGCCGCAGAGCGCGAGCCAGCCGGCCTGGGGCTTCGACGAGAACACGGTATACGTTGTGCCAAACCCGGCGACACGCGAGAGCTTGGCGCCCTGGGCGCTCAATCCGAACAACGAGGACCCGACCGGCCTGAAGGTGGAGTTCCGGCACCTGCCGGCGTCCCTGTGCACGATCCGGATCTACACCCTGGCGGGAGATCTAGTGGAGACCATCGTGCACGAAGCGTCGGGCGCAAACGAGTCGGGCGACTACGCATCGACCGGAACGGCCACCTGGGACCTGGTGAGCCGGAACGGTCAGGACGTGGCCAGCGGCGTCTACATCTATTCGGTGGAGGCCGACGGCTTCAATACGATCATTGGTAAGTTTGTCGTGATACGCTGAGCGCGGTCACCGGCCGTCTCGGTGTGAGTCAATGCATAGCTTGCGACCTTGCGGGAGGTTCGACGTGAAACGCATAGCCCTGATGGCGCTGGTGCTCTTGACCGTACTCGCCCAGGGAGCCCAAGGGCAGATCTTCGAGAAGGTGGGCACCTTCGGCGCACAGTTCCTGAAGATCGGACCCTCGGCTCGTGCCGCCGCCATGGGCAACGCCTTCAGCGCGGTGGCGGACGACGCCAGTACGACCTACTGGAATCCGGGCGGGCTGGTGGAGATCCCGCGTACGGCTCTCCATCTCAACCACGTGGAGTGGCCCGCGGACATCAAGCTGGACTACGTCTCCTACGTCTTCCACACGCCGTATCTGCCCGGCGTGATGGGGATCACCGCGCGGGCGCTCACCATGGATCCCCAGGTCGAGCGGACGATCTACCTGCCGGGCGGAACGGGCCGGCACTTCGATGCGGGCGACATGAGCTTCGGCCTCACCTACGCCCAGTACTTCACCGATCGCTTCTCCACAGGCGTGACGGTGAACTTCATCCACTCGGGACTGGCGGACAAGAGCGTCAACACGACTTCCTTCGACTTCGGTCTCGTCTACCGGATCGGGATCCGCGGGATGCGCCTGGGCATGGTCGTGCAGAACGCCGGCGGCGAGATCGACTACGACTCGCAGGCCGCGAAGATGCCGATCATGTTCAAGGTGGGGCTGTCGGTCGAAGCCCTCGACATGGGACCGCATCACATCCTCAGCGCGATCGAGTTCAGCCATCCGCCGGACAACAAGGAGCGGGCCAACCTCGGTATGGAGTACTCTTTCAACCGCTTCCTCTACCTGCGCACGGGCTACAACGCGAACTATGACGCCAATGGCATCACTGGCGGTTTCGGTCTGGAGATCAATACCAGCGATCGCTCGAAGCTCTTCGTCGACTACGCTTTCGAGGATCTCTCCTCGCTCGGCGAGGCGCATCGCTTCAGCGTCAGTTTCGCATACTAGGTTCGCCGAATCCCGCAAGGTCATGGGCCCCCACTCCATCCAGCGAGGGGGGCCTTTTTCGGCACCGGAAGAAGAGGAAAGATGCCGATCTCGGGCAGGGGAATTCGAAGGCTGCTGATGCTCGCCGCTCTGACGGCTGGGCTGGTCGCACCCACGCCGGCCGCGACCTTGCGCGCACGGGGCGATTTCCTCTTGCAGGCGGAGACCTTCTCCACCCCGGTAGCGGGCGGACTCACCCTGCTGCGCTTCTTCCTGCAGGTCCCCGCCTCTGGCCTGACCTGGGAGACGAGGGGGGACAGTCTCTTCGCGCGCGTGAGGCTGGAATGGGAGCTGCACGCACTCGGACGGAGCCACGCGGCCGAGAGCGAACACTTGACACTCTCGCGGTCCCGCTCCGACGGCGAGGGCGCGCAGAGCCTGCTCATCGCCCGCGAACGCCTGCTGCCCGCCGGCGAGTACCGGCTCGAGCTGAGCTGCCGTGACGAAGGCCGAAAGATCGGCGGCCTCGCCGGCCTGTTCGGTCGCTACCCGGAAGTGAGGCTCTCCGAGCGCGTCCCGGTCCGTGACTTTCGCGCCGGCGCCACCCTCGGCGACCCCCTGACCTACTCCTACCGTGGCGAGGACTCGGCGCCCCGGGTGAATCCCGGCGGGGTCTACGGCCTGGGCGAGCCGTGGCTGGAGCTGCGGAGCCAGTTCGTGCCCCCGGCGGGTGCTCTGCTAGATGAGGAGCGCTACTTCACCCTCGTTCTGGGCATCGAGGACGAGCACGGGGAGAAACGCTTCGAGCGCAGGGGCGGATGGAAGTATCGCAACGAGATCGTTCCCCTGCACTTCCGCCTACCGCTGGCCGGTCTGAAACCGGGCAGCTACCACCTGCAGCTCCTCCTTCAGGGGGAAGGCCTGGACGCTGCCGCCTTCCGACGGAGCTTTCATGTGCTGGGTGGGGGAGAAGTCGCGGACGACGTTCTGGCGCAGAGCGCCATCGAGGCCCAGCTCTTCCTGGAAGGGGAGGCCTACGAGATCTGGCACACGATGCCAGACGCCGAGCGCGTAAGAGCGATCCGCCGGTTCTGGCTGCAGCAGGATCCCAACCCCGATACCGCGGAAAACGAAATCTACGAGGAGTTCCTCCACCGCTACGAGATCGCGCAGACGCGCTTCACCGTCTTCCAGCCCGGGGCGCTGAGCGATCGTGGACGTGTGCTGATCCGCTATGGCGAGCCGGACGAGCTCCGGGTGGAGGTGATGCCGGAGAATCGCATGGCGCTGATCAATGCTGTGCGGAAACTCCACGGCAAGCAGGAGATCGAGCCCGGGATCTCCCCCTGGTCGCCCAATATCGGCGACGGGAGCGAGGGGGCGGGCGAGGATCCGGAGCTGCTCCGGGATCTCAGCAGAATCGGGCTGGGCAACTCGCCCAGCTTCGGAAACGAGAGCGAACCCTTCGAGGTCTGGACCTATGAGCTGGAAGGCAAGCCCCTCCTGGCTCGTTACAAGCTGAGCCTGCAGGGGGTGGGCTTGAAATTAATTTTTGTTGACCGGAAGGGCTACGGCGAGTACGAACTTGCCTATCGTTCGGAGGACTTTGATTTTTAAAGGGCTTGGGAGATCGGGGGGATCGTTTTCCCGTTGACACGGCCTAGGGCTGACCCTATAGTTGGGCTTCCTTGAGTCCGTAAACAATCCCGCCAAGCCAATGCACTTGCAATAGCTTAGGGGAGACTGTGGTCGGGGATGCGCAATCGAGGCGCCTCTCCCGGAACCGGTTGTCACGCTCAAAGGAGTAAGGGATCGATGACCTTCAGGACATTTAGATCGCGGGTGCTCATCGTGCTGGGAATTCTGGTCCTTGTGTCGGCGATGCCGGTCCTGGCCCAGGACGATGTGGAAGAGCCGGTCGACACCGCGCCCTCCATCACCTATCGCATTGCCCCAAGCGCAGTGGCGGATTCTGATACGGCGGGGCTGGCGCAAGCCTACTCTGATTACTACTCCAAGGGTGGATTCGAGGCCTGGTTCCGCAAGACGCGCCTCGGGCGCTCGGGCGCCGGCGAACTCTTCATCAACGGCGGCCTCTTCATGTGGCCCCTGCTCGCCGCCGTCATCGTCGGTCTGGTCTTCATCCTGGAGCGTCTCTGGACCTTGTCCAGAGCCCGTATCAACACCCGCAAGCTGATGTTCGGGATCCAGAAGTCCCTGCGCAGCGAGGGCGTGGATGCAGCCATTCGCTCCTGCGAACGCACGCGCGGTCCCATCGCCGCCATCCTGCACGCCGGCCTGCTCAAGACCCCGCGCGGCCCGCAGGCCGTGGAGAAGGCGATCGAAACCGCTGGGGCCATCGAGATGGCTTTCCTGGAGAAGGGACTCTCCGCCATCGCCGCGGTCGTCAGCATCGCGCCGATGCTCGGCTTCCTGGGCACGGTCTCCGGCATGATCAACGCATTCGAGGCCATCGCGGCCTCCGACCAGGTCAGCGCGAAGCTCGTGGCCTCCGGCATCTCCGAGGCCCTGATCACGACCGCCACGGGCCTGGTCATCGCGATCCCCACGAGTCTCTTCCATGCATACTTCACCGGACAGGTGGATCGTTTCGTGGTGGAGATGGAGGAGACCAGCGCAGAGTTGATCAACGAGCTGACCGAGCTGGGCCTCTAGCCCGCTCAGCCTCGAAGGGGCCCGAAGATGGGACTGCTCGCCAAGAAGAAGAAGAAGGGGCCGCCTGAGATCACGATGGCCTCCGTGGCGGACATCTCCTTTCTCCTGCTCATCTTCTTCATCGTGAGCACGGTGTTCAACATCGAGCAGGGTCTGCCCCTCGTCCTGCCCAGCGGGCAGACGGAGTCCGCGGCCAAGGTGAGCCGCAAGAACATCCTCGAAATCAAGGCGCACTCGGACAACACCGTCACGATCAAGGGTAGCCCTGTCAGGGTCGGCGAGATCAGGCGCATCGTGAGGGAGGCCCAGGACGCCAACCCGAAGCTGATCGTCGTCATCCAGAGCGCGCCGCTCGCGCAGTACGGTGTCATGATCGACATCCTGGACGAGCTCAAGATGGCCAACATCCGGAAGATCTCGCTGAAGATGGCCAAGTCGTGAGGGAGGTGAAGAGATGATGGTTCGCAAGCCGAAAGCCGCGCCCTCGATCCCGACCTCGTCGATGGGCGACATCGTGTTCCTGCTCCTCATCTTCTTCATGACCACGACGATCTTCAAGCACGAGGAAGGCCTGGACGTGAACCTTCCCCGCGCCGAGGCCTCCAAGAAGCAGAAGTCGGAGCAGCTGGCCCATGTCTGGGTGGATCACACGGGACGCATCTCGATCAACGACAAGCTGGTCTACTTGCCTGACATCCAGGGCGTGATGAAAAAGCGCCTGGAAGGAAACCCGCTGCTCTTCGTCTCGTTCAAGGCAGACAACCGGGTGAAGTACGAACTCATGAATTCGATCATGGAGGAGCTGAAGGCCATCAACGCGGTCAGGGTCGTCTTCTCCAGCGATCTCGAATCTCAACGGAAGCGCTAGGCGGGACTGCCGTGGTCATCACCGTCCAGCAACTGATCAAGAAGAAGTACCCCGTGGTTCTGCGCTGGAGCCTCGGCGGGTGCTTCCTCGTGCTCGCCGTCATCTTCCTCTACTCGCCTGCCTACGTGCCCAATCCGTACACGCTCAAGGAAGAGGTCTTCGAAGTCGTGGAGATCCCGGAGGACATCGAGATCCCGCCGCCGCCGCAGGAAGTCGAGATGCCCAAGGTGCCGGTGCAGATCGAGATCTCCGACGAGGCCTCCGAGGACGACACCATCGAGGACACGAGCTTTGATTTCACCGACGACATCCCGCCACCGATGGCTGCCGGCGGAATGACGGGGCCGAAGGTCTTCTACGCTTTCGACGAGCCGCCGCAGATCATCTATAAAGCACCCGTTCGCTACCCCGAGCTGGCCCGCGAGGCGGAGATGGAGGGGATCGTCATGGTGCTGATCTACGTCGACGAGCGGGGGAACGTCTTCAACACGCAGATCCTTTCCTCGAATGTCCCGCGGATCCTCGAGGAGGAGGCCCTGAGGTCAACGCGCAAGTGGCGCTTCAAGCCGGGCAAGCAGCGTAACGTGCCGGTGAAGACGACCATCAGCGTGCCGATCCAGTTCAAGATCCACGGCTAGGCGACGGCACATGAGAATCGCAGAGGAGCTCTTCGGGGCTCCTTTCTTTTTCCGCCCTTGACCGCCTCCACCTCGTCACGCAAGGTGTCGTGAAACGGGAAACCTCATGTGAGTGCGTTCGTAGGTCCCGGGTGCTTTTCCACGGGGGAGTGGCAACCATGACCAAGATCCGTCTCATCCCAGCTCTTTGCCTGCTGCTCGCGGGATCCTTCCAGCCGTCGCCTGCCTGTGCAGTGGACGCGGAGGCCCCGCTGAGCCTGGACCAGTGCCTCGAGCTGGCCTACCGCAACTCGCCGGAGCTCGCCAGCTCCCGGCAGCAGGTGTTCTCCGCTCAGGCCACCGTTCTCGGCGCCTACGGGAACTT
This sequence comes from uncultured bacterium, assembly GCA_964627205.1. Classification (GTDB taxonomy): domain Bacteria; phylum Krumholzibacteriota; class Krumholzibacteriia; order JACNKJ01; family JACNKJ01; genus CAZVHI01. Next base: position 26,533 of record CAZVHI010000018.1, read on the forward strand.
CCTACCCAGTTTCGACAGCTCGGCCGGTTACAACCACCAGTTCGTCGGGCCGAAGCCTGCCAGCCTGCAGTACAACACCATCACGCAGGAATTCTTCATCCAGGATCCCATCGCGAGTCGGGACTACGAGACCTACAGCTTCAGCTTGAGCGGCAACCTCACGCTATTCTCCGGCTTCTCGCGCTGGGCCGATCTGAAGTCCCAGAAGCTCGACCTGGCAGCGACACGCGCCGATCTCGATCAGACGCGCCACCAGGTGGAGAGCGGTGTCATCCAGGCCTACTACGACCTGGTGAAGGCCCAGATGATGGTCGAGCTGAACCGGAGCAGCCTCGAGGCCAACCGCGAGCAGTTCGAACAGTCGCGGCGCGCCTTCACCATGGGTGCGGTGGCGCGATCCGACACCCTGCGCGCCAGCGTGCGCTATGCGGAGGCCCGCCTGACCCTGCTCGAATCCGAGAACAGCCTCGCTCTCGCGCGTCTGTCCCTCGCAACGGTCATCGGCGCCGAGCCGGGCCGGCCCCTCTCCGTGCAGGAACCTCCCGTGCCCCGTTTCGTCCGGGTGGTGCGCGAGGAGGCCATCCGGGCGGCTCTCGAAACCCATCCGACCTTGAAGGCGGCGGCCTATCGTCACGATGCCTCCCGGCAGACCATCCGCCAGGCCAAGGCGGGTCTCTGGCCCTATCTCGGGGCGAGCTACCGCTACAGCTGGTACGACCTCAGTCCGCCGACCGATGCCCTACACGTCTTCCAAGAGGACTACAGCTACACGCTCTCGCTGAACCTGGGGTGGACCCTCTTCGACGGTTTCAGCACCAAGCGCAACATCAATCAGGCCCGGGCCAACGCGCGCGTTCAGGAATACAACCTCGAGCAGCAGCGCCGCAGCATCATCCAGAGCGTCGAGTCGACGCTCGTGACCCTCGATAACTCGCGCAAGCGCGTGGAGCTCGCCCGTGCGACCATCGAGCTTGCGCGTGAGGATCTCCGGCTCGCGCGCGAGCGATACCGCGTCGGCGCTGCCACGTTGCTCGAGGTGACCGAGGCGGAGGTTTCCCTCATCCAGGGCCGCGCCAACGAAATCGAGGGCGTGACGAACTACCTCGGCGCCCTCGCGGAGCTGGAGCGGGCGACCGGGATCGACCTCGACGGTCGCTAGCAGCCTGCTGGGAGAACGTCCTCCCGCGTCGGCCCGGCGCGACATGGAGACGCCGCGTGATCAAGATCCGCGATTTGAAGAAGATCTATCAGGTGGGCAGCAGCGAGGTCCACGCCCTGGCCGGCGTGGATCTCGACATCGCCGCCAACGAATACATCGCGGTGATGGGTCCGTCGGGCTCGGGTAAGTCCACCCTCATGAACATCGTGGGCTGCCTGGACTCGCCGAGTAGCGGCCTCTACGAACTGAGTGCCCAGAGGGTCTCGGACATGGACGATGACGAGCTGGCCCGGATCCGCAACCGGGAGATCGGCTTCGTCTTCCAGACCTTCAACCTCATGCCCCGCGCCGACGTCTACCACAACGTCGAATTGCCGCTCATCTATGCCGGCCTCTCGGCGCCCGAGCGCAGGGAGAAGGTAGAGGCCGCAGTGGACGCGGTCTCCCTCTCGGACCGCGCCACTCACAAGCCCAACGAGCTTTCGGGCGGGCAGCGACAGCGTGCGGCCATCGCCCGCGCCCTGGTGAACGGTCCGTCCATCCTTCTGGCCGACGAACCCACGGGCAACCTGGACACCCGCACCGGCAAGGAGATCATGGGTGTCTTCGACGAGCTGCATCGGAACGGGCAGACGGTGATCCTCGTCACCCACGAGGCCGACGTCGCGTCCCATGCGAACCGTGTGATCCGCCTGCGCGACGGCCTGGTGGAGAGCGACACCCGGCAGCGCGCCGGGGCCGGTACCGAGTGAGAGCTTGCCCGCTGCGCGCATCCCTTCCTATACTCCGACCACAGTCTGGCAGCCTGCTGAACTCGAAAGGACGCGCATGATTTCGCGCGCACACTCGTCCCTGCCGAGGCCGCTCCTGGCGTTCCTGTTGCTCCCGTTCGCGGTGACGCCGGGCCGCGCCCTCGCTCCTGATCCCCTGCCGCGCGCCGTCTCCCTCGAACACAACCTGGAGATCCCGGAGGCGGGCAGTCCCGAGCTGCACTGGCAGCTGCGGATCCCCATCGAGCGCCTGGTTTTCCGCCGCCGGACGGAAGGCTACGTCGCCGAGCTCCGCGTCGCCTGTCGTGCCGAGAGGAAAGGGGACGGCCGCGTGGAGAACGCGCTCTGGCGCGAGCGGCTGTCCAAGCCCGACTTCGCGTCGAGCCGGGACCGCGACGAAGTCTTCGAGAAACGCTTCCACATGCCGCTCGGTCCCGGCAAGTGGAAGGTAGAAGCCCTGATCTACGGCCGCGGCTCCGCGTCCCCCTGGGGCAAGACACTGAACATCGAAGTGCCCGCGCCCGAGTCGGGCAGCTTCTTCCTCCAGGGGCCCCGCTGGCCGGGGCGCGACGACGAGGGTCATTTCAGCCCGCCCTTCCGCTTCGAGGATCCCTGGGGCCTGAGCGAGGAGAGATCGCGCTTCGCGGACGGCCTGCACGCCGGCGTCCCCGTGGAGTGCGACCTGATCTTCTGGGATGAGCCCGGTGGACCGCTCGAGGCGATCCTGTCGGTCGAGGACCGCTCCGGCGAACTGGCCTACTACGCACGGGAGATGGTCACGGCGGCCGCCGGCCGTAGCGCCCTCTCCTGGAGCCTGCCCATCGGCCGCATGAGCATGGGCGCCTATCGCGTCCGCGTGGACCTGGTCGGTCCGGGGGAAGAGCGACGCGTGGAGGGCCGGCTCGACGTCGGCCTCACCAGCGCCGCGTTCGGACGGGACTGGGATACGACCCGCAGTCTCCTGCTCGTCTTCTCCGAGGAGGAGGAGCTGGACGAGATGGACTTCACCCTCGAACAGGAGCGCCCGCGCTTCTGGCGCGCCTTCTGGGAGAGGCGGGACCCCGACGGCGCCGCGGGGGAGGGCACGGCCCTCGCAGCCTTCAGCCAGCGCCTCACCCAGGCGAACCTCCGCTTCCGGGGCGGCGGCTTCCGGCCCGGCTACCTGAGCGACCGGGGGCGAGTCTACCTGGAGCACGGTGAACCGGACCGCATCGAGACCTACCAGGACGACCGCACCTACCGCATCATCCACTACTGGCAGTATACGCGCCTGGGCCTCACCTACGTCTTCGAGGATCGCCACGGCCACGGGGACTTCGTGCTGATGCGGGTGACGGGCTGATGCGCAGCCTGCTGATCCTGGCGGCGGCCCTGTCGCTTCTTTCCTGCTCGCTGGGCGACCGCGACCCGACCGTGTTCCGCAACTACCTCGGGGAAGAGCCGCGGAACCTCGACCCCGCCTACGCGGTCGACAAGGCCTCCGGCACCCTGGTCTCCCTGATCTATCCCGGCCTCTTCCGCTTCGACCCCGACGGCCGCCCGCGCCCCGACCTCGTGCGCAGCTGGGAGCTGGACGAGAGCGGCACGATCTACCGCTTTCTCCTGCGCACGGACCACCGCTGGGACGACGGGAGCGCCATCGTCGCCGGCGACGCCGAACGATGCTTCCGCCGCCTCCTCGATCCGAGCGAACCCTCGCCCCGCCGCTGGGTCCTCTCCCGCCTGCGTGGGGCGGAGGCCTTCCAGCAAGACCTCAGCGGTGGCGTCGCGGGTCTCCGGGCAGAAAGCGACAGCCTCCTCGTGCTGGAGCTCGAGTCCGCCTTCAGTCCTTTCCTTGGCCTGCTCGCCATGCCCGCGACACGGATCTACCCCGCGGGCGAGGGCGGAGCCCCCGCCTTGACCGACGGCCTGCCCCTCTGCGGCGGCCCCTGGCGCGTGTCCCGTTGGGAGCGCGGCGACCGCATCCTGCTCGAGCGCCGCGGCGCGGCGCCTCCCAGTGGGTTCGAGCGCCTGGATTTCCGCATCATCCCCCAGCCCTTCACCGCCGTCGCCGAGTTCGAGGTGGGGGGGCTCGACCTGCTCCGGATCCCGCTGGCCGAGGCGGCCTACTGGCAGGAAGGGCCGCACAGGGATCGCATCCTGCGCCAGGACGAGCTGGTCGTGTCCTACATCGGGCTGAACGTGAGGAAAGCGCCCTTCGACGACGTCCGCGTGCGCCGCGCCCTGAACTACGCGGTCGATGTCGAGGCCCTGATCCGAACAGTGCGCGCCCGCGCCGCCCGTCGCGCCCTGGGCCCAGTGCCGCCGGCCCTCCGCGATTCGGATCCCACCGAGACCTTCCGCTACCGGCCCGAGAAGGCCAGGGCCTTGCTCGCGGAGGCGGGCTACGAGGGCGGCTTCGAGATGGAGATCTGGCAGAAGGAGAACCCCGAGGTGAGCCGTCTCCTCGAGGCCGTGCAGGCCTACCTCGCCGAGGTGGGTGTGCGGGCGCAGCTCGTGGTGCGCGAGTGGGGGGCCTTCAAGGACGCCGTCAACCAGGGCAGCGCCGACGCCTTCTTCCTGGACTGGCTGGCCGACTATCCCGACGCGGAGAACTTCCTCGTACCGCTGTTCCACTCCAGCAACCTGGGCGGCGGGGGCAACCGCTCCGGCTTCCAGGACGCCTACGTGGACCTGCTCTTGGACGAGCTGCAAACCACTCCCGAAGGCCCCGTCCGCCGGGGCCTGGTGGATCGCCTGAACGAGACCCTCTACCAGAAGAGCCCCTGGATCTGGCTCTGGCACCCGGTTTCGCTGGAGGTGCTCGGGCCCGGCCTCGACGGTTACCGTGCGCCCGTGATCTTCAACGGGCAGGACTACCTCGGCGTGAGACGCGATGACGGCGTATCTGATTCGTAGGCTGCTGGCCCTCGTCCCCGTGCTGCTCGGGGTGACCTTCCTGAGCTTCCTCCTGCTTTACGTCGTGCCGGGTGATCCGGTGCAGGCCGTGGCCGGGGAGCGCTACGACGAGGCCGTGCTGGCCGAGCTCCGCGAGGAGCTCCACCTGGACGATCCCCTGCTCCTGCGCTATGGCCGATTCCTCGCTGGCCTGGCACGCGGAGACCTGGGCCGCTCCTACGTGTCACGGGAGCCCGTGCGGGATCGCATCGCTCAGACCTTTCCCCACACCCTGCGCCTGGCCCTGGCGGCCATGGCGGTGGCCGTCACTCTGGGATTGGGTCTGGGGATCGCCGCCGCCGCGCGGCCCGGCTCCTGGCTCGATCGCGCCATGATGGCCCTGGCCTCGACCGGTATTTCCGTGCCCGTCTTCTGGCTGGGCATGGTGCTGATCTATCTCTTCTCGATGCGCCTGCGCCTGCTCCCGCCCTCCGGCTACGGGGACGGCGCCGCAAGCCACATCATCCTGCCCGCCCTGACCCTGGGGGCCGGTTCTGCGGCGCTCATCGCGCGCATGACACGCTCCTCGCTGCTGGAGGTGCTAGGCCAGGACTACATCCGCACGGCCCGGGCCAAGGGCCTGCATCCCGCGCGGGTACTGCTCGTCCACGCGCTGCGCAACGCCCTGCTGCCCGTGGTGACGGTCGTCGGCAACGACTTCGGCAGCTACCTGAGCGGGTCTGTGCTCACGGAGAAGATCTTCGCCTGGCCGGGCCTGGGGCGTTACACGCTCGAGGCCGTGGCCATGCGAGACCTGCCGGCCATCCAGGGGGCAATCCTCGTGATGGCCCTGGCCTTCGTGCTCGTCAACCTGCTCGTCGACCTGACCTACGCCTGGATTGATCCCCGCACGCGGAGGCAGTCGGCATGAGACGTTGGCTCGGGCATGGCGGCCTCGTCGTCGGCGCGCTGCTGGTGACGGCCTTTCTGCTGGCCGCGCTTGCCGGCCCCTATCTGCTCCGCCACGATCCCCTGGCGGCCTCCTCGGTGCGCACGCTCCTGCCTCCCCAGGGAGACCATCTCTTCGGGACCGACGCCGTCGGCCGCGACCTGCTGGCGCGGGTCTTCGCGGGCGCCCGCCTCTCGCTGCTTGTCGGCCTGCTCTCCCGCGTGGTGGCGCTGCTGCTGGGCAGCGCCGCCGGCCTGGTGGCCGGTTACTTCGGCGGCCGTCTCGACGCGATCATCATGCGCCTGGCCGACATGACGCTAGCCTTCCCGGCCCTGCTGCTGCTGATCGCCATCGTGGCGGCCTTCGGCCCGAGTCTCGTCACCCTCTTTCTGGCCCTCGGCCTGCTCGGCTGGGCGCCCGTGGCCAGGGTGATGCGCAGTCAGGCGCTGACCTTGCGCTCGAGCGACTACATCGAGGCGGCGCGGGCGATCGGCTGCGGGCCCTGGCGCATCCTCTGGCGGCACCTGCTCCCGGGCTGCGTCTCCACCCTGATGGTGCTTTTCAGCATGGGGATGGCGACCGCGATCATCGCGGAAGGGAGCCTCAGCTTCCTGGGGCTGGGTGCCCAGCCTCCCCAGCCGAGCTGGGGTACCCTGATCCGCGACGGTTTCGGCTACCTGCGGAGCGCGCCCTGGCTCACCCTCATCCCGGGCGCTTGCATGGCGCTGGCCGTGCTCGGGTTCAACCTGTTGGGGGATGCGCTGCGCGATCTCTTCGATCCACAGAGCGTCGAGGCGGGGGTGAGGCCATGAGTCGCGAAGGCTTTTGCAGGGTCTGGATAGCGACTGTACGGGAAATGGGCCTGGACCCGCGTGTCCACTTCTGGCGCTGGGAGGAGGAGGGCGCGCGGCTGCTTGTCCGTCCGGGACCAGCAGGCGATGCGGCGCGGCGGCTGATGGCAACCTGGGAGGGGAGTCCCGCGAGCCTGGAGCTTCTCACCGGCGCAGAACCCCACCAGGTCTCGTCGAGCTGGACCTCCCTGCGCTCCGAACCCCGGCACGAGTCCGAGCAGACGAGCCAGCTCCGTCTGGGACAGGCCTTCTCGGTCTGGGCCCGGGACGTGTCGGGCCTCTGGTGCTTGGGCGCGGGCGCGGACGGCTACCCGGGCTGGCTCAGGGCCTGGCATCTAGAGGCGGGGGTAGCCCCGGAACCCGACCATCGACTCGTCGCCCGGCAGGGCCAGGCCCTCAGCGCTCCCCGCCCCGACGCCGAGCCGCTCTTGGACCTTCCCTTCGCCTGCGCTCTCGCCGCCAGGGGCAAGCCCACCAGCGGATTCCTGCCCTGGCAACTGCCCGACGGCCGCGCAGCCTGGACCGCCGTGGCGAGCCTGGCGCGCTCAGACCAGCTGCGCGCTTCCCCTCGCGAGTGCGTGCTGGAGCTGGGGCCACGCCTGACGGGCGTCCCCTACGAGTGGGGCGGCACGGGTGCCCGGGGCTTCGACTGCAGCGGGCTGGTCCAGGCCCTGCTCGCGGCGACGGGGCTCGTCCTGCCGCGCGACGCGGACCTCCAGGCGGCCTGCGGCCGGGCTCTGGATCCGGGCGAACCCGGTGACTGGCGGCCGGGCGACCTGCTCTTCTTCGGCGATGAGCGGATCGACCACGTCGGCATCCTGCTCCCGGCTCGGCGCCTCCTGCACGCCAGCGGCGAAGTCCAGATCGAGACGCTGGACGCTGTGGGAAGGCTCCCGGGGCGACCTCTCCGACAGGCCTGCAATCCCTACCCTGTCGAGCACGACTTGTAAGCCTTGAATTGTCAACGATTTACAGGCTAGCCTTCCAGCGCCGGACTTGAGAATTATTTCACTATATTGGATTTGTGGGAGAATTTTTGATTGACACGGTTGGGGGGGTGAAATACCTTGCGTCCGGTTTCGGAGAAGGGACTGGTGGCACGTGGAATCGGACAGCTGTCGATCTCCCGCGCCATATGAAGCTTTCGAATCCTGGGCGCGGAGGCGCAGGGAGGTTCCGAAAGAGTTGGCGAACGAAAGCTCGAATGAACCCGTTTTCGTTCTAGCTGGAGGATTCAACATCTCATCAGTTGAAAACCCGATCAGGAGGTTGCTTGTGTCTCGAATCAATCGTGTACTAATCCTTTGTGGGGTCCTGCTCATGATGAGCAGCACTGCCATGGGCTTTGAGGACTTCCCCTTCTCGGTGCGTCTCGAGACGCTCGCGGGGGGACAGCCTCTGATGTACCACTTCTGGACCGATTCGGAGGAGGTCTACGAGTACCCGGGCAGCCTACCGCTCTACTCCGACATGGTCACCTGGAGTTTCCGTTCGAGCGGTTACTACGGTGAGAGCAGCGATGCCCACAGCTTCTCGTTGGCCAAGAGCGAGGAGGGCTACGGCACCTACTTCGTGGGCCTGCACCGAGGCTACACCCTCCCCGACAGGCAGACAGACGGTGAGTGGAACAACACCACCTTCGGCTACGGCTACCCGATGGAATCCATGAACCTCGGCGTCATCTACAACCGTCAGGGCGGGTCCGAGAAGACGGGCGACACCGAGCTCAGCGAGACCTGGAACTACCTCGCCCTCGGCGTCGACTACGACCTGAACGACGAGACCAACGTGGACGCCTCTTTCATCTACCGTTCGGGGAAGGCGGACGATGGTGACTCCGGCACCGACGACATGGAGGTCAGCGGCATGGGCTTCATGGGCCGCGCGGCCTACGCGTGGAAGGACGACGTCGCGGTCGTTCCCATCGCGGGCTTCATGACCGGCGAGGAGAAGGAGGGTTCCGATTCGGAGAAGTGGACGGCTATGTACGCCGGCCTCGGCTTCGGCTACACCGTGAACGAGGACAACGTCGTGGCTTTTGGTGCCGCCTATGCGAGCGAGAAGACCTCTTGGACGGGTCAGGCCGACGGCGACGAGGAGAGCACGACCATCATGCCCGGCTTCTACATGGCCACCGAGCACGAGTTCACCGACTGGCTGACCCTGCGCGGCGGCGCGACCAAGGTCTGGTCGACGTCCAAGGACACGCCCGCCGAGGGCGACGCGAGCGAGGCGAAGATCTACCCCTTCGGCTTCTCGCTGGGCGCCGGCATCGCCATGGGCGACTGGGCCATCGACCTCGGTCTGAACACGGGCTGGCTCTACAACTTCGGCTACTGGCTGCACGGCAACAGCTCGAGCAGCGGGCCGATCAGCATGCTCCAGGTCAAGCTCTTCTTCTAGACCTGAATCCGAGAATCACCGCCAAGCACCCCGCCTTCGGGCGGGGTGCTTTTTTTTCGCCTGTTCGGCCGGAGGTATCAGTCTTGCGAAGTGCCAAGAGCGGCGAGACCCAGGTCTCCCTTACTCGGACGTTTGGGCAATGAGGGGGAATCCTTGTACTTCTTTTTCTACTACCCGGTCGGGGTCGAAACGGACCGTGAGGGGCAGCCCTGGCTCAGCTGGCTACTGATGCTCACAATGATCGCCAGCTTCGTCTTCTTCCAGCTCAGGCCGATGGCGCTGATGGAGCGCTGGGAGTGGTGGGTCTACTTCCCCCACGAGGGCCTGAAGCCCGGGATGCTGCTTTCCATCTTCACACACAACAGCTGGCTGCACCTCCTGGGCAATCTTCTCTACCTCGGGGTCTTCGCGCCGAGCCTCGAGCAAGCGCTCGGCCGCCTGCGCTTCGGCCTGCTCTTCTGCTTCCTGGGGCTCTTCGGCAATCTCTTCCAGGCTCTCGTCTCGGAGTACTGGCTGACCGACCAGGCCGGCTTCGGCATCGTCGGCGCCTCGGGTGCGATCTCCGGCCTCATGGCCCTGTTCCTCCTGCGCTTCCCCTACGCTCGCATCAAGACCGTCTGGGTGATCTTCAGCCCCCTCCACGGCCTCGTGAAGACCGGGATCCTGCCGATCTCCTCGATCCTGGCCATCATGACCTGGATCGCCTTCCAGGCGATCGCGCTCAGCACGAAGCTGCTGGGTGCCGGTCTCGACTACACCGCCTATGGGGCCCACTTCGGCGGGCTGTTCTGCGGCCTCCTGCTGGGCGCTGGCCTGGGATTGCCCAGGGAGGGCCGAACCTTCCGCTGGCGCTTCGATGCCCAGCGGCGCTTCGGCCGCGGCGACTGGATGGGGGCCTACGAGGCCATCCAGCCCCTCCTAGCCTCCGAGAACCCCGAGGATCTCACCCTCGCCGCCCGCGCCAGCCGCCTCGTCGGCAACGAGCGCCAGACCCTCGAGCTCTACCGCAAGGCGATCCAGGTCACGCTGAAGCAGGGGGACGAGGTCGGTGCTGCGGCCTCCTACGCCGAAGCTCTGCGCTTCTACCCCGGCCTCTTCTTCGAGGAGGAGGTCCAGTTCCGCCTGATCCTCGCTCTGGAACGCCTCGGCGAGGAGGGCACGGCGCTGCAGGCAATCCACCTCTACCGGGCGATCTACACGGACGAGGATCACCTGAGCGTGCTGCTGCTGCGCGGAGCCAAGCTGGAGGAGGAGATGGATCCCGATGCGGCCTGCAAGCTCTACCAGGAGCACATCGAGCGCTTCCCCGCTTCGCCCTACGATGGGATGGCCCGGGAGGCGCTCCGGCAGCTCAGCGGGGCATAGCAGGCTGCTAAGGCCCTTCGAGCGGCACGGTCCTTGTTAGCGACTCTCCGTCTCGTGGATCCGGACCCGCGCCCTCCTTCCACGGCGCCGGTTCTGTCGGCGGAGTAGCCTGAATCTTGTTGATAGGTTCACGAACGGCTGGTAAATTGCCGCCGGTTACGGGTGCTGCTCGTGGTCTGGCAACACCGTTGGCAGGTTGCGGCGATGCCTGAGCGCGGAGAGAGACGCCGCGTGGGCGGACGGCTGCTCGCGGGAGAGGCCAGGGAGCTCGGTGCCGATCAGTTGCTGGACGTGGTCCTGGGGCCGGGGGGGATCCCCGAGCCGGGGCGTCTGAGCCGGCAGCTGCTCGCGAGCTTCGGGGGCCTCAGCAAGCTCGGCCGGGCGGAAGCGGCAGAGCTCCTTGCCTTCGAGGGACTGGGCCCGGCCAGCGCCACCCGCTTACTCGCCTGCTTTGAGTTGGGGCGCCAGCTCGCGCATCCGGTGCGGGAGGAACGTTTCACGATCGGCAGCCCCGAGGACGTCGCCCGCCTTCTGGGACCGGCGATGGAGGGCCTGCACCAGGAGCAGTTCCGGGTCCTCCTGCTCGACAGCAAACACCGCGTGCTCCGGGACGTGCTGGTTGCTCAAGGCGGGCTCAATGCGGCGGTGGTGCACCCGCGCGAGGTCCTCCGGCCTGCGATCCTGGCCGCGGCCGCAGCTCTGGTGCTGGCGCACAATCACCCCTCCGGCGATCCGGAGCCCAGCGAGGAGGACCGTCGTCTCACGGCCCGCTTCCGGGAGGCCTGCCGCCTGATCGGCATCGAGCTGCTCGACCACGTGATCCTGGGCGCAGGTTGCTTCGCAAGCCTCAAGGAACGGGGTCTGATCCCCTAGACCCCGGTGGAAGGAAGCCCAATTGTTCGAGAACCTATCCCGCTACTTCACCAACGACATCGCCATCGATCTGGGTACAGCCAACACGCTGGTCTTCGTCAAGGGCGAGGGCATCATCCTCAACGAGCCGAGCGTGGTGGCGGTCAACGCTCACACGCGCAAGGTGCACGCCGTGGGCGCCGAGGCCAAGCTGATGCTCGGCCGCACCCACAAGGACATCGAGGCGATTCGGCCCCTGAAGGACGGCGTGATCGCCGACTTCGCCATCACCGAGGTCATGCTGCGCGCCTTCATCCAGAAGGCGAAGAAGCGGCGCAGCTTCATCCGCCCGCGCATCATCATCTGCGTGCCCTCGGGGATCACCGAGGTGGAGAAGCGCGCGGTGCGGGACTCGGCGGAGCACGCGGGCGCGCGGGAGGTCTACCTGGTCAGCGAGCCCATCGCGGCGGCCATCGGCGTCGGCCTGCCGGTGGACAAGCCCACGGGCAACATGATCGTGGACATCGGCGGGGGCACCAGCGAGATCGCGGTCATCGCGCTCAACGGCATCGTCGCCGACACGTCGATCCGCACCGCGGGCGACGAGATGGACGAGGCCATCTCCAACTACGTCAAGCGCAAGTACAACCTGATGATCGGGCAGCAGACCGCGGAGCAGATCAAGAAGCAGATCGGCAGCGCGCACCCTTCGATCAAGAACAGCACGATGGAGGTGAAGGGCCTGCACCTGGTCGACGGCCTGCCCAAGACGCTGCGCATCTCCTCGGAGGAGGTGCGCGAGGCCCTCGAGGAGCCTCTCAGCGAGATCGTCGAGGCCCTGAAGCACTCGCTCGAGCAGACGCCACCAGAGCTGGCCGCGGATATCGTGGACCGCGGCATCGTGCTGACCGGCGGCGGGAGCCTGCTCAAGGGGCTCGACGTGCGGCTCAAGGACGAGACCGCGCTACCCATCAATCTCGTCGAAGACCCTCTTTCCTGTGTCGTGCTGGGCACGGGCAAGATCCTCGACAACGTCGAGGAATACGAACAGGTGATCATGCGCGGAACCGAGGCCTGAGATGTCCCTGGCCTCCTTCTTCCAGCGAAACCGCGACCGGGCGGTCCTGCTCGGCTGTGTGGCCGCCTCCCTGCTGCTGCTCAGCTCTCCCGAGAACCTGCGCTTCAACCTGGCCCGCACGCTCGGCACAGTGCTCTACGCCCCCGCGAACGGCGCGGTCGCGCTCGGGGAGCACCTCGCCCGCCTGAGGGGCGAGAACGAGTCCCTCCAGGAGAGGCTCATGCTGCTGAGCGACCGCCTGACGCGCGCCGAGGAGGCGGAGAAGGAGGCCGTTCGCCTGCGCCGCCTCCTGGACTTCCGCGACACGGCCAGCTACCGCTTCCTGCCCGCCGAGTTGCTCAGCTTCCCGCTCACCCTGCGTGAGCGCGATCTGGTACGCATCGACCGTGGCCGCCGCGACGGTGTCGAGCCGGGCATGCCCGTCGTCAGCACGAAGGGTCTCATCGGAGCGGTGCACAGCGTGGGGGAGAACCAGTCCCAGGTTCGGCTCCTGATGAGCAAGAACTTCGCGGTGAGCTGCCGCGACCGGCGCAGCCGTGTCCTCGGGGTCCTGAAGTGGGATCCGCGCCGCGGTTTCTTCGTGGACCGCATCGATCTGCAGGAGGACGTGGTCGTCGGCGACCGATTCATGACGAGCGGCCTGGGTGTCCGCTTCCCCGAGGGGTTCCTGCTGGGGAGCGTCGTCGGCGTGGCGGAGCGGCCGGGCGCGCTGCGGAAGGAGATCCTACTCGAGCCCGCCGTGCCCATACAGACCCTGGAGGATGTCTTCGTCGTCACCCAGGTCGGAGAGGACGCTCCCGGTTTTCCCGTTCCCCACACGACCCAGGACGAGGGCGCGGGGGGAGAGCCGTGATCGAATCGCGCCTGCAGCTGCTCCTGCTCGCCCTCCTGGCGCTCTTCCATCCCATCACCGAGCGCTGGCTGGCGCCGTGGCAGATCACGGTGGACTATCCCTTTCTTCTCCTCTTCTGGATCGCCATGCGCCGGGGCCGCACACCCGGCACCTTCTACGGCTTCTTCCTCGGGCTGCTGCGCGACCTGGCGGACTTCTCGCAGCTCGGGGCGGCTGCGCTGGCCTTTTCGGTCGGTGGCTACGCGATCGGCAGCCTGCGCGAGAAGATCGACCGGGAGAACCTCGCCATCCGCCTGCTTCTCTTGCTGCTCGGCTACCTCCTGGTGCAGGCCGTTTTCATCCTCCCCCGCTCCGGCTGGTCGCCGGGAGCGGCATTCCTGATCTGGCTGCGCTACGCCCTGCCGGGCGGCTTCCTGAACGCCGCCATCTACTTCCTCAGCCTGGTCGTCGTCTGGCTCGTCAAGGAAGGACTGGCGCTGCTGCATGAGCCGGTGGAGCGTCGATAGGGAAGCGGCCGGCCAGGGCAGGGCCCGCGGGGCGATCGTCCTGACGGGGCTGCTGCTGCTGGTGCTGGTCTTGCGCCTGTTCACGATCCAGGTGCTCGGCGCCGGCGGCTACCGACAGCTCTCCGAGGACAACCAGTTCCGCGAGCTGCGCATCCCGGCGCCGCGTGGACTCATCCTCGACCGCAACGGCGAGGTGCTGGGCGAGAACGTGGCCGCCTGCGAGGCGAGCCTGGCGACCCGCACCCTCGACCGCCATCCGGAGGTGATCGGCGAGCTCACGGAGATCCTGGGACGCACGAGCGAGGAGATCACCGGCCGCCTGCGCGCCGCGGCGGAGGACGGAAAGGCGCGGGTCACCGTCGAGCGAAACCTGGACAAGGAGCAGATCCTCTACCTCGAGGAGCGCCTGCCGGAGCTGCCCGGCCTGGCCCTGCGCGACTGGGCGCGGCGCACCTATCCGCGGCGGGAGCTGGCGGCCCATCTCCTGGGCTACGTCGGCGAGGCGGGCGAGGAGGAGGTCCAGCGGGGCAGTCGGGATCCCAAGGCCTATCGCCTGGGCGACCTGATCGGGCGCGCGGGTGTGGAGCAGACCTACGAGCGCCTCCTGCGCGGCACCGACGGCAAGGAACTCACCCTGGTCAACGCGCGCGGCGATCAGCTGGAGACCGTGCGCCGCTACGAGCCCGAGGCGGGCAGCCGTCTCGTGCTGACCCTCGACCTCGCCCTGACCGCCGAGCTCGACAGCGCGCTGGCCTTCTGGGGCGCGGGGGCAGGCGTCGTGCTGGACGTGCGCAGCGGTGAGATCCTCGCCGCGTCCAGCCGTCCCGCCTTCGACCCCAACCTGCTGGTCGGCGGCATCCCCACGCGTCTCTGGCAACAGCTCAGCGAGGATCCCCGCAAGCCGCTCTTCAACCGCATCGTACAGGCCACCTACTCGCCCGGCAGCACCATCAAGCCCCTGGTCGCCTTGGCGGGCATGGAGAGCGGTACGGTCGGCGCGGAGACCCGCTTCCGGCCCTGCGGCGGGGGCCTTCGCCTCGGCCGGCGCTACTTCCGCTGCTGGGAGCCCGGGGGGCACGGCAGCGTGGGCCTGGTTGGCGCGATCGAGCAGAGCTGCGACGTCTACTTCTACCAGCTCGGCGAACAGCTCGGCATCGACCGGCTCGCGGATGTCTCCCGGCGCTTCGGGCTCGGCGGCAGCAGCGGGGTCGATCTCGCCGCGGAGTCGCGCGGGCTGGTCCCCGACGCGTCCTGGTACGACCGGCGCTATGGCGAGGGCCGCTGGACGACCGGCAACGTCTGGAACGTGGCGATCGGCCAAGGCGAACTCCTGGTCAGCTGTTTGCAGATGGCCAGGGTCTATGCGGCGCTGGCCAACGGCGGCTTCCTGCCCGTGCCGCGGCTCCGCCATCACGTGGAGGACGCGAACGGCGAGCTGCTGCTGCCCTTCTCGCCCAGCCGTGGCGAGCGCGTGAAGGTCGACGCCACGGCCCTGGCCGCGGTGCGGGCCGGGATGAAGGGCGTCCTGCACGGCGAGGACGGAACCGCGCGTGGCAGCCGCCTGCCCGGTTTTCCAGCCGCGGGCAAGACGGGCACAGTGCAGAATCCCCATGGCTCGGAGCACGCCTGGTTCTGCGGCTACGCGCCGGCGGACGATCCCGCGATCGCCGTGTCGATCATCGTCGAGCACGGAGAGCACGGCAGCGACGTCGCGCCCATCTTCCGCCATCTCGTGGCCACGCATTTCGATCTCGCTGTCAAACCGATCCGGCGCGGCCCGCGCAGCGCCTCGGAAGCGGAAGGGGGCGAGTGAGATGGACCTGCGCCTGCAGAAGGGCGTACTCAACCCCCGCTTCCTGCTGCCCTGGATCCTGATCCTGGCCTCGAGCCTGCTCATGCTCTGGTCGATTACGTCACCGCCGGGAGACTACGGCCTCGAGGAGGGCCAGGGCTCCTACACCGTGAGCCGCCTCTTCTTCCAGCGCCAGATGCTCTGGGCGGGGCTCGGCCTGGTCGCCATGTTCCTGGGTTCGATGATTCCGTTCTGGTTCTACAAGGACTACCTGTCCTGGATCCTCTACGGCCTTGGGCTGGGGATCCTGCTGCTCCTGCTCATCCTTCCGCCGATGCGCGGCGACACACAGCGCTGGCTGGCGATCGGCCCCGTGGGTCTGCAGCCGTCGGAGTTCTTCAAGGTGGCCTTGATCCTCATGCTATCTTCCGTCCTCGCGGCCCGCAGGGGCGATCCCGACCGTCTGTCGCTCGTCTTGATCGGGATGGCCATCGTCGTGCCGCCGACCCTGCTCGTGCTGCGGCAGCCGGACCTGGGCACCGCCCTCACCTATCTCTGGCTGCTGCTCCCCCTGCTGCTCTGGCGGGGGCTCTCCCTGCGGCGCCTGCTCCTGATGTCCGCCCCCCTGATCAGCGGCTTCGTGGTCCTCTACGGGCAGACGCGCGGCGGCGAGGGCCTGGGCGTCGCGCACCTGGCCTGGGGGCTCTTCATGGTCGCGCTCTTCCTGGTCACTCTCTTCCATCGGGAAATGCCGGTCCTCGAGCGCGTCGTATACTACCTGGCCAGCATCGGCGTGGGGCTCGCGGTGCCGCGGCTCTGGTCAACGCTCCTGCCCTACCAGCAGAAGCGCATCCTCGTCTTCTTCGATCCGGGACTCGACCCGCTGGGGGCCGGCTATCAGATCTTCCAGTCGAAGGTGGCGATCGGCTCGGGCGGCCTCTTCGGGCGGGGCTTCCTCGAGGGCACGCAGAAGGGCCTCGCCTTCCTGCCGGCGCGACACACGGACTTCATCTTCTCGGTGGTGGGGGAGGAGTTCGGCTTCCTGGGCGCGATCGCCGTCCTCTGCCTCTACGGCTACCTGATCATCCAGGGCTTCCAGCTCGCGGGGAAAGCGCGCCATCCCTTCGGACAGCTCCTGGCCGTGGGGATCAGCGCCTACCTGCTCTTCCACGTGCTCATCAACGTCGCGATGACCATCGGCTTGGCGCCGGTGACAGGTCTACCTCTCCCGGGCATGAGCTTCGGTGGAAGCGCGATCATGGCCACCAGCTTCCTCCTCGGAATCCAGATGAACATCTCGCGGAACTGGGGGCGCTACTAGCAGCCTGCTAGCTATCCCTTGCCGCGCGGCCGACGGCGCTTTAGATTCAGAGCTCGCTTCTTCAGCAGGGGAGGTTCCCGTTGCATCCCGATCTGATCCGTATCGGCCCCTTCACGCTGCACGCCTACGGCACTGCCCTGGCGCTCAGCTTCCTGCTCGGGGTGCTGCTCGCACGCTGGCGCGCGCGGCGCCGCGGGGTGGCCGAGGGGGACGTCCTGGATCTCTTCCAGCTCATCGTGCTCAGCTCGATCGTGGGCGCGCGGTTCTTCTTCGTCGTCTTCCATCTGGACGCCTACCAGGGCCGCTGGTGGCACATGTTCGCGCTCTGGGAGGGCGGGCTGACGCTCTACGGCGGGCTCCTGCTGGCCCTGTTCTCATCGGCCGTCTTCCTGCGCCGCCGGCGTATTCCCTTCCTGCGCATGGCCGACGTGATGTCCCCAAGCCTGGGCCTCGGCATCCTGATCACGCGTATCGGCTGCTTCCTGAACGGCTGCTGCTTCGGCCTGCCGACCGACTCGGCCTTCGGCGTGCACTTTCCCGCCAGCTGCGAGGCGACCCACACGGCCCGGGATCTCCTGCTTGCCTCGGGTGGCGGGCACGAGATCGCGCTGAACCCGAGCATCCACCCGGCCCAGCTCTACTCCGCGTTCGGCGGACTCGTGATCCTGCTCGTCCTCCTGCTCGCGGGCCGCCGCAGCCGCCCCGTGGGCTTCACCTTCGCGAACTTCCTGCTGCTCTACGGCGTCCACCGTTTCGCCATTGACCAGTTCCGTTACTACGAAGAGGCGATGCGCGTTCTCTCGCTCAGCGTGAACCAGTGGCTGAGCCTGGCGCTCGTCGTCGCCGGTCTCCTCCTGCACCGCCATCTCCGCGTCCAGACACGGGCGGAGGCCTGATGGCAGGCGGTTTCTGCCTGGGCCTCCTGGGCGACCCGGTCGCGCACTCCCTCTCGCCGCGCTTCCAGACCGCCGCCCTGCGAGCGCTCGGCCTCTCCGGCTCCTACGAGGCGATCCGCGTGCCAGCAGGCGAGCTTGCGGAACGCCTCGCGGAGCTGGCGGCAGACGGCTTCACTGGCCTGAACGTCACCGTGCCCCTCAAGGAGGAGGCCTTCGCTCTGCTTGCCGGCGATCCCGTGTCCGCGGCACGGCTCTCGCCCGTGGCCCGCGCACTGGCTGCGGTCAACACGCTCCACCGGACGGGCGGCGCTTGGACCGGCCACAACACGGATCCGGAGGGTTTCCGCCGGGCCGCGGCGGAGCTGGGCGCAACGCTTGCCGGATGTCAGGCCGTGCTGCTGGGCGCGGGCGGCGCCGCGCGCGCCGCGCTCTGGGCCCTGCTCGAGGCCGGCGCCGAGCGGGTGGCGCTGTGGAACCGCAGCCCCGGCCGCCGGGACCGCCTCCTCGCGGACTTCGCGACTCACCCGGCGGGCGCCGCGCTTAGCGCGCTGCCCACGGGCATGGCCGTCTGTCCGCCGGAGGCGACGCTCGTGGTGCAGGCCACATCCCTCGGCCTGGCCCCGGACGATCCCCTGCCACCGCTGCCGGACCCGGGAACGCGTCCCCGCTGCCTGGACCTGGTGACGCATCCCAGCCCCTGGCAGAGGGCCTGCCTCGACGCGGGCTGCGAGACCGCGGACGGTCGCGCCATGCTGCTCTGGCAGGGCGCGGCTGCGTTCACGATCTGGACGGAAAGGCCCGCGCCCGTGGCAGCCATGCGGGCCACCCTCTACCCGGACTGAGCCGCCGACCTCCTCCTTGCCTTGCTCCCGCACGGACGACGACATGGCAAAGCTTCTCTCGCAGCTACGCAGCGTCCTGCTGCCCAGCCTCTGTCACGCCTGCGGGCGGCGCGAGGCGCAGCCCGATCCCGCGAGCCCGCGCTGCGGGCTGCTCTGCGAAGTCTGCCGGGAGCGCCTGGTCCCGGAGCACCGCCTGCTACGGCTGCCGGACGAGCTCCCCGTCCTGGCGGCATACCGCCCGGATCCGGTCCTCCTGGCCCTGATCAAGGGCTGGAAGTACTCGGGGCGGGACGCGGCCGTGGGAGAGTTCGCCCGGGCGATGGCAGCGTGCCTTGCGGAATCGGAACTGCCTCGCCCCTGGCGGCTCGTGCCCGTCCCCATGCCGCTCTGGCGCCGGCTCGGCCGGGGCTTCAACCAGAGCGAGGAGCTGGCCCGCAGGGTCGCTCGCCTCTACGGGACGGGGCCGCCCCTGCGCCTCTTGGCCCGGCGGCCCTTCGCGGGTCGGCAGGCTGGCCGGAAACGCGATGAGCGCCGTCGGCTCGCGGTGCGGGAGTTCCGCCGCCGGGAGCCCGCCCCCGCGGGCGGCTCGCTCATTCTGGTGGACGATCTCTGCACGACAGGCGCTACGCTAATGGCCTGCCATCGCGTCCTCGAGCCGGATCCGGGCCTCGCTGTTGCCGCCCTCGTGCTGGCGCGCTTCGGCTGGGCGCCGCCCCGGGTCTCTCCCTTGACAGTTCGAATCCCCGCTGAGTACCTTGTGGGACAACGCCGTCGCGGGCCGGAGGGTGGCTCCGGACCGCGGGACCACAAAGGAAGAGTCCCCATGCTTTCCAAACTGTCAGTTCGTGACCTGGATGTGTCGGGGAAGACGGTCTTCATGCGGGTGGACTACAACGTCCCCCTGAACGATCGTCAGGAAGTGACCGACGACACTCGCATCCGCGCCTCGCTGGACACCGTGAAGCTTCTGGCGGAGGGCGGCGCCAAGCTGATCCTCGCCAGCCATCTGGGCCGGCCGAAAGGCAAGTACCAGTTCGAACTCAGCCTCTCGCCCGTGGCCGACCGCCTCGCGGAGCTGGTGGATCAACCGGTTCGCTTCGCGCGCAACTGCATCGGGACTGAAGTAGAGGAATCGGCCGAACAGCTCGGCGAGGGGGAGATCCTCCTTCTAGAGAACCTTCGCTTTCACGAGGTCGAGACGGGCAACGATCCCGAGTTCGCCCGCTCGCTGGCATCCCTGGCCCAGCTCTATGTCAACGATGCGTTCGGTACGGCTCATCGGGCTCATGCGTCGACCGAGGGCATGACGCGCTTCTTCGAGCAGCGCGCCGCCGGCCTCCTGCTCGAGAAGGAGCTGGTCTTCCTGGGACGCTTGCTCGGAGAGCCCGAGCGTCCTGCCTCGGGCCTGCTCGGCGGAGCGAAGATCTCGGGCAAGATCCCGGTCATCGAGAACCTGCTGATGCAACTGGACACACTGATGATTGGCGGCGGCATGGCCTTCACCTTCTTCAAGGCGCTAGGGCTAAATATTGGCAAGAGCATGGTCGATGACGAGCTCCTGGAGACCGCGCTGCAGACGATCCGCCAGGCGAAGGAGGGCAAGCGAGAGATCCTACTGCCCGTGGACATCGTTGTGGCCAAGGAGATCCGCGACGGCACGGAGACCCAGGTAGTCCTGCCCACCGACATCCCCGACGGCTGGATGGGCCTGGACATCGGCCCGAAGACCGTGGAGCTCTACACGCAGGTCGTCCAGGCCTCCAAGTCCGTGTTCTGGAACGGACCCATGGGAGTCTTCGAGGTGCCCAGCTTCGCCAAGGGCACGCAGGCGCTGGCGAAGGCCATGGCCGAGGCCACGGCACAGGGCGCGACGACGGTAGTGGGGGGCGGCGATTCGGTCGCGGCCATCAACAGCCTCTCGCTGGCCAAGCATTTCTCCCACATCTCCACGGGCGGCGGCGCCAGCCTCGAGTTCATGGAAGGCAAGGTCCTGCCGGGCGTAGCGGCGCTGAGTGACGCAAAGGAAGCCATGGTATGAGCGAACGCAGGCCGCTGATCGCCGGGAACTGGAAGATGCACCACGACCCCGCGGCCGGCGCCGAGCTGGCCCAGTCCATACTGGCGGGGCTCTCGGGCCGTCCGGTCGATGCGGACGTAGTCCTCGCGCCGACCTTTCTTGGGATCCCGTCCGTGGCGGCGGTCCTGAGCGGCACGGAGATCGGCGTGGCGGGCCAGAACCTGCATCACGAGCCGAAGGGGGCCTACACCGGCGAGGTGTCAGGCCCGATGCTGCACGCTGCGGGGGCGGGCTGGGTCATCCTCGGGCACTCGGAGCGCCGCGAGTACTTCGAGGAGACGGACGCCGGGGTTGCCCAGAAAGCCCGTGCGGCCCTCGAGGCGGGCCTGCTTCCCATCCTCTGCATCGGCGAGAAGCTGGAGGAGCGGGAGGCCGGCCGGACCCTGGAGCTGGTGCTGGGGCAGCTGGATGGCGTCCTGGCCGGGCTCGGCGAGGCCGAGCTGGAGCTGATAACACTGGCATACGAACCGGTCTGGGCCATCGGCACGGGCCGCACGGCCACCGGCGAGCAGGCCCAGGAGGTGCACGGCGCCATCCGCGCCCGGCTGGCCGAACGCTTCGGGGGCGAGATCGCCGGCAAGATCCGCATCCTCTACGGCGGCAGCGTGAAACCGGACAACTTTGCGGGACTGATGGCCTTCCCTGACGTGGACGGGGCCCTCGTGGGCGGCGCGAGCCTAGCGGCGGGATCCTTCCTGGCCCTGATACCCCCCTTTCCGTCACCTTGACAGGCCGGAAGCTTCTTGATAACTTGCCCTTTCCCTATCCCGTAGATTCCTAGGAGCCTGAGATGTTCGCTGTAATGCTGACGCTCTTCATCCTGGTCAGCGCGGTCCTGATGGTGGTGGTGCTGCTGCAGTCCAGCAAGGGAGGCGGCCTGGCCGGCGCAATCGGCGGAGGCGCGAGCGATAGCTCCGTGCTCGGTGGCCGTGGCACGGCCACCTTCCTCGGCAAGGCCACGGTCTACCTGGCCGTCGCCTTCATGTCTCTCTCTCTTCTGCTCGCCATCATGTCCTCCCGCTCGACGGAGGCGGAGGAGGAGGCGGGCATCATCGCCAAGCGCCAGCAGGAAGGTGCCCTGGACGTCTACCAGGTCGAGCAGGGTGCTTCCATCCTCGACGAACTCCAGACCGAGGGCTTCGAGGAGGGGAGTGGCGAGGGTGCCGCGGCGACCGGTTCCGAGGAAGCAGAGCCCGCACCCGCCGGGGACCAGTAAGAGCCCAGCCCGGGTGGTGGAATTGGTAGACACGCTGTCTTGAGGGGGCAGTGAACGAAAGTTCGTACGAGTTCGACTCTCGTCCCGGGCACCTGGAATTGCGAAGGATCGAAAACACGGAAAGCTCTCTCGAGGCATCGAGGGAGCTTTCGCGCGTCTAGCAACCTCCTATGCGCGAGGCCAGGCGCCCTGGGCGAGCACGCGACCGTCCGCGAGCGCGACGAGGACGCAGTGGACGAGTTCCGGCCCGATCTCCAGGAGGCCCATAGCGGCCGGGTGGCCGTCGCGCGGTCCGTGCACCGCCCCGGGGCAGATCAGCAGCGCGCGGCCGAGGCGAGCGAGCCGGGGGACGTGCGTGTGGCCGTGCAAGTACACGGCTTCGGCTGCTGGGTCGATCTCTGCCTCGGACCAGGGGTGGTGGCGCAGGTGGAGGGGCAGGCCGGCAACGCTCAGCCGCCGCTCGGGGGGCAGCTCGCTGTGACCGCTCGGATCCACGTTGCCCCCGACTGCGAGCGTGGGGGCAAGGCCCTCCAGCTCGAGGAGCAGGCGGCTAGGGCCGAGGTCACCCAGGTGCAGGATCCGCTCAGAGCCGCCGAGGCGGCGCAGGAGGGTGTCGGGTAGGCGGCCGTGGGTGTCTGCGATGAGCGCGAGGGGCATCCTCACTCCAGGCTGGAAATGGAATCCGGGGATGGTATAGTGGCTGGGCTCGGGCATCAACACGGAAAGGCGGACATGAACGAAGCGAATGGCGAAGCCGGCGATCAGGCTCTGGCCGAACTCGAGGCCAGGCTCTTCCATCTGCTCCGGACCAAGTACAAGGTCCACTGGCGCGAGAAGAACACGGGGGCGGAGGGTGAGGTCGCCGGCGAGGTGGAAACCGAGCTCGCGGCCCTGCGGGAGCAGATCAAGGCGGTCTTCGACTCGATCCGTCTCATCGACAGGAAGTACAAGATCCCGCCACTACGAATGTTCGACTAGCCGAAGCGGACCGTGTAGCCGATGCTGCCGCTGATGATCCAGTGGTGCTGGCTCTCGAAGCTGCCGAACTGGCCGTCCTCTTGCGCGCGATTCATGTGGAACGGCGTCCAGTTGAAGCGCAGGTCGAAGTTCAATCCGAAGAGCCTGTGGAGATAGACGATGGCGCCCGCGCCCAGGTTGGCGGAGAGGTAGGTGTCGTTGGGCATCCAGTAGCTCACGTCGACGGGCGCGGAGGGGACGTCCTGCTCGTTCTCGTCGTAGTCGGCGGGCACGAGCAGCTGGCCCTTGCGGAAGTAGCTGATGGCACCCAGGCCGAGCGAGCCGTAGAGGTTCATCGTGTTCGCCGGCGAACGGTAGTAGACGTAGTCGATGTTCGCACCGAAACGCAGGACGTGGTAGGTCGGGTAGTCCCCCAGGACCCAGTTCAGCTGAGACTCGGGATCCTCGGGGTTGGTCACGCCGGAGTAACGCGTGAAGTTCGCCTCGGGTAGATTGGTCCCGTTGTATACCAGCACGAGGTCCACCGGCGTGTACTTGACGTAGCCCTCGATGCCCCAGTGGGGGGAAAGCGCGGTCCGCAGGCGGGCGCCGATGTCGAGGTTGCCCTCGAAACGCATCTGGATGCGGTTTCGGTTTTGGTATGGCGAGTCTATCGGGTAGTCGATATCGATAGGCCAATCATTCGGATCCCCCATATCGTCTAGACGAAACCCCCAGTCAAGCCCCTGTTCGGGGAACTGGTACTCGGTGAAGTCCGCGAACTCGAAGTATTGGGTCGTGCCGATCAGGTCGAGGGTCAGCTGATGGTTGCCCAGAAGGATGGCCTGGGACGCTCCGGGCAGGCACAGGGCTGCGAGGGAGCAGAGCAGGACGAGCCGCTTGAGCATGGCGTTCCGAAACCTCCGATGTACTGGGGCGCTGGGGTGGGAAGTCCCTGTAAGCTAGTGGATCACGGGCGCCGTTGTCAATGGTCGATGTGAGGCGAAGGGCAGCGGAAGTCCCCGAAACAAAAGGCCTTGAGCCCCTCGTGGGGGCCGTGGGATACTCGCCGCGGAGGTGGCACATGTCAGGCCAGAGTGACTACGATACCCGCGATCTGACCCGGCTCACGAATCTGGAGAACGCCGTCGAGGCCCAGCTCCTCCAGGCCTTGCTCGAGGACCAGGGCATCCGCTGCATCGTCGAAGGCTGGCACTCCACGCCCTTCGACGGCATATTCGAGGGCAAGAAGGGATTCGGCATCCTGAAGGTGTTCACCGGCGATCTCGAGCGAGCCCAGGCCGTCCTGGAGGACTTCCGCCGGGCGCGACCCGCCGGTGAGGACGGCGAGGAGTCCTGAGCGCCCCTCGGGCTGGCCGTCCCGCGGGTCGCGCGCGACGCCGCTCGCCTCTCTGCTCGCCGACCCGTCCGCCGCTTCGTTCGCAAGGAGGACCCATGCCTCTGTTCGCCTTCTTCTTTTGGGATCCGACCATCCTGCTCCTGGTCCCCGCCATGATCCTGGCCCTCTGGGCCCAGGCGCGGGTGCGCGGCGCCTACTCGCGCTTCATTCGCGTCCCCAGCCGTCGGGGCCTGAGCGGGCGGGAGGTGGCGGAAGGCATCCTCGCGGGTCGCGGCCTGGGGGCCATCCCCGTCGAGGCCACCCGCGGACAGCTCGACGATCACTACGACCCGCGGCGGCGCAGCGTCCACCTGAGCCCGGCGGTCTACCAGGGCAGCAGCCTGGCGGCCCTGGCCATCGCGGCACACGAGACGGGCCACGCGATGCAGCACGCCGACGGCTGGGCGCCCCTCTCTCTGCGGAGCGCCATCGCGCCGGCGGTGGGAATTGGCAGCAGCCTGGCCTTCCCGCTCTTCCTCGTCGGATTCATCTTCTCGTCGGTCCGCGTGCTGATGGACGTCGGCATCCTGCTCTTCGGCCTCGCCGTGCTCTTCCACCTCGTCACACTGCCCGTGGAGTTCGACGCCAGCCGCCGCGCGCTGTCAATCTTGAGAAGCGACGGCTACCTGCAGCAGGACGAGCACGCCGGCGCCAAGAAGGTGCTGAACGCGGCGGCGTGGACCTACGTGGCGGCCGCGACCGTGGCGGTGATGCACCTGATCCGCCTACTCGTGCTGCGCGGGGCGCGCGACTAGCGGGACGCGCCGCCGCAGGGCTTCTCCGAGCGGCGCAGGCGTCTTGCTCGTCGCGTCGCCGCGCCACAGTCCAGGAAAGGACGACCATGCTGGCCTTCGTCACCATCACGCCCATGGACAAGGGCGCCGGTCTGAGCCCTTACGTCGCGCAGGTCCTCGACCTGATCGACCGGAGCGGCCTGCCCTACAGGACCGGCCCCATGGGCACCACGATCGAGGGGGACTGGGACGAGGTGATGGCGCTCGTCAAACGCTGCCACTTCCTGCTCCGCGAGGAGTCGGAGCGCGTGTCGACCCTTATCAAGATCGACGACCGCAAGGGCGCCACGGGGAGGCTGGACGGCAAGACCGCCTCGCTCGAGGCCCGCCTGGGCCGCAAGCTCGAGAGTTGAGACGCGGCGTGCACGATGCCGAGAGTAGGGGAGCGCCGCGCGAGGAGATCCTCGTCGTCGCCGCGATCCTGCCGCGCGCAGGGCGCATCCTCCTGGCGCGGCGTCCCGACGACGATCCCCTGGGCCCGGTCTGGGAGTTTCCCGGCGGCAAGGTAGAGCCCGGCGAGAGCCTGGAGGCCGCCCTCGGGCGGGAGCTGCGCGAGGAACTGGGGATCGGGGCGAGGGTCGGGGAGCGGGTGGAGGAGATCCGCCATCGCTACAGCCATCGCGCGGTGCACCTGCACTTCTTTCTCTGTCACGACCTGGAGGGGGAGCCCCGCGGCCTGCACGGCCAGGATGTCGTCTGGGCGAGCCCGGAGGAAATGGCGGGACTGCCATTTCCCGCCGCGGATCGTCGCCTGCTCGAGCGCCTGCCCGTATTGCTTCGCGAGTGGGAGGCAGGCGACAGCTCATCGTCCACCGGCGCGGAACCCGCTCCCTGAGCTCTAGAGCCGCTCCGACTCCCGCCGCGTTCCCTCGCGCACGGGGCCCAGCCGATCGAGGATCTCCAGGTACATCCGCACCGGGCTTCCCTCCAGGTGGAAGGGCTCGAACCAGATCTCGCGCAGCCAGTGGACGTCCGCGCGGCCGGTGAGCAGGGCCTCGTGAAGCAGACCGCCCAGGTGACGTCCCACCGAGCGTGTGAGCTCGAGGTGAGGGGGACCGTCCTGGCCGAAGAAGCGAGGCTCGAAGCCCTCCGGATCGCCGCTGCGCCGGTACCGCTCCTCCGCCTCCAGATAGTCGAGCAAGAGTTCTGCGCGGCGTTGCCAGTGCCGGGAGGGTGCCTGTTCGCTCCCGTGCAGCTCCCGCAGGAGGTAGCTCATGTCCCGGCTCTTGCGCAGGGGATTGAGGACCTTCGAGCCCAGGAAGATCAGCGCCTGGCGGAGCACGCGCAGGTAGAAGTCGTCGGCCAGGGAACGGGGGCGGGGGCTGATCGCCGTGCTCCGGCCGTGCAAGACGAGGGCGGCGGCCTCCGCGATGTGGTTCTGGCCGATCTCCGCCAGCACGATCAGATCGCGCGCCGGCAGGTAGCAGCCCTCGCCGCGTCCGAGGGAGGCCTCGACCTGGCTCAGCTCCTCGGCCTCCCAGCCCGACTCGCGGGCGAGGCGGCGGGCGAAGTCGGCCTCGCCGATCCAGTAGACGCGCGGCGCCGGCCGCTCGAGCGTGGGGATGCGCAGGAAGCGCGCGATGCGCCTGAGGGCCACGTCCACCTCGGCGCTGAGGTCCTCGTGCAGTTCGGCGGGGTCGTCGAGGAGCTCCTCGAGCAGGCCATGGGGCCTCTCGTGGAAGGTGAGCCAGTGCAGGTAGGACTGGGCCTTCACAAACGGCGTGGCGCTCTGGACGCAGACCTCGCCTCCGGCCAGGTCCAGCACCTCGGGGCTGCGGCCCAGCTCGGCCAGGCTCTCCCAGTAGTAGGGCTCGTGGTTCTGGAAGACGCGCAGCGTGCGCGCCTCGCTGCCCTCGCGCCGCAGCTCCCGCGCGAGGGCCGCGGGCAGGTGCCCCTCCGCTAGGTGGAAGTCGCCGAAGAGCACGAAGAGCGGCCGATCGGGTTCCTCGCGGCGCTGGCGGGCCAGGATGCGCGCGGCGTGCCGGTCGCGCTGGCCGAGCGCGCGGTCGGGGCGGCGAGGCTGGCTGTTGAGGGCGAGCGCCGGCAGGTCGTGGTAGCGGGCATAGTCCAGGAGGATCTGGACGGGGCGCCAGGGGAAGGACCAGAAGCCTTCCTCAGCGGCGAGATCGCGCAGCTGCTTCGCGCTCCTGCGGCCGGCGAGGAAGTCGTCGAGGGCGGCCTGGCGGGCGCTGGGGAGCATCTCGAGTCCCAGAGCGGGGCGCCGGCCCCTGCGCACGAGACGCTTGAGCAGGCGCAGGGCGCTGCGCTGGGACTGGGCCAGGCTGTGGAAGTCGCCCATGAGGACGATGTCCGCCTCGAGCAGGCGCTCGGTGAGGCGCCCCGGGCTCAGGGGCCGGCCGGTCCAGGCCGGGAATCCACGCTCGTAGGCGCCGCGGTAGCGTGTCAGGTAGTCGGGCTCGTCCTCGAGCTGCTCGCGCAGGCGCGCCTCCAGCGCGGACTGCATCTCGCGCTGCAGCGCCAGCCACTGGTCGAAGTTCCGCTCGCTGCCTTCCGGTTTCCCCAGAGAGCGCATCCTGCCTCCCCACGTCCCGGGCGGGACGATGCCGGGGCGGGGACTGCAAGAAGCGCGCACAGGGCAGGTGCCTCGCCGCGCCTCGTGTCCCTGTCTTGGCGGGACTAGCCACGCACGGGACGGGGCCCGCCGAAGGGGGCTTTACAGCGGGGGGATGCTCGTCTAGATTCAGGGCGACAGACGAGGAAATGACATGCGACTGAGTCCAACAAAGATCGAATACCTCTCGGAGAAGATCGTCCGCATCATGCGCGAGCGTGCGGACATGAGCTTCAATGTGCCCGAGGACGAGCTGGCCCGCATCATCGGCTGGGAGATCACCGACGAGTTGGCGATCGAGGACGAGATCGACGAGGAGGTGGACGAGCTGCTCGAGCAGTACGAGCGGCAGATCGTGCACCAGGACCTCGATCAGATGGTACTGCGCCGCAAGCTGAAGAGCGAGCTGGCCCGCAAGAGGGGGTACACGCTGTGAGGCTGAGCGAAGAGCGCGTCGAGATCCTGGCCGGTCGCATCGCCGACCGCCTGCTGGACGAGGAGCTGGTGGACATCACTGTCAGCGAGCGTGCCTTCATGGATCTCGTGGAGACCTGGATCGCCAAGGACCTCGAGATCGAGGAGGAGATCAACGAGCAGGCCGTTGCGCGTTTGGAAAGCTACTCGCGCAAGATCGAGCACGGGTCCTCCGAGTGGCAGACCCTGCTCGATCAGACCAAGGACGAGTTGGCCCGCGCCCGCGGCTACGTGATCCGCTAGGCGCTCGGGCTCGCCGGGCCGCGGACGCGCCAGCGCGCACCGCCGGGAGCCCGGGCGTTCTCACTTCCACACCCACCCGCATACCATGTCGAACTCTTTCACCGACTCCTACCAGCCCCGTGTGCCCCTCGCCGGCCGGCGTGTGCTCGTGGCCATGAGCGGGGGCGTGGACTCCTCGGTGGCGGCAGTGCTGCTGGCGTCGGCGGGCGCTGAGGTCACGGGCGCCACCTTCAAGAACTTCTGCTTCACGGAAGCGGGCGAGCTGCCAGGGCGGAGCTGCTGCTCGGTGGAGGCGGTGGCCGACGCGCTCGCGGTCTGCCGCGCGATCGGGATTCCGCACACGCTCGTGGACGAGACCGAGCGATTCGGCCGCAACGTGATCGATGACTTCGACGCCGAGTACCGCGCCGGTCGCACGCCCAATCCCTGCGCCCGCTGTAACTCCGCGGTGCGATTCCCGCGTTTGTTGGAAGAGGCATCGCGACTCGGCTGCGACTACGTCGCCACCGGGCACTACGCGCGGGTGTGCATGTCGGACGATCGCCTGTTCCTGGCGCGCGGCCTCGACGGCGACAAGGACCAGAGCTACTTCCTCGCGGGGATGGACCCCGGGTCTTATGTGCGCGTGCTCTTTCCGCTCGGCGGGCTGCGCAAGGCGCGCACGCGCGAACTGGCCCGCGAGGCGGGCCTGCACGTGCACGAGAAGCCCGAGAGCCAGGACGTCTGTTTCCTGGCCGGACGCAGCCTGCGGGACTACCTGGGTGGGCGGGGGCTCTTGCGGCCGGGGCCCGTGTTGGGACCGGAGGGGGAGCGTCTCGGGGAGCATCCCGGGGCGGAGCTCTATACGGTGGGGCAGCGGCACGGGCTGGGCGTGGCGGGGGGGCGTCCCCTCTATGTCACCCGCGTGGACGTTACGGGCGGGACCGTCCACCTGGGCGACGAGCCGGCGCTGCGGGCAGGGACGGTTACCTGCGACTCGGCCTGGCTGCACCCGGCTCTCGACGATACCGCTGCGGGCGAAGCGCGCGACGGGCTCACGGCCAAGATCCGCTACCGCGGGGTGGGGGCTCCCGTGGCGGACCTTTCGTTGGAGGGTGAGTGGCTGCGCGTGCGTCTCGCCGAGCCGGTGAAGGCCGCGGCGCCGGGGCAGCTGCTCGTGCTCTACGCTGGCGACCTGGTGATGGGGCGCGGGATCATCGAGGCGGCGGAGTAGGCGCGCCCTCGCGCGTGGTGGCGCTCCAGGGCCCTCGGGAAAAACTAGCGCATCCGCTTGATTTCTCCGAGGGCCGGTGGGGTGTCCCGCTCCTACTTGAGGAGCACCAGCCTTGTCGTTGCCAGGTGCGATCCGTCGAGGCTGAGGCGGGCAAGGTAGAGACCCGACGGGTATCCGTCGGCGCTCCAGCTCAGCTCGTGCTCGCCGTCTGCTGCAGCGCCTTCGAACAGGGTGGCCAGGCGGCGGCCCGTGAGGTCGTAGACGGCCAGCTCCGCTTCGCCCGAGTGGGGCAGCGAGAAGCGCAGGCGCGTGACGGGGTTGAAGGGGTTGGGCCAGGCCTGGAGCTGGACCAGCGCGGCGGCGCCCTCGGGCACACCTACGCCGTCCGTGTACTGGAGCGAGGTCACCACGGGCAGGTGGTCGCTGGCCTCGTGCAGGGCGTTGGCGACCTCGGAGGTGACGACGCCGTTCGTGCCGTCGATGATGGCCATGTTGAAGTGATCGCCGTCGTTGCCGAAGGCGAAGTAGCCCTCGGGCAGGATCTCGAGGCCGGCGCCGTCGAGCAGCTCCTCCCCACCGAGGACGAAGTCGAAGCGGTCGTCCAGGCCGCCGGTCGCGCCGCCGCCGAACTGCGAGGTGCGCGTGCTCTGGGTGTGGATGGGGGCGTAGGCGGGGTTGTTGTGCCAGTAGCCCTCCTGTCCGATGGGATCGAAGAGCTGGCCCGGGCCCGCGGAGCGAAGCAGCTGCCAGGCGGGCTCGTCGTCGTAGTAGATGTTGTAGTCGCCGGCCACGATGAAGTGCTCCCCCTCGGCCAGAGCGTCCATGTCGGCGCGCAGGACGAGGCACTCGGCGTAGCGGCGATTCTCGTTTTCACTGCCCTGGCTGGCCTTCAGGTGCATGCTGTAGAGGCGGAAGGTCTCGCCGGAGGCGGCGACCTCCAGATCCCACCAGTCGATGTCGCGCAGGGTCGTGTCGAGCCAGCCCGAGTCCAGCACCGTGACGCACTCGTCGCGGATGAACAGGGCGCGGTCGGTGTCGGGGCCGTCGTGGTATGGGGCCGCGGCCCAGAGGTCGGGCTCGAGGGTGTTCAGGACGTCCGAGAGGAACTGGTTCACGCCGTTCTGGCCGATCATCTCCTGGACGACGAGGATGTCCGGCTGCACCTCGGCGAGCACGGTGCGGAAGTGAGGCTCACGCGAGTTGCCCGTGCTGCCCGGGAAGTTGAGGATGTTCCAGCAGGTCAGGTTGAGCTCGCCGGCCAGCACGGGTGCGTGCACGATGGCCAGGACGAGCGCGACGAGTACGACGCGTCGATGGGTCATGGGAGGAAAGTCCTTTCCAAATGGGGATTTGGCGCTTAGAGATTATAGCATGAGGCCTCCGCCAAGCCGATCGTTAATTCTGTTTCCAGTTCTGTTAACGGTGTTTACAGCCCTACTGGCAACGTCGTGGGCAGTGGAAACGACCCATGGGCGGCGGCGGGGCGGGCGGACCATCGGTCTGCCGCCGGTCGAGGTGCGCGGCGATCCGGGCGACTCCCTGCTGGTCCAGGAGATCCAGAGGACGGTCACGGCGGCCCTGCTGAGCTATCCGCCCGGCGAGAGGCCGCGGGATCGCTCGCCGATCGTGATCCTGCTGGCGCCCGACCGGGAGCGCTTCCGCCAGTGGGCGCGGGGGGGGAGCCCCGAGTGGGCGGCGGGGATCGTGATCGAGCGCGGGCGCACGATCCTGCTCGACAAGAGCTTCCTCAGGGACGTTGTGGAGGCGCAGCACCTGCTCCGCCACGAGATCGCCCACGTGATGCTCGACCGACGCCTCGAGGGCAACTCGGTGCCGCGCTGGTTCCACGAGGGCTTCGCGCAGATCCACGCGGGCGAGTGGGACATGGGGCGGCTCTGGCGACTGTCGCGGGCGGCCTGGACGAAGTCGTCGATTCCGTTGGCCCAGCTGCGGCGAAGCTTTCCCTACTCGGGGCCTCGTGCGAGGCTGGCCTACGCGGAGTCGCAGGCGGCTGTGCAAGTGCTGCGGAAGGATGCGGAGGCCTGGCGTCACCTGCTGGAGCTGCTTTCGAGCGGCGTGCCCTTCGATGCGGCGATGCGGCGCAGTCGGGGCGAGGATCTGCGTGACTTCGAGGCCTTCTTCGACGGCGAGCTGATGCCTGGCTACCGGCGCTGGAGCCTGCTGTTTTCCACTGCGCCGCTGTTTTTCCTGATGATGCTGCTTTTCCTGCTGGCGGCCTGGCGGCGGGCGCGGCGGAAGCGGGCCGCCCAGGCGGCGCCGGAATTGCCCGAAGGGGAGTGGTACTCCAAGGGCTGGATTGACAGGCAGTGGCCCGGCTGATATATTGCGCTCCGGCCTGAAACGGGCTATCCTGCCTGCGTCCTCGATCTCGTTGTGAATGGGGAACTTGTGCGCGACGAGCGCGCAGCTTGGAGGACTAGCCTAACTGGTAAGGCAGCGGTCTTGAAAACCGCCGGGCTTTGCCCTTGGGGGTTCGAGTCCCTCGTCCTCCGCCTTACGGAGCTACACCTGGAGGGGTGACCGAGCTGGCTGAAGGTGCTCGCCTGCTAAGCGAGTGTGGGGCCAAAACCTCACCGAGGGTTCGAATCCCTCCCTCTCCGCCTGACCGCCCGAAGCGACCGCGGCCCTGCCGCCCGCCGACGGTGGTCGTGCCTTGCGCCCATAGCTCAATTGGATAGAGCGTCTGACTACGGATCAGAAGGTTGGGGGTTCGACTCCTCCTGGGCGTACCGACAAGATACTGAGATACAGGGGCTTGCAACTGCAGGCCCCTTTCTCATCCCCGGGCTGACTTGGCGGTGTCCCCTTGGACCCTAGAACAGCCAGGCAGGTGGGTTTGTAGTATGAGGGCCGCGCACACCGCTCCTAGTGGAATTTCTGCACTCGGTAGCTTTCGCTGACATAGACATTACCGTTGCCGTCGACGCCAAGCGCGGTTGGATTGGTGAACTGACCGTTCTCCGTACCGTTAGTGCCCCACTTGAAGATAAAGCCGCCATCCCTGTTGAATTTCTTGATCTGGTGGTTGCTACGGTCGACCGCATACACGTTGCCAGCCGCATCGCAGGCGACGCCTACGAGTTCGGCAAACTGCGTATTTCCTGAGCCAACGCTTCCCCAGGTCAGGATGAAGTTGCCGTCACTGTCGAATTTCTAAATCCGGCTGTCAGAGTAGTCGGCTACAAAAACATTTCCATCAAGGTCACAGGTCAAATCGAAGATACTGTTGAATTGCCCGTCGCCGCTCCCCAGTGTGCCCCAGGCGGTGACAAACGCAAAGCTGGCGTCGAACTTCTGGACGCGGGTGTTGTTGTAGTCGCCCACGTAGATATTCCCGCTCCCATCAATGGCCACACCGAC
>CAZVHI010000019.1:0-57747 GCA_964627205.1 uncultured bacterium
CGGCTCGGGCCACCGGGTTTCGAGCGGCGTGTACTTCAGCAGCCTCGAGTTCGGCACCGAGGCGCGGACGAAGAAGATGCTGTTACTGAAGTAAGGCCTTGCCTGGAGAGGCCCCGTACCCTTCCGCCTTGGCTCCGGCTTCACAGTCGCTACGGCGGAAGGGTACGGGGCCTCTCCGTGCACTACCGTGCAACATCTAGATCGTCCGCGCCTCGGCGGGTCTGCTTGCCCCTCTCCAAATCCTCCCCCCAGGCTTGCGTCCGCGCCTCGGAGGGGGTGCAGGGCCTTTTTCAGTCCATATCCCACCGGGGTGCGTGATCCAGCAACCTGTCCTGTCCTTCCCCTCCGCGGGGGCCTCCTTGAGGGTTGGCATCCGAAGCGTGTATAATTAACGGGATTTGTGGCACCTGCGGGGCCCTCCCCTCGCCCTCGTTTTCCTGCCAAGGACGGTATGATGCGTCGCAAAGTCTCCCCCCCCGTTCACGCGGTCTTTCTGCTTCTCATCGCTTTGTTCCTCCAGCCTTCCTCGGGCCAGGCGGCCGTTCATGAGCGCAGCCTGCCTCTGGGCGCGGCCTGGGACAAGGAGAGCGCCTCCGGCCGCTGGCTGACCGAGATCCTGGCCGAACCCGAGGCCGACCGTGCCCTCGCGCCAACGCTTACCTGGTGGTGGGCGCTCGCAGACGGCGAGGAGGTTCTCGGCGTGGAACTCGCGGGCATCGAGGAGGAACACGTCGCTTCTCTCGGTCGCGTTCCCGGACGACTGCCGCTAGTGTCGGGGGAGGGGAACGTGGCACGAGCGGAGGAAGGTACCCTCTTTGACTCGGACTACGAACTACATCTTTCGCCGCCGCGGCTGCTCCATGGCCGCGCCTTCCAGTCCGTCACCCTGACGCCCCTGCGCGTCGAGGCCGGCGGCCTCTTCGCGCTCGAAGCCGCGAGCCTGCGCCTAGAGACGGGTTCCGCGACGCGCGCCCGGAATCCCCTCCGTCCCCTGCGCGACGACTTCCCCCTGCGCCAGCGCATCCTGACGAGCCTGGGCCACGATCTCCTCAATCCCGAGTCCTTGCCGATCCTGTTCGACCGTGCGGCCGGCGGCGCGGGCTTCCCGACCGAGGTGCCGAGCGTGGAGGGCGCGGCCGTTGACATGGTGATCGTGACGGTGGATTCCTTCGCGGATCTCTGCCAGCCCTACGCGGACTACAAGACGGAGTACGGGGTCGCGACGGTGGTGCGGAGCATGGAGTGGATCGCCGAGCGCTACCCCTTCGGCAGCGACCGCGCGGAGCTTCTGCGGAATTTCCTGCAGGACGCCTATGCCAAGTGGTCGATCAGCTACGTGTTGCTCGTGGGGGACGCGGAACAGATCCCGCCCCGATACGCATTCTCGGACATCTTCGTCGATCCCCGCACGACGCCCACGGACATGTACTACGCCTGCATGGACGGCGACTGGAACGCGGACCACGACCACCTGTGGGCGGAGGCAGCGGACAGTACCCAAGGCGACTGGGGGGACGAGGCCGACCTGCTTGCGGAGCTGTCGGTGGGCCGTTTCCCGAGCGGCACCCGCGTAGACTGCGAGTGGGCATTGAACAAGTCCCGCGCATACCAGGACAAGGAAGATACATCCTACCAGGACCGCATCCTGATGCTCGCCGAGGTGCTCTTTCCACCCGACTGGGCTGAGGGTGATCCGATCTACGTGGACGGGGCGGAGTACTGCGAGTCCATCTATGTGAAGTACACGGGACCCGAACAACACGTCGTGCGCCTCTTCCAGAATGTGGGCGACTACCCCGGGTCGGAGCCACTGACCGTGTCGGCGGCTCTCGACTCGATGAACAACGGCTTCGGCATCGTCCTGCACAATGGCCATGGCGCCCGCCAGACCATGAGCGTCGGCGACGGCAGCATCGACGCGGGTGGTGCGGCGGGCCTGGTGAACGGCGACAAGACCTTCCTGCTCTACATGGTCAACTGCACGGCGGCAGCCTTCGACTTCGACTGCATCGCCGAAACCTTCCTCGAGAACCAGAACGGTGGTGCTTTCGGAGTCATCGGATCGACGCGGGAGACTTTTGCCAACGTCAGCGACCAGTACATGAACGTCTTCTTCGAGCGCCTCTGGAACGATCCCTCGCTTCGGCTCGGCGAGGCCTACTACGCCAGCATGAACGCGCTCGAGTACAAGACCATCGAGGACGGCGGCTTCCGCTGGGCGCACACCACATACACCCTGCTGGCCGATCCCAGCATTTGGCAGGACTACCAGAGCGTCGAGTTGTTCGTGGTCGATCATCCCGTCTCCGTCCCCATCGACGGCAACCCCGTCACCCTGACGGTCGAGACCTTCGGTATGTCTCCCGTGCCGGACGCACTGGTGACGCTGCGCAAGGGCGAGGAGGACTACCAGCGCGCGCGGACGGACGAGAGCGGGCAGGCGAGCTTCACGCTGAACCCGGAGAACGAGGGCGCCTACCAGATCCGTGTGAGTGCGCGGGACATGATTCCCTACGAGGGAAGCCTATGGGCCACTCTTCCCATTGGCGAGCCCCTGCTCACCCTGGCATCGGTGACGGTGGATGACACGAGCGACGGCACGGTGCTCGGTAACGGCAACGGTGTGGCCGAGCGTGGCGAGACCGTGCGCTTGCAGCTCGAGGTGCAGAACAACGGCGACACGGCGGCGACGACCGTCACCTCGATCCTGCGCACGGAACATCCCGGCGTGGCCCTGATCGACTCCACCGACAGCTTCGGTGGTATCCCCGCCGCGGGCGGCAGTGCGGTGGGCAGCGATCCTTGCCTGATCGAGGTGCTGGATGTCGCGGACGACGAGATCCTGACCTTCACCATCGAGATCACCTGCGAC
Source organism: uncultured bacterium (assembly GCA_964627205.1). GTDB lineage: Bacteria > Krumholzibacteriota > Krumholzibacteriia > JACNKJ01 > JACNKJ01 > CAZVHI01. Next base: position 2,873 of record CAZVHI010000019.1, read on the forward strand.
CAGAGCGTCCGCGACGACGACTTCTTCCTCGAGACGGCCTCGCCCCTTCTGACCCTTCATCGGAGCGTGATCGACGATGTCACAGGCGGCAATGGCGACGGGGATCTGGACGTCGGCGAAACGGCCGACATTGCGATCCAGCTGTCCAACTACGGCCGGGGCACCGGCCAGGACGTGCAGGCGCTCATCGAGATCCCCGTGGGCAGCAGCCTGACGATCCAGGACGGGGACGACGTGCTCGGCGATCTCCCGCCCCTGAGCATCGAGCTTGGGCCGGCGGAGTTCAACGTGCGGCGCATCAGCGCGGACCCGCCGCTCCTCGACCTCCTCCTCACCGACCTCCTGGGCCGCACGGACACGCTGGCGGTCCTCCTCGAACGCCCGGTGGGTGTCCCGGCGGCGCCCGAGTATGAGTTCGGCAGCGACTTCAGCCGTATCCGCGTCAACTGGGAGCCGGCCGCGGAGGAGGACGCCGCGGCCTACATCGTCCTGCGCGCGGACGCGCCCGGCGGGCCTTACGCGGAGATCAGCGAGCACTGGCTGGAGAGCAGCACCTTCGTGGACAGCGGCCTCGACGTATTCACCAGCTACTGGTATCGCGTGCAGCCTCTCTCCGCCGGCGGCGTTGCCGGCGCCCTTTCCGACTCCAGCGAGGTGGTGACGAACCTCGCCCTCTTGCCCGGTTGGCCGGTCTCACTGGCGACCGAAACGAGCAGTACCCCTCTCGTCGCGGACGTGGACGGCGACGGTGATTTCGAAATCCTCGTGGGTGCCGAACGGATCTACGGCTTCAATCCCGACGGCACGGAGCTCAGCGACGGCGATGGCGACCCGAGCACGGTGGGACCGATCTCGCCGCTGGGCAATGGCTTCGCCGGCGCGCTCGCCGCGACCGACCTGACCTCGAGCCCCGGGCTCGAGCTGGTCGCCGCGAGCTGGGGAGCGCTGGAGGTCTACGTCTTCGAGTTCACGCTCACGGAGAACGGCACCGAGGCCGCCCTCGCACCGGGCTGGCCGCAGAGTGTGCACCACGGAGATGGCATCTGGGCCTCGCCCTCCCTCGGCGACGTGGACGGTGACGGCGACGTGGAGATCTTCGTCACGGAGACCGGTGGAGCGGGCGCGCTGATGGCCTGGCATCACGACGGCAGCGAGCTGATCGACGGCGACGACGACCCGGGCACGACCGGCATCTTCCACGACGACATGGGCAGCTGGCCGCGATCCACCGCGGCCTTCGCGGATATCGACGATGACGGGGACCTGGAAATCTTCATCGGTACATCGGACGGCTACCTCAAGGGTTTCCAGGGCGACGGCAGCGATCTGGACGGCTTCCCCTTCCATGCGAGTGGCGGCGAGATCTTCTCCAGCCCGTCCATCGGCGACGTGGACGGCGACGGCTTCATCGAGATCGTCTTCCCGGCCGAGAACGACTCCCTCTACGTGCTGAACCACGATGGTAGTCGCCATCCCGACTGGCCCATCTTCTTCAAGAACGACAACTGGGCTCTCGCGCCGAGCGCCGCGCTGGCGGACGTCACGGGCGACGGCCACCCGGAGATCTTCGCCGCTTCCTTCCTCACGCTGGAACACTCCCGCGTGGCGTGGATCGACTCCACCGGCAGTTACCTCCCCGGCTGGCCGATCGACCTGACGCACTCGAGCCAGTCCTCGCCGGTCGTCGGCGATCTGGACGGCGACGGCGACTTCGAGGTTGTGCTCGGCAACGAGGTCTCGAGCATCGAGGCCTGGCACCATGACGGCACGACCGTGGGCGGCTTTCCGATCGTCACCGGCAACCACGTGCGTGCCACGCCGCTCCTCGCGGACGTCGACAAGAACGGCAGCCTTGACATGGTCGCCGTGGGCTGGGACAAGAACGTCTACCTCTGGACTTATTCCGTGCCCTTCGACGCGGAGATGCTGCCCTGGTACGCCTTCATGCACGACCAGAAGCGCACGGGCAACTACGATGCGCTCGACTGGATCGTGGGCGTCGACGAAGACGACGTGATCGTGCCCGGCGCGATCCGCCTCGATCCCAACTTCCCCAACCCTTTCAACCCCAGCACGCAGATCCGCTTCACGGTGGGGGATCAGGGCACGCAGTCCGTGCAGCTGAGCATACTCGACGTGCGCGGCCGCCGCGTGGCGCTGCTGGTGGACGAGCATCTGCCGCCGGGCAGCTACCTGCGCAGCTGGGACGGACGCGACAATCGCGGTCGCGCGCAGTCCAGTGGCATCTACTTCGCCCGCCTGCGCATGGGCGAGCAGGTGGAATGCCGCAAGATGACCCTGCTCAAATAGCCTTGCAAGAGAGGGCCGTACCCTTCCGCCTTGGCTCCGGCTTCGCAGTCGCTACGGCGGAAGGGTACGGCCCTCTCCGTAAGCCCGTTCGGGCAGGGTCAGCTTGCGGCGGTTCCGACCGAGAAACTTGAAGAGCGTCATCGCGGGGCGGTTCTGACCCTTAGACATGAGTGCGGGGGTCGGGCACGTATCGTATCCCGCCGTCAATCGCCAATGCCGGCGAGCAAATCGCCGCGCACGATCCCTCCTCGATGCCGCCCGCTGCGCGGCCTGTGCTCCTCCGGTTCCCCGAACGTCCTCTCGCCTTTCCCGAATGCCGCGTCGTTCCTGGCCCGGAGCGCTGCGAGGCTCCACTGCCGGTGGTATGCCTCTTGCTGATTTCCCGTCGCAATGGGTCCTATCTGTCGGTGGGACAATGGATTGCGAAAACGATAAGCTTATCCAAGGCGTCGCGGGGCCTCGATGCAAACAGCCGAGAGCCATAAGGCAACAGCGCACGCGCCCCGCAGGCCGGGTGTCGTCCGGGCGCTTCTCTGCGCCAATCTCCTCCTGCTGTTCCTCCTCGGCCTGCCCTCTGCCCTCGACGCGGCAATCATCCGGGACGAGTTCAACAGCGGCGACTACGACGGCAACGACGGCCTCCAGCCATGGAGCGGCAGCTGGGAGGAGATCGGCGAGTCCAACGGCCCGTACCAACCCTACGTGCATGTCGTCGAGAGCGAGTACTGCGCGGAGGGCCACTGCCTGCTCCTCGGAGTGGAGGGGGAGCCCTTCACGTTCACCGTCCGAGCCGCGTCGCGAGGCGCGGATCTCTCGGAGGCCTTTTCCGCCACGCTCAGCTTCGACTACCAGCGCCAGGGCGACTTCGGCGTGATCAGCGTCTACGTCTCGGACAATGGCGGCTCCTCTTGGACGGAGGTGCAGGACCTGAGCTGGACCGAGCCGGACCTCGAGCTCCTGCACTCCGACATCGACATCCGGGCTTACACCACTGACGAGACCAGGGTCCTCTTCGGCGGCAACGCATACTCGACGAGCGGCGGCGGCTTCTACGTCGACAACGTGCAGATCGAGTACTCGGGGATCCAGCCGTTGAACGACATCGCCGTCGCCAAGAGTGTCGACAATCCCGCGCCCGGCGAGGGCGAGACGATCGCCTACACCGTCGTCGTTTCGGTGATCGGCACGGGCGTGGCCCAGAACGTCGGCGTCGCGGATTCCCTGCCCGCGGGGCTCGCCTTCATCGCCGCCGAGACCAGCCAGGGCAGCTACGATGAGGGCAGCGGCGACTGGGACGTGGGCGACGTTTCCGCCGGCTCCAGCGCCACGCTCACGATCCAAGCCGCGGTGGAGATGAGCACTGGCGGCAGTACCATCACGAACACCGCCTCCCTGTCGAGCTTCGACTTCGAAGACAGCTTCGCCGGCAACAACAGCGATTCTGCGGACATCACGGTGCGGACCGACCTATTCGTTCTCCAGGCCGGCCAGGATACCTGGCTGAAGGAGTGGAGCCCGGACGAATCGCACGGCGGCGACGTGGAGCTGAGCTGCAAGAGCGAGGCGGACGACGGCATGCGCGCGGTCCTGCGCTTCGACCTCTCGGCGATCCCGCCGGGAGCCGCGCTCGACAGCGCGACGCTCGGGCTCCAGGTGACGAGCCCGGACGACAGCGGCGAGCCGGTGCGCATCCACCGCATCACCGCTGCCTGGGACGAAGCCGATGCGAACTGGTCCAACCTGGCCGGGGACTTCGACGCTCTCACCATCTCCGGCTCCTTCACGCCCACTACGCTCGGCGCGGTGACGGCCGACGTCACGGCGCTCGCGCAGCAATGGCTCGGCGGCGCGCAGGATAACCAGGGCCTGATGCTCATCGCTGGCTCCGAGGGGATCGAGTCGAAGTACGCGAGCCGTGAGTGGAGCACGTTCGGCGAGCGGCCCGTTTTGACGCTCGACCTCGCGGGTTTCGCGGACCTGGCCGTCACCAAGACGGTGGACGAGCCCGCGCCCGCGGAGGGCGAGACGGTCACCTTCGGCATCGCGCTCCACAACATCGGCCCCGAGGACGCCGGCTCCGTAGCCCTCGCCGACACCCTGCCCGCGGGGCTCAGCTTCGTCTCGGCGAACCCGAGCCAGGGCAGCTACGATGAGCTTCTCGGCGTCTGGGACGTCGGCGCGCTCGCCGCGGGTGTGACTGCCATCCTTTCTCTCGCCGCATCGGTGGACCCCGGCACGGCCGGCGCGCAGATCACGAACACCGCCGCCGTCTCCCAGTCCGACCAGGGAGACGGCAATCCCGGCAATGACACAGATTCCGCGGACGTCACCGTGCAGTCCGCGGACCGCGCGCTGAGCAAGACGGTAGACAATCCGACGCCGAGCGTCGGCGACACCGTGGTCTTCACGATCGTGCTCGACAACCTCGGACCGGATGCCTCCACGGGTGTCGTCGTCACAGACCTCCTGCCGGCGGGATTGAGCTTCGCCGGCGCCGCCGCCAGCCAGGGCGACTACGACGATGGCATGGGCCTTTGGGCCGTGGGGACTGTGGCGGCGGCGGGCGCGGCCACCCTCGCGATCAGCGCCGTAGTCGATCCCGGCACCGAGGGCACGGTGATCGCGAACACGGCCGCCGTCACGGCAGGCAGCCCCGTCGATCCCGCACCGGACAACGATGACGACACGGCGCAGGTCGCCGTGGACGGCGCGGATCTCGCTCTGGACAAGATCGTGGACGACCCCGCGCCCGACGAGGGCGACACGGTCACCTTCACCCTGACCCTCTCGAACCTCGGGCCCGCCGAGACCACGGGCATCGCCGTGGCGGACACTCTTCCGGCGGGGCTCTCCTTCGTCGACGCTGTCGCCAGCCAGGGTGGATACGACGAGGCCAGCGGACTCTGGAGCGTCGGGGGGCTGCTCGCCGGCGCGGATGCCACGCTCGCGCTCGAGACCCTGGTGGAAGAGGGCACGGCAGGCAGCACGATCGAGAACCTGGCGAGCATCGCGGCGGTGGACCAGGCGGATCCCGAGGCGGAGAACAACTCGGACGGCGCGACACTGACGGTGCGGGCGGCCGACCTAGCCGTCGCGAAGGTCGTGGACGAACCCACGCCCTTCGCAGGCGATCCGGTCACCTTCACGGTGACTGTGAGCAACGAGGGCCTCGACGACGCGACGGAGATCCTCGTCAGCGACGCTCTGCCCGCGGGGCTCACCTTCGACGCCGCGCTCGTCAGCCAGGGCAGCTACGACGAGGTCACGGGGATCTGGGACGTCGGCGATCTCGCCTTCCCCGCCTTCGCGGAGCTGCGCCTGACAGCGCTGGTGGACGACCTTCCCGCGGGCACTGAGATCACCAACACGGCGGCTGTGATCCACTCCGCCCCGGTCGACCCCAATCCGAGCAACGACAGCGCCACCGCGCTCATCACCCTCAAGGGCGACCCCGTCGCGGATCTCTCGCTGATCAAGACGGTCGACATCAGCGCGCCCGCCGTGGGCGACCCCGTCACCTTCCACCTCTTCGTGGACAACGCCGGTCCGGAGACGGCGTTGGACGTCACGGTGCTCGACTCGCTGCCCGCCGGCCTGGCTTTCGTCTTCGCGAGCCCCAGCAGCGGCAGCTACGATCCGGGTACAGGCGTCTGGGACCTGGGCGATCTGTCGAGCGGCGGCGGCGCCGACATGCGTCTCGCCGCCGAGGTGGAGCCGGGCGACGTCGGCACCGAGATCACCAACACGGCCACGGCCGCCGCAGCCTCGCCGCCGGACCCGAACCTCGGCGACAACAGCGACTCGGCGACGATCACGCTGCACGACAGCTGGCCGTCGGTCATCGATGCCAGCGCGAGCGGGCAGGACGGTGAAGCGCTGCTGCCCGGCGCGCCAGCCGGGCTCGTGCTCAGCCTCGAGCTGCTGAACACCTCGGCCGAGCAAGAGACCCTCCAGTCGCTGCGCGTTCTCAACGGCGCGACCGGACCGGGCAGCCAGGCGCAGCTCGATGACGACTGGACCGCGCTCGACCTCACGCAAATCACGGAGACCGAGATCGAGATCGGTCAACGAGTCCCCGTGAGCTTCGTGAACGGTGTGGCCACCTTCTCCGGCCTCCAGGTCCTGCTGCCGCCCGATCGCAGCGTGACGCTGAAGATCCTGGGCGGCGCATCCCTGGCCGCGCGCGACGGCGATGTGCTGGACATCTTCGTGAATCGCGCCTACGACCTCGTCTTCAGCCGGCCCTGCTCCCTCGCGGCGACCTGGCCCCTCGACCCGCCCGAGGACTTCCCCGTCGACGGCATGGCCGCCACCCAGATCGCAATCACGGACGCGGGCGCCGGCAATCTCATGACCGGTTCGACGCGAAACCTCGCGCTGGATGCGCTCCTCCCTGCCAACGGCTACGAGGCCGACACGCTCGGCAAGCTGAACGTGAGCAACTGGGGGAGCGCGCTCGCAGGCGAGGACATCGCGGCGGTGGAGCTCTGGGCGGACACTGGTGACGGCCTCTTCGCTCCGGCCGTCGATGACTGGCTCGGCGCGCTCGCCTTCACGGGCGACCGCTGGGAGCTGACGGCGCTGAGCGAGCCCGTGTCCCTGGCCGGGTTGCGCGTCTTCGTCAGCGTGGACATCGCGGAGACCGCCACCGCCGGCCGGGAAGTGTGGCTCGGCTTCCCCACCGACCCGGCCGACGTGGCCCTCGGTATGACCAGCGACAACGATGGCCCCCTCGATCGCTTCGCGCGCAATCCCGCCGCGCAGACCATCAGCACGCAGGACCGCGTGACGTTCTCGGCCTATCCCCTGCCGGACGCCACGGTGAATCCCGGCCAGGCGGGCGAGGCCCTGCTACAGCTGCTGGCGAGCAACAGCTACGAGATCACCAAGACCATGATAGGTCTTACCCTGAGCAACGCGAGCAGCGGCGTCGGCGGCCAGTCGGAGCTTGATGGCGAGTTCGAGATCCTGCGTCTGCGGGGCGACGGCGACGGCGACGGCGAGCTGGACGACGAGGTGACCGACCCCGTGCTGTCCGAGGCCGTGTTCGCAGGCGGCCGCGCCGCCTTCGACGGCTTCACCTGGGACCTGCCGCCGGGCGAGGACGCGCCCCGGCACCTCTTCGTCACGGGGGACCTGTCCCTCATGCGGGCGGCGGACGGGGATCGCCTGTCCGTCGAACTGGCGGGCGCGCAGGACCTGGAGTTCGCCGATGCCACCACGGTCTCTGCGACCTGGCCGGTCAGCTCGGACTGCGAGCTCACCGTGGACGGCATGCTCGCGCAGCAGATCGTCAACCACGGCGCCCCCGGCGCGACGCTGGGTCCCGACGAGGGCCCGGCCCTCGCGCTGGACATCGTCGTCCCGGCCAACGGCTACGCCTCCGACCTCTTCCAGCACGTCCAGGTGCTGAATCTGGGCAGTGCGACCGAATCCGACCTCGCCGAGCTCCATCTCTGGCGTGATGGCGGCGATGGCATCCTCGGCGAGGTCGAGCCCTTTGGCAGCGACGACATCGACCTGGGCGAGCTGGCCTGGTTGGAGGGCGCCTGGCAGAGCGCATTCTTCACCTCTTCGCTCGGCGAGGAGGGCGCGCGGATCTTCGTGTCCTTCACCGTCTCGTCGTCGCCCTCCGACTCGGTCACGGTCCAGCTCGCGCTGCTGCTGGAGGGCGTCACCGTCGCCTCCGGCAATGACGGGCCCATCGACATCGTCGTCGAAAACCCCGCCTCCCAGCTGATCAGCTCCGCGCCGCTGCTGGCCAACCTGTGGATCGATCCCGAGGCGAGCATCCTCGCGCAGGAAGTGGACGTCCTCATGGAGCTGCGGAACCTGGGCGACGAGACCGTGAACGACATCGAGCCCTCGCAGCTAATCGCGGGCGGCGATGGCGTGCTCCTGGAACTGAGCGGTCCGCAACCCGCCAGCTTCGATCTCGCGCCCGCGCAAGTAGACACCTTCCGCTGGCTCTACCGGGCGGAGGCGCCGGGCTTGGTGCAGCTCAGCGGCAGCGCCGCGGGTACTGGCGAGACCAGTGGCCTCACGCGCCTGGCCCTGGACACGCAGTCGAACACGCATGCGATCTTCGTGGAGGCCGAGGACCTGGCGCTGCTCGCGACCGAAACCATGCCGCCCAGTTTCGGGCAGGGACAGACGGACGTCTCGCCCTTCCAGTTCCGCTTCACGAATACGGACGGAGCCTCCCGTGTCCTCGTGCGCGCACTGCGCATCCGGGTGGACGACGGCGCGGGCCAGGGCATCGTGCCGGACGAGCTGCTCTCCCGCGTCGTGCTGCGTGTAGGCGAGGTCGTGCACCTCGCGAAGACCGAGCTGGAGACGAGCGGCGACGAGGTGGACCTGACCCTCGACCTGCCGCTCCTGGTCGACGGGGCCGAGCCTGTGACGCTCGAGCTCCTGCTGGACATCTTGCCCGAGACGCTCGTGCCCCGCTTCCGTGTGACGGTCCCTGGCGCCGACTACCTCGCAGCGGAGGACGCGACGAGTGGCGTGCCCGTGAGCATCTTCCTGGAAGAGGGCGAGTTCCCCCTCGAATCGGGCGTCGCGGAGCTCGAGCTCCCGGCGACGCAGCTCGATGTCGCGTCGGGCGCTCGCGCCCTGCAGCGCGCCGCGCCCGGTCGGGAGGGGCTCCCTCTACAAGAGCTGCAGCTGGAAAACCCGGGGATCGAGGGCCTGACAGCCGACATCCGCGTGCCCGGCTTCACGGTCAGCCTGCGTGACACGAGCGGCGCCCTGCGCCTGCCGCCGACCGCCTACCTCTCGCGCATCCGCGTGCGCGGCCCCCAGCACGACTACGTCGACCGGAGCGTCGGCGCCGGCGACGACAGCACCCTCGTCCTGAGCTTCTCACCGCTCGTCGAGGTGCCGGCGGGGGGGGCGCTCGCGCTGGAGATCGAGTGCGACCTGCTCGCGGGTTCGGAGCTCGGCCGCTTCCGCCTGCAGCTCGAGGCCGACTCCCTCTTCTTCGCGCAGGACGCGAGCAGCGGGGAGCCGGTGCCGGCCGTCTACCAGGAGCCGCCTCTGCTGGGGCACGAGATGTGGGTCGAGGCGCAGGCGGAGACACTGCTCGCCGCGAAGCTGTCGGGGCTGCCGGCCACCGTCGTCGTGGGCGACGAAGACGTCTCCGCCCTCGCGTTGCGGATCGGACACCCGGGCGGCCTGGAGCAGGGGCGTATCCGCTGCGACGGCCTGACCGTCCGCTGCTGGGATGAGGCCCGCGACTCGCTGCCGCCCGCGAACTACATCGACCGCCTGCGCGTCTTCCAGGGCGAGCAGGAGATCGCCGTGCAGGCCGATCCGCCTGCGACCGGCGGTAGCCTCTACCTGCCCCTGCCGGGTCTGCTGCTCGAGGCCGGCGACAGCCTGGATCTCGACCTGCTCCTCGACGTCGAGTCGACCGCGCCCTCCTCCTTCCTGGAGCTAGCGGTCGACGCGGCGGGCTGGATCTCCGTGGACGCGAACAGCGGCGCCTCCGTACTCCTGTCGCCCGCGCCGGGCGAGGCGCTGCCGCTCGCCTCCGGCTTGACCTGGCTCGAGTCCCCAGCGCGCAACCTCGCCGTGGGGCTGGAGAGTCTGATGCCCGCGGTCCTGACCGCCTGGGATTACGAGCTGCCCGCCGCGCTGCTTTCCCTGCGCAACGCCGCGCCGCAGGGCGCGGGGACGATTCGCGTGGACCACCTGGTCGTGCGCGCCGCCGGGCGCGAGCTCGACTCCCTCGCTGTGGGCACGGCCGCGAGCCGCGTGCGCGCTTACCTGCCGGGCGGTCAGCTCTGGGCGGAGAGTGCGGAGCTGGACCCGGAGACGGGCGTGGCCTTACTGGAAGCCGGGAGCGAACTCGCCCTGACCACCGGGCCGGCACTGACGCTCGAGTTGCGTGCGGTCCTGCGCGAGGACGCGGATTGCGCGAGCCTGCGCCTGGGAGTGAACGCGGATGATGTCGGCGTCGTGCAGCCGGGCAACGGGCTCCTGCAGGTCCAGGTGCAGCCGGAGGACGGCCAGGTCTTCCCCCTCTGGACCCAGGAGGGCAACTTCAGTCCCGCTGACCTGGCCGCGAGCTATGCGAACTTCCCCACCCCCTTCGCCGCGGGACGCGAGAGTACGGCCTTCGTCTACTACCTCGACTCTCCGGCCCGCGTGACGCTTCGGATCTGGACCGCCCGCGGCGAAAGCGTGCGCGCCCTCCTCGATGGCTCTCCGCGGGAAGCGGGGCTCCACCAGGACACGACCTGGGACGGCCGCAACGGCCGGGGGCACGTCGTGATGAGCGGCGTCTACCTGGCGGAGCTGCAGGTGGACTACGACAGCGGCGGGCGCGAGCGCCTGCTCCGCAAGGTGGCGGTGCTGCGATGAGGAGCGGATTCACGCATCGCGCTTTCCTGTTGCCCGCGCTGCTGGCGCTCGCCCTGATGGCGCCGGCCACGCCGAAGGCGGACTCCGCGGACGGCGGCCTCCGCTCTGTCTTCGCCGAGGGAGCGGGCACCCGCCCGCTCGCCCTGGGCGGCGCATACGCGGCACGCGCCGATGACGCCAGTGCGCTCTTCTGGAATCCCGGCTCGCTGGGGCTCCTCTCCCGGCAGGAATTCCAGGCGGGGCACAGCAGCCTCTATGGGCTGGGCATGGACGAGCAGTACGCGAGTCTCGTCCTGCCGAGTTGGCGCTGGGGGGTGGCGGCGCTGGGCTACCGCCACTTCGGCGTGGGCGGCATCGAGGAGCGCGACGATCGCAACGTGCTCCTCTCGGACGACCTCCGCAGCGACGAGCACCAGCTCACCCTCGCCTACGGGAAGTCCTTCGGGGAGGTCTGGAGCCTCGGCGGCGCGCTCAAGCTGCGCCGGCAGGAGCTGGCCGGCATGGCCGGCAACGGGATTGGCCTCGACGCGGGCCTCCTTCTGCGTCCCGCGTCCTTGCTCGGGCGTGGCGTTGCGTGGCTCCGGCCCCTGAGCCTCGGCCTGTCCCTGCGCAACGCGCTGCAGCCTTCCCTGCGTCTCGACCGGGAGAGCGTCGCCGATCCGGCGTCCCTCCGCGTGGGGCTGGGCTACGAGCAACCGTTCGGACCGGGCCGCTGGCTCCTGCCCGTCCTTGACATCGAGAAGGTCGCCACGATGAACCTGCAGCTCTCCGCGGGCCTCGAGCTGGCCATCCAGCCGCTCGCCCTGCGTTTCGGCTACGGCGACGGACGCCTCTCCGCTGGAGCGGGGGTCGCCTGGCGCGATCTTGAGATCGGCTACGTCTTCGAGGACAGTCCCATCGAGGACGTGCATCGCTTCAGCATCACGCTGCGGCATGGGCTCGGCGTCGAGGAGAGGCGCCTCGCCGCGCTGCGGGCCGAGGACGAGGCTCTGCAGACGAAACTCGCGGCCGCCTTCCGCGCGCGGCAGGCGGAGCGCATCGACGAGCTGCTGGAGCGGGCCGAGCGGGCCAGGGGGCGGGGCGACTTCGACCGCGCCCTGGAGAACCTCGCTACGCTCCAGGCCCTCGCACCCGGCAACGCCGAGGCCGAGGGGCTGGCGGCGCGCTGCTACTGCGAAAAGGCTGAGCGGCTCGTACTCGCCGGCGATCACTCGGCCGCCGCGCTAGCCTTGCGGCGGGCTCTGACTCTGATCCCCGACGATCCAGTCGTGCAAGCCAGCCTGGAACGTTGCGAAGCCGAGAGCAACCGACGGGCCGCGCGCTCCGCAGAACTGCGGCGCCAGTTCGCCGCCGCCCTCGACGCCTTCAGCGCGGAGAAGCTCGCGGAGGCGCAACGTGGTTTCCGGTCGATCCTCGCCGCGCAGCCCGAGGACGAGGACGCCGCCGAGATGCTCCGGCGCACGGAGCAGGCGATTCGCTTACGCGTCTCGACCTTGCTGGACCAGGCGGAGCGCTTCGCCGCGCGGGGTTTCCAGCGCGAGGCGGGGGACTTCATCACGCAGGCCGAGGCGCTCGACCCGGCGGCGGGAGAGCTGTCCCGGGTCCGCGGCCTGCTGGCCTCCACCGAGGAGCGCGGCACGCTCCCTGCGACGGAACGCGGGACCGAAACGCCGCGGATCCGCACGGCCTCGCCGGCGGATCTCGTTCCTGTCTCACCGCGGACCCTCTCGCGCAGGGAGCGGGAGGAGATCGCCGAGCTCTACCGCCGCGGGAACGCGGCGGCTCAGGAAGGACGCAGCGACGACGCCCTCCGCTACTGGGAGCTGGTCTGGTCGTCCCAGCCCGGCTACCAGCAGGTGGACGAGCACCTGCAGCGCGAGTACCTGATGCGCGGCATGGAGCTCTTCGCCGCCGGCCGGCTCGAGGAGGCGGCCAATCTCTGGGAGAAGGCGCTACGCGTGGATCCGACCGACGAGCGGGCGATGGGCTACCTCGCGCGCGCCCGGGAGCAGCTCGCACGAACGCAGGAGATCCTGAATGAGTAGACGCCGCCGCTTCGTCAGCATGCGCCTGATCGTCACCGTTGTGGCCGTGTCGGTCACAGCGGCGGCCGTGCTGCTGGTCGGAATTCTCTCCGAGCGCCACACGCGCCGCACCTTGACGGACGAGATCCAGACGCGCCTGCGCCTGCAGGCGCGCAACCTGGCACAATCGAGCTCGGGCGCGCTGCTGAGCGACTATCCCGAGCTCACGCTGCACCCGCTAGTCAAGGAGATGCAAGCGGAACTGAGCGAGCTGGCCTTCGTCGTCGTGCTGGATCTGCAGGGGATCATCCAGGGACACGCGGACGCGCGCAGCCTGGGGCAGAGCCTGGACATCGATCCCGCGCTGCGCGTCCTGGAGTTCGATCCCGGCCCAGAAGACGGCGAGCGCCTCTTCGGCGACGAGCGCGTGCTGGTGGCGGCCGCGCCGGTCCAGCATCCCGACGGCCGGCGCATCGGCTCCGCTGTGGTGGGGCTCTACCGCGACTCCATCGCTGCGAAGGTGCAGGCCGTCCGCGTCCAACAGCTCGTTCTCGTCGGCGCGATGCTGCTCGTCGCATCGGTCCTGGCGATGGTGCTCATGTCCCGCCTGCTGCGCCCCATCGGCGCGCTGCGGGCCGGCCTCGAGCGCATCGGCCGGGGCGACCTCGACACGCCCATCCGCCTCCGCGGCCGGACGGAGCTCGGCCTGCTGGCCGAGGCCGTCAACAAGATGTCGGCGGAGCTGAAGAACGCCCAGGCGGAGATGGTCGAGAAGGAGCGGCTGGCCCACGAGCTGGAGCTGGGCCGCGAGATACAGCGCGGCCTGCTCCCCGCCGCTGGCATGTCGGTCGGAGAGTTCCGTGTCGAGGGCGCGCAACGGGCGGCGGCCGAGGTGGGTGGTGACTACTACGACTACTTCGAGCTGCCCGGCGGTCGCGTCGGCCTCGCCATCGCGGACGTCGCGGGCAAGGGCCTGGCCGGCTGCCTGATCATGTCCATGCTCTCTGCGCTGCTACGTTCGCACTGCCGCGCCTATGACTCCCCGACCGAGCTCCTGTCCTTTCTGGACGGGGAGCTGCGCAACACGCTGAGCGCCGGACAGTTCATCACCATGTTCTACGCCGTCCTCGATCCCGAGCGGCGGCGGCTCAGCTACGCTTCCGCCGCCCACAGCCCGCTCCTGATCTATTGCGCCGCGCGCGGCGAAGTGGAATGGCGCCACACGCGCGGCGCCCCCCTGGGCGCGGGGCCGCGCGGTGCGGTGGGGAAGACCCTGGTGGACGAAACCCTGGAACTTGCGCCCGGCGATCTGCTCGTGCAGTACACGGATGGATACAACGAGGCGTTCAGCCCCGATGACGTCCAGTTCGACTTCACGGGGGTGGAGCGGAGCGTGCTTTCCGCGGCGCGCGGGGGCGGGAAGGTCGTTCTCGCGGAGCTGCAGAAGGCGGTGAGGGCCTGGACCGGAGGCGGCGCGCCCTTCGACGACGAGACCCTGCTGATCGTGGAGCGAACCCCGGTGGCCTCGCCTCTACCGAGCGAGGTGGACCGCGGCGAGGCCGTGCACGCGGCGGAAGCCGGCACACTACTCGCCGCGGCCCGCGCTGCAGGGACGCGGCTCGAGCTGCCCGCCGCATTCGACACCCTGACCGAAATTCGACCCTGGCTGTCGGCCTGCCCGGTCCTGAGCGGACTGAACGACGACGATCTGCGCCTGGTGGAGAGCGCAGTCTACGAGGCCTGCGCGAACATCGTGGAGCACGGCTACGGCTGCGACGCCGCGCAGCGCATCGAGCTGTGGTGGGTGCCGGGACCGGAGCGCGGCGCGCCGGAGCGGAGCCCCGCTGCAGGGAGGGTCCACCGAGAGCTGGCCGTGGCCCTCGACGGCGGCTACTTCGTCATTCGCGATCGGGGCAAACCCTTCCGAGCAGAGGGAGTCGAGAGAACGGACCTGACCGACCCCGCGGCGCGCCGGCGCGGGCGGGGACTCGGCCTGGAGATCATGCGGAGCGTCGCGAGCGACGTCACAACATTCCCGGAGTCGGACGCGGGCAACCTGACGGTCCTGCGTTTCGACTCGCGGGCGCATCTCAAGAAGGAGGAGACGAGCGATGTCTCATGAATTCGCCCTATCCCAGCTGGAGACCGACGGTCGCCTGGCGCGCCTCCGCGTCCTGGGCCGCCTCGATGCCGAGGCGGCGACGGAGCTGCGCAAGCACTGCACGGAACTCCGCCAGCAGGGCCACCGCCAACTGGCGCTGGACCTGTCCGACGTCACCTTCGTCGCGTCGAGCGGGCTCGGCGCCCTGCTCGCACTGACCGAGGAGTTCGGCGAGGCGGGCGGTTGCCTCTACCTGGCGCCCGTCTCCCAGGCCGTCGCGTCGGTGGTTCGGCTGCTCAACCTCGAGCAGTTCCTGGCCATCTACGAATCCATGGAGGATGCGTCGCGAGGGGTTCGCTGACGTCGCCGCGCCTGCGGAGTGCCAGTCGCAGCCCAATCGCAGGCGCGCCGCGGAGAGGACTACTCGGTGCTGGCCTCGCCCTCGCGGCCGTCGAGCGCCGCCTCGAGCGTATGCCAGGCCAGGGTCGCGCACTTGACGCGCGAAGGGAACTCCTTCACGCCGGCGAAGACCGCGAGCTTGCCCAGCTCGGGGGGCACGCGGTCGTCGTCCAGGGGCGCGGTGACCAGCGAGACGAAGGCGGCGAGGATCGCTCGGGCCTCCTCCTCGCGTTTGCCCTTCAGGAGCTCGGTCAACATGGAGCTCGAGGCGGTGGAGATGGCGCAGCCGGAGCCCTCGAAGCAGATGTCCTCTACCACGCCGCCTGAAGTCTTGACGTAGAGGGTGAGGCGGTCGCCGCAGAGAGGATTGTAGCCGTCCGCCCGATGCGTGGCGTCTTCGAGCCGGCGCAGATTTCGCGGGCGGCGGCCGTGATCGATGATGACCTCCTGGTAGAGGTCGCGCAGGTCGCTCATCGTCCGAACATCTCCCTGATCTTGACGAGGCCCGACGCGAGAGCGTCGAGATCTTCCTTGCTGTTGTAAAGGCCCAGCGAGGCGCGGGTCGTGGCCGGAACGCCGAAGTGCTCCATGACGGGCTGCGCGCAATGGTGGCCCGCGCGCACCGCAATGCCCTCGCTGTCCAGCACGGTGCCGATGTCGTGGGGGTGCACGCCGTCC
Organism: uncultured bacterium; assembly: GCA_964627205.1. GTDB lineage: Bacteria > Krumholzibacteriota > Krumholzibacteriia > JACNKJ01 > JACNKJ01 > CAZVHI01. The sequence goes on from CAZVHI010000019.1 coordinate 18,752, forward strand.
AGGACGAAGGAGAGCACGGCCACCTTGTCCCTTGCGCGGCCGATGATGCGGAGGCCGGGGATCCGGTCGAGCAAGGCCGTGCCGTGGTCTAGCAGCTCTCGATCGTGGGTGGCGATGGCCTCGAAGCCCACGCTGCTCACGTAGTAGATGGCCGTGCCCAGTCCCACCGCCCCCGCAATGTCCGGTGTGCCGGCCTCGAACTTCTGGGGGATGTCGGCCCAGCTGCTGCCCTCGAAGCTGACCGAGCGGATCATGTCGCCACCGCCCTGCCAGGGGGACATCTCCTCGAGCAGCTCGGCCTTGCCGTAGAGGATGCCGATGCCGGTGGGACCGTAGAGCTTGTGTCCCGAGAAGACGTAGAAGTCGCAGTCAAGCTCCTGCACGTCGACCGGCAGGTGGGGGACGGCCTGCGCGCCGTCGAGAATGACGGGCACGCCGCGCGCGTGCGCCAGCGCGATGATCTCCTTCACCGGGTTGATCGTGCCCAGCGCGTTGGAGACGTGCGCCACGGAGACCAGCTTCGTGCGCGGCCCCAGCAGCTCGGCGTAGGCGGGCATGTCCAGCTCACCGGCGTCGTTGATCGGCACGACGCGCAGTTTCGCGCCCACGCGCTCGGCCAGCAGCTGCCACGGCACGATGTTGGAGTGGTGCTCCATCCGCGAGACGATGATCTCGTCGCCCTCGCCCACGCGATCGCGGCCGAAGCTGCCAGCGAGCAGGTTCAGGCCCTCCGTGGTGCCGCGCACGAACACGATCTCGCGCACGTCCCGCGCGCCCAGGAAGCGGCGGACCTTCTCGCGCGTGGCCTCGTAGAGCTGCGTGGCCTCCTCGCTGAGCCGGTAGACGCCCCGGTGGATGTTGGCATAGCCGCCGGTGTAGAAGCGCTGCAAGGAATCCACGACAACCTGTGGCTTCTGCGCGCTTGCGGCGCTGTCCAGGTAGATCAGGCGCCTGCCGCTCTCGTCCGGCTGGAAGATGGGGAAGTCGTCACGCAGGCTGCCCTTCGCCAGTAGATGTTCGGCGCGGCTCCCCGCCACGCCCTCCACCGCGGATCCTCTCGCATCGCTCATAGGGCCTCCTCGATCAGCTCGCCCCGGGGCAGGCGCCGGAGTAGCTCGGCGCCCAGGCGGCTTTGCAGTGGTGCCTGTTCGAAACCGTCGATGATCTCCCGCGCGAAGGCGAAGGTCAACAGCGCGCGCGCGGCATCCGGGTCGAAGCCGCGGGAGCGCAGGTAGTGGAGTTGTTCGTCCGCGAGCTGACCGGTCGTCGAGCCGTGGGTGCACTTCACGTCGTCGGCGTAGATCTCCAAGCGGGGCATGCTGTCGGCGACGGCGTCGTCGGAGAGGAGCAGGTTGCGGTTCGTCTGACGGGCGTCGGTCTGCTGGGCGTCCCGCTCGACCAAGATGAGGCCGTCGAAGATGCCGTGGCCCTGCTCGTCCAGGATGCCCTTGTAGAGCTCGCGCGTCTCGCAGCCGGGAACGGCGTGGGTGACGCGCGTGCGGTTGTCGAGGCGCTGGCGGCCGCGGGCGAGGTAGAGGGCGTCGAGTTCGCAGCGCGCGCCCTCGCCCTCGAGGCGGACGTCGAGCTCCCGGCGCGCCATCTCGCCGCCGAGGGCGATCTCCCGAGAGCGGTAGAGGCTCGCGGCCGCCTGCCGGACGGCCGTCCGCCCGACGTGGAAGCCGGCCTCGCTCTCTCGCTGCAGCTTGATGTGCTCGATTTCCGCTCCCGGTCCGCAGTCGATCTCGGACACGGTGTTCGTAAGGTAGCTCGCGCCTTCCTGGCCGGCGAAGCTCTCGATGATCGTGGCGCGGCTGCCCTCGCCAGCCGAGACGAGCAGGCGCGGGCTCGAGAGTGTCGGTGCCGCGCCACCGGCCGACAGCCAGAGGATGTGTAGCGGCCGCTCGAGGCGGACGCCTTTCTCCAGCCGCAAGAAGACGCCGTCGCGCAGGAAGGCGGTGCCGAGGGCCGTGAAGGGGCGCTCCTCGTGGCCGGCGATCCGGCCCAGGCGCTCGCGTAGCGGATCGCCGCCGCCTTCCCGGAGCTCGGCGAAGGTGGCGATGCTCGCGCCCGCGGGTGGGCCGCCCGGGTGGGAGAGCGCGGGCGTGTGGAGGCCGTCGACGAAAACGAGTAGATGGGAGTCGAGGCCCTCGAAGAGCCAGGGGGAGAGGTCCGGCACCTGCCGCGCGGCGTCTGCATTTGGCCCCTGGAAGAATTTCGTGCTCAGGGCGCGCAGGTCGTTGTACTTCCAATCCTCGCGCTTCGTGCTCGGGAAGCCGGTGGTGGCAAATAGGTCCATGGCCTCGCTGCGCAGCGACACCAGCCAGGACGGCTCGCCCTTCCGGGTGTCGGCGCCGGCCTCGAACTCCGCGCGATAGTCGTCGATGACGGTTTTCTGCTCGGTCGGCATGCCTCTCCACCCCCTCAGGTCCGCTGCGGCTGCGCGCCGTTATTGCCCGCGTAGCCCGTCTCCTCCAGCTCGAGCGCCAGCTCCTTGCCGCCGGAGCGGACGATGCGGCCGCCTGACAGCACGTGCACGCGGTCCGGCACGATGTAGTTGAGCAGACGCTGGTAGTGCGTGATGACGAGGGCGGCGCGCTCCGGCGAGCGCAACGCGTTGACGCCTTCGGCCACGATCTTGAGCGCGTCGATGTCCAGGCCGGAATCCGTCTCGTCGAGGATCGCCAGGCGCGGCTCGAGCACCGCCATCTGGAAGCCCTCGTTCCGCTTCTTCTCCCCTCCGGAGAAGCCGACGTTCAGGGAGCGATTCATCAGCTCGGGATCCAGCTCGAAGAGGGCCATCTTCTCGCGCGCGAGCTCCTGGAAGTCCATGGCGTCCAGCTCCGGCTCGCCCCTGTGCTTGCGGGCGGCGTTGAGCGCGGCCCGCAGGAAGTAGGTGTTGCTCACGCCCGGGATCTCGACGGGGTACTGGAAGGCCAGGAAGATGCCCTCCCAGGCCCGTTCCTCCGGCGCGAGCTCGAGCAGGCTCTTGCCCTCGTAGAGGACTGCGCCTGCCGTGACCTCGTAGTCCTCGTTACCGGCGAGGACCTGGGCCAGCGTGCTCTTGCCCGAGCCATTGGGGCCCATGATGGCGTGGGTCTCGCCGGGCATCAGCTCGAGGTCGATGCCCTTCAGGATCTCCTTGCCTTCCACGCTCGCGTGCAGGTTCTCGATTCGCAGCATCGCTACCTTTCTCTCCTCTCAGGCGTGACGGACCGGCACTGTCCGCGCCGCGCCCGGGTTCCGCTTCCTAACCGACGCTGCCCTCCAGGCTCACGCTGAGCAGCTTCTGGGCTTCCACGGCGAACTCCATGGGCAGCTCGCGGAAGACTTCCTTGCAGAATCCGTTAACGATCATCGACACGGCATCCTCGGTGGAGATGCCTCGCTGGTTGCAGTAGAAGATCTGCTCGTCGCCGATCTTCGTCGTCGTCGCCTCGTGCTCCACCTTGGCCGACGAGTTGCGCGACTCGATGTAGGGGAAGGTGTGGGCGCCGCATTGGTCGCCCAGGAGCATCGAGTCGCACTGGGTGAAGTTGCGGGCGCTGGCCGCGCCCCTCGCGATCCGCACTAGGCCGCGGTAGGTCTGGTCTCCGCGCCCCGCCGAGATGCCCTTGGAGACGATCGTACTGCTGCTGCCCGGCCCCAGGTGGATCATCTTGGTGCCGGTGTCGGCCTGCTGGCAATTGTTGGTGAGCGCCACGGAGTAGAACTCGCCCACCGTGTCCGCGCCCTTCAGCACGCAGCTCGGGTACTTCCAGGTGATGGCCGAGCCCGTCTCCACCTGCGTCCAGGAGATCTTGGCCCGGTCCTCGGCGCAGAGGCCCCGCTTGGTGACGAAGTTGTAGATGCCGCCCTTGCCGTCCTTGTCGCCGGGGTACCAGTTCTGCACCGTGCTGTACTTGATCTCCGCGTCCCGGTGCGCGTAGAGCTCGACGACGGCCGCGTGGAGCTGGTTCTCGTCGCGCATGGGCGCCGTGCAGCCCTCGAGGTAGCTCACGTGGCTGCCCTCGTCGGCCACGATCAGCGTGCGCTCGAACTGCCCCGTGTTCGCGGCGTTGATGCGGAAGTAGGTGGACAGATCCATGGGGCAGCGCACGCCCTTGGGGATGTAGACGAAGGAGCCGTCGGTGAAGACCGCGGAGTTCAGGGCAGCGAAGAAGTTGTCCGTGTGGGGGACGACCGAACCCAGGTACTTGCGCACCAGCTCGGGGTGCTCGGCCACGGCTTCGGAGAAGGAGCAGAAGACGATACCCAGCTCCGAGAGCTTCTCCTTGAAGGTCGTGGCCACCGACACGCTGTCGAAGACCGCGTCCACGGCCACGCCGGCGAGCATCTTCTGCTCCACGAGGGGGATGCCCAGCTTGTCGTAGGTCTCGAGCAGGGCGGGGTCCACCTCGTCCAGGCTCTTCGGGCCCTCGCCCTGCTTGGGCGCGGAGAAATAGCTGATGGCCTGGTAGTCGACGGGCGGGTACTTCACCTTCGGCCAGTGCGGCTCGGCCAGCTTCAGCCAGTGGCGATAGGCCTTGAGCCGCCAGCCTAGCAGCCACTCCGGCTCTTCCTTCTTCGCGGAGATGAAGCGGATGACGTCTTCGTTCAGGCCGGGCGGAACCGTGTCGGCCTCGATATCGGTGACGAAGCCCCACTTGTATTCCTGCTTGGCCAGATCCTGCAGCATCTTCTCTTCGTCGTTCATGGCTTTCCCGCGGGGATGCCTCCCTGGGGGGAGGGTCTGCCCTGCGCCACGGCGGAACCTTCCACCGCGCCGCACATGTCGGCCAGGGTGACGCTTTCGAGCGCCTCCATGACCTTGCCGTTGATCCATTGCCAGTTGCCGCGCACGCCGCAGATCGTCTCGAAGTCGCAGCCGCTTTCGGTCCCGGCCATGCTGCACTCGGTCATGGCGATCGGCCCCTCGAGAGCGGCAATGAGGCGTGCGATCGTGATCCGGTCCGGCGCGTCCGCCAGCTGATAGCCGCCGCGCGAGCCCCGCCGGGAGACCAGGAGCCCGGCCCGCACGAGCTGCTTGAGCAGCTTGCTCGCGGTGGGCTGCGGCAGGCCCAGCTCCGCGGCTAGGTCGCGCGTGGTCAGGCAACCCTCCTCGCGGCGGCGCGCGAGGTGGGTCATCAGGGCGATGCCGTAGTCCGTGAGTCGGGCGATACGGATCATTCTGGGCTTCCGGGAATCAGGACCGAATCAGTACGCTATCGAGACGTGCTGAATGTAACCCGCCAGAGCACTCAGCGCAATAGGCGCGGTCTGAAACGAGAAAACCCGGCCGCGAAGCGCCGGCCGGGCGAGGTCGCGTCGGATGGGTGACACGGCCATTGCACAATATGAGCAGCTCTAAGGAGCGTCGACCGGCAGCCCAGGCATGAACCAGAATCCGGCCTTAAGACGCAATCACTGAAGGTGGACGGAGGATGGGGGGAAATTCCCGGCGTCTCGGAGATTTTTTTCGATTCCGGAGGTTTTTCCCGGATTCGAGCAGCCTGCTAGGGAAAACCGCCCAGCTGGATCGCGTAGGCCGCCCAGGTGAAGGGATGGCGGATGCCGACGGGGCCCCGCATGGCAGCACGCCGCGCATCGGCGAGGGCGGTGATGGCCGCCGTCCCCTCGCCCGCCCAGCTCTCGATGAATTGGCCCATCAGGAGCCCCGCCGCGTCGTCACGCACGGGCCAGAAGGTCTGGATCACGCTGCCCGCGCCTGCGTCGACGAAGGCGTCCGCCAGGCTCGGCGCGGCGTGATGCGCCGTGATGTAGGGGACGCCCGTCTCGCAGCCCGATAGGACCACCAGGCCGCAGGCGGACAGGTCGGCGCCGAGGATGTCGGCGAGGTCGAGGTAGGAGGCGTCGGGGGCGATGCTCCCCGCCGAATTCGACAGGGGCAGGAAGCTGCGATAGGGCATCTCCGGGTCGCGCAGGAGGTGCGTCGCGAAGTAGACGAAGGCGGCGCTCTCCCAGCGGGAGAGCAGGGCCTCCTTGTGGGCGGCGGATTCGGCCAGCAGCAAAGCGCCCGGGCGGAGGCCGCGGAGTTTCTCGGCCTCCTCGCGGCCTTCCGCGAGGTCCTGGAGCTGGGGGTAGCGCCGGCACATCTCCGGCGCCAGCGCGGGGGCCGTGAGTACGATGCCCGGTCCGCCCGCCGCGCCGCGCTTCCGCGGCGCGAGCGAGTGCAGGTAGGCGACGTCGCAGCGCTGGATAAGCGGCACGTAATCCTCTGCGTCACCCAGGTCGAGGGCCTCGAAGGGGAGCTGCGAGAGGACGTCGTCCGGCGTGATCAGGAGCGGGAGCGCGCTCCCGTTGGAACCCGCGGCCCGAAGCTCGGCCGGCAGGATCTCCCGCGCCAGCGCGCGCAGTGGAGCGGACAGCTCCGGCCCGAGCGCGTCCTCGCCGCGTTGGGGGTCGGCCGAGAGGAGGGGCAGCAGGCGGCCAAGCCGCCCACGCAGCTCGGCGGGAGGGATCGCCAGGGTGTCGCAGATGATGGCGGCGGGGCCGGCCATCCAGCGGAGGACACTCCCACCATGCTGATGGTAGAGGATGTGCCTCCCGCCGCTCGCGCGGCACCAGCGGAGGACCGCGGCCGCCGGCGGCGGCTCGTCCGAGCGCAGAAGGGACAGGATCCCCGCCGCTACTTCGTTGGCCGGCTCGGCCGGCTCGCGCCGCCTTGGGGCCGCGGCCGACCGATGGGCGGCGGTACCGACTTCTCGCCCGCGGTAATCTCCGATCCGGCGCGGGAGGCCGCGCCAGGACATCTCGATCGCGTAAGAACGCGCGGGATCGCCGCCGCTCAGGTCGAGCAGCGATTCCAGCAGGCCCTTGTTGGCCGCAAGGACGAGATAGCCCTCGAGCCCCGGCTGTGTGCGGCCGAGGGTCGTCACCAGCCGCGTGAGCCCCTGCTCGAGCTTGCCCAAGGCGGTCGCCGAGTCGCCCGCGGCGAGAGCGAGCCGGGCGCGGAGGAGGTCGTGCTCGATCCACTCCTGCTGCGATCCGGAGAGCTGCCGCGGCGGGAGCGCTGCAAAGGCGTCCAGGTCCTTCTCGGCGGCGTCGGGGTCGCCGGTCTCCAGGCGGGCGCGCGCCAGGCCCGAGAGGAAGCTGGCAGCATAGCGATGCAAGCGGTTCTCCCGGGAGTAGCGCAGGCCCTCTTCGTAGATGGGCAGCGCCCGCTCGTAGAGACCCTTGCCCGCGAGTGCCCTGCTCCAGGTTTCGAGCAGGTTGGCGTAGTCGTCGCGGTGTGTCATCCGGCGCATGGGCTCGCGGAGGCCGCCGAAGATCTCCTCCGCCCGATCCAACTCGCCGCCGGCTAGGCGATAGCTGGCCTCGATCAAGGCCAGGCGCTGCGGGTAGATCTCCCGCCACGACTCCGGATCGGAACCGGGGATCTCCTCGAGGATGAGCTGCGCGCGGGGGAGCTCGCGGCCGATGAGCTCCCAGCAGCCCAGGAAGGCTTGGAAGGCCATCTCCTCGGACAGGAAGCGGAGCTCGCGATAGCCACCCTTGTACTCCCGGCAGACCCGTTGCGCTTCGTCGAAGAGCTCGGCGGCGAGGGCCATCCTGCCCAGACTGCGGTAGTAGTGCGCGTAGAAGACCAGGATGCGGGCGCTGTACTCCGGCATCTGGCAGCGTTTCGCGACCTGCCGCGCCTCGTCCCAGCAAACCATCATCGAGTCGATCCGACCGACGGTCTTGTGATGGAAGCCGAGCACGCCCAGAACCTGGCTCAGGGCGCGATCGTCCCGGGCCGCCCGCGCGTGGGCGATGGCCCGGTGAAGGTAGCGCAGCTTCTCCTCGCCGCGGCCGAGCTGGTCCATCCAGGTGGCGATGCCCTCCTCGGAGGCGCTCTGCGAACGCAGGAAGCCGAGCTCGCCGAGCGCCTCGGCGATGGGAATCAATCGCTCGACCTTCTCCGCGGGGCCGAGGGCCGGATCGTGGTAGACGGCGTGGCTCTCCCTGCTCAAGCGGGCGTAGGAGGCCAGCGCTTCCGAACTCTGGCTGCTCAGATGATCAAAGCCGAGCAACCCGGCCTGGTAGCCGTAGTCGTCGGCGAGTCGACGGGCGACGCGCCCGAGCAGCGGGAGCAGGAACTCGGCCCGCGCGGGAAGCTCACCGGTGGGTCCGTAACGGAGGGCGTGAAGGAGATCGGCCTCCGTGTCGCGCAGGGCGCGGAAGCCGAACTCCCGGGAGTAGGCGCGGAAAGCGTCCTCGTCGTCCCCGAGCAAACACTCCGCGATCTCGGGGTCCATCTTCGGCAGCATCCCCTGGAGCCGGCGGCGGTCGCCGCCCATCGTCTCGCGCAGGGCGAAGATCAGCGCCAGCGCGAGGAGAACGCCGCTCAGAACGACGAGCAGGACGGCACGAATGCGTTGCGCGCTGGGCATCCCTTCAATCCTCGCGGGAGAGGAGCATGTGCCCGAAGGGCCCAGGTTGGGGGGGTGTGGCGCCCAGGTCCGCGAAACCGAGTCGCTCGTAGAAGGGCTGGGAGTCGCGGGTTGCCAGCCAGACGCGCCGACTGCGACGGAAGAGCGGGTGATCCAGGAGCAGCCGCGTCAAGGCCTCGCCGAGTCCGCGGCCTCGCCACGACTCCGCGACGATGATGTCGTAGAGCCAGCCCTGCTTGAAACCGTCGCCGACGCCCCTGGCCGTGGCGATCAGGCGGCCGCTCTCCTCCTCGCAGGCGCAGACCCAGGCGGACGAGCGGCGGTGGGTGTCCTTGATCCGGTCGGCCGGGTCGTCCCGGGTCCAGTACTGGCCCGCGAGGAGGGCCGCCGCTTCGTCCAGACTCCCTTCGCCGGGTGCGCAGAGCAGGCGCGCACCCGCGGGGGAGTGGAGGAACGCGGGCGTCGGCGTCGCCGGGTTGGCCGCGAGGAGGGTGTCGATGGCCCGCAGATCCTCGGGGCGTCCCCGCTCCCAGAGCCGGCAGAGCAGCTTCGCCAAGGTTTCCGGGCTGCGGTTCTGGCCGAGCTTCGCCTTGCCGCTGATCTGTTCGATGCGCAGGCCGAAGATCTGCACGCCTTCGATGGAACGCTCGTAGCGGGGCTCGCCGGCGTCGATCGGAACATGGTCGCCCTCGGGCTGGTGCTTCTCCATCAGCGCCTGGAGGACCTGCGCCTTCTCGTCCCGGCCGGTCAGCTCCACGAGGCGGCCGGTGGCGAGCGCGCTGCGATAGAAGCTCGTCGCCGAACACGCGAGATCGCCGCCGGAGAAGTGGCTGGGGATCTCGGCGATCATCTCCTCGGCGCTGCAGGCGGCCTCCTCGCCGATCGCCTGCCCCTTCTCGCCCTTCAGGGAACCGTGGAAGGCGAGTAGGTCGCCCAGGAGCACGCCGTGCAGGGCCCGGAGCAGGGGGCCGTGCCCGGGACGATTCGCGGCCAGGTGCACGATGGGCGCGCGTCCCAGAAACGCGCGCGCGTCCTCGTCGGACATGACATGTGGCGATGCGCTCATTTGTCCTCCCTGCGATCGGGGCGTGTGCGTGCTGCAAGCCCGCATCATAGCAGGACTCGCGCGCGAACCCCAGGGCGGGTCCGGCCGTGCTGCGCGAAGGCGGGAACCGCGCCCGCCTTGCCGCCTTGAAGCGCGGGTCGTCTCCCCCGCGCCGACTTCTCCGCTTGGAGTGACCCCCGACCTGCGCTACCTTCGTCCTGCGGAGGACACGTCCATGATGCGCCGACTCCCGACACTCTCGCCTCTTCTATTCCCATTCCTGCTGCTCGCGCTGGGCGCCGCGGCGGGCTGTGGCCGCGTCCTACAGAGGGGGGACGGCTGCCTCCTCCTCCCCGATCCCCCGACGCTCCCCTACAAGCGGCTACACGTGGCCGTCACCGACAGCATCCGTCCTTCCGCCCTGCCCTTCCCCGCGAACGACGCGGAGGCCCTGGTCTTCGCGCAGCTCTACGAGGCGCTTGTCCGCCTCGACTGCAACGGCCGCCCACGCCCGGCCCTCGCCGATTCCTGGCGCCGTTCCGCAGGGGGACGGATCTGGGATTTCCGCCTTCGCCGCCATGCCCGATTCTGGGACGGATCGCCGGCGGAGGCCGCGGACGTCGTCGCGAGCTGGCTGTGGGCCGCCCGCCGCGCGAAGCAGGAAGGCCGGTGCTCGCCGTATCGTGAGCTGGAGCCGTTGGCCGAGCGCGTGCGCATCCTCGACGAGCGGCGCCTCCGCATCACGCTGACCGAGCCCCGCGACGACCTGCCCGCTCTGCTCGCGGCGCCCGCCCTGCGAGTGAGCGCTGAGCGCCCCCGTTTGACCTGGCGCCTGGGGACGGGATCATTCCGCCCTGAAAGCCTAGTCCTGCCGCCTGGGTCCGTCCTGCGCTGCATTCCCCACGAGTCGCATCCGGCAGTGCCATCCTGCCCGCTCCTGGTTTTCGAGCGGCGCGCCGAGGAGGAGGACTACCTCCGCCCCGAGGACGACGCGCAGCTCTTTCTGCTGCGCGATCCCGGCCGCATCGCCTATCACCGTGCACGGCGCTCGGGCGCACGACTCATGCCTCTGACCTACGACCGCCTCTACGCGCTCCTCCTTCCGGGCGCTGGCGCGTCCGATCCTCCCGGTGGCTGGCTGGCGGCGCTCCAAGCAGATCTTCGACAGGGCGACCTGCTTCCCGAGCTGGCTCTTCCTGCCGGCGCGGGCGACCTGGCCGAGTTCCTCGGGGGCGAAGGCTGCGCCTCCCCGAGCTCCGCGCCCGACAGCGGGGGGGCCAGCACCACCGGCGGGCTGGCGCTCGGAAGCAGGATCATCCACTACGCCGCGGACGATCCCGCGGCGAGGGCGCTCGCCCACCGCATCGCCGCACTGGCCTCACCCTCCGCGGGGGGCGCCGCCGCCGACTACCCGCGGGCGGCGGGCCTCGATCGGGACGCGCTCGAGACGAGCCTGCGCGCTTGCCTTCCGTCGTCAGCAGGAACGGCCGGTGCGGAAGCTCCGCCGGTCTACATCCTCGCCATCCGGCGGGGCGAGGCTCCCCTGCGTCTGTTGCTGGGCGCGCGGGCGCTGCCGCTGGCCCTCACGCGACCCTTCCTCGTGACGAAAGGCTCCGTCACCGGCGTGGGCCTCGGCGGTGACGGCATGCCCCGGCTGGACTCCGTGGGCTGGCGGAAGGACCGGCGTTCCGACCTGCAGATCGGTGGCGAGGGTCGCAAGAGGGAAGAGCCGTGAGCCTGCGCACGCGCATCCTGCTCGCCACGAGCCTGCTGGTCGTCCTGCCGCTCGTCGTCCTCTCGCTGGGCGTGCGCCGGCAGGTGGCCCGGCGTCTGGCCGTGCAGTACGAGGAGCGCGTCGAGACCCTGGCCGGCATCATCGACGAGGCCTTCGCGCTGCGCGGCGATGAGTTGGCGCGGGGTCTTGCCGCCCTGAAGGCCGAGATGCGGGCCGACCCGCGGCTCCGGCTCGCGGTGGTGGACGGCGTGGCAGCAGAACGGCCCTACCTGCTCGACTATGCGGGGCGCGGCATGGCCCTGCTCGGATTCGATCTGCTCCGGATCCAGGACGCGGCGGGGCGCATCCTCAGCTCGGGGCACTTCCGCGCCGAGTTCGACCGCTCCGATCCCGTGCTGCCGGGCCGGCTCGCAGGGACTGCGAGCGGCGCCGCCCTCGTGACGGCCCGCCGCGCCGAGGGCCCCTTCCTCGTCCTTGCCCGCATCGACTCGCTGCGGCTCGGAGGGGAAGCGCTGCGCCTGGTCGGTGGGCTGGAGGTCACGCCCGCGTTTCTCCGCGAGCTGGCGGGGGGCAGCGGGCTCGCCGTGGCGATCGTCCAGGGCGACGGCGGCGAGGGGGCGGTCGCGAGCGAACCCTCGGCGCTCGTCCTGACGAGTACTCCTGCCGAGGACGGGCCCAGCGCGGGCGACTACCTCGTCACGCGGCGGCCCCTGGGCCTCGTCACCTTCGGGCCCGACGGTGGCCGCCAGACGGCGACGGTCCTGCTCGCCTACCCCCGCGCGCCGCTGGCCGCGCTGCTTGCACGCCTCGACCTCGGCCTCGCGATGGCCCTCCTGGGCACGACCCTGGGCAGCCTGGTGCTCGCATTATGGCTCTCACAGCGCATCAGCCGGCCGATCCGCGAGCTGGCAGGCAAGGCCGGCCAGGTGGACCTGGACCGGCTCGACGTGGACTTCTCGAGCGGAAGGCGCGACGAGGTGGGTGCGCTCAGCCGCCTCCTGGGCGAGATGACCGCTCGCCTGGGGGGTAGCGCCCGCCGTCTGCGCGAGGCGGAGCGCCGCGCGACGCTGGGGGAGCTCGCGCGTCAGGTCACGCACGACATTCGCAACGGCTTCACCCCGCTGCGCAACGTGATCGCCCACTTCAGTCAGGTCGCGCGGGAGGAGCCGGAGCGCCTGGCGAAGGTCTACGAGGAGAGGCGCGGCACGTTGGAGTCCGGGCTCGACTATCTGGAGACTCTCGCGGGGCACTACTCGCGTCTCACGCCGCGCAGCCGGAACGCTCCCTGCAACCTGAACGACGTCGCGCGCGAGATCCTACAGGACGGCCTGCGCGAAGAGGGTGTCGAGTACCGCCGCGAGCTGGCGGGCGGCCTGCCCGCCCTGGACGCCGACCCCACTAGCCTGCGCCGCATCGCGGAGAACTTGCTGCACAACGCCCGGGAAAGCCTGCCGGCGGGCGGCGGTGTCATCACGCTGCGCACCCGCCGCGGGGAAGACGGCACCGGCGCGCCGGCGCTCGTCCTCGAGGTGGAGGACACGGGCTGCGGCATCGCAGCGGGCGAGCTCGATCGCGTCTTCGAGGACTTCTACAGCAGTAAGCCCGGCGGGAGCGGCCTCGGCTTGTCCATCGTCCGCCGTCTCGCCGCCGACCTGGGCGGCAGCGTAAAGGTGGAGAGCGAGCCGGAGCGCGGCTCTCGCTTCACCGTCGTCCTACCCATCGCAACGGAGGTGCAGCAGCGATGAGCCGGATCCTGATCGTCGACGACGTCGAAGCGATGCGCGAGCAGTACGCCTACGACCTGAAACGCATGGGCGGCCACGACACGTTCACGGCCGCCGCCGGCGACGAGGCCCTACAGCTCCTCGAGCGCGAGCCCGTCCACTGCATGATCCTCGACCTCGAAATGCCACGGGTCGACGGCTTCGAGGTTCTGCGGACGCTGCAGCACCGCGGCAGCGACGTGCCGGTCATCGTCTACACGGGCACGGGCAGTGTCGAGCGCTGCGTGCGCGCGATGAAGCTCGGCGCCTACGGCTTCATCGAGAAGAGCGACTCGATCGAGCGCGTGCTGCTCGAGGTGGAACGCGCGCTGGAGCGGGGGCGCATGCGCGGGGAGCTGGAGCGTTCCCGCGCGAGGACGGAGGCCGGCACGCGCCTGGTCGGCGAGAGCGCGGCCATGGCGGCGATGCGGAAAGGCATCGAGCGCCTGGCGCCCATCCCCGGCACCGTGCTGGTCACCGGCGAGAGCGGCAGCGGCAAGGAGCTTGTGGCGCGACGCCTGCACGAGCTGAGCGGGCGCGAGGGCGTCTTCCTGGCGCTGAACTGCGCGGCTTTTCCCGAGCAGACCCTCGAAGACGAGCTCTTCGGCCACGTCAAGGGCGCGTTCACCGGCGCCGACCGGGCGCGCAAGGGGGCCTTCGAGGAGGCGCAGGGTGGCACGCTGCTCCTGGACGAGATCGGCGAGCTCCCCCCCCCGGCCCAGGCGAAACTGCTGCGCGTGCTGGAGGAGAAGCAGATCCTGCGCCTGGGATCGAGCCAGCCGGTGGACGTCGACGTGCGCGTGCTGGCCGCGACGCACCGCGACCTGGCGAAGGAGGTGGAAGGCGGCCGCTTCCGCAAGGATCTGCTCTTTCGCATCAACGTGCACGTGCTGCACGTGCCGGCGCTGCGCGAGCGGCTGGGCGATCTGCCGGAGCTGGCCGGTCACCTGCTCGACCGGGCCTGCGCGGACTACGGCCTGGCGCCCAAGCGCCTGGCGCCCGCCGCGCTCGCGGCCCTCGCCCGCTACGACTGGCGGCAGAACAACGTGCGCGAGCTTCGCAACGCGGTCGAACGGATGATCATCGCCTGCGAAGGAGAGGAGATCGGGCCGGAGCACGTACCCGCCGAGCAATGGACCGCGGCGGAGGGCTCCGGCGAAGCCAGCGAAGAGGACGGCAGCTTCCGCGCTCTGCGTCTTGCGGCCGAGCGCCGTATCGTCACAGAGGCCCTGGCCCGCAGCGGTGGCCGCGTCGGAGAGACCGCGCGCGAGCTGGGCCTGGCCGACCATTCGAGCCTCATCAAGCTCATGCGCCGTCTCGGTATCGAACGGGAAGGTCGCTGAAACCCCAACGGCGCCGACGAGTCGGCGCCGCAGGGGCTTCAGGGGGGATACATCTATTGAAGAGGGCCAAGCGGCCCCCTCCTTGCTCACCACACCTTGCTTAGCGCAACAGAACGAGCTTTCCGCTCTCGGTGAAGTCGCCGGCCGAAAGCCGGGAGAGATAGGTCCCGCTCGCGAGCGAGTTACCGCGATCATCCTCGCCGTTCCAGACGATCCGATGCCTACCGGCGTCGCGAGCGCTCGCGAGCAAGGTTCGAACGCGGCGGCCGCGCAGGTCGTAGATATCCAGCTGCACAGTTCCCGCCTCATTCAAACTGAACTGGAAGGTCGTGCTCCGCCGGAAGGGATTGGGCGCGCTGCTGAGCAGCATCGAGCCGGTCCAGCCGCTATCGACCACCCCGGTCGCGTCGCCATAGACGATCATGCCGTCGAAGCGGGTCTGGACGACGAGCTGGCCCGTGGAGGCCAGGGCCGGGCCGGTGATGCTCATGGTGCCCACGTCCTCGGTCCAGAGCAGGTTCATGCCGCTGTCGTAAGCCGAGACGGTGCCAGCCTCGAAGGAGCCGTTGGTCACGAAGACCTTGCCCTCGTTGTCGACGGCCAGACGGGGCGACCAGTCGTACCAGGGCCCCACGCCGTGGCCGGGAATGGGAGCGAGCGAGCGGGCGATCAGCGATCCGTCCGTCGAGTCGAGCCGCAGCATGTGCCCTTCCTCGTCGTGCGAGTAGATGCTGCCTTCGGGGCCCACGCCGAAGGTCGAGGACCAGCCGTAGCCGGAAGGGTAGGTCCAAACGATGTCCAGGGAGCTGCCCGTGTCCTCGAGGGCGTAAAGGAAGTTCGGCATGCCGGGGCCTGAGGCGTGCGGCGCGTAGATCTTGCCGTCCAGGCCGACGAATAACCCGTGCTGGACACCGGCTCCCGACCCCACCAGGTTCGGGCCGGAGTAGAGGTAGGTCCCCGTTGCCAGATCGAAGACGGAGACGGTGCAGTGGGTGGGCCAGTCCCAGGAGTAGACCTTGTCGCCCAAGACCACCGCGCCGATGGCGTCGCTGGTGGGGGGATCGATGGGAGTGCTCCAGACCAGGCTGCCGTCGTCCTTGTCGATGCGGGACAGGAAGTCGTTGGGGCTATGGCCGGTCGGCACGATGATGTCGCCGTCGGGCGCGAAGACGGCGGACTGGCCGCCGTACTCGGAAATGGGGACTTCCGACTGCCAGATGAAATCGCCGGTCACGGCGTCGTGGGCGTAGAGCGGCAGAGGATTCAGGTTGTTGCCGCCCCGGCTCAGGTAGGCCTGGCCGTCCCGCACCGCGCTCACGCGGCTGCGGTTGGAGGCGGGATTGGATCCGTCCGTCGGGAGTTCGACCGACCAGAGCTCGTCCCCGGTCTGGAGATCCATGGCAACGACCAGGTTGTAGCCGCTGCCGGACTGGTTCCAGGGCGCGTAGATCCGCCCATCGGTAACCACGATAGGCCGTACGTAGCGCGTAAAGATCGAACCTTCCCAGAGCCGGTTCGGCTCATCGGGTCCCACGCAGTCGACGTAGCCCGTGCGCTGGGAGTTGCCGCCGGCGGCGCTGTACCAGTCGGCACTGGTGGCCGTGACTGCCAGGAGCAGTATGGCGAGTGCTGTGGTGACTCTGAACATGATCCCTCCTTATCGCAGCAGGACGATCTTGCCCGCGATGGATCTCTCGTCTTCTTGCTGCGTGGTCACTAAGTAGACGCCTGCAGCCAGGGGCTGCCCGGCGGAGTCCCGGCCATCCCATGTCGCCATGGAGATTCCTTCTTCTGGTCTGTTTCCGCTTGCCACTCTGCGTACAAGTCTGCCGCCAATGTCGAAGATCCCGAATCCGGAGACGCCCCCTGGCAGCGAGGTAGAGAGGGTGATCGTGGATCCGGAGCTGAATGGATTGGGGCTGCAGGTCAGAAAGCCCCTCTCGTGCTGAACCGGATCCATGGGGATTCCGGTGAGGTCGGGCGGTTCGTAGACGCCGTCGTGTCGCAGATTGTACTGGAGAACCGGCAGAATACTGAGTTCAGCGTTGATGGAGACATTGGCGTCCCAGACGTGGACGTAGACGTATGTCAAATCCTGGTTGGAGCCGGCGCCGACGATGTCCAGTTCGCCATCCTGGTTCAGGTCGGCGACGAAGGGGTTGATGAAATGGGTGGTCCCCTGAACCGGAAGCGGCCAGCCCGCGACGAGTGTGCCGTCGTGGTTGTAGGCATGATAGGCACCCATGCCGTTCTGCATGGAGTTGTCGTCGAAGATCAGCTCGACACCGGCGTCGCCGTCGAGATCGACGATGAGCGCTTGCGTGTTCACGGCCCAGACTGGCCCGAGGGGAAATCCCGGCAGGTCTTCGCCAGCGGCGTTCCAGGCGTAGATGAAGTTCGTCGGATTCATCGAAAGCTGCTTGTCGCCGATCACGATGTCGGGCGCACCGTCGCCATCGACATCTCCCACGGCGGGCGGCGCATAGATCCAGTGGCCGGTGCTCTGCGGCCAGCCGGGGAAGACGCTGCCGTCGCTGCGGAGGACGTGCACTCGCCCGGTTCCGGTGTCGAGGCCGTGGTCGCCGCAGATGATCTCGCGCAAACCGTCGCTGTCCAGATCGGCCAGGACCGGGGTGGAGTAGGAGAAGGCCCGATCGGCGCCGGGGGTGTGGGGGAAGCCCGGGAGCAGGTTGCCCAGCGCGTCGAAGGCGTAGATGCTCACGTAGGACTCGCCGACGATCTCGGGAACGCCGTCGTCCGTGATGTCGCCGACCGCGGTAGCGGAGCCCGGCACATGATCCATCGCCTGTGGCCAACCGGCCGCGACGGTCCCGTCACCGTGGTACACGCAGATGGCGCCATCGGGCCAATTGCGCTCCGCGACGACGATCTCCAGGGCGCCGTCGTCATCGATGTCAGCCAGGGCCGGAGTACCGGACGCGCCGCCCGTCGTCAGGGGGATCGGAAAGCCGGCGACGTCGCTGCCGTCCTTCTCGTAGCAGTGCAGCCAGCCGCTGTTGCCCGTGCCGGGAAAGCGGGTGGAGACCACCACTTCTTCCTCGCCGTCGCCGTCGATGTCGCCGAAAGCCGCCGGCCTGTAGAGGAAGTTGTTCACCGTGCGAGGCCAACCCGGGACGAGGGTGGCGTCGAGGTTCCAGGCGTAGACCTGGTTGTTGATCGTGTAGACGATCTCCAGTTCGGCATCGCCGTCGAGGTTGCAGGGGATGCCGCCGCGCTGGTTGAAGCCGCTGACCGTCAGTGGCCAATCGGGGTAGAGATCGATGCTGCGCCATCCGGGCTTCGCCATGCCCGGTCCTGCAGGAAGCGCGTGGTTGGAGTGTCCTCCCACATCGGGAAGATCCCAGGAGGATCCGTGGTCCCTAACAGCGAAGGGGTCGATGCTAGGTGGGGTGGCGGCGAGGGAGTGGCTCGATAGCTGTATGAGGATCGCTACCGCCAGGGGTGGAGGCCATGAAAGAGCACGACGAGACATAGCTCCTCTCCGCAGGGTGAATCCGATTGGAAGAGTTGGAGAACGCAATTGTTGGGCAATTGCCAGCAACAATGGTATCATCTGGATAGGCCTCGAATCAAGCGCTCCCCGCAGAATGTGCTGCGGTCGGCCCTTCATGCTTTCGCTCCGGATCTGTCTCCCGTCCGCTGTGTCGATGCGACCGAGGACAGCCCCACCTCGGATCGTTGTCAGCGAAGCGTGGACACGTCGGCCCTAGTGGGATAGTCTCTTACAAGCTTTTTACCCTTGATGAAGATGGTGAACGATGAGTGCGAAGAATCGCCAGACCACCCGGATGTCAGATCTCGTGATGGACACCGACCCGTTGGAGAATATCGCACCCGCCGTACTAGAGAATCTCGCCAAGCGATTCGCAGATCTACTGCGAGCGCTTCCGAGTCCCGTCACACGGGCCGTCGATCTGGCGACCCAATTGGAGATCGAACGCTCCCTTGCGTGGAAGGTGTGGCGGGTGGCTCAGAGCGAACACTCCATCCCTTCCCCGAGGCACATTCCGGGAAGCGGCGGGGTCAAGCTCTTCCTCGAGGCCACGGAAAGGAAGGTTCCTCGGAAGCTGCGCGAGGATGCCTGGGCGGCATTCTCGGACTTCGAGAACCTCATCCGCACGCACACGAGCAGCCGGGCCGCCCTGAACAGCATGCTGAGCCGCTTCACGACCGAAGGACGCGAGCGTCTGGAGATCAACATCCGACGGGAGGGATTCCGGGCCAGGAGCCATTTCGTCGGCGTGGCGGCCAAGGCGCAGTACCGGGCGTTCGCGATCTTCCCCGGAGAGCCCGGATACGGAACCAGCGCCGCGGCACTCTATGCGTACTCGAAGGTCTTTCGAATGCGTACCGACGCGTCCTGGGTCCTCTACCGGGCAAAGCTCATCAAGGACAGAGAGGCCGTGAACCTGGGTAACTACCAGCGAGGTCCCTTGGGCCCTCCGTCCGGTGAAGAGAGTCCCGACGGCCTCGGCGCCGTGATTCGGGAATTCTCCTCCGACCCCGCACCGGATGTGCGATGGATCGAAGTCAAGTCCGGCATCATCGAGTGCGTCCTCGAGTCCGGACCCATCGGAGAGAAAAAAGCCCTGGACTGGGCCTACGGCGAACTGATCACGAACTCGCCCATGGACGAGGCGGAGGAAGATGGCGTCATCATGAACGTCATCACTCCGTCCGAACACGTCTGCTTCGATCTGTTCCTGCACCGAGACATCTCACCGACGCGTTCTCCCCGTCTTCTCGCCAGCGCCAATCCGTTTGGCGATTCCCCTCTGGATGTCCCGCACCACTGCATCCCGCTCGATGAGACGGTCATGTCCCTGGGATCGGCCGAGAGCTGCCCTCCGTCCACCAGCGTGCCCGATCACCGGAGGATGATTCGCTACATCTTCGATCAGATCGAACTCGCTCCGGCCGATTTCCGCGCCTTCCGAGTCGACCTCCGCTATCCCCCGGTTCCCCTGAGCCTCGAACTGGTCTACCCGCACTACTCGGGCTGAGGCGATCCTCGCCATTGCCTCCAGTGGCTGGTTCTGATACACTGGCCCTGCTGTGCATTTGCTGGCAACTTGCCCACAATATCCCTGCTCATCAAGAGAGGTTGAATCATGCGTGTACTGCTTGCGTTTGCTCTCGTGTGCTGCATCGCCATGCCCTCGTTCGCCGACCTGATCGACCAGGATCAACCCAGCGGTCCGGATCTCATAATCACCTTCTGGGCGTATAACCTCGCCCAGTCCTTCCAGCAGACGAATGACAACATCTCGGGCGCCGGTCTCCTCATGTGGCCGGGATACGGCACCACGGACATCATCACCATCGCTCTCTGGGATGCTTTGCCCAACGATGGCGGCACGGAGCTAGTTTCGGCAAGTGCCATTGCCACGGAGGGCGAGTGGGTAGATGTCTACTGGGACTACTACTCCGTCACTCCGGGCACGACCTACTATCTCGTCTTCAGCGCCACCATTCACGATGAAGACTACATGGCTGTCGCTGGAGATGTTAACGACCCCTATCCATATGGAAATATCTTCGTCGGTCCGGATTGGGGCGCCTTCCCGGAATTCGACTTCGCTTTCCGTACTTACTACAACGAGACCACGGCGACCGAGAACGGCACCGTGTCCGAGATCAAGGTCCTCTACCGCTGATAGTCTGCGCCTCAGCGGGAGAAGCGCGTCTCGAAGATCGCCTCGACGCGGTCCCGCGTGGGAAAGCTCAGCACGCCGAAGCCCAGGAAGATGAGCGCAGAGAGCGCATTGAGCCAGTAGACGGGCTGCTCGCGCAGCACCCCGTTGATTGCCCCCAGGAAACAGACGACCAGGCCAAACAGGGCGGCGCCATCCAGCAGGGCCAGGCGCAGGATCAAGGCCCTGCGGATCGCGAACAGGGCTACTCCCGCCGCGTTGTTTCCCGCGGGGCCGTCCTCTTCCGCGGTGGAGCGACCGAGCGCGCGCGCGCCAAACTGCGCGCCGTAGAGCAGCGGTGCGACCGCCCAGCAGCCGCCGGCCACGGCCAGGTGAGCGAAGCTGAGCATCCTCAGCAGACCGGCGTCGCCGCTCTCGCCCGGCGCGGGCGAGCGGTGCTGCGAGGAGAAGAAGAGCACGACCAGCAGGAAAGAAGGCACGCCCATCATCAGGGCCGCCTGAACCATCTGCATGGCTCTCAGTGTCGTGGGCGTCAGCGCGGCGCGGAACTCCTCTTTGCTGACTCTCTCCTCCGTGCTCATGGGCGCCTCCTCGGCTCGAGTTCCGGCGAGGCTAGCCGGGCGTCTCGATTCTGGCAATCGCTCTCTCCTCGCAGCTCACTTCCTGCTCCGCCACCCTCGGCTGGTCTGCCGCCGGGCGTGTCTGCGCGGACACTGCCGGTGTCCCGGCCCACACCTCACCCGAGGTGAAGCCGTGGTCCCGCGTGCTTTACACGGTGGGACATCCCCATCCGCGGGAACGACTTGCCGGCTTCGGCCTCATCTCGAGCCCCCAGGCCGCTCCCTTGCGATGCCTTCCTCCGAACGAAGTTCACGGCCCCGCAGGAGGGCGAGAGAAGGAGGAAGGCATGAAACGCGGAAAGAGTTCGATCTGGCCCATGGAGTACATCCTCGGCGGCATCTTCGTGGCCGCCGCGCTCGTGTTGCTGGTCTACGGCCTGCAGTCGCGGAGCCCGCGCGACACGGCCCAGGCGCCGAGCGCCACGGAAGACACCGCAACCCGGAGCGAGTCCTCGGTCCGTCTGCCAGCGCCGGAGCAGATCGCCGACATCGCGGCGGAGAATCCGGTGCAGCAGGCGGGCGACAGGAACGGGACGATCGCGAGCGCTGAGCCCGCCCTTGCGGCGGAGGGCGCGCTGCAGGGACCGGAACCCGTGAGCTTCGCGGAGGCGGAGTCGCACTTCCACGCGGCTGACTTCAGCCAGGCTGCCGAAGGATTCCGGTCCTACGTCCTAGCGCATCCCGGCAATCCCTGGGGGCACTACATGCTGGGCCTGTCCGAGTGGCGGGGCGGCGACGCCGCGGCGGCGGAGGGCGCGCTGCAACGCGCCCTCGAGATCGATCCCGGCCACGCCAAGGCGATGGTCAACCTCGGCCGCGTGCTCCTGGACTTGGATCGTCCGGGCGACGCCATCGCGGTTCTGGACGAGGCGGTGGCCATCGATCCGGCATCTGCGACCGCCCACCGGGTCCGCGCCCGCGCCCTGCACGATCTCGGCCGCTCGACCGACGCCATTGCCGCCTACCGGGGCGCCCTCGGACTCGACCCGGCGGACGCCTGGTCGCTCAACAACCTCGGACTGATACTCATCGAGGCCGAACGCTTCGAGGATGCGCTGCCGGTCCTCGCGCTCGCGGAACGGCTGGAAGGCGACGTGGCGGTCTTCCGGAACAACCTGGGTGTGGCGCTCGAGCGTTGCGGGCACGGGCTCGCCGCGGCCGAGGCTTATGCGGCGGCCCTCGCTCTCGACGAGGGCCACGAGAAGGCGCGCGTCAGCCTGGCCCGCGTAGGAGCGCTGCCTGCCGGTGACGCGGCTCCCGAACTCGCTGTCCTCGCCGAGGCCTGCGCCGCCGCCCTCGCCGATGGCTGCTTCCCCTGGGAGGAGAGCGTGATGGCGACGAACGCGGGCGAGGGGAACCAGAGCACGCCGGCGGAGGAGCCCACGCTCCTGAGCGAGGTGCAGCCGGTGGCAAGCGACCTCTAGCAGTCTGCTCGAGACATCGTCGCGAGTAGGTCCGCAGATGCGAAGGGCCGCCGGCGAAAGCCGGCGGCCCTTGTTCTCATAGCGTTCGCCCCTCGCTACTTCACGATGATCGGCGCGTTGATCTCCGCGATGATCAAGGTCGCGACGCTGCCGGCGACCAGCAGTGCCAGGAGGAGAACGATCCAGATCCAGGGTCTCTCGCGCAGCCAGTCTCGCATCTCAGGGCCCCCGGAATCGGACCGTGACCTTGCGCAGCTCCCCGCTGAGGGAGTCGGTCACGGTGAAGTTGAAGTCGAAGGACGTGTCGTACTCCGCGCGCGGCAGCTCGGCGAAGATGGGCAGCTCGGCGTCCTCGAGCCCGTCCAGACGCACGCTGCGCTGCGGGATGATGAACTCGAGGCCGGTGTGCTCCGTGCCGGGCTCTAGAGCGGGGGCGACGAGATAGGTGCTCGGCTCGGCCGTCTTGTTCTGGATGTGGATTCGGTAGAGGTTGCGGATCTCGTCGCCGACGAGGGAGTAGGGCAGGCCGGTCGAGCGCAGGGCGTTGGCCTGGAAGGAGTCGCGCCCCGTGGCCCGGAAGCCGAAGACGACGAGGCCCAGGAGGCCGAGGGCCGCGTAGATAAACACCCGGGGGCGCCAGAAGCGGCGCCTCTTCGTTTCGAATGCGCGCGTGGAGTCGTAGCGCACGAGGCCGCGGGGCCTGTCGATACGGTCCATGATGTCGTCGCAGGCGTCGATGCAGTTGGCGCAGCCGGTGCACTCCATCTGCAGACCGTTGCGGATGTCGATGCCCGTGGGGCAGACCTCCACGCAGCGGAAGCAGTCGATGCAGTCGCCGCCTTCGTCCACGCCCTTGGCGCGGGGCTCGCCCCGCTTCTCGTCGTAGCCGATGATGATGGTGTCGTGGTCGACGAGCGTGGACTGCAGCCGGCCGTAGGGGCAGACGATCAGGCAGGTCTGCTCGCGGAACCAGCTGTAGTTGAAGTACATGACGCCGGTCCAGAACATCGACCAGAAGAAGGCGGATTTGTGCGCCGCCGGGCTCGACCGCAGCACCTCCAAGAGCTCGCGCGCCGGGATGAAGTAGGACAGGAAGACGTGCGCGATGAGATAGGACACTGCGAGGATGAGGATCTGCTTGAGCAGCTTGCGCGAGATCTTGCCGCCCGTCCACGGCCCGAGGTTGCGGCGGATGCGCACGTTGCGCGGGCCCTCTATCCAGCGCTCGATGCGCCGCACGACGCCCTCCATGAACACGGTCTGCGGGCAGATGAAGCCGCACCAGACGCGTCCCCAGAGGGAGGTCAGGACGAACAGGCCGAAGCCGAGGCCCGAAGCGAGGAAGAAGACCAGGTAGAAGTCCTGGTTGGTGAAGGTCTGTCCGAAGAGGTGAGCCGCCCTCCCCGGCAGATCGAGATGGATCATGGGCCGGCCGCCCACCTGGATCCAGGGCATCGTGACGTAGATTGCGACGAGGATGATGAAGAGCAGGTTCTTGCGAAGCTGCCAGCGGCCCTTCACGTCGGCGGGGTGCAGGAAGTTGCGGGAGCCGTCGGTGTTGATCGTGTAGACGGTGTCGAGGTCGGGTCGCCGCCTCGCCTTTCTCCCGCGCTGCTTTTCCTCGCGCATGTTGCGATCATCCTCCCTAGGACGCCCGCCAATATAGAGGACACCGCGACGGGCCGCTACCGCTATGCGGCCCGCCGCGGTGAGTGAATGCGGTTTACTCGGGCGACCGAGCGCTCTTGCAAGCGCCTATTCGACCAACTCGCCCTCCGGCGCCTTCCCGGGCATGTTCTTGCCCTTCAGGGTGATGACGAAGGCCGTCAGCGACTCGACGCGCTTGGGGCCGAGCTGCCGGCCCCAGGCGGCCATGCCCTTCTCGAGCACGCCGTCGTTGATGGTCGCATGGATCTGCGTGGGACTGCCTCCGTGGATCCAATAGGCGTCCGTGAGGTTCGGTCCCACGAGTCCCTCGCCGCCCGCCGAGTGGCAAGCCACACAGTAGGTGGTGAACAGCTCCGAGCCCTCCGCCACGCGGTCGGGCAGCGTGCTCGCGGTGAGCAGCGACTCGTCGCTAACAGCGCCACCGCTGGCCAGCGCCGCCTCGGCGGCGGCGACCACCTCCGCGTCGTAACGCGCGATCGGCAGCTTTCCGACCCCGAAGGTGTGGAAGAAGAGCCAGTAGCCCAGCGAGAAAATGACGGTCCCCCAGAGGATCCACAGCCACCAGTTCGGCAGGCGGTTGTCGTACTCCTGGATGCCGTCGAAGACGTGATCGAAGACCTGGTCAGGCTTGTACTCGTTTTCGGCCTGCGGTTTGTTTTGATCGCTCATCTCAGCTCACCTTCCCTTCGGCGGCGTGATTGTCGCCCGACTGGACCGGGGTCTCGCCGCCCGCCAGAGGCAAGCTCGCCAGGCGATCGACCTTGTCCCGGTCGCGCAGTCCGATGAACACGTAGAGCAGCACCCCCACGAAGGCTCCCAGGAAGAGCAGGAAGCCGATCAGGGGCCAGATCAAGAGCTCGTTGCCAGAGTAGAATTGCTGGAACATCTCAGCCCTCCTCCCCGGCTCGACTCGCGGGCGCCGCCTCCGCCGTCTCCTCGGCGGTGACGGGCTGCGGCCCGCGACCCACGCGCTGCAGATAGGCGATGATGGCGGCCATCTCGCTGTCGGGGGCGAGCGGGACGCCCTGGGTGGCGAGGTCGTCGGCGATGAGCTGCCCCTGGCTGAGGGCGACCTCGGCCGCGCTCTGGATGTCCGCGTCCGTGTAGGGCACGCCGAGGGTGCGCAGGACCTGCAGCTTGCCGCCCGTCTTCGACAGGTCCACGTGGCCGCCTTCCATCCACTTGTAGGTCGGCATGTTGGAGCCCGGCGAGGTGGAGCGCGGGTCCATCATGTGCAGGTAGTGCCAGAGGTTGGCGTACCTGCCGCCGATGCGCGCGAGATCGGGACCGGTGCGCTTCGAGCCCCACTGGAAGGGGTGGTCGAGGATCGACTCGCCCATCCGCGAGTAGTCGCCGTAGCGCATGGTCTCGTGGCGGAAAGGTCTGATCATCTGACTGTGGCAGACGTAGCAGCCCTCCCGCACGTAGAGGTCGCGTCCCTCCTGCTCGAGGGGACTGTAAGGCTGCTGCAGCCACTGCGCGTCCTCCGCCGAGACCGCCGTCGGCAGCTTCTTGCTGATGACGACGGTGGGGATGATCTCCACGATGCCGCCCACGAGGATCGCCACAAGGACGAGCACGGTGAAGACCAGCGAGTTCCCCTCCATAAGCCGGTGCCAGCGGTCGCCCTTGCCCTTGTCCAGGCCGATGGCGAGGATCGCCGCCACTGTCACGACCACCAGCCCCGCCAGCGCGATGGCGCTGGTGATGACGCCCGTGATGCCGAGCAGCACGATCAGGAGGATGATCACCAGCGAGTAGATCACGGGCGCGCCGAAGAGTAGGCGCCAGCCGGAGACGGGATTCGGCTGGTAGGCCGGCACGTCCACCTTCACCGTGGCCTTCGATCCCGCGCGGATGGTCGCCCAGAGGTTGACGATCATGAGCACGAAGCCGACGAGGAAAATCACACCGCCGACCAGACGCGTCTGGTACATGAAGTGCGATGCGAGCAGGCCCTCGACGAAGTCGGTGTACTTGAGGAAGCCGTCGGCGTCCAGGGCGCGCAGGAAGAGCCCCTGGCTGATGCCGCTGATCCACATGGACACGACGTAGAGCAGGAGCCCGACCGTGGCCAGCCAGAAGTGGGCCTCGGCGAGGCGTAGCGACTTCAGCTCCACCTTCCAGAGACGCGGCACGAGCCAGTAGAGCATGCCAAAGGTCAGGAAGGCGTTCCAGCCGAGAGCGCCACCGTGGGCATGGCCGATGATCCAGTCGGTGTAGTGGCCGAGGGCGCTTACGCTCTTGATAGAGAGCAGCGGTCCCTCGAAGGTGGACATGCCGTAGAAGGTGACGGCCACCACGAAGAACTTCACCACGGGATCGGTGCGGAGCTTGTCCCAGGCGCCTCGGAGCGTGAGCAGGCCGTTGAGCATGCCGCCCCAGGAAGGCGCCCAGAGCATGACGCTGAAGACCATGCCCAGGGTCTGGGCCCAGTCGGGCAGCGCCGTGTAGAGCAGGTGGTGGGGCCCGGCCCAGATGTAGAGGAAGACCAGGGACCAGAAGTGCACCACCGAGAGACGGTAGGAGTAGACCGGACGCCCCACCGACTTCGGGATGAAGTAGTACATGATGCCGAGCATCGGCGTCGTCAGGAAGAAGGCCACGGCGTTGTGCCCATACCACCATTGCACGAGCGCGTCCTGCACGCCCGCCCATATGGGATAGCTGTGCGTGAGGCTCGTGGGCAGATGCAGGCTGTTGACGATGTGCAGCACCGCGATGGTGATGACGGTGGCGATGTAGAACCACAACGCCACGTAGAGGTTCTTCTCGTTACGTTTCGCCAGCGTCCAGAAGAAGTTGATCGCGAAGACCACCCACACCACCGCGATGGCGATGTCGATCGGCCAGATGAGCTCCGCGTACTCCTTGCCCTGGGTCAGGCCGAGCGGCAAGCTCAGAGCCGCCGACACGATGATGAGCTGCCAGCCCCAGAAGTTGATCCAGCTCAGCCCTTTCGATGCCATGCGCGTTCGCAGAAGTCGCTGAGTGGAATAGTAGATGCCGGCGAACATCATGTTGCCCACGAAGGCGAAGATGGCCGCGTTCGTGTGCAGCGGCCGCAGGCGGCCGAAGCTCAGCCACGAGGTGCCGAAGTTCGCCTGCCAGAACGAAAGCTGCGTCGCGACGATCACCCCAAGGAGCAGCGCCACCGCTCCCCAGAGAATGGTGACGATGGAGAATGCGCGGACGATGTCGTCGTCGTAGACGATCTGACGCGTTTGCGCGCTACTGGCTTCCATACAGGTTTCCTCCCTCCTTGCTGGTCGAATCTCTCCCGTTACAAGTCGTATCCCTTTTCGAGACCGAATCCCGGTGGACCGACGCGGTCGCCGGGGAATCATCCTCGCCCATCGGGGTCTCCTCCGCGAGGGGCAGGAGCGAGAGCCGCTCCCCGTGATCGAAGTCGCCCGCGCGCAGCCGCGTGAGGAAGAAGAGCAGGCCGCCGAGCACGAGGATCAGGCTGATGAAGACGAGCAGGATCACGACATCCACGCCTGCCTCCTTCCGGAGAGCCGCAGGGCCGTGAGCGTCACAACGCCGACGGAGCTGAGCGGCATCAGGATGGCCGCCACGACGGGCGTGACGAGTCCTGCGAAGCAGAGACCCACCGCGAGCAGGTTGTAGGCCACCGCCAGTACCAGGTTGTCGCGGACGACGCGGCGCAGGCGCCGAGCGGCGAGCAGGGCGCGGCGCAGGGCGGCGATGCCGTCGCCCAGGAAGTAGAAGTCGGCCTTGCCGGGCAGCACCGGGCGGTCCACGGCGGGCGTGGCCGCGCAGAGGGCGGCCTCGAAGCTGGGGCTGTCGTTGAGGCCGTCGCCGACCATGAGCGTGTCGTGCTCGTCCAGCGCTCGCACGCGCTCGGCCTTCTGTTCGGGGGAGAGGCCGCCGCTCGCTTGCGACGGAGGGATCTCGAGGGCCTCGGCCGCGCGCAGGACCTTCCCCCGCGCGTCCCCGCTGAGCAGGTGCAGCTCGTAGCCTTCCTCCCGCAGCTGGGCCAGCTCGGCAGCGGCGTCCGCTTTGAAGTCCTCGCGGAAGCGGCAGGCGACCAGCGTGCGGCCGTCTCGTGTGAAGAGCGTCTCGCGCTCGGCCTCGTCGCCACCTTCGTCGCGGGCGTCCACCGGATCGACGGCGCCGCCGAGGGCGAAGGCCGGGCGGCCGAGGCGGTAGACATGCTTCCCTTGCCGCCACTCCAGGCCCTGGCCGGGGATCTCCGCGAGCTCCTCGCTCGCCGGGTCCAGGCGGATGGCCGCCGCACCATCCTTCTCCTCGGAGGGTGGGGCGAATCCCCGGAGCGCGTCGGCGAGACAGCGGCTCACGGGGTGGTTGCTGCGGGCCGTGAGGTTCCAGAGCACGAGCTTCTCTTCCTCGCCGAGCCGCCACAGGCTCTTGCGAGACTCCGGTTCGAGGGCCAGGCTACCGATCGTCAGCGTGCCCGTCTTGTCGAGGAGGACCTTGCGCACCGCCAGGGCCTTGTCCAGGAAATCGGGCTTGCGGAGGAAGACTCCCCGCCGGCGCAGCGCGACGTGGATCAGCTCCTCGGCCAGGGGGGTGGCCAGGCCGAGGGCGCAGGGGCAGGTGATCACGAGGACGGCGACGGTGACCTCCAGGGCGCGTCGCGCGTCGTGCTGGGCCCAGAGGAGGAAGCCGAGCAGCGCCAGGACCAGGACCGCGCCGACGTAGACACCGGCGATGCGGCTCCACCAGCCGGGACGGTAGGGCTCTCCGCCGCCGGGCGCGCTGCGTAGCAGGTCGACGAGGCGTGACTCCGAGAAGTCCTGTGAGGCCGCGACCGTGAAGCCGCCTCGGCCGGCGTTGAAGGCGCCAGCGGGCACGGTATCGCCGGGGGCGTAGGACGCCTGCTCCGACTCTCCCGTGATCCAGTCCAGGGACACCTCCGCCGGGCGTCGCAGCAGGATGCCCGCGACGGGCACGAGGTCGCCGGGAGCGATCCAGATCTCGTCCCCGCGGCGTATCTCCGTGGCGGGCAGCGCCTCGATGCGACCCCCCCGCTGGCGCTTGGCGACGAGATGCTCCGCACCGGCCGAATCGAGCAGGGCGTTCCGGTTGCGCTCGAGGATGTTCTCCTGAGCCCATCGGCCGATCAGCATCAGCGCCACGAAGACGGTGAGCGTGTCGAAGTAGGCGGCGCGCGGGCCATGGGCGAAGAAGGCGTAGACCGAGCCCGCATAGGCGAGGGCGATCCCGACGGAGATGGGCAGGTCGAGATGCGCGACGCGCCGCCTGAGGCCCGCCAGCGCGCCCCGGAAGAAGACCTTGCCCCCGACGATCACCGCGACGCTCGCCAGGCCCAGGTTCAGCCAGCCGAAGAAGTGGAAGAGCGTGCCGTCCTCGGGGGCCAGCCCGAAGTAGAAGCTCAAGGTGAACATCATCACGTTCAGCGCCACGGCGATGCTCACGGCCATGCGCGCGAGCAGATCCCGCGAGGGGCGGGGGCCGCCCTCGCGGCGGGGGCCGAGCCGGTAGCCGAAGCGCTCGACCTCGCTCAGGTAATGCCGGAGGTCTCCTCGTTCTGGATCCCAGCTCAGATCCACCCGGCCCTGGGACGGGTTGATGCGCAGCTCCAGCCCCGCGGGCTCACGGCGGTAAAGCTCCTCGAGCAGCCACACGCAGGCGGCGCAGTGGACGCCCTGGATGTCGAGCGCCAGACGGAGGGCCCCCGCCTCGCCCGCCTCCTCGCGCCGCGCGAGGAGCTGGTCGAGCCAGGCGTGGGTATCGGGGCGGAGGACGGCCGCCGGCGCGTGCCGGCCCCGGCGGAGGTCGTAGTAGCGGGAGAGGTCCGAGCCGTGGATGAGCTCGTAGACGCTGCGGCAGCCGCGGCAGCAGAAGGGGCCGTCCTCCTCCTTCCAGCCGCGGCCCAGCTCGCCCTCGCAGTGCAGACAGACACCGCGCTCCAGGGCGCGCTCCCAGGCCGCGCTCTCTTCGGGGTCGGGCGGGTCGGGCAGAGGGCAGGCGTCCGGCACGGGTGCGAAGGATGGAGCGTTGCCCGCTGTCTTCGGAACGGGACGCATGCCGCCACCCTCTTCGTGAGAGGGGCCGGGCGCAGGACGCCGCCAGTTCCGGACCGATGAGGACATACTCATCCTTTTCAACGCCCTGCTGAACACCAGCACGCTTGGCGTTCCTGGTTTCCTCTCGCGCGAGGATATTCCATCATGGTGGAATCGGCAAGCATGATAGGGTTTTGCGGGGGCTGTGGTCAATAAGGTAAAAAGACGCTGATCTATGAATCCCTTCTTCACCTGTTTAGTGGGTAGAAAGGAGGGTCTGACCGCGGGCAGTTCGGTTCCTCTAAGCCGTTCTACCAGATCACGAGCTCGCCGAAGTGCAGGTGGGGCACCCAGCCGAAGGCGGCGCAGCCGCGGAGGATCAGCTGCAGGCCGATTAGGAGCACGAGCAGGGCGCCGATCCGGGCGAAGCGCCCCTGCGCCTTCGGCGTCAGGCGTCCCGCGCCCAGGCCCAGCGCCAGCACGACCGGCACGGTGCCCAGCCCGAAGAGCATCATCGCGCCGGCCCCCAGGAGGGGGCTGGCGGCCGCCACCGTGCCCGCCGCCACGGCGTAAACGGGGCCGCAGGGCAAGAAGCCGTTGGCAGCGCCGAGCAGCAGGGCCGCGCCCAGGTCGCGCCGGCCGAGCAGGCCCCGGAAGCGCGCCGCCACGGCCTGGCCCAGGCGGCCGCTCTCCACCCAGCGCTGGGTGGGGAGCCAACCCAGCAAGCCGAAGCCGAGGAGGCACATCAGCAGTCCGGCCAGCAGGGAGAGCCCCCCCTGGATCGTCCGGCCCTGGCCCGCCTGCTGCGTGGCGGTCCCGAGGAGGCCGAAGGCCAGGCCGATCAGGGAGTAAGAGCCGAGGCGCCCCAGGTGATAGAGGAGCAGGGCCGGGATCAGGGCGGAGTAGCGGCGGCCCTGCTGCCGCCAGGCCAGGGAGACGGCGCCGACCAGCGGCCCGCACATGCCTACGCAGTGGCCCAGGCTGATCGTGAAGCCCGTGCCGAGGAGCAGCAGGCCGTCGAGCGTCTTTGCCTCGGCCATGAGCTGGGGGCTGCAGCAGCTGTCCAGAAGGAAGGGATGCATGACGACCTTGTACCCCAAGACGTCGTCTCGCGCAAGACGGCCCCGCGCCGACGCCGCGCGACGGCGCGCGGTGAGCAATCGATCATTGCCGCCGCGGGAGCGATCCTCTAGCTTGTGCCGGTCCCTGGCACTCTGCTAACAGGCCGCCAGCCCCGTCCGGGCGTCGCAACGCAGGAAGGCCAAACGCATGACGCAAGCGAACGAGAAGCGCAACGAGAGCGCCCTGCTCTGGCGCCGCGCAGCCCTGTTGCCGGTCGTCGTGCTGCTGCTCTTCCTGCTCGCGCGCTGGCTGGGCCTGGGCAGCGGCCTCGGAGACCTGCGGGGCTGGATCGAGGTCCACGGCCTGGCGGGGGGGCTGGTCTTCGTGCTGGTCTACACGCTCGTGGGGGCCTCGGGGCTGCCCGGGCTGCCGATGACGCTGGCGGCGGGGGTCCTCTTCGGTTCACTCAAGGGCGTGATCCTCGTCAGCCTCGGCACGGCCTCGGGCGCCGCCTTCGCGTTCGTGCTCGCCAGGACCCTCGCGCGGGAGGCGGTCCGCCGCTGGCTGTCGGGCAAGGAGGCCTTCGAGCGCCTGGAACGTTGGACCGCCGATCGGGGGCCGGTGGTCGTGCTCCTGACACGCCTCTTTCCGATCTTTCCCTACAGCCTGCTCAACTACTCCTTCGGGCTCACGCGCGTGCGCTTCTGGACCTACCTCCTCTGGACCTGGATCGGCATGCTGCCGGGGCACGTCGTCTACGTCACGGGCATGGATGCGATCAGCCGTGGCCTGGCGGGCGAGGGCGTGTCCTGGGAGCTGGTCCTGATCGGCGGCCTGGCCCTCTTGCTACTGATTGGGCTCGTGCCCTGGGCTCGCCGGCAGCTGCGCAGGAGCTCGGACGGCAATTGAGGACGGAGCGGCCGCAAGGCCGGATCCACGCGCCGCGTATTCCCCTCCGAGCTTGCGGAAAGATCGATCGTTTCAGATACTACGGAACGATTCAGATTTTTCTCAGCCCGGGAGAGCCCTTGAAAGCCTGGACACGCAAGCGCGCCGGCGCCCTCTGCCTGCTGGCCCTCTGCCTCGGCGGCAGTCCGGGAGCAGCGGACGGGCGGAACACGGGGGAGGACGAGAAGATGCGCAAGCCGCCGCCGGGACCGGAGATCGTCGCCACGCTTCCGCCGGACGGCGGCCCCGAGTTCAACCGCCTCGTCTTCCAGCAGAGCCCCTACCTGCTCCAGCACGCGCGCAATCCCGTGGACTGGTATCCCTGGGGGGAAGAGGCCCTGGCCAAGGCGGCGGCCGAGGACAAGCCCGTCTTCCTCTCGGTGGGCTACTCCACCTGTCACTGGTGCCATGTCATGGAGCACGAGTCCTTCGAGGACTCCACCGTGGCGGCCATCCTGGCCGAGCACTACGTGGCGATCAAGGTGGACCGCGAGGAGCGTCCCGACATCGACGCCATCTACATGAACGCGACCCAGATACTTGCGGGCCGCGGCGGCTGGCCCAACTCCGTCTGGCTCACGCCGGACGGACGGCCCTGGTTCGCGGGCACCTACTTCCCGCGCGAGGATCAAGCAGGCCGCCCCGGCTTCCGGAGCATCCTCCAGAACCTCGCCGAGGTCTGGCGCACGCGCCGCGACGAGGTGGAGGGGCAGGCGAATCAGCTGGCCGACGCCGTCGCGCGCTACAGGCAGCTCGAAGGCGGCAGCGGCGACCCGGACGCCTTCCTCGTCGAGCGGGCCCTGGACGAGCTGAAGAAGAGCTTCGACGCCGAGCGGGGCGGCTTCGGCACGGCGCCCAAGTTCCCGCCACACCAGAGCTTGGCCCTCATCCAGGGCGAGCTCGGCCGCGGCCGCGAGGACGCGGAGCTGGAGCGAATCCTCGACCTCACCCTCGAGGCGATGGCCCTCGGCGGCATCCACGACCACATCGGCGGCGGCTTCCACCGCTATTCCACCGACTCGCGCTGGTTTCTGCCCCACTTCGAGAAGATGCTCTACGACAACGCGCAGCTCCTGCCGGTCTACGCCGAGGCCTGGCGGCGCACGGGGCGGCGCGACTTCGCGGCGGCGGCCCGCGGCATCGCGGGCTGGGTCCTGCGCGAGCTGCGCGACGAGGAGGGCGGTTTCCACTCCGCCTACGACGCCGACAGCGAGGGCGAGGAGGGCCTCTTCTACCTGTGGACCGAGGCCGAGCTGCGCGAGGTCCTGGGGGACGAGGAAGGGGCGCTGTTCGCCCGCGCTTACGGCGTCGAGGACGGCGGCAACTACCACGAAGAGGCGACGGATCATCGGCCGGGCACGAGCATCCTCTACCTGCCGCGTCCTCTGGCGGAGCTCGCGGAGGACGAGTCGCTGCCCCTCGCGGAGCTCGAAGCGCGCCTGGACGCCGACCGGGAGCGCCTGCTGGAGCGCCGCGCAGGGCGCGTCTGGCCCCTGCGCGACGACAAGGTGCTCGCCGCCTGGAACGGCCTGATGATCGCCGGTCTCGCGCGCGCGGGCGAGATCATGGACGAACCCGCCTGGACCCGGGCGGCCGCAGAGGCGGCGGACTTCGTCCTCGCCGAGATGCGCGCGGACGGGCGGCTCCTCCGCAGCTACCGAGCGAGGCGGGCAGGCCTCGCCGCCTACCTGGACGATTACGCCTTCCTCGCCGACGGCCTGCTCGCGCTGCACGCGGTTGGCGGCGACCCGGTCCGGCTCGAGCAGGCCCGCGCGCTCGCGGACACGCTGCTCGTCCGCTACTGGGACGACGGCGAGGGCGGCTTCCACTTCACCGCCGACGACCACGAGGAGCTGCTCGTCCGCTCGAAGGATCCCTTCGACGCCGCGCTGCCCTCGGGCAACGGCGTGGCGACCCGGGTTCTGCTCCGCCTCGCCGAGCTCACGGGGGAGGGCATCTACCGGGAGCGGGCCCGGGACTGCCTGGAGGCCTTCACGCCCGCCATGGAGCGCGCGCCGCGCGGCACGATGAGCCTGCTGCAGGCCCTGGCCGAATCCCTCGACTCGGACGATGCGGCGGTCGGTCTTCCCCCCGCGGCCGGCGCGGACGGCGATCCCGACGCACATCTGCGCCACTTCCCTGTAACCTGCGAAGCCTACCTCGACTGCGGGCGGCTCGCGCCAGGGGAGGAGCTGCAGCTCGCCCTGCGCCTCGTCGTCGACGAGGGCTGGCACGTCAATTCGCAACAGCCCGGTTCGGCCTATCTCGTCCCCACTTCCCTCGCTGTGGGCGAGGGCGTCGAGCTGCTCGACCAGAGTTACCCCGTGGGCACAATGAAAGGCTTCGGCTTCAGCGAGGAGCGGATCTCGGTCTATGCGGGCGAGGTCTGGCTGCGCGCGCGGCTGCGAGTTCCTGCCGGGACGCCCGCGGGTCCGCTGGCCTTCGGCCTGGAGCTGCGGACCCAGGCCTGCGACGACTCGCGCTGCCTCGCGCCGGAGCGTCACCGCCTCGTCCTGAAGGTCGCGGTGGATCCCGCGGCCGGGGGAGGCGCCGCGCGTCATCCCGGCCTTTTTCGATAGAGGGATCGGGCGCGGGCGCCCTCCGGCAGGGATCGGCGCGGAGAGCAGGGCTTCCGGACCCGCAATTCCCGGTGGCGCCGCGACTTGACGAATCGACGGCGATTCACGTTCTTCGATTGAGCTTGGCGCGGACGCTGTGTCCCGCGCGCGTAATACAAACGGATGGAGCGAAGATGCCCGAGCTGAGCGAAGAGAGAGTGCTGGCGGCCCTGAGCCAGATCCAGGATCCCGATCTCGGCCGGGACATCGTCAGCCTCGGATTCGTCAAGGATCTGCGGATCGAAGGCGATAGGGTGAGCTTCGCCATCGAGCTGACGACCCCGGCCTGCCCCGTCAAGGACATGTTCAAGCGCCAGGCGGAGGACGCCGTGCGGGCTCTGGGCGGGGTGAAGGAAGTCGAGGTCACGCTGACGGCCCAGGTGCGCGGCGCGCAGGGCGGGCCGCAGCAGGGGCAGGTTCCCGGGATCAAGCACATCGTGCCCGTGGCGAGCGGGAAGGGCGGCGTGGGCAAGTCCACGGTGAGCGCCAACCTCGCCATCGCGCTTGCGGCCCAAGGCGCTTCGGTCGGTCTCATGGACGCGGATATCTACGGGCCCAGCATCCCGACGATCATGGGTATTAACCGGTCGCCGGAGATCGAGGGCGGGCGCATCCAGCCCGTCACGGCGCACGGGGTGAAGGTCATCTCCATGGGCTTCTTCGTCGAGGAGAAGCAGGCCGTGGTCTGGCGCGGTCCCATGCTGGCCAAGATGCTCGACGAGTTCCTGGGCAACGTGGCCTGGGGGGAGCTGGACTACCTGATCGTCGACCTGCCGCCCGGCACGGGCGACGTGCAGCTCAGCCTCTGTCAGAAGCTCGCGCTGACGGGCGCGGTGGTCGTATCCACGCCGCAGGACGTGGCGCTCAAGGTGGCGCAGAAGGCGATCTCGCTCTTCGAGACCCTGAAGACGCCCGTGCTCGGGCTCGTGGAGAACATGAGCCACTACGTCTGCAGGCACTGCGGCGAGCGCGAGGAGATCTTCGGCAACGGCGGCACGCGCAGGGCCGCCGCATCGTTGAACCTACCACTACTGGGCGAGCTGCCGCTGGCCACGAGCATCCGCGTGCACTCCGACGAGGGCCGGCCCACTGCCGTGGCGGAGCCGGACGGTCCTCTCGGACTCGCTTTCAAGTCTCTCGCCGAGCAGATGGCCGCGCAGATCAGCATCCGCAGCCTGAGCGGGGAGATCGGACGCAAGGTGAAGCTGAGCTTCTAGGAGGAGCCGTGGAGGCGAGGATGAGCACAACGCCCATCGAGATCACGCGCGCGCGCGAGCACGACCTGTGCGTGCTCTGGAGCGACGGACACGAGAGCTTCTATCCCGCCCGCTACCTGCGGCTGCGCTGCCGCTGCGCCGGTTGCGTGGAGGAGATGACCGGGCGCCCGCTGCTCGACCAGAGCGCCGTACCCGAGGACGTGCACCCTTCCGCCCTGCAGCTGGTCGGCAATTACGCGCTGCAGCCCACCTGGAGCGACGGCCACACGACCGGCATCTACACCTTCGATCACCTGCGCAGCATCTGCCCCTGCCCTGTCTGCCGCGCGCACGCGGAAGCGTAAGCGCCGGCACATCCCTGCCCGCGTTCTCGGGCTAGATTCCCCGCGAGCGACCATCCCGGACTTTCTGCTATAATGGATGCAAGGCCGCGCTGGTGGGGCGGGGCGGCCGTCGCACCCAGCGGAGGCTCGGGATGTTCCCTGTTTGCAAGTACTTGCGGGATTATTTGTCCATGTGGCTGGGCGCCGCCCTCCCTCTGGCGCTGATCCTCGCCGGTCCGCCCGCGGCCGCCCTGACTCCACTGCCCCAGGGCGACGCCGACCACGACGAATCCGCCCGCGCCCTCTTCTTGGACGGCGAGCTGAGCTTCGTCGAGGTGACGATGGATCCCGCGGCCCTGGACTCCATGCTGGAGAACCCCTGGTCGAACGAGCTCCGGCTCTGCTCTCTGCGCTGGACGAACTCGGTCCTGGACGAGACGATCGGCAGCGTGGCCATCCGCCCGCGCGGCAACACCTCGCGCTTCGCCATCAAGAAGTCCTGGAAACTGAGCTTCAACACCTTCGTCCCCGGCCGCAAGTTCCACGGCCTCGAGAAGGTCAACCTCAACGGCGAGCACAACGACGTCTCCATCATCCGCTCCAAGCTGGCCTGGGATCTCTACAAGGAGATGCTCGTGCCCTCGTCGCGCGCGCATCACGTGCAGCTGAAGATCAACGACGGCGCGCTCGTCGAGGGCGTGCAGATCCACGTGGAGCAGGTGGACGAAGAGTTCGTGCAAGCCTGGTTCGACAACAAGGACGGCTATCTCTACAAGTGCCTCTTCCAGGGCGAGCGCGCGGACCTGCGCTACGTCTGGCCGGGGACCGGCGACACCTACAAGTGGCTCGGCGGCGGCGAGACCTATGTGGAGCAGATCCACGACGACGCCGACTACGAGGACCTGGCCGCCTTCATCGACTTCGTGAACAACACGGACGACGCCGCCTTCGCGGCGGGCATAGTCGACCGCTTCAGCGTGGACGGCTTCCTGCGTTCCATGGCCGTCGATGCCGCCATCGGCAACTGGGACAACTACTGGTTCGGCGCGAACAACTACTACCTCTACAACAACCCCGACACGGGCCGCTTCGAGTACATCCCCTACGACCTGGACAACAGCTACGGCGTGGACTTCTCGAGCATCGACTGGGCGACACGCCCGCTGGACGGCTGGGGGGACGGCGGCTTCGGCAGCGCGGGCGGCGAGCTGCCGCCCCTGATCGAGCGCGTGCTGGCGATCCCCGCCTACGAGGCGCAGCTCCGGCGCTACGTCCTCGCGCTCTGCGATGGGCCCTTCGCCCTCGACGCCGTCGAGGCGGATATCGACCTCATCCACGCGACGATCGGCCCCTATGCTTACGAGGGCTCCTACGACGACGGCCACATGGACTGGGGATATACCACAGAGATGTTCCACGAGTCCTTCACCTACCCCGACTACTACCGGAACTGGGGCTGGGGCTGGGACTACGGGCTGGAGCCCTACATCACCGACCGCAGGGCCTACCTGCTCGCCAACGTCCCCGCGCCGCCGTCCCTGCCCGCGCTCCGGCTCAACGAGGTCCTGGCACTCAACGTCGCCACGAACTTCGACGAGGTCGGGGACTTCGACGACTGGCTCGAGCTGCACAACGCGGAGCCGCTGCCCCTCGACGCCGGCGGCATGTACCTGAGCGACGATCCCGGCCGGCCCAAGCGCTGGGAGATTCCCGCGGGCACGGCAATCGCTTCCGGGGGAAAGCTGCTCGTGTGGTGCGACGGCGAGGTGGGCGAGGGACCGCTGCACGCGGGCTTCCGCCTGGATGTCGACGGCGAACAGGTGGCGCTCTTCGCGGACGACGACGCGGGGAACGTGCTCTTGGGCTACCTGTCCTTCCCCGAGCTGGCCGCGGACGTCGCCTACGGTCGCTACCCCGACGGCGACGGCGCGCCGGTCTACCTGGGTGTCCCGACACCGGGCGCGCCGAACCAGGCGCCGGGCAACCTGCCGCCCTTCATCGACGAGGCGTGGCACGAGCCCCTCGCGCCGTCGGCAAGCGACCCGGTGACGGTCACGGCGCGGATCCGCGACCTGGTCGGGACGATCGCCTCCGCCGAGTTGCTCTACAATGCAGGCGATGGCTTCACGACCCTGGCGATGTTCGACGACGGCACCCACGGCGACGGCCCCGCCGGCGACGAGATCTACGGCGCCGTGATCCCGCCCCAGGCCGACGGCGCGACGGTCGGCTACTACATCTCAGCCCTGGACGATTCGTCGGCGACGGCGGTCGACCCGCCCGGCGCGCCCGGCGTGCTCCACCACTTCGAGGTGGGCTACGCGGCGCCGCCCCTCTACGTCAACGAGTTCCTGGCCAGCAACACGCTGACGAACCAGGACGAGTGGGGGGACTTCGACGACTGGGTGGAGATCTACAACGCCGGCCACGTCGGGCTGGACCTCGGCGGGATGCAGCTCAGCGACGATCTCGAGGACCCGGACCGCTTCGTCTTTCCCGATACCGTGATCCCGCCGCGCGGTTTTCTCGTGGTCTGGTGTGACGGGGAGCCCGGGGAGGGCCCGCTGCACGCGGACTTCCGGCTCGGCTCGGGCGGGGAAGGGCTGGGGCTCTTCGACAGCGCCGCCCATGGCACCGCGCCCATCGACACGCTGAGCTTCGGCCCCCAGAGCGCCGACGTCTCCTACGGGCGGGATCCCGACGGCGGGGCTCCGTGGCGCTTCTTCCCCGAGCCGACCCCGGGCGGCTCCAACTCGCCCGACGTCGCGCCGGGGGAGGGTCCGGCAGCTTTCCGCGCCCTGGGCGCCTTTCCCAATCCCGCCCGCGCGGAGACGCGCATCGAGTTCCAGCTCCCGGAGGCGAGGCGGGTGAGCCTCCGGGTCTACGGCATCGACGGCCGCGAGATCGCCCGGCCCCCGGGGGCGGTCCTGCCTGCAGGTCGCCACGGGTGGAGCTGGGACGGCCGCGACCGGGCGGGCCGTCCCGTGGCCAGCGGGCTCTACCTCTACCGCCTGCGCGCGGGCTCCGAAGGGGCCGAAGGCAAGATATTGATCCTGCGCTAGATCCTGGCCCGGGAGCGTAGATCTTCCGTTTTCCTGGGGAATGACCGTGCTACACTACTGTCCCGACGTTACTTGAACAATGGCAACTGGTTGCCGAAAAGCCCCAT
>CAZVHI010000020.1:0-26637 GCA_964627205.1 uncultured bacterium
AAGCATAGGGAAGGTATCGACGCCCTCCTCTGCCGTTTGAGGTGCCAGAATGGAACCTCAGAACATCATATTCCTCTCTGGACAGCTGAAACATGAAGTCGCTCGGGAAGCGATCGATGTTACGTTTCACCGCTCGAACCAGATTCTTTGTTTCTACCCCGTAGAGATCTGCCAGGTCGCTATCCATCATGACCTTCTGCCCCCGAATGAGGAAGATGAGGCGCTCGACACGATCGGCGCTGATCTTGGCGCCCTCAGCGGTAGGCTTGGAAGTATCCATCTAAGTATGGGATCCATGAAGAGACTGGAAACACGGTTGGCAGTGTCATAGGGTATGCAAGAGAAAACACACGCATCTCGGTATGAGTTGCAGCATTCGAGCCATGCCATCAGGAGGACGCATGAGTCTGCCCGTTGTCGAGCTGTCCGGAACCCCCTACGAGCAGGGGCTGCAGCACGGCCGTGCACTGAGCGGCGAGATCGCCCACAACTTGGCCGTCTACCTCGAGCGTTTCGAGCGCGAGGTGGGTTTGGTCCGCGATGAGCTGCACGCCCGCGCGCTGCGTTACCTAGATGCACTCCGTGGGCATAGTGAAGACTACGTTCAGGGCATACGCGGCATCGCGGACGGAGCTGGAATCGCCTTCGACGAGATCGCCGTGCTCAACCTGCGCTACGAGCTGCTCTACTACCAGTTCGGGCAGAAGGCCCTGGCGCAAGCGGAAGCGGAGCCCAGCAGCGATGCAGACGACTCGGCGCGAGCGGACGGCTGCACCTCCTTCGCCCTTCCGCCCGCGTCGACGCAGCTCGGCCATCTGCTCATGGGACAGAACTGGGACTGGATCCCGCAGGTCGCCGGCGCGCTGATCCGCAGCGAGGATCCGGACGGCCGGCGCATCCTCGGCTTCACCGAGGCGGGCATCCTCGGCGCCAAGATCGGCTTGAACGACGCGGGCGTAGGCCTGGCCATCAACGGTATGACGACCACGGAAGACGACTGGACCCGCTTCGCGCGCCCCTTCCACCTGCGCTGCTACGAGATCCTGCGCGCGCCGGACTTCGAAGCGGCCGTGAAGGTCATCGCCGGCGAGCCGCGCTCCTGTACCACGAACTTCCTCGTGGCGGGAACGCCCGACCACATCGCCGACCTGGAGGCCGCGCCGGACATCGTCAACACGCTCTCCTGCGAGGACGGCCGCCTCGTCCACGCCAATCACTTCCGCGATCCCGATGCCTGCGGCGTCGTCGAGCCGCCGAGTCCCACGCGACACCACTCCCGTCACCGCGAGGCGCGGCTTGGCGAGCTACTCGCGGGTGGCGGACCCTTCTCGACAGACGAAGTCATCGAACGCCTCCGCGACCACGATGGCCGGCCCAACTCCATCTGCCGCCACGAGGACCCCGAGCGCCCCGAGGAGGAGCGCGTGATCACGGTCTCGTCGGTCGTGATGGACCTGGACGCGGGCCGCCTCTGGGCCAGCGACGGCCCGCCTTGCGAAAGCGACTATCAGGAGCTCTCGCTCTAAGAGCGCCCGCCGCGCCGAGTGCCAAACGCCCGCGCGCTCTTCGCCGCGCCCGTGCGAGCCCGCGCTTGTCTCCCGCGCCCCGCCGGGCTAGGATGGGCCGACCGGGAGGATATGCCCATGGACATCGTCCTGCTGCTCATCGGAATCGCCGTCGGTGCCGGCCTCGGCGCGCTGGCCCTGCTCCTGCGCAGGCGTGGCCGCGCGGCCGAGCTGGAGCGGGAGCTCGCCGGCCTGAAGGCCACGCTCGAGATCGAGAAACGCGGCGCCGAGCAGCGGCTGGAGGATCTGCGCAAGGCGGAGGAGCAGCTGAAGAACGCCTTCAAGGCCCTCTCCGCCGACGCCCTCGCCGCCAGCAGCGAGTCCTTCCTGCAGCTTGCCGCAGAGTCGCTCGGCAAGCAGCAGACCGAGGCCGCGAAGGAGCTCGAAAAGCGCGAGCAGGCGGTCAAGAGCCTGGTCGATCCCCTGAACAAGTCGCTCGCGGACGTGCGCAAGCAGATGGAGGAGATCGAGAAGACGCGCGCGCAGTCCTTCGGCAGCCTCGCGCAGCAGCTCGCCACCCTCGCGACCGACCAGGAGAAGCTGCGTGCCGAGACGGGTAACCTCGTGCAGGCGCTGCGCAAACCCGCCGGCCGCGGCCAGTGGGGGGAGATCCAGCTGCGCCGCGTCGTCGAGATGGCGGGCATGCTCTCCCACTGCGACTTCGACGAGCAGGCGCAGGTCTCCGGCGAGGAGGGCCTCAGGCGCCCCGATCTCGTCGTCCACCTGCCTGGTGGCAAGAACGTGGTGGTCGATGCCAAGACGCCGCTCGACGCCTACCTCGACGCGCTCGCGTCCGAGGACGAGAGCACCCGCCAGACACACCTGGCGCGGCACGCGGGGCAGGTGCGCGAGCAGATCGCCGGGCTGGCGAAGAAGTCCTACTGGGATCAGTTCGAGACGTCGCCGGAGTTCGTGGTGATGTTCCTGCCCAACGAGAGCGTCTTCTACGCGGCGCTCGAGCAGGACGCCTCGCTCATCGAGAAGGGCGTGGATCAGAAGGTCATCCTGGCGACGCCGACCACCCTGATCGCGCTGCTGCGCGCCGTGCACTACGGCTGGCAGCAGGAGGTGCTCGCGGAAAACGCGCAGCGAATCAGCGAACAGGGGCGCCAGCTCTACGAGCGGCTCGCGACCATGGCCACGCACTTCAAGGACCTGGGCCGCAAGCTGGACGGCGCCGTCGACAGCTACAACAGCACCCTCGGCTCGCTCGAGAGCCGTGTGCTCGTGACCGCGCGGCGCTTCCCCGAGCTTGGCGTCAGCCGGGGCAAGGAGATGCCCGCGCTGGACGGCGTGGAGCGA
Source organism: uncultured bacterium (assembly GCA_964627205.1). Classification (GTDB taxonomy): domain Bacteria; phylum Krumholzibacteriota; class Krumholzibacteriia; order JACNKJ01; family JACNKJ01; genus CAZVHI01. The sequence goes on from CAZVHI010000020.1 coordinate 2,868, forward strand.
GTCGCTCGGCGGCCCCAATCGCCCGAGCTGCTGGGCGACTCGGAGGACGAGCCCGCCGAGAAGGCCGATGGCGCCAGCCCGGCGGATTCCTGAGGAGGGGCCAGGACATGCTCGCCCTGACCTTCGAGCGCGCCACCCACGCCCTGCTCGACATTCCCATCAACGGCGCCACCGCCCTGCTGGTCACCGCACCGCTCTTCCTGCGTCCCACGCGGCGCGGGCTCGCCCTGCTGGCCCTGGCGGCCGGCGTCCTCCTCGACGTGGACCACGCCGTGGCCGCGCGCAGCATCAACCTGGAGGCGATGCTCTCGTTGCCCTTCCGCCCGGTGACGCACAGTCTCACCTTCGCCGCCGCCGCAGCGCTCGCCACCGGGCTCGTCGCACGGAGCGCGGTGGTCGCCTGGGTGGCCTTCGCCGCTCTGCTCTCGCACCTGCTCCGCGACGCGGCCGGCGGAGGCGTGCTCCTCTTCTGGCCCCTCGGCGGCGTGACGAGCGTCCCCCAAATGCTCTACGTGCTGGGCCTGCCAGCCCTGCTGCTCATCTCCTACGCGATTCGAAAGACGCGGCCCGGCGCTCAGGGCTCGAACCGCGGATAGAAATAGAGGAAGGCAGGGATGCCCTTGCGCTCCTCGCTGAGCGTGAAGTAGCCGCGGTCTTCCGGCTCCCAGGCGGCGGGAAGCGGGGCTGCGGGTTTCAAACAACCGACATTTTATGTTACAATATATTGAAACTTACGGCTTTGTGGTCCGCGGACCGGTGGCTGCTTTCTCGGCCACCTCCTCCGTCAGGACTCCGTTGGGAGAAGTGGGGCCGATGACGTGACGCATCCTATTTCAGCATTGCCTACCTGACTAATGTGACGTTGACGCGCCCGTGACGACCGTGGCCCCGCCCGGGGTCCGTTCTCAGAGAGGACAAGTCATGAAGGCGAGAATCCTCCGTTCGATCCACACCTGCTCGATCCTTTTCCTCGTCCTGGCATTGGCCGCCGTTTCGGCAAGCGCCGAAATCGAGACCGAAGCGCCTGCCCGGGATGTGCCCGCCGATTGGTGGCAGTCGGTGCAGGAGGAGATCATCCGCAGCGAGTACGAGATCTCATGGCAGGAGCGCACTCTGCCGCCGGATCTCGCCGCTGCCTTCCAGGCTCCCAACCGCGCGCATGATCTCCGCACCTATTTCACGCAGGAGGGAGTGCGCGTCATTCCGCGTACCGGAGATGCCGGTGACTGGCAATGGGGGCTCGAGCAGACCCGCTATGGCTACGCGGGACGGATGCTGCGTCCGACATCGGCGGAACTGGTCCATGACGGCAACCGCATGGAGTACCGTCGCGGAGATCTGCTGGAGTGGTATCTCAACGACGACCGTGGTCTGGAGCAGGGATTCACCCTTTCGTTCCCACCCGGATCCGGGGATGCGCAGGACGAGCTTCGCATTCAGCTGCGGATCGTCGGCGACTTGATCGGAACCCTGTTCCACGACAGGGACGTCATCGAGTTCAAGACCGCCGACGGGATCACGGTGCTCCAGTACGGCGAGCTGTCGGCTTGCGATGCGGATGGAAAGGCCTTGCCCTGCCGTTACGAACTGGAGGGGACGCAACTCGCGTTGCTGGTGGACGATCGCGAGGCGGAATACCCTGTCCACATCGATCCGCTGGCCTCCAATCCACTGTGGACGGCCGAGAGCAACCAGGAAGAGTCGGGCTTCGGGTTCTCGGTCGCCACGGCCGGCGACGTCGACGGCGACGGCTACAGCGACATCATCGTCGGGGCGCACAACTACGACAGCGGGGATACCGACGAAGGTCGCGTGCGGCTCTACTTGGGCTCGCCCACGGGACCGATCTCCCACGGCTGGTCTCAGGATGGAAACGAGTACGAGGGCAATCTTGGCTGTTCCGTGGCCACGGCCGGCGACGTCAACTGCGACGGTTATGCCGACGTAGTGGTGGGCATGCCGGGCTACACGGAGGTCTATGGCGGCGAAGGCGCTGTCTTCGTCTATCACGGATCCCCCACCGGTCCGAGCTCGACGCCCTCGTGGTATGCCAGGGGTGACTGGAGCGGATATGGTTTGGGCACCATGGTCGCCACGGCCGGGACTCCCGGTGGTGGGGAATGCTCCGGCATATTGACCACTACGGCGACGGCGCATGGCATAATCTTACTCTGGTCCGGCGGTTCCTCCGGCCTGGGGCCGACCGGCATGCCTGATAACTGTGATTGGCTGGCTGATATCGACACGCCCAATCCTGTCGTGGTGTGCTCGGCGGGGGATGTCAACGGGGACGGTTATTCGGACATCCTGGCTGCGGGCAAGTATTTCTCGAACGACCAGACAAGTGAAGGTGGCGCCTTCATCTGGTTTGGGCCCTTGGTCAGCGACGGCACTGTAGACAATGCCGATTGGCGTTACGAAACCAATGTTGACAATTGGTACTTCGGCAAGGCCGCCGCCACCGCGGGCGATGTGAATGGCGACGGTTACGCCGACATCATCATCGGATCTGGACTCAGCAACCCTCAGAACGCGGAAGGCGCGGCCTTCGTCTTCCATGGATCCGCTTCCGGCCCCGGCGCGACGCCTGATTGGATGGTCGAGAGCAACCTGGCTGACCACCACCTTGGCGAATCGGTTTCGACCCTCGGCGATGTCAACGGAGATGGATTCGCGGAGGTCGCGGTCGGCGCTGCAGAATTCTCCGAGAGCAATCCGACCAACAACACCGCGGGGGCGGCCTACGTATACTTCGGTTCCCACTTCGGCCTCGACACCGATCCTGGCTGGAGCGAAACCGGCGCGATGGACGAGGCCTACGGCCAATGCGTGGCCGCGGGCGGTGACGTCAACGGCGACGGCTACGCCGATCTGCTCGTTGGCGCTCCCGGCTACTCGGGGGATATCGACTATCAAGGCAGGGTCTACCTCTATCTCGGCTCGCCCGCCGGGCTGGCCTGGTCCGAAGGCTGGACCCATCAAGGCCCTGCTGACTACGCCCAGTACGGCCACTCCGTGGGTACGGCCGGAGATGTGGACGGCGACGGCTACGACGACGTCATCGTCGGCGCCGACCAGTACGACGGCGGCGGCATCTCGACGGGCAAGGTCTGGCTTTACAACGGTTCGAGCACAGGTCTGAGCGACACTGCGAGTTGGTCGGTCCAGGGCAGTCAGGACTTCGAATTCCTGGGCTGTTCGGTGGCCTCCGCGGGGGACATCAACAACGACGGCTACTCGGACGTCATCGTGGGCGCGGAGGGCCACAATGGCTACCACCACACCGACGCGGGACGGGCCCTCGTCTACCATGGCTCGCCCGGCGGTCTCAGCGGCATCCACGACTGGCATGCCGTCGGCGGCGCCATCAATGCCTTTCTCGGCTGCGACGTCGCCACGGCCGGGGACATCAACGGCGACGGCTTCTCCGACATCATCGTGGGCGCGAGAGGCTACGAGGACGGCGAGTCGGACGAAGGACACGCCTTCGTCTGGCACGGTTCGTCCATGGGGCTGGGGCCCACCGGACATCCCAGCAACGCGGACTGGCACGCGGAAGCGGACCAGGACGGCGCCTCCTTCGGCGCGGCGGTGAGCACGGCCGGGGACGTCAACGGCGACGGCTACTCGGACATCATCGTCGGGGCCCCGGACTACCGGAACGGGGAGGACTACGAGGGCATGGCCTTCCTCTGGCTGGGCTCGGGGGCGGGGCTCGGCTGGCCCGGCAACCCCGTCTTCGTGGACTGGAGCGCCGAGAGCAATCAGGCCGATGCCGCCTTCGGCAGCGCGGTGGCCACGGCGGGTGATGTCAACGGCGACGGTTTCGCCGACGTCGCCATCGGCGCGCCGGCGTACTCGGAGAACCATAGCTATGAGGGCGGCATATTCCTCTGGTACGGTGCGGAGACGGGCATGGGCGTTGGTGGAACGCCGCTCAACGCCGACTGGACGCAATTCGGTGGCCAGACGGGCAGCCGGTACGGAAGCTCTGTCTCCATCGCAGGGGATGTGAACGGAGATGGCTATGCCGATATCGTAGTCGGCGCCCCGGGTTTCGACAATGTTGGATCGGACGAAGGGCTGGCCCTCTGCTACCAGGGTTCCGAGACGGGCCTTTCCCTCAAGTGGTTTGGGATCGGTGCGGGCGACGAATCCAACTTCGGCTGTGCGGTGGCATCGGCCGGGGACGTCAACGGTGACGGTTGTGCGGAGATCATTGTCGGCGAGGAGAAATTCAGCGGATCACTGAGCGAACAGGGGCAGGCCCGCCTCTACTACGGCAATGGCGGTCGCGGCAAGGCCCTGCGCCCGAACCAGCGTCAGTCGAGCAACCTCTACCCCATCGCCCACCTGGGCATGAGCAACAGCGAGAATTCGTTCCGTCTATCCGCCTTGGGCCGGTCTCCGTTCGGCCGCGGGAAGGTGAAGTTGGAATGGGAGGTCAAGCCCCTGAGTGTGCTTCTCGATGGCACCGGATTGGAGCAAAGCGTGGATTGGACGGACAGCGGCACGAGTGGCGCCATTCTGAACCACTTGGTCACCAATCTCGATTCGGGCGAGGTCTATCACTGGCGCGTGCGGACGGTCTACCACCCGGCGGGATCGCCCTTCCAGAGATACGGCCGCTGGTTCACGCGACCCTGGAACGGGTGGCAGGAAGCGGATCTACGGATGCTCTCCGACGGCGTTGGCGTCGAGGAGACCCCGACCACGGGTTTCGAGCTCTTCCAGAACGTGCCGAACCCCTTCAACCCCTCGACGCGGATCGCCTTCTCGATTCCCGACACCGGCGTCGATCGCATCGATGCCACGATGAGTATCTACGATGCGAGCGGACGTCGTGTGGACGGTCTGCCTCTCGTCGATCTTTCTCCAGGTCAGCACGAGGTGATCTGGGACGGCCGCGATTCGGCGGGTCAGCCGGTGCCCTCGGGGGTGTACTTCTACCGCATCGAAGCGGGCGGCTTCCGGTCGGTCAAGAAGATGCTCCTGTTGAAGTAGCCTGCTTCCGGGCGAGACGACATGGTCGCCGGCGCTCAGGGCTCGAGGCGCGGATAGAAATAGAGGAAGGCGGGGATGCCCTTGCGCTCCTCGCTGAGCGTGAAGTAGCCGCGGCCTTCCGGCTCCCAGGCGACCGACTCGCCCTGCGGCTCGGGGAAGTAGGGCAACTGCCGGAATTCGCCCGCGAGGGCCTCCGCCAGCGGCTGGTCGTCGTCGCGCCAGCAGTGGTAGATCAGGCTGTAGCCCTTGATGAGCACTTCGTTTCCCGCCGGCGAGACGTCCCCCCCGCAGACATTCTCCAGCGCGAGCGGACCCATGTCCTCGAGCAGGCAGACGCCGCGGATCGGCTGGGGCCAGGGCGCGCGGTAGAGCTGCGCGCTCTTCTTCTCCTTGCTGACGATGAAGAGGTCGCCGGTGAGGGGATCGGAGAGCAGGGCCTCGGCGTCGTGGGGGCCGTCGGGGTAGCGGAAGCGGATGACCTCCACATCGCCGAGGGCGCTACGCAGGGGCGCCTGCTTCGGGCTGAGCACGGGCTCCGCGACTCTGTAGATATACCCCACATCGTGCTTGTTTCTGTTATCGCCGATGTCGGCGATGTAGAGGTAGTCCCGCCCCTCGCGCGGGCCGGGGCCGATGGCGATGTCCTCCCAGTCGCGGTTCTCCGCGCCCAGGATCGTGAAGATGCCGACGTGGCGGCCCTTGCCGTCGAGGGCGAAGAGGCGTGGCTTGTCGCCGGAGTCGTTGTGGGTCCAGAGGATGTCCGGATTCCTGCGGCTGGCCACCAGGCCCGAGGCCTCGTCGATGGCGTCGTGCTGCAGGAGGCCGCGTGTCTGGCGCTCGCCGAAGCGGGGCTCCTGCGCGAATTCACGCCGCGCGGGCGCGCCGCGCCGTGGGGACCGCTTCTGACAGGCGGCCGGAAGCAGCATCATGACGAGCAGTAAGATCGTTATAGGCGCGAGGCGTCGAGTTCGAATCACGGGCGCTTCTTCCTTTCGCGCGCGGGCGGCGTGGCCGCGAAGGCGGAGACCGATCGCGGGCGCCATTGAAAACGGGCGAGGGGGACGCGGCCGTCCTCTTCGAAGACCACACCCTCGCTCTCGAGCAGGTGGCGCTGGTAGGCGCCCCAGTCCGAGTCAGCGCGCGCGCTGATCCGGCCCTGCGCGTTGATCACGCGCTGCCAAGGTACGCGCGTGTCGTCGGGCAGGGCGTTCAGGGCGTAGCCCACCTGCCGGGCGTGGCCGGGCAGGCCGGCGAGCTCCGCCACCTGTCCGTAGATGGCCACGCGGCCGCGCGGGATGCGATTCACTACCGCGTAGATGGCGGGGTAGACGTCGCAGGATCGCATTTCGGCGCACTCCTTCACGGTCGGGCCGGCGCGGAACCGGAGTCAGTTTACACGTGGCGAAGCGATCGCGCCAGCGAGGCTTGATCGCGGACCCAGTAGTGGGTTTAATGGGACCGACTCGCAGCCGAGCAGGAGGAGCCATGCCGCAGAACCTGATCGAGAAGATCGCCCAAATGCACGCCGTGGGCCTGGAAAATGGGCACGAGGTCCGCGCCGGGGACTTCCTCTCCGTCCGCCCAGCCCATGTGATGACCCATGACAACACGGGCGCCGTGATCCCCAAGTTCAAGGGGATCGGGGCGAGCCGCATGGCCGATCCGCGCCAGCCGGTCTATACCCTGGACCACAACGTTCAGGACACAGGCGAGAAGAACCTCGCCAAGTACGCCGGCATCGAGGCCTTCGCGGCGGAGATGGGCGTGGACTTCCACCCGGCGGGGCGTGGCATCGGACACCAGGTGATGTGCGAGGAGGGCTACGCCTGGCCCGGTACGATGGTGGTCGCCTCCGACAGCCACTCGAACATGTACGGCGGCCTCGGCTGCCTGGGCACGCCCATCGTGCGCACCGACGCGGCGGCCATCTGGGCCACGGGACGCACCTGGTGGCAGGTGCCGCCCGTCGCGCGCGTGACCCTGACGGGCGCGCTGCGCCCAGGGGTGACGGGCAAGGACGTCATCATCACACTGGCTGGCCTGTTCAACGAGGACCAGGTGCTCAACCACGCGATCGAGTTCGCGGGGGACGGCGTGGCCGGGCTCAGCATCGAGCAACGCCTGAGCATCGCCAACATGACCACCGAGTGGGGCGCGCTGGCCGGCGTCTTCGCCATCGACGAGCGGACCTTCGCCTGGCTGGAGGAGCGCGTGGCCTTCGTGAGCGCGCGTGGCCTGCCCGGCGTGCCTTCCGACGCGGACGCAGACAGTGGCATGAACCCGCGCCTGAACGGCGCGCGCATCGCCGCGCTGCGCGAGAGTACGCCGCGCTCCGACGCAGATGCGTTTTACGCCCGTGAGCTCACCCTCGAGCTCGGCAGCGTGCAGCCCCACGTCTCCGGCCCGCACAACGTGAAGACCATGACCCCCGTGGCGGCGATGGCAGGCCGTGGCGTGAGAATCGACAAGGCCTACCTGCTCTCCTGCGTCAACGGCCGCACCGAAGATCTGGCCGAGGCGGCCGCGGTGCTTCGGGGGCAGAGAGTGGCGGACGGCGTGGAGCTCTACGTCGCTGCGGCCAGCAGCGAGGTTCAGGCCGAGAGCGAACGCCGCGGCGATTGGCAGGTGCTGCTCGATGCCGGCGCGAAGGCGCTGCCACCGGGCTGTGGGCCCTGCATCGGCCTGGGCGCTGGGCTGCTCGAGGCCGGCGAGGTGGGCCTCTCCGCCACGAACCGCAACTTCAAGGGACGCATGGGCTCGCCGGAGTCCGAGGCCTACCTGGCCTCGCCCGCGGTGGTGGCGGCCAGCGCGGCCAGCGGCCGCATCTCCTTGCCGGAGGGCCTGGACTTCGACGCGGACGAAAGGCCGATCGCCAGCATCGCCACGGGCGATCGCGCGGAGGGCGCCGCGGCGGCCGTGAGCATCCTGGACGGCTTCCCCGAGAGCCTCGAGGGCGAGCTGCTCTTCTGTCACCAGGACAACCTCAACACGGACGGCATCTACCCCGGCAAGTACACCTATCAGGATGACATCACCCCGGAGCAGCAGGCCGAGGTGGCCATGGAGAACTACGACCCCGCCTTCCAGTCCATCGCGCAACAGGGTGACCTGCTGGTCGGGGGCTTCAACTTCGGCACGGGCTCGAGCCGCGAGCAGGCCGCCACGGCGCTCAAGCACCGCGGCATCGCGCTGGTCCTGGCGGGCTCCTTCAGCGAGACCTACAAACGCAATGCGCTGAACAACGGCTTCCTGGTGATCGAAGCGCCCGCGCTCGCTCGCGATCTCAAGGAGCGCTTCGGCGAGGAGGCGCTCACCGCGCGCACGGGCCTCGCGGCGCACCTGGACTTCCGCGCGGCCACCTTGACGGTGGAGGGCAGCGACTACGCGCTCAGCCCCGTCGGCCCGGCCGCCCAGGAGCTCGTGCTCGCCGGCGGCCTCGAGGGCTGGGTGAAGGAACGGCTCTAGCCGGGCCGCGCCGGGAGGAGGGCGTCCTGGTTGACCCGCGGCAGCCCGGAACTTATGCTCCGCGGGACGTGTTCCCGACCCTCCATCTCTACAGCGACCCCGACCCACGGCGAGGAGGCCCACACTTGAGCGACGAAGTCGGCACCCAAGACATCGAGCGCCTGGAGAGGCTGCATTCGGCCCACGGCGTTTTGAAAGAGCAGATCCGCAAGGTCATCGTCGGCCAGGATCGCGTGATCCAGGAGATGCTGGTCTCGCTCTTCGCGGGCGGCCACAGCCTGCTCGTGGGCGTGCCCGGTCTGGCGAAGACCCTGCTCGTATCCACGCTCGCTCGCGTGCTGGACCTGCGCTTCCATCGTATCCAGTTCACGCCCGACCTGATGCCCACCGACATCACCGGCACGGAGGTGCTCGAGGAGGACAAGACCACGGGCAAGCGTTTCTTCCGCTTCCTGCGCGGGCCGGTGTTCGCGAACGTGGTCCTGGCCGACGAGATCAACCGCACGCCGCCCAAGACCCAGGCCGCGCTGCTGCAGGCGATGCAGGAGTACCAGGTCACGGCCGCCGGCGAGACCTACGAGCTCGACCGTCCCTTCTACGTGCTGGCGACGCAGAATCCGATCGAGCAGGAGGGCACCTACCCGCTGCCCGAGGCCCAGCTCGACCGCTTCATGTTCAACGTCAAGGTGGACTACCCGAGCGAGGAGGAGGAGCGGCGCATCGTCGAGACCACGACGACGGACGTCGAGCCAGAACTGGAGGCGGTGCTCGCAGCCGACGACATCGTGGAGCTGCAGCGCCTGGTGCGGCGCATCCCCGTGGCCGAGCGGGTGGTGGCCTACGCCGTGCGCCTCGCGCGCGCGACGCGGCCCGAGGAGGGCGCGCCGGACTTCGTGCGCGAGTTCCTGGCCTGGGGCGCCGGGCCGCGGGCCGGCCAGTACCTGATCCTCGGCGCCAAGGCGCTGGCGGCCCTCGATGGGCGCCCCGCGCCAGGCCTGGACGACGTGCGGAATGTGGCGCCGTCGGTGCTGCGCCACCGCCTCGTGACGAACTTCAATGCGGAGGCCGAGGGTGTCGACACGGACGAGATCGTCACCCGTCTGCTGGCGGCCGTGCCGGAATAGCGCCATGAGAGTCTTCGCAGCCATCCTGGCGCTGACCCTGCTCGCGGCGGGTGGCGCTCCTGCCGCCAGCGCGTCGCGCGACACCCCCACGCCTGAGCCGGAGGAGGCATCCCCGGTGGAGTACAACGAGCTGAACGAGATGGAGGCCTGGGTTATCCTGGAAAAGGGCACCGAGCGGCCCGGCACGGGCAAGTTCGACGACTTCTACGAGGATGGCACCTACCTCTGCCGCCGCTGCAACGCGCCCCTCTATCTCGCCAACGCCAAGTTCAAGAGCGGCTGCGGCTGGCCCTCCTTCGACGACGAGATCGACGGCGCCGTGCGCCGCGAACCCGACGCCGACGGCCGCCGCACCGAGATCCTTTGCGCCCATTGCGGCGGACACCTGGGCCACGTCTTCCTCGGCGAGGGCCTCACGCCCCTGGACACGCGGCACTGCGTGAACTCGGTGTCGCTGGACTTCGTCGCGAAAGGCGAGGTCCTGCCGCCGGTGATCGAACCCGAGACCGGCGACAAACCCTGATCGCGACCTTTCCCCGAATTCCAGCCTAGCGGATCATTTCTCTAGGATCGCCTGGTACCTAACGACGTGGCAGCTTCTGACCTAAGTCGGGTGATTGTACTCAACGGCATGCAATTCAACGAGATAGACGGGGATATCTCCTCGGCTTGACAGACGTCTCCACCCATGTTATTTAAGGTATGCCTGTCTTACTTAAATAACCACCTGGCCTATTTAACTTCCTTGAGCTCTTGGATGACGGCATGAAGCGGGACCTTTCGGGCAGTTGCGAAGGCGTGATAGCAGGGGGGGAGGAGGTTCGGGCCTTTGTACCCCAGCCCTTGCCTCCCCAGCCCGATGTGCAGTTGACTCGTGACCAGCAGCGCCTCTTCGAGCAGGCCCTCGTCGCTCTCGGTCGGCTCGACAGCGTCTCCACGCTGCTTCCCGACACCGGTCTGTTTCTCTACACCTATGTTCGCAAAGAGGCCCTGCTCTCCTCGCAGATCGAGGGGACGCAATCGTCCCTCGACCAGTTGCTCCTCTTCGAGCTCGAAGAGGTCCCTGGTGTACCGGTCGATGACGTGCAGGAGGTTTCCCTCTACGTATCCGCACTGGAGCATGGGCTGAAGCGTCTGCGCGGCGGGTTTCCACTGTCCAATCGACTCATTCGTGAAGTACACGGCAAGCTGTTGTCGCGCGGCAGGGGCGGTGATAAGGATCCGGGCCGCTTCCGCCGCAGTCAAAACTGGATTGGGGGCACGAGGCCCGGAAACGCGCGTTATGTCCCACCGCCGCCGAGCAGGGTGGAGGACTGCATGGGCGAGCTCGAACTCTTCCTGCACAGCGCGGACTCCCCTCCGCCCGCCCTCATCAAGGCCGCGCTCGGGCATGTGCAGTTCGAAACCATCCACCCGTTCCTCGACGGCAATGGCCGGGTCGGCCGGCTTCTGATCACGTTACTTCTCCATGCGGAAGGCATCCTGAAGCTTCCCCTTCTCTACCTCAGCCTGTTCTTCAAGCAGAACCGGGAACTCTATTATGACTTGTTGCAGAGAACCCGTGAAGAAGGGGACTGGGAGGCGTGGATTGAGTTCTTCCTGACCGGCGTGATGGAGACCGCCGAAAGCGCGGTGGACACCGCTCGTCGCTTGGTTGCTCTCTTCGCCCGGGATCGAGAACGGATCCAGCAGCAGAAACGAGCTGCCGGCTCCACGCTCCGGATTCACGAGGCGCTGAAGGCGCGGCCCATCCTCTCGATGTCCGAGGTGAGAACGCAGACGAACCTGTCCTATCCGACGATCTCCGCTCGGCTGAAGCTGCTGGAGAACATGGGGCTCGTTCGCGAGCTGACCGGAAGAAAGCGAAATCGCTTCTATGGATACACGGAATACCTCGCCATACTGAGCGAGGGCACGGAATGACGGCCTCGGACTCGCGGCCGCACAACGTAGAGAACCTGAGGAGAAAGCATGTACCGCAAACTGGATGACTTCTTCGGCGCATACGGCCAGCTCGTCGCGGGCACGAAGAAGATCTTCGCCGCGCTGGATGACAACGCCTTGAGCAGCACGGCCGCCGAGGGCCACCGCAGCCTGAGAGGCGTGGCGTGGCACATCGTCACCACGATTCCCGAGATGATGGCCCAGTGCGGGCTGCCGCTGAGCGCCGTGGATCCCAAGTCCTTACCGCCGGCCAGCGCGGACGAGATTCGCGCGGGCTACGACACGGCCACGAAGGAGTTCGAGGCCGCGATCCGCGAGCACTGGAACGACGAGTCGCTCCTCGTGGAGGACGACCTCTACGGCGAGAAGTGGGCGCGCGGTCTTACGCTGGCCATCCTGCTTCATCACGAGATCCACCACCGCGGGCAGATGACGGTACTGATGCGACAGGCGGGGCTGGGAGTTCCGGGCATCTACGGTCCCGCGCAGGAGGAGTGGGCGGCCGCCGGCATGCCGCTGCCTCCTTACTAGTTCCGCCGCAAGCGTGAGCTGGGCTCGGCCCGCGCTCTGCGGGCGGGCAGGGCCGCGTCAAAGGGGATTCGCTCATGGATTACCGCTATCTAGGCTCGTCGGGTCTCCAGGTTTCCGCCCTGTCCTTCGGCGCCTGGGTGACCTTCGGCCCCCAGCTCGACGTGGAACTCGCGCTGGAGTGCATGAGCGCCGCGCGGGACGCGGGTGTGAACTTCTTCGACAACGCCGAGGCCTACGCCGGCGGCGAGGCCGAGCGCCTCATGGGCGAGGCGATCCGCAAGGCGGGCTGGAAGCGTTCGGACCTGGTCGTCTCCACCAAGCTCTTCTGGGGCGGCAAGGGCCCCAACGAGCGCGGGCTGAGCCGCAAGCACCTGCGCGAAGGCACGGAGGCTGCGCTCGCTCGCCTACAGCTTGACTACGTGGACCTGATCTTCTGCCACCGACCGGACTTCCACACGCCCGTCGAGGAGACGGTGCGCGCGATGAGCTGGATCGTCGACCAGGGCTGGGCCCTTTACTGGGGCACGAGCGAGTGGAGCGCCGAGCGTATCCGCGAAGCCCACGAGATCGCGCGCCGCGAGCGCCTCGTTCCCCCGTGCATGGAGCAGCCCCAGTACAACATGTTCTACCGCGCGCGCGTAGAGGAGGAGTACAAACGACTCTACGCCGACCTCGGTCTGGGCCTGACGACCTGGAGCCCGCTGGCGAGCGGTGTGCTGACGGGCAAGTACAGCGACGGCATCCCCAAAGGCAGCCGTTTCGCGCTGGAGGACTTCGCCTGGCTACGCGAGGGCATCGAGGGCGAGGAAGGCGAGCGCCGTCTGGGAAAGGTGCGCCTCTTGGCGCCCGTGGCAGATAAGCTGGACTGCACGCTGGCGCAGCTCGCCATCGCCTGGTGCCTGCGGAACGAAAACGTGAGTACGGTGATCACGGGCGCCTCGGCCCCGGAGCAGGTGGCCGAGAACATGGGGGCGCTGGCGGCCGGGGAACGCCTGACACCGGAAGTCCACATGCGCATCGAGAAGATCCTCGACAATAGGCCCAAGGCGGAGCGCGACTGGCGCTGAACCTGCCGCAAGGAGCTGTTCTTGCCCACCGCAACGCGACTTCGCCGCTTCCTCGACCCCGAAGTGGTCAGCCACCTGGGGAGCATGGAGCTGATCGCCCGCCTCGTCGTCGAGGGCTTCATCGCGGGACTCCATCGCAGCCCCTTCCACGGCTTCTCCGTGGAGTTCTCGGAGTACCGGCCCTACAACCCCGGCGAGCCCGTGGGCCGCGTGGACTGGAAGGTCTTCGCGAAGACCGACCGCTACTACGTGAAGCTCTTCGAGGAGGAGACGAACCTCCGCGGCACGCTGCTGCTCGACGGCAGCCGCTCCATGGACTTCGCCGGCGCCGAGGGACGTGTCACGAAGTTCCGCTACGCGAGCATGCTCGCGGCCGGCCTCGCCTACCTGCTCATCCAGCAGCAGGACGCCGTGGGGCTGATCACCTTCGACGAGAAGATCCGCGAGGTGCTGCCGCCGCGCTCGGTGCGCCGCCACCTCTACGACCTACTCAGTAGTATCGAACGCAACCGCCCCGGCGGCCTCACCGACGTCGGCGCCACCCTGCACCGTGCCGCGGAGATGACCAAGCGCCGCGGGCTGGTCATCCTGCTCAGCGACCTCCTGGACGAGCCCGAGCGCGTTCTCGCGGGGCTCAAGCACTTCCGTCACCGCGGGCACGAGGTGCTCGTCTTCCACGTCCTCGACCCGCTCGAGCGCGACCTGGACATCCGCCGCGAGGTGAGGCTCCAGGACCTCGAGACGGGCGAGCAGCTCCGCACGCAGCCCTGGTTCATCCGCCGGGAGGCCGGCGCAAACGTGGACGCCTGGATCCGCCAGCTCGAGAACGAGTGCCGCGCCCACCGCATCGACTACGTGCCCCTGACCACCGACCTGCCCTTCGACCTCGCCCTGCGCCGCGTACTCGACCGCCGCGCCCGCATGGGCTGATCCCTGAACGGGTGGAGTCCCCCAGTCGCCGACGGACGGATTTGCCACGTGGCAATACCCTCGCCGCGCGCGAACGCGCCCTCTATCTCACGGTTCTCGTTGACAGATCGGATTCCTGTCCTCGAAACTGTCGCTGGGAGCTTTCAAAAACGATCACGTAGTGAACGGAAGGGGAGGGCGTCATGCGCCAGAAGCGATCGTATCTCACGGTAGTTATCGCCCTCTTCGCCCTGGCCCTATTTGCCACGGCCCCGGCGGAGGAGGCGTCCCCACAGCCGAAAGCGGCGCAAGCGCCGGTGGAGGCGATCAAGGGCGCGCCGGATCTTCGTCAGGGCGATCCCGTGCTGCGAGGCTCCGGCGGGCCGGACGCCTTCGGCTACCGCTGGCACGACAGCGACGAGCCGGGCGGCCCCCTCTTCGACTGGTTCGACATCACGAGCGTCGGCACGCCCGTCGTTCTCAGCGACGATGCCTTCCTCGAAGTGGTCATGCCGATCACCCCGATCTTCTACGGCGTCGCCATGATCAACGTGAAGATCTGCTCGAACGGCTATCTCACCTTCGGCGGGGACGGAACCGACTTCTCCAACGACTTCATCCCCAGCTCCCTCGAGCCCAACGACCTCATCGCCCCCTTCTGGGACGACCTGAACCCGGCCCTGGGCGGCAGCATCCACTACTACCTCGACCCCAGCGCTGACCGCTTCATCGTGCAGTACACGAACATCCAGCGCTTCGGGGGCAGCGATCCCTTCACCTTCCAGGTCATGATCTACCCGGATGGCTCGATCCTCTTCCAGTACCTGGAGATGAACGGTCCGCTTACTAGCGCTACGGTCGGCATCGAGAACGGTCTCGGCACGGTCGGGCTCCAGGTCGCTTACGATCAAGCCTACATCCACGACCGCCTCGCCGTGTTCCTCCACCACGATTGGCCCGACATCAACCTGGATCCCGGCACGGCCGAGGCGACGGTTCCCTCCGGCGAGCAGACCACGGCCGCCGTGACCGTCGAGAACAACGGCGACTACACGCTGCATTACACGGTCGCCGCCGGCGAACTGGTGCGGGCGGACGGCGCTCGCAAGGCGGCGCCCGCACAGCTCGCGTCGGGCTTCGCGCCCGTGGCGCCACGCCACAGTGAGGGATTTCCCAACGCAGGCGGCGCCCAGTCTGCGCAGACGTCGAGTCGCGATGGAGAGCTGTCACCCGATCCCTACGCGCCAGGCACCATCATTGGACCGCGCTGGGGAGAGAGCGTTCTGCTTGTGCGTGACGGTTTGCCATGGAATGGAGACGTCGCGCCTTTGCTTGCGGACCGGGGATGCGCCGTCACGGTGATTCCCAGCACCGACCTCGCCACTGTGGCGTTCGGCAGCTTCGATCTCGTCTACATCCAGGCCGGCATGTCGGGAATCGGCGACATCACCCACACGAATATCATGAACAACATGTGGCGGGTCGCCGACTACGTGAACGGCGGGGGAACGCTCCTGTTCATCAGCGGTTCGAGCGGCGCTGACTACATCCTGCCGGGCGGCCTCAGCTCGGTCCATGAACTCGCGTTTGACAACATCCTCATCCATGGAGAGCACCCCATTGCCTACGGTCTGCCCCCTCTCATCGAGGGTGCCTTTGCGAGTCATGATCATTGGAGCAATCAGCCATATTCCGCCACGGTCGTGACGGCGACGCCCGGCGGCGAGCCTACCACGGTCGTCTACCCCCAGGGGCTGGGCCGCATCGTCGCGCTGGGCGCCCCCGCGGAGTACTACGTCGGCGGCGGTGACGGCGAGGGCTATTACCCCGATATGGAGTTGCTCTGGTACAACGCCGTGCGCTACGCGCTGGCCGGCCTGCCGGGCTGGCTCGACCTGAACATCGTCGAGGGCACGGTGCCCGATCCAGGCGCGGATGATCTCGTACTTCGCTTCGACGCATCGGGCCTGTCCCCGGGTCTCTATACCCTGAATCTCGTGCTGACGAGCAACGATCCCGCGACTCCCCAGGTGCTCCTGCCGGTCACGCTGACCGTCATCGCACCGCCCCGGATCGTGGCCACGCCCCCGGCGTTGGTCGAGGAAGTCGGCATTGGCGGCACGGGCAGCCAGGTCCTGACGATCGAGAACACCGGCGACGTGGCGCTCGACTTCGACCTCCTGCTCGTCGAGGAGCCCGGCGCGCCGCCGCGCCTGCCCATCGGCCCGAGCCGCACGGCAAGAGCCGCCGGCGCAGAGCCGCCGCGCAGCTTGGACGCCGTGATGGAGAGGCAGAGCGGCGCGGGTCACACGATCCCCCCGATGAGCGACGCTGCCCGCGCCCTGCACGAGCGCTGGCTGTCGCGCATCTCCGACCGCGACGTGATCGCGTTCTTCGACGACATGGAGAGCGGCCCGAACGGCTGGACGGTCGAGGTCTACGGCATCGACGACCTCTGGCACCAGACGGGACGGGACCACAGCACGCCCGACACGAGCTGGTGGTGCGGCGACGAGATGCGCGGCGACTACGAGACCGCGAACACGATCAGCACGGCGGTGATCAGCCCGCCCATCGACCTCGGTCCCTACGCCGCGCCCATCAATCTCGAATTCTTCGAGGCCTACGACACGGAAGGCGGCTTCGACGAGTGTAACGTGGAAGCCACGGTTTTCGGGAGCGGTGTCTGGACGCCACTGCGCACGCCACCCTCCGGCGACGGCGGCGGCTGGCACCTCGAGGCTTTGGACATGAACACCTACGCCGGCGAACTCATCCAGCTGCGCTTCTGGTTCGACACCGGCGATCCCCTCTTCAACAACTTCCCCGGCTGGTTCTTCGACGACGTCATGCTCGTCAGGGGCGATCCGTTCTGGCTCTGGACCAGTCCCCTGTCGGGGACCGTGCCGCCGGGCGAAGCGCTGGACCTGACCGTGGACTTCGACGCGACGGGGCTGCCTCTGGGCGACTACGGGGGCGAGCTGCTCTTCCGCAGCAACGATCCGCTCGATCCGCTGTTGCCGGTGCCGGTCACGCTGCGTGTGCTGCCGCCGCCGGTGATCGACACCTCGCCCAGCGTGGTCTCGGCCACGGTGGAGTGGCCCGACGCGACCACCCGGAGCCTCTGGGTCGAGAACGACGGCGGGGCGCCGCTCGAATTCCACCTGAGTGTCTGGGACGGCCCTCCGCCCGAGGGGCCGCGCGAGGCCATCGATGTGCTGATGCTTTATAGCAACACCTACGCGCACGAAGGAGTGACCGAGCTCCGGGCCATGATCGAAGGCTATCCCGCGATCGCCTCGGTCGATCTCCTCAACATGCATGATTATGTGCCCACGGCCGCCGACCTCAACCCCTACCACGCCGTCATCGTGAGCACGAACTTCGCGCCCATGGATCCCGACGCCACCGGGGACGTCCTCGCCGACTACGTGGACGCCGGCGGCGCCGTCGTCATGACCGAGGCTAGCTTCATGGATGGATTCCACGTCGCCGGGCGCTTCCTCTCGGGGGGCTACATGCCCTTCGAGCTGTCCGGAGCCTACGGCTTTAGCGACGTGCTGGGCGATTACAATCACATGCACGCAATCATGGACGGCGTCGGCGCTCTGAGCGGTAGCCTCCTGGCCTACCTCACCCTTAGCTTCGGCGCCGAGTGGGTCGCGGACTGGGATGGCGGCGAGCCCCTCGTCGCCACCCTCGGCGGCCGGGTCGTGGGCGTCAACGCCTTCTACGACAGCCCCGGCGACTGGTGGACTGGCGACCTGGATCTGATCCTCCGCAACGCCGTCCTCTGGGCGGTCGAGCGGCCGCACTGGTTCTCCTATTCGCCGGCGGGCGGCACCGTGCCCGGCGGTGGCGCGCAGGAGATCGTGCTGTCCTTCGAATCCGAGGACCTCGTGGTGGGCGACTACGGCCTCATCCTCATGATCACGAGCAGCGATCCGGTCACGCCGGAGCAGCCGGTGTCGGTGATCTTCCACGTCAACGACAATTCGCCGGTCCTTCTGTCCTTCTTCGACCTTGAGGCCGAGCCGGGCGCGGTGACCGCGCGCTGGGAGGTGACCGAGGGCGGCGAGGCCGCAGAGTTCCGCCTCGCTGGCTCGGGTGGCGAAACGGAGTGGGACGTCCCGGTCGAGGGCGACGGCTCCGGTCTCTGGTCCGCCCGTGACGAGTCCGCGCCCCTGGCGAGCGGAGGCGAGTTCACCTACACGCTCCACGCCCGCGAGGAGGGCGGCGACTGGCAGCTCCTCCGCAGCGAGCAGATCGTGGTGGAGGCCCCGAGCTACCCGACGCGACTCCTCGCGGCGCACCCGAATCCCTTCAACCCGAAGCTGACGGTCCCCTTCACGTTGTCCGACCCGGGTCGCGTGCGCCTGGCGGTCTACGACGCGAGCGGCCAGTTCGTGACGCAGCTCGCGGACGCGCTCTTCCCGGCGGGACGGAGCGAGTTGATCTGGGACGGCCGCGACGGGCATGGCCAACCCGCCGCCACGGGGATCTACTTCGTGCGGATGGAGATGCGGGGCTACAGCGAGAGCCAGAAGGTGGTGCTCTTGCGCTAAGGCGTTCGCGGGGCTAGGATCGCCCCGACGCCTCGCCGGAATCCAGGACCCCCCGAGCGTCACTGCCGGGGGGTTCGTTTCGAAGGGAGTTTCCATGCGCGGTCCGGGTTCGTCGTCCACCGTCAAGGGCCTGCTTCTCATCGTCGTCCTCGCCTTTCACGCCATCCCCGCCGCCGCGGCCTGGCAGGATCAGCTGCCCGCCCTGCTCGCGGCCGAGGACGCGAGCGCACAGGAGACCTTGCTCGCGGAGATCCTCTCGGCTGAACCGAGCTGCGCGGAGCTGCGCGCGGCCATCACAACAATCGACTTCCCGCCGCCGCCGGTCCGCAGCGCGACCGCCCTGGATTCGATCCGCTGCGCGGACGGAGTCCTGCGCCCCTTCGTGACCTACGTGCCCTCGGGCTACGATCCCCAGCGCCCGACACCCCTGCTGCTACGCCTGCACGGCGGCGTCGGACGTGCGACCCTGGTTAGCGACGCTCCGGGCTACGCGGCCGAGGACGAGTTCCTGCCGCTGGCGGAAGAGCGCGGCTGGCTCCTCCTCTACCCCTTCGGCCAGGCGGGGGCCACCTGGTGGGACGAGACGGGCATGGCGATGATCTCGGAGCTGATCCGCGTCACGAAGCGCGCCTTCAACGTGGACGACGACCGCGTCTGGATGACCGGCTTCTCCGACGGCGCGTCGGGCGCCTACGGCTTCGCCATGCTCCGGCCCACGGACTTCGCCGCCTTCGTGCCCCTGAACGGCCACATGGGCGTGGCGGCCAGCGCCGGCGAGCAGGACACCTATGCCCCCAACCTTGCCGCCACTCCGATCTTCGCGGTCAACACGGACGAGGACGGCCTCTACCCGGCGCGCAAGGCCCGGCCCATGATCGACATGGCGCGGGAAGCGGGCGGCGACATCCTCTACCGTGAATTCCACGGCTACGGCCACAACTTCGACTACGCGCCCCTTGCGCTGCCCGCGATCGCCGGCTGGCTCGAGCGCCACGCGCGCGATCCCTTCCCGCGGGACCTCGGCTGGGAGACGTCCTTGCCGAAGAACGGGCTCTGTCGCTGGTTCCGCGTCGACCGCGTGCTGCCGGAGCCGCCCGGGCCCTGGCACCGCGACTGGAACGTCGAGCTGGTCAACGATCGCGTCAGCATCGGTTTCCATGCTGACGACGAACACGAAGGAAACGGGGTGCGCGTGTCCCGCCTGGCCGATGGCGACTACCTCGCAACGCGGATCGGCCTTGCGCCCGGCGACGTGATCGTCGGCGGGAACAGCGGGGAGATCGCGGACATGGCCGGGCTGGGCGCGTTCAAGGCCGGCCTGAGCCGGGGCGACGAGGCGGAGCTGACCGTTCTCCGCGCGGGGGAAGAGCTGCGGCTCCGGGGCCGGCTGCCCGATGTGGAAAACCACTTTCTCTTCCCGCGCAAGCGCCCCTCGGCGGCCATGCGCGTGAGCCTGCGCGACGACACGGTGCGGGTGCTGGCATCCCGGCTTGGGGGCTTCACGCTCCTGCTCCACCCCGAGCTGCTGCCTCTCGAGCGCGAGATCGTCGTCGAGGTGAACGGCCGCACGGTCTTCCGCGGCGTCGTCGAGCCGGACCCCGGGTTCCTGCTGCGGCAGTTCCTCGCGCATCGCGACCGCCGTCTGCTCTATTCTGCGAAGCTCTCGATCGACCTGCGAGAGTAGGAACGCCTCCCCGCGTGCGCGAGGGCGATTGCGATGCACCGGAAACCCGGCAATACTAGCAAGGAGGCCTTGCCGCCGGCAGAGGGCCGACCCGACACGCCCGAAGGAGCGAGCAATGGATCCCACGGGAGGCTACGACAGCTTCGTCGCGGAGTACTACGACCACATCCCGCCCTACCGCGAGCGTCCCGACCTCGATTTCTACATCGAGATGGGCAGGGAGATCGGCGATCCCATCCTGGAGCTGGGCTGCGGCACGGGCCGCATCCTCATTCCGCTGGCCAGGGCGGGCCTTGAGGTCGTCGGGCTGGACCTGTCGCAGTCCATGCTCGGCGTCTGCGTCGAGCGCCTCGCCCGCGAGGGCGAGGCCGTCCATTCGCGGACGCACCTGATCCGGGCGGACATGCGGAGCTTCGATCTGGGGCGCTCCTTCCGCCTGGTGACCGTCCCCTTCCGCGCCTTCCAGCACCTGCTCGAGATCGAGGACCAGCTCGCCTGCCTGAATAGGATCCACCACCACCTGCTCGACGGCGGCGCCCTGATCCTGGACCTGTTCAACCCCTCCCTGCAGAGGCTCACGGACGACCGCTACCTCAGCGAGTACGAGGTGGAGCCGGAGTTCCGGATGCCGGGGGGGCGGCGGATCGTGCGGCGCCACCGCAACCTGAAGCGCGACCTCCGCCGGCAGATCCTGGAGGTCGAGATCGTGCACGACGTCGTCCATCCGGAGGGCGGGCGCGAGCAGCTCGTCCAGCACTTCCCGCTCCGCTACCTCTTTCGCTTCGAGGTCGAGCACCTCCTCGCCCGGGCGGGCTTCGCGGTGGAGGCCGTCTACGCGGATTTCCAGCGGAGGCCCTTCGGCTCCTCCTGGCCGGGGGAGATGATCTTCGTCGCCCGGAAGGCTTGAACCGACGAGACTGCAGTTGATCTCAGCGTTTTCCTGCGCGAGAATCCCGGATACCGAGTTGAGAATCCTGGCAACCGAGAATCGGAGGTTCACCGAATGAGCGCAGGCAAGAGCGACTCCACGGCGGTCCTGGTCACGCGCGACGGCATGGGCAGCGCGGACGAGACCCTTCAGAACAAGCTGTTTTCCACCTGGCTGAAGCTCGTCCTGGAGAACGACAGCCTGCCGGGGGCCGTCTGCTTCTACACCGAGGGCGTCCGGCTAGTGGTCGAGGGCTCCCCCGTCCTCGCGGAGCTGCGGGAGCTGGAATCCAGGGGCGTCCACCTGATCATCTGCAAGACCTGCCTGGATCACTTCGGCCTGGGCGACAAGGTGCGCGTGGGGCTGGTCGGCGGGATGGGAGACATCGTCGCCGCCCAGTGGACGGCCGAGAAGGTCGTCACTCTCTAGACGTTCTTTTTCAGGAGGTTGCGATGTCCAAGATCAATACGGGCCGGGTCATCCTCGGCGGACTGGTCGCGGGACTGGTCTTCAATGTCCTCGAGTTCCTGCTCAACGGCTTGATCCTCGGAGGGCAATGGGCAAGCACGATGGAGCAGTACAACATGCCCATGCCCGGGGCGGGCTTCTACGTCTGGATCATCCTCTGGGCCTTCGTGGCCGGCCTCCTCCTGGTCTGGCTCTACGCGGGCCTGCGTCCCCGTTTCGGCGCGGGGCCGAAGACCGCGATCCTAGCAGGACTGGCGGTCTGGTTCTTCTGGGGCCTTTTCCGGGCGGTGGACTACGCCTCCATGGGCATGATCGGTGGGGGTCTCCTCTGGGCCTATCTGATCTGGACCCTGATCGAGCTGCCCCTGGTCAGCCTGATCGGCGCCGCGCTCTACAAGGAGGAGTGACGCCCCGGCATTGTCGCTTGCCGGTTTGGGCGCCTTCCGTCTACTCTCCGCCAGGATTCGCGGCCCGCGTCCTGAAAGGAAGGCCATGAGCGCTCAGGCCTCTCGTCTCCTCTATGAAAAGAGCTTCCGCATCGAGATGGATTGCCGGCGGGTCTTTGCGGCCCTCAGTCTGCCCGAGGAGCAGCTGCAGTGGTTCTGCGAGCACTCCCGGGCCGAGCCCCGGCCCCAGGGCAGCAACGGTTTCTGGGGCCGGCACACCCTCTGGGGCGCCACGGCGAGAAGCGCCACCCAGCAGTTCTGCGCTTTCGAGCCGCCCCAGCGGCTCGCCTACCGCTGGGACCTCCAGAAGCAGCCTACGGAGGTCGCGTTCACCCTCGTCGCCGCCGGCCGCGGGACGCAGATCGACATGCGCCACGAGCTGCTCGAAGGCGAGCCCGACCGCCGTCTCTCGCTCCTGGTCGCGGACTTCTGGCGCATCGCCCTGCTCAACCTGCTCTGGTTCCTGGAAACGGACTCGCCCATGTTCCGCCTCGACTACGGCGACAGCCAGGGCGACGTCACCCTCGACTTCTCCCTCTCGGCCCCGGTCAGCCAGGTCTACCAGGCCCTCACCCTGCCTGCCAAGATGGATGCCTGGCTCTCCCGGCAGGCGAAGGTGGAGCTGCGGGTCGGCGGCTGCTACTCCTTCGGCTGGACCGAGGAGGCGAATGGCCAGGCCTTGCCGGCCGGTCCCACGGTCCTCACCGCGCTCGAGCAGGACAAGAAGCTAGGCTACGGCTGGCAGTGGCCAGGCGAAGACGCCGGGTCGCAGGTCGTCTGGGAGCTGGAGGCGATGACGGGCGGAAGCAGGATCCTGCTCACCCACTCCGGCTTCCGCCCCAAGCGGGACTCCATCGATTACAAGCAGGGCTGGGCGGCCTTCCTATGCCTGCTCAAGCTCTACCTGGAGCGCGGAATGAGATGGGAGTAGAGCGGCCCGAGCCTCCCACCCGCGCACGCAAAGATCCCCCCGCCCCCACGCCGTCTTCCCGGTCACGGCTCGTCGTACGGGGCCTCCTCATCGAGCTGATATGGCTCCCCGCCTCCTCCGCCCTGGCCGCCGTTCTCCTCTTCTACTTGCACGGCGAGTGGCAGCTCCTCCCCTCGCTCGGAGCAGGGTTCCTGGGCGGCGTGGTCCTGCGCCATCTCGTCCGGAGCAACTTCGCCCGCTTCCCTGGCTTCGTGCGGCGGAACTTCGAAGTGGGTGTCTCCCTGCTGGGTGTGGTCCTCGCGGCCTGGGCGACACTCGCGCTCTATCCCGCACCTTACTGGATCCTGAAGTGGCGGCCGGCGCTGGCCCTGCTCGCCCTTGCCGTCCTGGTGGGCTTGGCGCTGGTCTCGATGCGGATCCAGCAGGCGCGTTTCGAACGCTCCATCGCTGAGCACCGCGATCGGGAGAACGCCCTGCGGCAGGAGACCCTACGCTCCCAGCTGCGCGTCCTCCAGGCCCAGATCAACCCGCACTTCCTCTTCAACGCCCTCAACGCGCTGGCGGAGCTGACCCGCACGGACGCGGAGGCCGCGGAAGAGCTGGTCCAGGACCTCGCCCACCTGCTGCGCTACAGCCTGCGTTCCTCGTCGCGGGAACGCGTGTCCCTCTCCCAGGAGCGCGAGGCGGTGGAGCGCTACCTGCGC
>CAZVHI010000020.1:26737-56965 GCA_964627205.1 uncultured bacterium
CCTGCGCGTCGAGATGGACTGGGAGGACGGCCAGGGCGAGCTGCCGGTGCCGGGCCTCCTGCTCCAGCCCCTGGTGGAGAACGCCGTGCGCCACGCCGCGAGGGCGAACACCTCCTGCTCGCCGTGGAGGACGACGGGCCCGGCCTGCCGCCAGAGCCCGCGCGGATCCTCCGGGGCGAGCCGGCGCGGGATGGGGAAGGCGACGGCGACGCGGGCGTGGGCCTGGCCAACGTCCGGCAGCGCCTCGAGCTGGCCTACCGTGGCGAGGCCGCGCTCGATCTGCGCGAGCCCGCCGGGGGCGGCTGCCGGCTCGAGATTCGACTGCCTCTCCGATCCGATGACGCGGGAGGTGGCTCGTGAGGATTCGAGCGCTGATCGTCGACGACGAAGCGCTGGCCCGTAAGCGTGTGCGCCGGCTGCTCGCCGGGCATCCCGACGTCGAGGTCGATGCCGAGGCCGGCGACGGCGGCGAGGCCCTGGCGCTCGTCCTGGATCGCCGGCCAGACCTGATCTTCCTGGACGTCAACATGCCCGGCCAGGACGGCCTCGGCGCCCTGGAGCGAATCCAGGAGCTGCTGCCCGAGGGGGCGCGCCCGCTCGTGATCTTCACCACCGCCTACGAGGAGCATGCCCTGCGGGCCTTCGAGCTCGAGGGCCTCGATTACCTGGTCAAACCCATCGAGCAGGCCGCACTTGACCGCGCGCTGCGCCGGGTGCGCCGGGCCCTCGGCGGCGCCCACGAACGGGGAGGGAAGCCGGCGGTTCCCGGGCCGGGCGAGGGGACGGGCGCCAGCGGCGGAGAGATCGCGGAAGCGGCGGTGACTGCCGCCGGGCACCTGGCGGCAGTCCGGGGGGAGAAGATCCTTAGCCTCGCCCTCGCCGACGTGGGCTGCATCCAGCTCGAGGACGGCATCGCCTACGCCCACACGCCCACGGGCAAGCAGCGCCTCCGCCAGAACCTCACCGAGCTCGAGGAGCGCCTACCGGCCCCGCCCTTCCAGCGTGTCTCCCGCTCCGCGCTGGTCAACCTGGACTGGGTGGCGCATCTCGAGCCGCTGTTCTCCGGCAGCTACCTGGCCACCCTCAAGGCGCCGCTCGGCCTCGAGCTCCAGGTCTCCCGCCGCCGCGCCCGCCGCCTCCGCGAACTCCTCGGCAGGTAGACTCTCGATCAGGGCTTCGGGGGGATGAGAACGGAGCGCATGAGTTCGAAGAGGGCGGTGAGTTCGTCTTCCGAGGCCACGACCTCTGGGATTGTCAACCGAACCTGCATCAGGCCGAGGTAGGAGCTGTAAGAGAAGAGTGCCCGCCTCGCCGCTTCTTCTAGGCCGAAGCCCATCTCGGAGTAGGCCCTCCCGGCGAAGTCGAGCCAGAGACGGTGCTGCTTTCGGAGCCAGGGCGAGACCCGCGTGTCCGCGGCCGCCGCGAGCAGGGCGATGTCCACGCGACTTTTCTCCCACTGCCCGGCCGGAGGAGACATCAGTCGCTCGAGCCTCTCCCTGGGGTTTTCGATCTGCTCGATGACCGCGATGCTGTTCGCGGTGTCGATGACGGCCCAGCGTTCCAGCGTCGCCGCGATCAGTGCATCCAGGTTCTCGAAGTGCCAGTAGAAGCTGCCCTTCGTGACGCCCAGGTCGCGGGCGATGGGCTCCACGGCCAGCGCGCCCAGACCCCCGGCGCCTAGAGCCCCCAGCGCGGCCTGGATCCAGTCCTCGCGGCTCAGTCGTGTTCGGCCGACGTCTCGCTTGCCCATGCCACGAGTGTATCCATACGGAGGAGTATTGACAATCGTCGCATCACGGTAGTACCATACGCCTGGGTATGGATCTCTGGAGGTCTTCCCTTGAACGGACGGCGATGGCTCCTCCTCCTCTCGTTCGCACTTCTGCTCGCCGCGGTCTTCGGCCTGAGGCGCCTGGCTCGGGGTCCCGCAGGTATCGTGGCGCTTCCCGTGGATCCCGAGAGCGTCATCGGACGCCACCTCGCCGGCGCCAGCTACTCGGACGCCTACCGCGGTGTCGCCCCCTTGGGGCGCTTCGATGATATCGACGCGGTGATCGAAGCGGCTTTCCAGCGTGGCGAGTTGCTGGAGATGACCGGGAGCGAAGTGCTCTTCCGCGGTCGCGCCCCGGGGCTCGTCTTCTACGTCTCCTACCGGCTGGTGGCCACTGCGGACGACTCGAGCGCCGTGGAGATGGCCACCGTCGTCCACTACGAGCACTGGACAGGGCGACTCTATTTCTTCTTCGTGCGACCCGTGCATCGGTTCGGGCTGCCATGGATGCTGCGCCGGATGCTCGGACCTGCGCCTTGATCCATTCCGCCGCTCCCGCTCGGCCCCGCTCGTCGACCGCCTGGAAGGTCTTTGGACCGCTCGGCGCGTTTTCGTGGTGACGGCGGCTCCGCGTTCCTATCCTCTGTGCATACCCACTCGAAACGAGGTGTGGACATGAGAACGAGAATGGGAATCGCGTCGGCCCTACTGCTCCTGATCCTGGTGGCGGCCACCGCTCCGCTGAACGCGCTGCCGGCGATCGCATCGGCGAGCGAAGCCGAGCAATGCGGCGACAACCTCATCGAAGAGGGCGAGGTGATCGGGCTCCCCGTGGTCCTGGCCGACCAGCGTGTCGAGATGCGGGGCCAGGTCGGGGACCTCTTCGCCTTCGCCCAGCACGCCGTAGTCAGCGGGACGGTGGACGACAACGCCTTCTTCTTCAACCAGTCCACCCGTCTCTCGGGACAGGTCGGCGGCGACGTCTTCGCCTTTGCCCAGAACCTGCAGATCGATGGTGAGGTGGGCGGCGACATCTTCTGCGGCGGGCAGGAGCTCGTCATCTCACCGGGCGCCGTGGTCCACGGCAACATCCTGATCGGCTGCGAGACCCTTCGCATCGACGGGCGCGTGGACGGCGAGATCCGCGGCGGCGGCGGGACCTTGATCTTGAACGGCGAACTGGGCGGCGGCGGCCGCGTCTCGATGGGCGCCCTGCAGATCGGCCCCAGCGCGCGCCTCGGCGGCGACCTGGTCTACGAGTCTCCCCTGGAGGCCAGCGTCGACTCCGCCGCGGTCCTCGACGGCGAGCTGATCTTCGAGTACCACGAGGCGAGCGAGCCCTGCGAGGACGAGGAGGAATGGGCCGGCGGCCTTCCCTGGGGCGGTTTCTTCAAGTACTTCTGGGGAGTGATCGGCGGCATGATCCTGGGCTCCGTGCTCTTGGCCGTGGGCGGGCGCTACACGCGGCGCCCCAGCGAGATCCTGCGCGGACACCCGGTCAAGACCCTCGGCGCCGGCTTCGTGGTCTTCGTGGTCACGCCGATCGTGGCCCTGATCGCCATTGTCCTGATCCTGCCCATGCCCCTCGGCATCACGACCCTGCTGCTCTACGTCGTGGGTCTCCTGCTGGCGGGGCTGGTCGTCTCCCTCTGGCTGGGCTCCTGGCTGCTGCGCCTCCTCGGCAGGGCGGCGGCAAGCCCCTACCTGGCCCTGGCACTGGGTCTCGTGGTCTTCAACCTGCTGATCCTCATGCCTTACCTGGGTCTCCTGATGAAGGTGCTGACCATGGTCGCCGGACTGGGTGGGATCTTCCTGACCCTGGCCAGGCAAGGCGGCGAGCCACTCCCGGAGCTCCCCGCCTGAGGGGGGTGAATTCGGTCTTGCGCTTCCCGGGGGTTGGCGCTAGTATATGACCGACCAGTCGGTCGGTCATATACTAGTATCATAGGACAAGATCCATGACACCTCGACGCGTGAATCGGGAACTGAAGTCGGCACGGATCCTCACGGCTGCGGCCCAGGTCTTCGCCCGCCGCGGGCTGGAGGCCAGCACCATGTCGCAGATCGCCGCGGCGGCCGCCGTCGGCAAGGGCACCCTTTACGAGTACTTTCCCAGCAAGCAGGCCCTGGTCCTGGCCGTCTCCGAATGGTTCACCGGGGAGATGCTCCGCGAGGTCGAGGCCATGCTCGAAGAACCGGAGAGCGGGGCCCTGAGCGCGGCAGGGAAGCTGGATGCGATCGTCCACCTGATCCTCGACTGGACCGACGACATGCAGGAGCTCATGCCCCTCATGATGGAGATCCTGGCCGCGGCGAGCACGGAGGCGTTGCGCGAGCCGCTCGGCGAGTCCTTGCGGGTCTCCTACGCGGATTTCCGGAGGGTCGTGGCCTCGATTGTCGAGGAGGGGGTCCGGCGCGGGGAGTTCCGCGGGGACCTGGAGCCCGCCAGCGTCGCGACGGTGACCGTCGGCGCCCTCGACGGCCTCTTCCTCCAGGCCTGGTTCGATCCGCGCATCGACACGAGGGCGGGCGGCGAGCAGCTCCTGCGCCTCCTGATCGGCGGGATGAAGACAGCCGGACCTTAGCGGAGGTCCCAGCGCGCGAGGAGCGTGAGATGAAAACATCTACCCAAGGATCCTGGCCCCGGCTGCTCCCCTCGTTCCTGCTGGCCCTCGCCGCCTGCGCGCTGGCTGGCGTCGCGGGGGGCGCCGAGGAGCCCGTCGAGAGCGTCGATCCAGCGCTGCTCAGCCGGCAGCTGGACGAGCTCTATCGCTCCGACTCGAGCCGCGGCCTCATGGAGATGACCGTCACCACGCCCCACTACGAGCGCACCTTGCGGATGCAGGTCTGGTCCCGCGGCGAGGACTACACGTTGGTCCGCATCCTCTCCCCGCGGAAGGAAGAGGGGATCAGCAGTCTCAAGCGCGGCCGCGAGATGTGGAATTACCTGCCCAAGATAGGGAAGACGATCCGCGTGCCGCCATCGATGATGATGGCCTCCTGGATGGGCAGCGACTTCACCAACGACGACCTGGTGAAGGAGTACAGCTGGGAGGACGACTACCTGGTCGAGTACGGCGAGCCCGCCGCCCCGGGCGAGTTCACCCTGGTCTACCGTCCGCGGGAGGGCGCCGCGGTCACCTGGGAGCGGGTCGAGATCGGCTTCGACCGGGCCAGCCGCCTTCCCCTCTGGGAGGATTACTACGACGAGAAGGGCCGCAAGGCCCGGCGCCTGGAGTTCAGCGAAGTGCGGGAGATGGGCGGGCGGCACCTGCCCACGGTCATGACCCTCACGCCGCTGAGCGAGGACAAGCGGGGCCGCGTCACGATCGTCCACTACCTGGAGATGGAGTTCGATCTCCCGCTGCCCGAGGAGACCTTCACCCTCGCATACCTGCGCAGGAGCCGTTGAGATGATCTCCGGCGCGCTCCTCAGGCTCAGCCTGCGCAACCTCTGGCGCCGCCGCCGGCGTAGCCTCCTCACCTGGCTGATGATCCTCGTGGGGACCGCGCTGATCGTCTTCAGCGTGGGACTGGCCGAGGGTACTTATGACGACATGATCCGGCTCGCCACGCACAGCTACACGGGGCAGTTCCAGGTCCTCGCCGAGGGCTACCATGACAAGCCCTCGCTCTTCCGCACGGTCCACGAGCCCGACGCGGTGGAGGAGGCGCTGGCAACGTTACCGGAGGTGGAGGCGCTGACGCGCCGCGTGGAGTGCGCGGGCCTGCTCTCGGCGGAGACGCAGAGCACGGGCGTCTTCCTGCTCGGCGTGCAGCCGCGGCGCGAGGCCGAGGTGAGCACGCTGTCCGGCGAGATCGCGTCCGGCAGCTGGCTGCCGGAGGAGGGGAGCGCGGACGGTCTGCCACTGGTCCTGGGCTCCGGCCTCGCCAAGCGCCTGCGAGTGGGCCTCGGCGACGAGCTGAGTTTCGTGAGCCAGGCCGCCGACGGTTCCATCGCCGCCGAGCTCTTCACCCTGACTGGTATCCTCGAGACCGGCGCGCCCGAGCTCGACTCAGCCTTCGCCCTCGTCCGCCTCGCCGACGCGCAGGCCATGCTCTCGCTGGAAGGACGCGTGCACCGCGTGGTGGGCCTCGTCGGCCACATGAACGGTCTCGACCGCGTTCTCGCCACTGCCGTGCCCGGCGAGGACAACCGGCTCCTGGGCTGGAAGCAGCTCCTGCCGGACCTCGACCAGACCATCCGCTCCGACCGGCGGGGCGGCCGCATCTTCCTCGTCATCATCCTGGCGGTCGTGCTCCTCGGTGTGATCAACACGATGATGATGGCCGTCTTCGAGCGCACGAAGGAGTTCGGCGTGATGCTGGCCCTCGGCAGCACGCCCGGGCGCCTCCTCGCGCTGGTGCTCTGGGAGGCCTTCTGGCTCTCACTGAGCGGCGTCCTCGCGGGGGTGGCCGCCGGCGCGTTGCTCAACATCTACCTGGCGGTGCCCGTGGGAACGGAACCCATCGAGTTCGGCGGCGTCGTCATCGACACGATGCAGGGGCGCAACAGCCTGCTCGGCAACGTCTACTATCCCCTGGCGATCCTGGTGTCCGGCCTGATCGCCGGCCTGATTCCCGGGCTGCGCGCCGCGCAGCTCGTGCCCGCTGCGGCGCTGAGGCAGAAGTGAGACGGAGATCATGCTGACGAGCACCCTGCAGATGGCCTGGCGCAACATCTGGCGGAACACGCGCCGCACGCTGATCACGGGCAGCGCCATCGGCCTCGGCCTGGCGGCCATGATCCTCTACCTCGGCATGCAGGAGGGCATGAACCGCCGCATGCGGCACACCGCCACCCGGTCCTACCTGGGTGACGCGCAGGTCCACGCCGTGGGTTACCGCGATACCCGCGAGCTCGAGCTGACGATCCCCCGCGGCGCCGAGCGGCTCGCGGACGCCCGCAAGCTCCCGGCCGCCCTGGCCGCGAGCCCGCGGCTCCTGGCGACGGGCCTGCTCGCCATCGGCGACCGCTCCGCGGGCGTCGAGCTGATCGGTATCGATCCGGAGTGCGAGCCGGGCGTCACCGACTGGAGCGAGCGCCTGCTCGCGGGCCACTACCCCCGCGAGGGAGATCACGCGCTGCTCGGCCGCGACCTGGCCGACAAGCTCGAGCTGACGGCGGGCGGGAAGTTCGTGCTCACCGTGGCCGAGGAGGAAACGGGCGAGCTGCGCAGCCTGCTGCTGCGCGTGGCGGGTGTGTACTTTACGGGGAACCCGGCCCTGGACAAGTACGCCGCCATCCTCCCCATCACGACGCTCCGCGAGGCGGTGGCCATGCCCGGGGCGATGCACGAGATCGCGCTGCGCCTCGACCTGCACTCCGGCGAAGAGGAGGACCTGCGCGCCGCGCTCGCTCCTCTGGCGGCGGAAGACCTGGACGTCGCGCCCTGGCAGGAGCTCGCGCCGGCCCTGGCGAGCATGCTCGACCTGCAGGACTTCTACTTCGGCCTGACCGTGCTGATCGTCTTCTCCATCATCGCGCTGGGCATCGTCAACACGCTGACCATGTCGCTGGTCGAACGGACCTGGGAGTTCGGGATCCTGCGGGCCGTGGGCACTTCGCCATGGCGACTGGCGGGGCTGATCTTCGCCGAGGCAGCGAGCCTGGGCCTCGTGGGCTCGGCGATCGGGCTCGCCCTCGGCCTGCTCGTGCACTGGCCGCTGTCGACCCACGGCTTCAACCTCGGCGGTTTCCAGGTGGCGGGTGTGAACTTCGAGTCACGCCTCCACACGGTGCTCGAGCCGCTGCCCCTGATCCTGCTGTGCCTGATCTTCATCGCGCTGACCACGGTGGTCGCCCTGAGCACCGCCGTTCGCGCCGCCCGCATCCGCCCGGCCGATGCGCTGCGGGAGTTCTAGGAGGAAGCATGAACGACGCCGTTGTCTCCATGAGCGATCTCGAGCGCCACTACGTGACCAAGGGCGAGACCGTGCGCGCGCTGGCGGGCGTGAGCCTGGACATCGCCGCGGGGGAGTTCATGGCCCTGGCGGGGCCGTCGGGTTCGGGCAAGTCCACGCTGCTCAACCTGGTGGGGGGGCTGGACCGCCCGAGTGGCGGGAGTGTGTCCGTGGAAGGGCGCGACCTGGCGTCGCTGTCCGGGCGCGAGCTGGCCGAACTGCGCCGCGATCGCATCGGCTTCGTTTTCCAGGCCTACAACCTGATTCCCGTGCTCACCGTGATGGAGAACGTGGAGTACGTGATGCTGCTCCAGGGGCAGGTCAAGGCCGAGAGGCGCGGGCAGGTGCGGGAGATCCTCGCGGACGTGGGCCTCGAGGGGTTGGAAAGGCGCAAGCCGACCGAGCTGTCCGGCGGGCAGCAGCAGCGCGTGGCTGTCGCGCGCGCTATCGCGTCGGAGCCGGCGCTGGTCCTCGCCGACGAGGCCACGGCCAACCTGGACACCGCCACCGGCGAGGCCCTGCTCGACACCATGGCCGAGCTGAACCGCAAGCACGGGACGACTTTTCTCTTCTCCACCCACGACTACAAGATCATGGAGCGCGCCACGCGCCTGGTGCGGCTGCGCGACGGGCGCGTCGAATCGGACGAGAGGCGATGATGGAGAGTCGCCACGTGGTAAAACTCGCTTGTCTGCTCGCGGCCCTGCTGGCGCTGGCGCCGGCGGGCGCGGGAGCGCTGCTGGACTGGGAGTCGCCCGGCTGGTCCGCGAGCCTGGACGGCAGCGCGCGCAGCTTCCTCTTCCTCCAGCGCTGGTCGGAGGACGGGCTGCTGCCCGGTCGCCGCGAAGCCGTGTCCCTCACGCGGATCCGCGCCGAGGGCGGGCTCCGCATCGGCGAGGGCCTGAGCATCGAGCTGGCTTACGACCTCAGCGCCGTCCTGTCCGCCGCCTCCGCCCTCACGGGCGGCGCGAGCGCCGAGGAGCTGGCGCTCCAGTCCGCCTCGCCCCTGCGCCTCGCGGACCTCGACGTCGAAGTCGAGCGCGGGGAGAACTATCGCCTCCTCCAGAACCTCGACCGCGCCTCGCTCTCCTGGCGCCTCCCCGGCGCGGAGCTCGCTCTGGGCCGCCAGGCCGTCACCCTGGGGCGCGCGCTCCTGATCTCGCCGCTGGACCTGTTCGCCCCCTTCTCTCCGGCTGCGCTGGACACGGAGTACAAGCGCGGTGTGGACGCCCTGCGCTTGACCGTGCCCATCGGGTTGCGTAGCGAGGCCGAACTGATCGCCGCGAGCGGCGAGGACCCGGAAGGCGACGGCGTCTACCTGGCTCGCTGGCACTCCGCCTGGGGCCCCGGGGAGCTCGGCCTCCTGGCGGGCGCCTGCTACCGCGAGCCCAGCTTCGGCCTCTCGCTTGCGGGCGACCTCGCGGGTACGGGCCTCTACGCGGAGGCGCTCTACCGCGCCGGCCGCGAGCGCGAGGACGTGCTCCGCGCCAGCGCCGGTCTGTGGCGCCAGCTCAACCCGACCTGGAGCGCTACACTCGAGCTTCACTTCAGCGGCGCCGGCGAGGCGGAACCAGCCGACTACTACGACACGATGCAGAGCCCCGAGTGGACCCATGGCGAGCTCTTCCTGCTCGGCCGACACTACGCGGCGCTCAGCCTGAGCTGGCAGGCGCGCCCCCTACTCGCCCTGCAGGCTCTCTGGCTGCAGAACCTGGGCGACGGCTCCGCCCTGGTCGAGCCGACCCTCGCCTGGGACTTCGGCGAGAACACGGCGCTCGGCCTGGGCGCGGCAATCGGGATCGGCGAGGCGCCCGAGCCCGCCATTCCCTTCGGCCTGCCCGAGATCCGCAGCGAGTTCGGGCTCATCCCCGACAGTTACTTCGCCGAGATCCGCGTGTACTTCTGATCATTCCGCTCCAGCCGACGGGTCCCCTTGACAGGCTCGGGTTCCCGTATTACATTTGCACCACTATGCAAACGAAAGCCGCCCCGAAGAGCGCTCTGCAGCGCAGCCTCGCTCGCCTACAGGCACCCGACTTCTTCAAGGCCCTGGCCGAGCCCAACCGACTGGCCATCCTCCTGGAGCTGGCCGCCAAGGGGCGGCCGGCCTCCGTGAGCGAGCTGGGCGGCTGCTGCGCGCGGGACCTCTCGGTGGTCTCGCGCCATCTCGGCAAGCTGCGCGAGGCGGGCATCCTGCGAGCCGAGCGCCGCGGCAAGGAGATCCACTACTCCCTGGCAGTCCGCCTGGCTGACACCCTACGCGCCATTGCGGACGCCCTGGACGCCTGCTGCCCCCCGGGCGGCGGATGCTGTGTAGGCAGCGGCGGCAAGGCCAAGACGAAACGATCCCGATCCTGACGGAGGAGAGCATGGAAAAACACGACGAGATCAGAGACAAGGTGTCGAAGGACTACGCCAAGGCAGTCGGCGGTTCCGAGGGGAGCTGCTGCGGGGGCGACGCGTCGAAGGGCGCCGTGGCCAGCCTGGCCGGTTACACGCGCGAGGAGCTGGAGGCCCTGCCGCCCGAGGCCGTCGTCAACGCCTTCGGCTGCGGCAACCCCCTGGCCTTCAGCGAGGTCGGTGAGGGCGACGTGGTCCTCGACCTGGGCTCGGGGGCGGGCATCGACCTGCTGATCGCGGCCAAGAAGGTGGGGCCCACGGGCCGCGTGATCGGCGTGGACATGACCGACGAGATGATTGCCAAGGCGGAGGAGAACGTCGCCGCGGCGGGCGTGGACAACGTCGAGCTGCGCAAGGGGATCATCGAGGAGCTGCCGGTCGAAGACTCCTCCGTGGACTGGGTGATCTCCAACTGCGTCATCAATCTCTCGCCGCAGAAGGATCGCGTCTTTGCCGAGATCGCGCGCGTGCTGAGGCCGGGTGGCCGCATGCAGGTCTCGGACATCGTGGCCGAGGATCTGCCAGAGGCCGTGCGCGCCAGCGCCGAGCTCTACAGCTCCTGCCTGGGCGGCGCCATCAGCGAGGCCGCCTACGTGGAGGGCCTGCGCGGCGCCGGCCTGGAGGACGTGGAGGTGCGCGCCCGCCTGGTCTACGAGACGAGCCAGCTCGTGGCCCTGGCGGGAGAGACGGCGGAGTCCCTAGGCATCGAGCCGGCAGTGCCCGCCGCGGCGGGCGGGACGGACACGTCGTCCGGCGCCTGCTGCTGCGGCGGGGGGAGCGCCGAAACGGATCTCGGCGAGCTGGTCCGCGGGGTCGCGGGCAAGGTCTGGAGCGCTCAGTTCTACGCCCGCAAGCCGAACTAGGCGCGGCGCCCCGCGCACGGGACGCTTCGTTCGGGCCGCGGGTTTTGCCACGTGGCAACAATCCCGGCGCGGCGCGTGAGCGCGGCGGGTCCCTAGCCGGCGCGAGCGGAATCGGCAAGGAGGAGTCTTGAAACGGATCAACGTGGCATCGGGCGCGAAGTGGGAGGGGATCGTTGGCTACTCGCGTGCCGTGCGGGCGGGGGATCTGATCGCGGTGACCGGCACGGTGGCCCTCGGGCCCGACGGTGAACTCGTCGGCGAGGGCGACGCCTATGCCCAGGCGCTCCAGGCCCTCCGAAACATCGAGACCGCGCTGGTCCGCCTGGGAAGCGGCCTTGAGGACGTGATCCGCACGCGGATCTACGTCACCGACATCGAGCGGGACTGGCAGGCGGTCGGTCGCGCCCACGCCGAGCTCCTGGGCGACGTGCGTCCTGCCACGACCATGGTCGAGGTGAGCCGGCTCATCGATCCGTGCTTCCTCGTGGAGATCGAGGCCGACGCGCGGCCGGGACTCGACCCGCCCGCCGCGTCGCCAAGGAAAGGCGTCGCGCCGAATGCCGCGGAAGCGGAGGTCGCGGAGGCGAACATCGCCGACGCCTCCGCGATCGCGGCCCTGCTCGAGGCGGCGGCGCTGCCGGTGCCGGACGAGCGCGACCGGGCTGCACGCTTCCTTGTGGCGAGAGCGGACGAAGGGATCGTCGGCTGCGTGGGCTGGGAGGAAGGAGGCGAGGCGGCGCTGCTCCGCTCGCTGGCCGTGGCGGGTGAGGTACGCGGCCGCGGCGTAGGGAGCGCGCTGGTGAAGGACCTCGCCCGCCGCCTCGGCGACGCGGGTGTGCGCGAGCTCTACCTCCTCACCGTCGACGCGCAGGACTTCTTCGCCCGCTTCGGCTTCGCACCGGTGGATAGGGCGGAGGTGCCGGAAACCATTACGACCTCGCGGGAGTTCAGCATCCACTGCTGCGACTCGGCCGTCTGCCTGCGGGCGCCTGTCCCCCTCTGATCCGCGAACGGAAGGAACTGCGATTTGGGTTTCCTCAACAGCCTCCTGCTCTTCGGCCTCCTCGGTGCGCTCGTCCCCCTGGTCATCCACCTGCTCGAGCGGCGCAAAGTGCCGCGCCTGGACTTCCCCAGCCTGCGCTTCCTCCTGGAGCTGAACCGGCGCCAGATGCGTCGCCTGAACCTGCAGCGCCTGCTCCTGCTGCTCTTGCGCATGCTGCTGGTGGCGCTCATCGCCTTCGCGCTCGCGCGGCCGACCCTGCTCGGCCCGCTGGCGAAGCTCTTTCCCGAGGACGCACCCCGGGTCGTCGCCCTTGCCATCGACGCCAGCGCCAGCATGTCCCTGGAAACGGAGGACGGTACCCTCGCGGAGATCGCCGCCCGGCGCGCGCGGGACATCCTGGCCGACATGGACGAGTCGGACGAGGTACTGCTCTACGCGCTGGCGGAGCGGGCTCAGGACCTGGGCGGGGGCGCGCTGCCGCCCAGTCTGGCGCGGGAGCTCTTGGGCGGCTGGCGGGGCGGCGAGGGCGGCGCGGCGCTCCGCGCCGGGCTCGGCGAGGTGATCGCCGCCCTGGAAGAGCGCCCCCAGCCCCAGAAGGAGCTCTACCTCCTCAGCGACTTCGCCGCGGCCACCCTGGACACGGCCGCACTTCCTCCAGCGGGCGGCGTCCGGGCCTTCGCCCTGCCGCTCAGCGCGGCGCCGCCGCCCAACGCCGGCCTCACAGCCTTGCGCCTGCCCGCGCGGCCCGTGTTGCCGGGGAAGGCCTTCGACCTGCGCGTCCGGGCGGAGCAGCAGGGCGAGGCGGCCGTGGAGCCCTTCCCCGTCGAGCTCGAGCTGGCCGGACGACACCGCGGCAGCATACAGATGGCACCCGGTGCCGGCAAGCCAGCGTGGCGCGAGCTAAACGTCAGCCTGGAGGAGCGAGGGCCGGTGCCCGGCCTGTGGCGCAAGCGGCGCGACCGCTTCCCGCTGGACGACGAGCTGCCCTTCAGCCTGGCCGTCGCCTCGCGCCTGAGCGTCTTGCTCATCGCTCCGCCGGAAGGCGACGCGACCGCTGGCGGAGCGGAAGGGCGCATCAGCCTGGCGGGGCACCTGGCCCGCGCCCTCGACCCCTACCGCGGCGCGCGCGCGGACGACATGTCACTGCACCTGGAGACCTCTCCACTGCAGCGCCTGTCCTCCGCGTCCCTGGAGGGGCGGCACCTGGTCGTTCTCGCGGGCGGCGAGGGGCTGGGGGAGACGCAGGCGGAGCTGCTGGCGGACTTCGTCGCGGGTGGCGGCGGCCTGGTCGTCGGTCCCGCCGAAGACGGCCTCGCTGACCTGGCCCGCCACCTCATGCCCCGCCTGGGCGGTCCCCGCTCCCTGATGAAGGCCGAGGGAGTGACCGGTCGCCTCGCCGAGCTGGATCCGACCCACCCCCTCTTCGCGGACTTCGACGAGGAGCACCGGCGGGTCCTCGCCGACCAGCCGCTTTGGCGCGTATTCCATTGCCGGTCGGGCGACCGAGAAGCGCTGATCCGCTTCCGAAGCGGGGCGCCCGCCCTGCTCGCCTGGCGCCACGGCGCGGGGCGCGTGCGCCTGCTGCTCTTCGAGGCGGGACCCGCGGGCGGCGAGCTGCCCTACTCCTCCATGTTCCTGCCGCTGGTCCAGGAGCTCGCGCAGGAGACCGCGGGCACGCAGCAGCCCGTCTGGGCGGAGGTGGGCGAGGGCCTGAGCTGGCCGCTCGAGGCCCGGTCCGAACGGGAGGAGGACCTGCAGGTCCTGGCTCCCGGCGATCGTGTCCTGCCGCTGCGCGTGGACGCGAGCCGATTCCCGCCGCGGGCCGTGCTCGATCGTACGGACCGGGCCGGCTTCTACCGCCTGCAGACCCGCGGCGGCGAACCGCTGGGTCTCGCCGCCGTGCGTGTGCCGCCGGCCGAGGGCAAGCTCGCGCCGCTGCCGCCCGATAGCCTGCCCGCGGCCCTGGCCCTGCCCGGCCTGACGGTGATCGCCCCCGACGAGACCCTGGCAAGCGCCCTGCACGCGGGACGTTTCGGGCGGGAGATCGCCCGGCCGCTCCTGATCCTCGCCGCCCTCGTCATGGCGCTCGAGCTCTGGGTCGCGCAGCGCGAGGGGGCCGCGACCCGAATGTCTTGACGATCGCCCCCTCCGATGCGACGCTGCGGCCATGACGCCCGGCCGTCTCTATCTGCTCGCCGTCCTCTGCCTTGTCCTCGCGGGGCTGCTCCTGTTCGGGGCGGCGGATACCATTCTGGTCAACGTCCTCGGCGCGCTGGCCACCGTCCTCGCCGTCGTCTCCTACCTCTTCGGTCTCTACCTCGCCCGGCTCGGCCGCCGCGGGGAGGAGGCCCTACGGGACCTGCGCGTGCGCATCGCCCAGGCGACGGGCCAGACCATCGAGGGCGAGCACCGCGCCTTTCACCGCCAAGGCTTCGAAGGCGTGCCGGAGGGCGAGCTGGTTATCTTCTACCGGACGGCGGGCGGCTGGCTGCTCGTCCCGCTGCTCTCCGAGCTGTCCTGGGTGGAGGTCTCCACGGGGCAGGTGGGGCTCGTGCAGATCGAGAACCAGGACGCCGAGCGGAGCGCCAGCCTGCGGGTGGAGCTGAAGACGTCGGCGGGGAGGGAGCTGAAGCTGCTCCTCGGGTCGACCGTGACCGAGGCGCCCCGCCGGTCGGCGAACAACGTGCCGGATCTCGTCGCGTTGAAGGACGCGCTGCGCGCCAGCGCCGAGGCCTAGGCCCGCCCGCGGCGCCACCAGACGTACTGCAGCGCGGCCGCGATCAGCACGGCGGTGCCGGCCAGGAGATAGGGCGCGCCGAGCCTTCCGCTGAAGCGGGCGGCGAATCCCCCGAGCAGAGGCAGAAGAAAGATCCCCGCGCCGATCAGCGACTCGTGGATACCCGTGTTGCGCCCCTTCCCTACATCTGTGTGCAGGCTGTAGAAGATGCTCGCCGCGTAGCAGACGCCGAAGCTCGCGCCCAGCAGGGGCGCGAGCGCGAGCAGCAGGACGAAGCTCGGCAGGGCCGGGATCGCCAGCAGCGCGGCGCCCGCGAGAACCTGTGGCAGTAGCAGGCGCCGGAGCGAGTAGGTGAAGCGCACGCGGCCGGCGAGCAGGAGCAGGACCAGGGTCTGGAAGAAGAAGGTGCCGCCGAGGAAGAGGCCGAAGAGATCCTCGTCCCAGGCGGCGCTCTGAAACCACTTCGGCAGCTGGTGATTCAGCACGCCGCCCGCGCCGAAGGCAGCGGCGTTGGCCAGCCAGGCCATGCGGCGGAAGGTGGCGCGCTCGGCCGGGCTCGGGGCGGGAGCCTCTTCCTCGTCGAACGGCGCGCGGTCATCCGGGAGGACGCGGTTGTCTTGTGCGCGGGATTCCGCGGCATCATTGCGGTGGGCATGCCTCAGCTCGTCGGGCAGGTTCTCCTCCCGCGGTAGGGCGAAGAAGGACAGGGCGGCGAAGCCGATGCCAGCGAGGAAGGTGCTGCGGAAGTCGTAGTGGGCGAGCAGCATGCCGCCGGCGATGTAGCCGAGCGTCTTGCCTGCGCTCCAGGACACGTTGAAGCGGCCGATGTTCCTTTCCAAGGTTTTCCGTCCGCCGGACAGGTCGCCGACGGCGGCCTGGATCACGGGCCAGTAGAGCGAGGCGCCGAGGCCGAGCAGCGGCATCACGAGCAGGAAGCGGGGGAGCGTCGGGGCCTGGAAGGCCAGCGCGCTGAAGGCCACGAAGGCGAGGTTGCCGTAGCGTGTGAGGCGGTAGCGGCCGATGTGGTCGCTGAGGCGGCCCGTGGCGAGGGTCAGGAAGATGTAGCTCAGCGAGCTGACGGCGGGCACCAGGCCGAGCATGACGGGACCGCCGCCCAGGGAGAGCACCTTGTAGGGGATGGCCGCCAGCACGAGGAAGAAGCCGGCGTCCATGAAGAAGGCCGAGGAGAAGAGCCGCCGTAGGATGCCGCCGGGTGTCACGGAATTGCCTCCGCTGGGTGCGTCGCGCTCTTGGCGGCGCTGCCGCTGCCGCCGGCGCTGTCACGCCGCGGCTTCGCCAGGCTACTGGTACTCGGCGCCGAGGATGACGCTGATGATGATCGCGCCCACGGCCAAGGGCGCCGCGAAGCGGATCAGGAAGCGCCAGCCGGAGTAGGTGCCCATTTCTCCGTGACCCTCCTCGAGCTCCGCCTGCGTCTCCTTGCGGCCGAGGGCCCAGCCGGTGAACAGCGCGATGAGGAATCCGCCCACGGGCAGGAGCCAGTTGGCGGCCAGGTAGTCGAGGGTGCCGAAGACGCCCTGCGTGGATTCGCGCCCGATGAGGTTGATTTTGCCAAAGACGTTCGTCCCGTCCATGCTCAGCGCGCTGAGGATTCCGAAGACGAAGGTGGCGCCGCCCATGGTGAGTACGGCGCGTCGCCGACTCCACTTGAGCTCGTCGATGGCGAAGCTGGAGATGACCTCCATCAGGCTGATGGTGCTGGTCAGCGCCGCGAAGGCGACCAGCATGTAGAAGATGGCGCTGACCACGCCGCCGCCGGGCAGCTTGAAGAAGACCGTGGGCAGCGTCGTAAACAGGATCGTGGCGCTCTTGCTCGTCTCGAAATCGAAGCTGAAGATGATCGAGAACATGATGATGCAGGCCATGATGGCGATCGCCGTGTCCAGGAGGCTGATCGTGATCGCCGCCTTGGGGACGGAATCGCTCTTTCTCATGTAGCTGCCGTAGGTGAGCATGGCGCCCATGCCCAGGCTCAGCGTGAAGAAGCTGTGCCCCAGCGCTTCCAGAACGCCGCCGCGCGTCAGATCACCGAAGTTGGGGCGGAAGAGGAAGGCGATCGCCCGCCGGAAGCCCTCGGTCGTGGTGGAGTAGATGACCAGCACCACGAGGATGAGGAAGAGGATGGGCACGAGGATCTTGGCGGCGCGCTCGATGCCGTTCTTCACGCCGAAGTAGACCACGCCGATGGTGGCCGCCATGAAGAGCGTGTAGTAGAAGGTTTGCTGTGTATTGCTCGAGAGGAACTCGCCGAACCAGGTTTCCAGGGCGCCGGGATGGTGGGCCAGCTCGCCGAGCTGGCCGGAGAGCGCCATGATGATGTAGCGGATGGTCCAGCCGGCCACGACACTATAGTAGGAGAGGATGACGAAGCCCGTGATCACGCCGAGCACGCCGACTCCCGGCCACAGCTTCTCGCCCGGCTTGCCCGCGGAGAGGGTGCGGAAGGTGCCGACGGGGTCCTTCTGTGCGCGGCGGCCCAGGAGGATCTCGGCCATCATGATCGGCACGCCCACCAGGATCACCGCCGCGATGTAGACCAGCACGAAGGCGCCACCGTCGTTCTCGAGGGTGATGTAGGGGAACTTCCAGAGATTGCCCAGACCCACGGCGCTGCCCGCCGCGGCCAGGACGAAGCCGAGGCGGCCGCTCCACTGCCCGCGCTGTTGGTCCATCCGTCTCCTCCTCGCTGGGATTTGGCGCAGCCTATCGGCGTGAGCGAGGGAGTGTCAAGGAAAGGAGATCTCGTTCGGCATGTCGAAGGTGGCAGGCACGCAAGGGGGATTTGCCACGTGGCAAAAGTCGCCGCGCGCCGCTGCACGGATGACATCCCGAGCTGAAGTGGCCGCTGAGCGCGGGAGGGAGAGGGTGCATCTCAAAGCTCGAGTCTCCTCTCAATAAAACATGCTGGATCTAGATTCAAGCCGGAGATATCAGAGGAAACTACGCAAGTTCACAGGCAAGAACCGTACCTATACATCAGCGAAATCGATTGTAATAAAATAAGTTAGTCCTTGCATCGGGCCCTGTGATGTATTACCTTTTGGATATCCCTTCCGCCTCCCGCAGTGCATATCCAGGAGTCTCGAACATGTCCGATCCGTGTGGCGGTCTGTCCGCGCGCGAGCTGCACGTGCGCCTGCAGGAGGCGCTCGCTGAGCTGAGGCGCGCGGAGAAGAGCGCGGTGTTGATTTTCGCCGAGATCCAGGAGCGGCGGCTCTATCGCGAGCTTGGCCACTCGTCCATCTTCCAGTACGCTGAGCTGGCGCTTGGCTTCTCCCGCAACAAGACCTACCAGTTCCTGCGTCTGGCCGAGTCGTTTTCGCGCTTGCAGAAGCTAAAGGGCGCGGTATCGAAAGGCGAGCTCTCCTGGACCAAAGCGCGCGAACTGAGCAAGGTCGCGACGAGGGGGAGCGAAGAGCGCTGGATCCGCGAGGCGAAGGCGAGCAGCAGCCGGGAGCTGGAGCGTAAGGTCATGGCGGTGAGGAGTGCGCGGAGGGAGAAGCCGGTATCGCAGGCGACCCTGCTCGACGACCCGGCTCAGCGTCGTGTGCGCGATCGCGCGGTGGCCGAGCTGCCGGTGAAGCTGAGCTTGAGCTTCACGCCCGAGCAGTTCGCGCGTCTCGAAGTCCTGCTCGAATCCATGCAGAAGAAAGATGCGATGGGCAGTAGGGAAGAGCTGATCCTGAGCGCGCTGAACATGGCGGTCGAGCAGGCCGAGGAGTCGCGCGAGGAAGGCGCGCGGGATTTGCCACGTAGCAAAACGGTGAGTCCGAGGCAGATCGTCCTTTACAAGTGCGAGAGCTGTGGCGGTGTAGGGGTTCAGACCTCGCGCGGACTCCTTCCGCTGGGTGCGGCGGCGGTCGCGGCCGCGGAGTGCGACGCGCGGGTGCTGGAGCCGGGGAAGCGAAGTCGCAGCACAATCCCGCCGGCCACTCGCCGGGCCGTGCTTGCGCGCGACGAGCACCGTTGCCGGGCCAAGGGCTGCGGCCGTACGCGCTTCTTGGAACTGCACCATGTGCTGCCGCGAGCGCGTGGCGGGAGCAACCGGCCGGAGAACCTGGTCACGCTCTGCTCGGCCTGCCACCGGCTCCTGCACGAGCGCGGGCTCGTGGGTGAAGAGCCGGGAGGCTTTGTGAGTGCGGACGCCGCCCATCCGGGTTGACCGGATCGCGGCGCGCTGCTAGCTTCCCGCGTGGCGCGGCGGCCGATGGGACGCTGCGGCGGCAAGAGCGGCCGCGGCCGTCGCCGCGCCTGACATGAAGGAGAGCAAGCCCCCCGGTTTCGGCCGGCCGGGGCTAGCTGTGTTTGTTTCGACCGGAGCTGTGCTTGAGGTCCGGTGCGACCCGGGTTGCTGCCACGTAGCCACGGGCTTGGAGAGCGAAATGCATGGCGCGGCCGGCGCTTTTTCCACGTGGCAAATCGGCGCGCGAGGAACGGGGAACAGTATGGCGCTGATCGACGAGCTAGGACCGCTGACCGGAGAGGCCGCCGCGCTGGTGGAGGAGCTGGTGCGCGGGCCGGCGCGGCGCACGTTGACGGGGCTCAAGGGCTCGAGCCTGCCGCTGCTGCTCGCCCGCCTGGAGCGTGCGCTCGCGGAACGGGGCGGCGGCGGTAGCGGAGATGCGAACGGCGCGTCCGGGAGCGGCGGCGACGCCGGCGCGGGAGCCGACGCTCGGGCCCGCGCGCGCGCCGCACCCTGGGTGATCCTGACGGCGCAGTCGAATGAGGCCGAGGGTCTGGCGGAAGACCTGCGCAGCTTCGGCGCGACGGGCGTGGAGCACTTCCCCGAGCTGGAGATCCTGCCCTTTGACAGCCACAACGCCGATCACCATCTCGTGTCGCGGCGCGTGGAGGTGCTCGAGGCGCTGGTGGAAGGCAGGGTGCGCTTCCTTGTGACGAGCGCGCGCGCATGGATGCGCAAGGTGCTGCCGCCCGAGAAGCTCCTTGCCTGCCGCTTCACGCTGACGAAAGGCCTCGAGCTGGACCTGGACGACTTCGCCGAGCGCCTGCACGCGCTCGGTTACCGTCAGGTGGGGCTCGTGGAGGAACCCGGCGACTTCGCCGTCAAGGGCGGCATCGTGGACCTGTTCACGCCCACCAGCGAGGAGCCCCACCGCCTCGAGTTCTTCGGCGACACCCTGGAGAGCCTGCGCCGCTTCGACCCCTCCAACCAGCGCTCGACGGGCCGCGT
This sequence comes from uncultured bacterium, assembly GCA_964627205.1. Taxonomy (GTDB): domain Bacteria; phylum Krumholzibacteriota; class Krumholzibacteriia; order JACNKJ01; family JACNKJ01; genus CAZVHI01. The sequence goes on from CAZVHI010000020.1 coordinate 46,628, forward strand.
GGACCAGGCGCGCGTGCTGCCCTGCACGCAGATGCTCCTCGGTGAAGACGAGCGCCGCCGCGCCGTGCGCGAGCTGCGCGGCATCCATCCGCCGGACTCCGTGCTCGTCGAGGACCTTGCTGCGAGCTTCCTCGAGGGCGTCGCCTTCGAGGGGATCGAGCGCTACAGCGCCTACTTCGTCGACGAGGTGCCGCTCGCGCGCTACCTCGCGCGGGGTCATCGCACGATCCTCGTGGACGAGGGCGCCTTCCGCGAGCGCTGGGAGCACATGGCCGACGAGGTGCAGCGCCGCCACGAGAAGGGCAACGCCAACGACGAGCACCTGCCCGCCTGGGAGAGCAGCTACCTGGGACGCGAGGACCTGGGCGCGCTGCTTGACGCCCCGGAGCTTCTCACGATCGAGGACGAGCTCGCCGAGGCCATGGCCAGCCCGCGCGCGCCGGTCGTCAAGCTGCTCTGCAAGAGCCAGCCGTCCTTCGGGAGCAGCATGAAGGCCCTGCGTGACGACCTCGGCGAGCTGGCGGAAAGCGGCCACCGCATCTGGATCTACTGCGACAACAAGGGACAGGCCGACCGCCTCGGCGACATCCTCGCGGAGCACGAGAGCGGCCTGCACCTTCCCGTGGGTGACCTGCAGCATGGCTTCGTGCTGCCCGACGAGCGCATCGCCGTCTACACCGACCACGAGATCTTCGACCGCTACAAGCGCCTCCGCCGCCGGCGTCGCCTCTACCGCGGCGCGGGTCCCATCCGCGACCGCGCGACACTCCGTCAGGGCGACTTCGTGGTGCACATCCAGCACGGCATCGCGCGCTATCAGGGCATCAAGAGGATCGAGGTGCTCGGCGAGGAACGCGAGGTCCTGCACCTGAGCTACGCCGACGAGCAGCAGCTCTACGTGCCCGTGGAGCAGATCCACCTCGTGGAGAAGTACGCCAGCGAGGGGGACGCGACCCCGCGGCTGAACCGCCTCGGCGAGAAGGCCTGGGTCCGCACGCGCAAGCGTGCCGAGAAGGCGGTGCGCGAGATGGCCGCCGACCTGCTGCAGCTCTATGCCCGGCGCGAGGCCAACCCCGGCCACGCTTTTCCGCCTGACACGCCCTGGCAGAAGGAGCTCGAGGCGAGCTTCCTCTACCAGGACACGCCCGACCAGGCCCAGGCGAGCGAGGAGACCAAGGGCGACATGATGAAGGGCCGGTCCATGGACCGCCTCATCTGCGGCGACGTGGGCTTCGGCAAGACCGAGGTCGCGATCCGCGCAGCCTTCAAGGCCGTGCAGGCGGGCAAGCAGGCGGCCATCCTCGTTCCCACCACGATCCTCGCGCAGCAGCACTTCCACACCTTCGGCGAGCGTCTGCGCGACTACCCTGTTCGCATCGACATGGTCAGCCGCTTCCGCAACAGCAAGCAGATCAAGGAGTCGCTGGCGGCGCTGGCGAGCGGCGAGGTGGACGTGATCATCGGCACGCACCGCCTCCTGTCCAAGGACGTCCGCTTCAAGGACCTGGGCCTGCTTGTGATCGACGAGGAGCACCGCTTCGGCGTCGCGGCCAAGGAGAAGCTCAAGCGCGCCCGCGCCGCCGTGGACGTGCTCACCCTGACCGCGACACCCATCCCGCGCACGCTGCACATGGCGCTCGGCGGCATCCGGGACGTCTCGTTGATCCGGACCCCGCCGCTCGACCGCCTGCCCGTGCACACGGAGATCGTCCCCTTCGACGAAGAGGTCATGCGCGAGACGATCCTGCGCGAGCTGGACCGCGGCGGGCAGGTGTACTTCGTGCACAACCGCGTGGAGACGATCGAGGCGATGGCGGCCTTCCTCTCCGATCAGCTCCCCGAGGCGCGCATCGTCATCGGGCACGGGCAGATGCCGGAGAAGAAGCTCGAGGGCGTGATGGTCGACTTCATCGAGGGGGAGTACGACGTCCTGGTCAGCACGATGATCATCGAATCGGGCCTGGACATCCCGCGCGTGAACACGATCCTCATCAACCGCGCGGACCGCTTCGGCGTGGCGCAGCTTCACCAGCTTCGCGGCCGCGTCGGGCGCAGCCGGCAGCGGGCCTACGCCTCCCTCATGATCCCCCACGACCGCAGCATCACGGACGACAGCCGGCGCCGTCTGGAGGCTCTCGTGGAACACGACGAGCTGGGAAGCGGTTACAAGCTGGCCCTGCGCGACCTGGAGATTCGTGGCGCGGGCAACATGCTCGGCTCGCAGCAGCACGGGCACATGGCGGCGGTGGGATTCGACCTCTACATGCGACTCGTGGCCCAGGCGGTGCGGGAGATCCGCGAGGGCAAGAGCTACAGCCAGGACGTCCGCATCGAGTCGAAGCTGCGAGCCTACATTCCCGACGACTACGTGCCGGATCCGGAGCAGAAGATGGCGCTGTACCGGAAGATGGGACACGTGGACCGGCAGGAGGCAGCCGCCGAGCTGCGGCGCGAGATCCACGACCGTTTCGGCGAGCCGCCGGGGCCGGTCGAGAATCTCTTCCTCCTGCTGGACCTGAAGATCCTCGCGCAGGCGGCCGGCGTCGCCCGCGTGGACCTCGGCGAGGGCTGCCGCCTCGAGCTTCAGGAGGGGGCGACCCTTGGAAAACGTGACCTGGCCCGCTTGGCGGAGGCCTTCGGACGACATATACTCTTCCGAGGTTCGGCTCCCCTGGTCATCGAGATACGCGGTGACGAGGGCGGGGCACTGGAACGGACCCGAAATCTGTTGAAGTTGATGGAGGGCTGTGCTACCCATTTGGTCTCAAGTGTCTGACACTGGCTAGCTTAGGAGACTGCCATTCCATGGCAGGATCGCGGCGGTCCAAGGGGCTGCCGTCCCGGTTCCCAGCGATCCCAACGCAAGCGAGGTATTCGATGGCCAAGGCTATCCTGCGGGCTGCCTTCGTCCTGGCAACGGTCGCGCTCGGCGCGGGCCTGCTACTCCCGGGCTGCGGCGGCAAGAGCCCGGACGACGTGGTGGCGACCTTCAACGGCGAACCCCTGACCCTGGGTTACCTGGAGGCCAAGTGGGCCAAGCTGGCCCTGAACGATCCCGCCTTCGAGCCCGACCCCGACAACTCGGCGCGGACGGACTCGATCCGCCACGCGGTGCTCGATGTGATCATCAACAAGGAGCTGATCGTCGATCAGGCATTCAAGCGGAAGTTCGTCGACGACCCCAGCTACGTCGAGGCCTACGAGGGCCAGAAGAACTACCGCCTGATCGAGCTGCTCAAGAACCGTCAGGTCATGGGCAAGATGCCCGAGTTCACGGAGGACGATCTGCTGGCGCACTACCAGTACCTCGGCTTCCGGGCCAAGACGCGGCACATCGACATCGACACGGAGGAGGAGGGGAAGGGGATCGCCGAGCGTCTCCGAGCCGGGGAGCTGAGCTTTCACGAGGCGATCCTCCAGTTCTCCACCCACCAGGACCGCTTCTCCGGCGGCGAGCTGGGCTGGATCAAATTCGGCGACAACATCAAGGCCGTCGAAGAGACGCTCTTCAACATGGAGAAAGGCGACATCAGCGATCCAGTGAAGACGCCCTTCGGTTGGAGCGTCTTCACGGTGGACGAGATCGAGAAGGAGGAGCCCGACGAGTACGTGACGGTGCGCGCCTCGATCGAGAACCGCCTGAACATTCGCTCCATGCGGGAGATCGGCGCCGCGCACGCGCAGAACGTGCTGAACAAGTACGACTTCGAATTCAACTGGGACGCGGCGGAGACCATCGTGGAACTCATGCCCGACGACATGACGCCAACGCAGATGCGCGAATCGCGGACGACGGAGCAGGAGAAGCCCATCCTCAAGTTCAGCGAGGAGGATCTGGGCGTGGCGCTCTACGAGCTGGAGGGCGAGTCCTTCACGCTGAAGGACTTCTCCGACGAGTACGACCGCCTGCATCCCTTCGCCCGGCCCATGAAGTCGGCGCGGAGGCAGGGGGTGTACAACTGGGTCCACAAGAGCGTGGTGGGCAACCTGATGCCCAGGGAGGCCATCGCCATCGGCCTCGACAAGGACCCGGAGCTCATCATGATCATGAAGGAGTTCGAGGAGCAGTCCTGCATTGGCGCCGTCCGCCGGGCGGTCGTGGACCGGGAGGTCCAGGTCACCGAGGAGAAGCTGCTCGATTGGTATCACGAGAATCCGTTGATGTACACGCTCCGCGAGCAGGTGCGCTGCAAGCAGGTCGTCAACCCCGAGGAGGAGAAGATCCAGGAGGCCTACCGCGAACTGCAGGCGGGCACCGACGTGGACTCGGTGGGGGCGGTCTACTCGATCGTGTACACCCGGCAGTGGCACACCGACTACTTCACCGCGGACTCCACACTCTCGCCCCAGAACCCGGCCATCGCCCACGTCCAGAAGCTCGCGGAGATCGGCGAGTTCACGACGCCGTTCTATTACAAGGGCTACTGGGGGATCATGCAGCTCACGGACAGGCGACCGAAACGCCTGATGGACTTCGAGGAGACGAGAGAGAAGCTCACCAAGGACGTGCGGGAGATGCTCTCGAACGAGCGCCTCGACTCCCTGCTCACCGAGTGGCGTCTGGGCGCGGAGATCGTGATCGACGAGAAGGTCCTGAGGAAGGCCGAGAAGGGCCCCGATCCCACGCCGAAAGCCGTCAACTTCTAGACCGATGAACAGGCGGATCCCATTCGCGGCGTGCCTGATCCCCCTGCTCCTGGTCGCCGGCTGCGGCGGCGGGGAGCGGGAGCAGGGCAAGGTCCCGGCCGACCGGCTGGAGGGGGAGGCCGCGCCCCTGGAGTACCTGGTCCGCGTCGGCGCGCACGCCCTCTCCGAGAAGGAGTTCGGAAGCCAGATCCCCGCCGAGTTCAGCGGACTCCTCACCGCCGAGGAGAAGCGCGACTTCCTGGACCGCTGGGTCGACACCGAGCTGCTCTGCCTCGCCGCCGAGGCTCGCGGCTTGATGGAGGATCCCGAGCTCGAGATGCGACTGCGCCAGTACCGGCGCGAGTTCGTCGCAAATCACCTGCTGCAGCGCGTGCTCGAGGAGCGCGTGCTGGTGACCGAGCCGGAGATCGCCGACTACTACGCGGAGCACCTGGACGAGTACTCCTCAGAGTACCGCTATCGCGAGATCGTCGTGCACAACCAGCAGGAGGCCGAGGATCTGTGCGGGCGCCTGAACTCCAAGCGCATCTCCTTCACCCGGGCCGCGGAGAAGAATTCCCTGTCCAGCTCCGCCCGTGTGGGCGGCGACATGGGCTGGCTCGCCAAGGGGGCGATGCCGCCGGAGGTCGAGGAGCGCATCATCAAGATGAAGCCCCAGGAGATCTCGACGCCCTTCGAGACGGCCTGGGGCTGGACCATCATCCAGTTCCGGGAGAAGCGCCAGGCCGAGAACGCACTGGACCTCCAGGAGGTCCGGGACGAGATCCTGCGCTACCTGACCATGGAGCGCAGGCGCCGGGTCTACGCCGACTATCTCGCGGAGCTCCGCGAGATCCATCCGATCACCTACCATCCCCAGCTCGACGAGCGCCTGCGGGCCGACGAGTTCACGTCCGGGGCCGAAGAAAGCCGATAGGAGGGGCAGCAGACATGTCCGCCCAAGTAGCGCGAGATTCCCACCGCCTGGCCGCGGGAGCCGCGGCCCTGAGCCTCGCGGCGCTCCTGCTCTGCACGGGACCCGCCGCGTCATGGTCCCAGGAGGCAGCGGGAGAGACTCCCGCTGCCGAGCCGCAGGGGCAGTTGCTCGACCAGATCGTCGCCTCCGTGGACGACGAGATCATCCTGCTGAGCGACCTGCTCTCCGATCTCCAGCTCTACGCCCGGCAGGCGGGGAGTCTGCCGCGGCCGGAGGAGCAGCGTCAGATCCTGAACGAGTCCCTCGAGAACCGGATCCGCGAGAAGGTGCTCATCGCCAAGGCGCGGCGGGACGAGGTGCAGGTGGGCGAGGAGGAGCTGGAGCAGGCCATGGACCAGCACGTCGATCGCCTGGTCCAGCAGGCTGGCGGCGAGGCGCGATTCGAGCGCGAACTGGAGCGCGAGGGCCTGACCCTGCGCGAGCTGCGCAAGAAGCTGTCCGAGCCCATGCGGGACCAGCTCCTGGTCCAGCGCATCCTGGAACGGATTTCCTACGAGGTGCAGGTGGGCGACGAGGAGCTGCTCGCCTTCTTCGAGGAGAACAAGGGTCGGCCGGAGGTCATCCCGCCGCGTCCACGCGCGGTGTTGCTCGCCCACATCCTGCTGCTGCCGCAGGCGGATCCCGCAGAGCTGGCGGCGAGCCAGGCGAAGCTGGGCCGGGCGCGCGAGCGCCTGGCGGCGGGGGAGGACTTCGGCGACGTGGCGCGCGAGATCAGCGAGGGCCCTGCCGCCGCGCGCGGCGGGGACGTCGGCTGGTTCAGCCTGGAGGACCTGGCGGTGCCCGAGCTGCAGCAGGCGCTGTCGATGATGTCTCCCGGCGACCTGCGCGACGACGTGGTCAGCGAGGGGGGTCTGCACATCCTGAAGCTCGAGGAGCGCTCGGGCGGGCAGGTGCGCTTCCGGCAGATCTTCGTCGCGCTGGCCATGGACGAGGAGGGCCGGCGGCGGGCGCGCGACCGCGCGCGCGAGGCCTGGTCCCGACTTGTTGACGGCGAGGACTGGGATGCCATCGTCGCCGAGTACAGCGACGACGGCGGCACGAAAGCGAGCGGCGGCCTCCTGCCGCTGATCCCGGAGGAGCAGCTCGAGGAGCGCTACCGCGGCATCGTCGAGGTGCTCGATCCGGGCGAGTTCTCGGGCGTGTTCCCGGGCGGGCGCGGCTTCCAGATCGTGCGCCTCGTGGAGCGCGAGGAGCCGCGGCCCTACCGCTTCGAGGAAATCTCCGAGGACCTGCGCGTCGAGCTCGTCATGCGCAAGCGCAGCGAGGCCCTGGACGCCTACGTGGAGACGCTCGAGGGCGAGGTGATCGTCCAGCGCCGCGAGCTGCCTGCCCTGGACGAGATCGCGGGGCTCGGGGAGGGGCCGTGAGGCTGGACGTCTGGCTGAGCAAGGTCTGTCTCCTCAAGAGCCGCAGCCAGGCCAAGAGCGGCTGTAAGAGCGGCAAGATCCTGCTGGACGGCTGCGCGGTGAAGGAGAGCCACGCGGTCCGGCCGGGGGAGCGCATCACGCTGTGCTTCCCGCAACGCGAGATCGAGCTGGAAGTGCGCGAGCTGCCCGCCGGCAACGTCTCCCGCAAGGACGCCCCGAACTACTACGAGATCCTCTCCGAGCAGCCGCGCGACCCCGATACTCCCTGAAAGAGCGCGTATCAGGGGCTTAGCCCCCACCCTTCCCGATATGCTGGTCGCCCTCCCCGGGCGTCATCTTTTCCTTACGCGCGAAGTATTTTCCACTTTCTTGCTGTGCGTCTATTGACAAATTGGGGGGGGCGGGCCTAGGAACAGTATTGATGGCAGAGCCTATTCACTTGGCTTGCTGCGACGATCATCCCATTCAGCGAATATTAGTGACGCTCCAACCGGGGAGACAGGACGATGCTGCGATAACACAAGGGGATTTCCCGAGACGGCACGGGAACAGTACAGGGTGGGGCTCAGGTCTTCGCTTACCTTCCCGGAATGACGTTTACAATCCCGGTCTACAGTGACGAGGCAGGCGCCAATCCGGTCTTTCTGCCGTTGATTTCGGATGCGCAGGGAGAATACGAGTTCTACACGAGGGAACCGATCGTCGACCTGCTGTATCGGAAGATGGGAACTCCGGACGGCACTCAACTCTCCGTGCCCATGATTCTCCGGGACACGCCGTTTGCAGTTTCGGTCGACAGCTTCGGGGCCATCGGGGACGGTCTGACCGACGATCGCGCGGCCGTACAGGCCGCCGTGGACGCGGGGGAAAGAGTGGCCGCGGGAAACGTGGATGAAGGCTGTACAGTTTGGTTCACACCCGGAAAGACTTATCACATAGAGGGGAACATCGACATCACCGCCAGCCTGACGATCGATCTGTCCGGAGCGGTCATCGAGCATAAGGCCACGACTTGGGAAAAGGGCCTCTTCCAGTTCCGGGGCCAGGAAGCTGGATCTGTCTCCCCCTGGCCGACTCCCATTCCCGCAGGAACCCAGGAGCTGCAGATGCAGGATCCGGGATTCAATCCGGGGGACATGATCATCCTAGCCGTCGACTACAATTGGATCGACCGTCAGTACAAGTACGGCCACAGCCATTACGCGCAGTCCTTTCTCGTGGAGAGGATCGAGACGGGGGGCGTGTTCCATCTATCGGAGGCGACGGTGCAGGCCATGGACAACAACGATGGCATCATGCTGCGCCACTACAACGCGATCAGCCCCACTGTCCTGAACGGAACGATCCGCAGCGATGACAGCGGCAACGGCAGTCCCATCGGCAGCTACACACTCAAGTTCCGCTACTGCAAGAACCCGCGGGTGATCGGCACGAAACTGGAGGGTTTGACTACGGAGCACTCGGCCTACATCCGCTTCGAGCACTGCTATCGCCCACTGGCCGATGGTGTGGTCATGCGGGCCATCACTCTCCGCGACTCAGATAACGGGGGCGTCTACGGCATCCAGTTCAGCGGCGCGACCTCGAACGGCGAGTGCCGCAATACGGAGGGCCACGGGCTTCGACACACGATTGACGTGACCTACGCGGACCTCGTCGACAACGATGAGACGGAGATCCTGTCCTGGATCGGCGGCGTCTTCTGGACGGTCGTCCACAATTGTCGCGCCTACGACAATGTCGCAGGGGGCTATGCTCCACACGGAGCAGGCCGCTACATCGACTTCATCGACTGCCAGGATTTCAACAGCTCGGGTTTCTACACGCGCGTCAGTTACACTCGCTTCATCAACTGCCGGGCCGAGAATTACGACAACTCGAAAGGGAAGAGAGCCTTCGACGTCGGAGGAGGGGTGCAGATCGCCGAGGATGACAACGGCAGTCAATCGGATGACGGGGAAACAGCAGCCTTCGGTGGGCAGAATCCCCTTGTCGGCTGCGAGATCATCAACTGCAGCCACATGGGCTACAAAGAGGGCTTGTTCCGCATCTGCAACATGGCGAGCGTCACGATCCGGGACTGCGATGTCATACTTCCGAAGCGCCTGGTTGATGATGAGGAGGAGGATCCCTACTACTGGTATTTCGGGAGATTCCAGTACAGCAATCCCAGACGCTGGCAGGAAGGCTGGCGCTACCTCCCCGGCGACTGGATCCGAGACGCGTGGCAGGAGAACGGCGACTGGCACTACGAGATCTACGAATGCCTGCAGGCTCACACAGCAACCGAGCAGAACCGCCCGCACGTAACCCAGACCGGTGAGTGGACGGTCATCAACGGCGAAGCGGGCCATCCGTCACCTCTACGGGGAAGAATCGTCATCAAGAACTGCCGCTTCATCCACCAGGACTCGGGCTGGAAGGAGAACGGGCTCAGCCTCGACTGGAAAGCCTACGGACCGTTTGTCTTCCCCGAGCGCATGATGATCGAGTCACTGGAAGTCAGTCCGAGTTGGCCGAATGGAAAGCGGAGCCTCTACATTACACCCTTCCAAGCCAGACTAGCCAATGTCAGTGTTGTACAGGTGGGAGGGGAAGCCCAAGACTATGGTGTCGTTGTCCGTATTCCAGGAGTCAATATCGGCGATGCAACCTCGTTTCCTATGAAGATCAATGGCGTGGAGACGCCTGCCAGGTTGGAGTTCATCCGGTGCCAAGTCGAAGGTACGGCAGGCTCTTGGTACATTTATGATGGTACAGGCAGCTACACACTCATCGGCAGCCGTATCGAAAGCGACGGCAAGCATCTGATCCTCGGAGATCTCGAGATCCAGGGGCAGCTCAGGGCCGGGACTGGCCTGGCCCTGGGCAACGCCGAGGATGTTCCCCCCGGCTTTCCCGGCGACATGAAGAAGGTTATCATGGTGTATGACATGGATGGGGAGGCGCTAGGCTACCTGGTGACCTATGATGAAAGCTTATAGCCCGTTTCTGTCACGGGTCGCTAACAGCTGAAAAGAAGGGGAGATGTCCCAGCATATTCTTCTGCACGAACAATCCGATCAGCTTCAGAACTGGCAGCTCGATACGAGTGGAATCCCGCCGCTCTATCACCTGGATGGATCCGATCAGTTTTCAGCCTCCGCCCTGACTCTGGCAGAGCGGCATGGACTTGAGCCCCAGTCCGAACATTGCGCAAGCTTCCTGACCAATGGCGTCTACTACGATAGCGCGGCATTCCATCCCCGCTTGAAGGCTCTACCTCCGGGCTCCAAGGCCCGCGTAGAGGGATCAGGCCCTGTCCCGAGTTCTGTGGGAAAGCAAAATGGCGTAGTCTCCGGGTGCTCA
>CAZVHI010000021.1:0-52679 GCA_964627205.1 uncultured bacterium
TTCTGAGCCAGGATCAAACTCTCCGTTGTGGAATTTGAATCCTATGCTGAACACTTCGAACATCCTTGCGGATGCTCCATGTTGTCCAGTGTCTGCTGAAACCGGAACGAACTCGACCAAGCCGAGTCCACGCCGGCTACAATTCAGAATCGGACGGGTTGTGCGCTATTCGGTTTTCAAAGAGCGTACTTGCCCCTGAAGGGACAGGTGAAGGACCTTAGACCCTTCCCGCCTGCAAGTCAACCTTGTCGGATGAACTAGTCAGGATGATGCTTCCCCGTAACCCATTGGCGTTACGAGCAAAGCGACGGAGAATATATCCCCGGTCGGGATGAATGTCAACAGCTTGCAGGAAAAAAGAGTGGATCAATTTCACTCGGAGGAAGCATGCGGACCGCGAAGCGGTCTAGCTCACGATAACCTTGAAAAACCGGCGCTTACCGACCTTCAGAACTCGCTCGCTCGCCTGGTTCATCTCGATCTGGAAATCGACGTCCGTCACCTTGACGCCGTCGACGGCGACCGCCCCCTGCTTGATCAGGCGTCTCGCGTCGCTTGCGCTCGACACCAGCCCCCCCTCCTGGAGGAGACGAACGATCCAGACGGCCTCGTCGCCCACGGAAAAGACCCGCTCGGGCATCACGTCGGGGATGTCCTTCTGCACGAAGATCCGATCGAAGGCGCTCTCCGCCTCCTCGCCCTTCCCTGGACCACAATAGAGGTCGACGAGCCGGCGAGCCAGCCTGCGCTTGAGATGGACGGGATTGACACCGCCATCCGCGAGCCGATCGAGATCAGGCATGTAGTCCTCGGGCGGGAGGTCGCTCGTGAGGCGGAAATAACTCGGCAGCAGCGCATCGGGGATCGACATGGTCTTGCCGAAGATCTCTCCGGGTTCCTCCAGGATGCCGATGTAGTTGCCGAGGCTCTTGGACATCTTCTCGCCGTCGCCCGCCGTGCCCTCGAGCAGCGGCAGCGTCAAGATCACCTGGGGCTCCTGGCCGTAGGCCTGCTGGAACTGCCTCCCGACGAGCAGGTTGAATTTCTGATCCGTGCCGCCCACCTCGACGTCGGCCTCCAGGGCCACGGAGTCGTAACCCTGAATGAGTGGATAAAGGAACTCCATGATGCTGATGGGGCGATTCTCGCGGAAGCGGTTGGCGAAGTCGTCGCGCTCCAGCATCCGCGCCACCGTATAGTGCCGGGTGAGGCCGAGCACGTCGGGGAAGCTCATCGGCAGGCACCACTCGCTGTTGAACCGGATCTCGAGCTTCTCCAGGTCGAGGATCCTGCCGACCTGCTGCTTGTAGGTCTCGGCGTTTGCCTCGACCTCCTCACGGCACATGGAGGGACGCATCTCCGAGCGGCCGCTGGGATCGCCGATGAGCGCGGTGAAATCGCCGATGAGAAAGACGACACGATGGCCGAGGTCCTGGAACTGACGCAGCTTGCGCAGGCCCACGGCGTGTCCGAGGTGGATGTCCGGCGCAGTCGGGTCGAATCCTTGCTTGATCACGAGAGGGCGGGACTCCGCCACGGAGCGGTCCAGCTTCCGCTCCAGCTCCTCGAGGGGCAGGATCTCGTCGGCGCCTTGCTGTATGATCGCGAGCTGCTGCTTGGCGGGAAGCATGTCGTCTCCTCGCTGGGCCTTGGGTCATCCGGCGAATCCGAAAGCGCGCCAACGCTAAGCAACGCACCTGTCATTGACAAGGGTTTTCACGTCGCCTAACGTCTTCATCCCATGTCGAAACGAAACGCAAAAGAACGCAGACAGCTTCCCCGACGCAAGACACGCCGCAAGGGTGTGATCTGGCTCCGCTGGATTGCGGGCCTCGCCTCCTTCGGCATCGGCGTCGGGCTGGCCACCCTCGTCTGGCTCTCGCGGGATCTTCCCTCCACCACCCGCCTTCAGGTCATCACCCAGAGCCTGAAGACCCAGGTACGCGATCGGACCGGCGAGGTTTACGGCTCCTATGGCATCGAGAACCGCGTCGCGATCCCGCTGGAGCGGATGCCCGATCACCTCATCGACGCCGTCCTCTCCGTGGAGGACAGGCGCTTCTTTCAGCATTGGGGCCTGGACCTCGTCCGCTGGCCGAAGGTCATCATCAAGGACATCGGGATCCGACTCCGCAGCCGCACGGCCCCGCTGCAGGGCGCAAGCACCCTGACCCAACAGCTCGCGCGGGATCTCTTCCTGACCAAGGACCAGCGCATAGAGCGCAAGATCAAGGAGGCGATCCTCACCCTGAAGATCGAACGGGCCTACTCGAAGGACGAGATCCTGGCCATGTACCTCAACCAGATCTACTTCGGGGTCGGCGCCTACGGCGTCGAGTCGGCCAGTCAGGCGCTTTTCGGCCGGCCCGCCTCCGAGCTCAAGGTCGAAGAAGCCGTCCTCATCATCGGCATGGCCCGATACCCCTGGGCCTACGACCCGATCCGCTTTCCGGAGCGCGCCACGCAGCGCCGCAACCTGGGGCTCCAGATGATGGCGGACAACGACAAGCTCGACGCAAGGGCGGCCGACTCGCTGAAAGCCCTCCCTCTCGGCCTCAAGGAGTCGCAGAAGAAGACCAGCCGCAGCGGCAGCTACTACCTCGAGTACGTCCGGCGCTACCTGGAGAACCATTACGGCAGCGAGCGCCTCTACCGCGACGGCCTGACCGTGCACAGCAGCATCGATCCAGAGATCCAGCTCGTGGCCGAGGAGGAGATGGAGGAGTACCTGCTCTATCTCGAGGAGCGGATGGGCTACGAGAACACCTACGCCAGCGTCGGCGCTCGCCTGGACTCGAGCCAGGTGGTGCCCGCGGCCGAGCAGTATCTCCAGGCGGCAGTCGTCATCCTCGATCCCGAGACGGGGGCCATCCTGGCCATGGTCGGCGGCCGCGATTTCCGGCACAGCGAGTGGAACCGCGCGGTGCAGGCGCCGCGCCAGCCCGGGAGTTCCTTCAAGCCCTTCGTCTACTTGTCGGCAATCGAGAACGGTCTCGCGCCCAGCGACAAGATCATGGACACGCCGGTGGTCATCGACATCCCCGGCCAGCGAAAGCCCTACAAGCCCAAGAACCACTCCGGCAAGTTCCTGGGTGAGATCACGCTGCGCCACGCCCTGAACAAGTCCATCAACATCCCCGCCGTGAAGCTGGTGCAGCACCTGGGGCCCGTGACGACCATCGACTTCGCCCGGCGCCTCGGCATCGAGAGCGATCTGCCCAATGTCATCTCGCTGGCCCTGGGTTCGGTGGAGGTGAACCTACTCGAGCTGACCAGCGCCTACGCAAGCCTCGCGGCGGGCGGCATCCGGAGCCGGCCCTTCGCTCTCGAATCCGTCGTCGACCGCTGGGGGCAGACCCTCGAACGCCACCAGCCGGAGCGCATGGAGGTCCTCGATCCGAAGTCGAGCTACCTCATCACGAACATGCTCGAGAGCGTGATCACCAACGGCACGGCCATCCGCGCCAGGTCGATGGGCTTCACCCATCCCGCCGCCGGCAAGACCGGCACGACCGACAACAACTTCGACGCCTGGTTCGTCGGCTACTCGCGGCACTTCGCCTGCGGGGTCTGGGTGGGTTTCGACGAGAAGAAGTCCATGGGCAAGTGGATGGAGGGATCGCACGCGGCGCTCCCCATCTGGACGGAGATCATGAAGCGCATCCACCGGGACCGGGAGCCGCTGCCCTTCGAGGTGCCCGAGGGGATCGTCCTCATCCCGGTCTGCGAGGACTCGGGGCTCAGCCCCACCCGCTACTGCCCGAAGACCGTGCAGGAAGTCTTCATCGAGGGCAAACAGCCCCAGCGCTCCTGCGATCGCCACTCGCCCGGCGAGACGACCTTCCTCGGCGCCGGCGCGGAGTTCCGCGAACTGGATCGCCGCAGCCAGGACGAGGAAGAGCTGCCTTCGCCCTGAGCGTCCTCGTCAATCCTCGTCGAGCGCATAGGGATGGAAGCCCTGCTCGTCCAGGAGGCCGAGGAAGAGCCCCGTCTCGCCGGTGGGCTCCTCCCCCAGCGTGACGATCTCCTCCAGCGCGGCCGCCGCCCTTTCCACGCGCGCGCGGTCGCGGCCCTCGACGACGCCGACCTCGTCCCCACGGCGAAGGGCAGCCCCCCAGGCCTGCCCGAAGCGGATGCCGGCCGTGGGATCCACCCCGTCGGTAGCCACGCTGCGGCCCGCCCCCAGGGCAACGGCTAGCTCCCCTACCCGCCGGGCGTCCGGCGGCAGGAGCACGCCGTCCCTGCGCGCGCGAAAACCCAGCCTGTGGGGCGCCACGGGCAGGCCCCATCCCGGAGCGTCGCGATCGAGGCGCCCGCCCTGCGCGGCGACCATGGCGAGGAAGGTCTCGAGGGCTTGCTCACCGTCCAGCGCAGCGTCGATTTCCCGGAGAAGCGCGGGTCTGTCCTCATCCTCGCGCGCCAGCACGGCCATCTCGAGGGTGAGGGCGCGGCTCAGGTCCCGAACATCCGCGGGGCCCTTTCCTGCGAGGACGTCCAGCGCCTCCTCGACCTCCGGACCGTTGCCCACCACGCGCCCGAGGGGGGCGTCCATGCGCGTGAACAGCACCGAAGAGCGGCGCCCGAAGGCCAGGGCCGTCTCCCGGAGGGCAAGCCCAAGCTCCCGCGCGCGATGGAGCTCGGTCATGAAGGCGCCCCGCCCCACCTTGAGGTCGATGACGAGGGAGCGCGGGCCCGCCGCCAGTTTCTTGCTGAGGATGGAGCTGACGATCAGCGGCAGCGACTCCACGCAGCCCGTCACGTCGCGCAGCGCGTAGAGCCGGCGATCGGCCGGGGCGATCGCCTCGCTCTGGCCGATGATCGCGCAGCCGAGCTCTCTGATCTGCCGCTCGAAGGCCGCGTGACCCAGCGTGCCGTCCCAGCCCGGAATGGCGTCCAGCTTGTCCAGGGTGCCGCCCGTGAATCCGAGCCCCCGCCCGCTGAGCATGGGAACGGCCAGCCCGACCGCCGCCGCCAGGGGCGCCACGATCAGCGAGAGCTTGTCGCCCACGCCCCCGGTGCTGTGCTTGTCCGCCGTGGGACGGGAGAGGCCATCCCAGTCGTGCATCTCGCCGGATTCGGCCATGGCGCGCGTGAGCGTGACCGTCTCCTCGCGGCTCATCCCCCGGAAGAAGATCGCCATCAGCAGCGCGCTGATCTGATAGTCGGGCAGCTCGTCCCGGCTGAGCGCCGCGACGAAACCGTCGATCTGCTCGGCGCTAAGGGCGCGGCCGTCGCGCTTGGCGAGGATCAGCGGCAGTAGGCTCACGGCCCGCCCGCCCGGTCGTCCCCGGCTCCGCGGGGATAGTCGGTGAAGGGCTGGGGCAGGAGCTCGGGCAGGCGCGCTTTTCGGAAGCTGCCATCCCCACGGACGAGGAGGATCTCCAGCTCGGGCTCGAACTCGCGCAGCACCTGGAGACAGGCGCCGCAGGGGGGGATGAAGTCCTCGGCATCCGTGGCGATTGCCAGCCGGCGCCACTCGCGCCGCCCCGTGAAGACCGCTCGCGCCGCCGCGTTGCGCTCGGCGCAGACCGAAAGGCCGAGGGAGGCATTCTCGAGGTTGCCGGCCTCGATCAGCTCGCCGTCCGCGCAGAGAAGCGCGGCCCCCACCCGGAAGCCGGAGTACGGCGCGTAGGCAGCCTCGCGGGCATCCAGGGCCCGCGCGGCGAGTGTTGCGTCATCCATGGGATCCCTCCTCGATCCGTTGCCAGAAGGAGCGTCCGCCGCTGAAGGGCTCCAGGCCGAAACCCTCGGCCACGCTGGCGGCGAAGTCGTGGAAACCGTCGCGGGTGCCGAGATCGACAGGCCCCGCCATTCCGGGCCGGGCCACCAGGATCGGCACATACTCGCGCGTGTGGTCGAAGCCGGGCGCCGTGGGGTCGTTGCCGTGGTCCGCCGTGATGAGCAGGCGGTCAGCGGGCTCGAGCCGGGCGAGGAAGCGCCCCAGCCAGGCATCGAAGTCGCGCAGGGCATCGGCGTAGCCGCGCGGGTCCCTGCGATGTCCCCAGATCATGTCGAAGTCCACCAGGTTGAGCAGATGGAAGACGGGCCCCTCGCTCTCGGCCAGGAGCCGGTCGTAGACCGCCATGCCCTCCGCGTTGCTCTTGCTGGGCAGAGTGCCCGTGAAGCCGCGGCCCGCAAAGAGGTCCACCACCTTCCCCACGCCCATGACACGGACGCCCGCCGCGAGCAGACCGTCCAGCAGCGTCTCGCCCGGTGGCGCCAGCGAGAAGTCGCGGCGGCCGGCCGTGCGGCGGTAGGCCCCCGACTCGCCCTCGAAGGGCCTGGCGATCACGCGGCTCACCGCGTGGGGCCCGCGCAGGATCTCCCTCGCGCTGCGGCAAAGCTCGTAGAGCGCCTCCAGGGGAACTGCGCCTTCGTGCGCCGCCACCTGGAAGACCGAGTCCGCCGAGGTGTAGGCGATGGGCCGCCCCGTGGCCACGTGCTCGTCGCCGAGCCGCTCGATGATCTCCGTGCCGGAGGCCGCCTCGTTCCCGATGAACTCGTAGCCGCTGCGCTCGCTGATCTCCGCCAGCAGCTCGTCGGGAAAGCCGTCCGGGTAAAGAGGAGGGGGACGGTCGGAGAGCAGTCCCGCCAGCTCCCAGTGCCCGGTCGTGCTGTCCTTGCCCCGCGACTTCTCGGCCATACGGCCATAGGCGCCGCTGAGGGGCCGCGCCGCGTCCATTCCGTCGAAGGGCTGCACCTTGCCCAGGCCGAGACCCTCGAGGGCCGGCAGCGAGACGCCGCCCGCCGCCGCGGCGAGATGGGCCAGGGTGTTGCAGCCGTGGTCTCCGTAGTCCCGCGAGTCGGGCAGGTCCCCGACTCCCAGACCGTCGAGGATGATCGTGAAGACCCGCAGGCTCACTCCTCGTGGCCCCCCATGTAGAGATTTCGGCCAAGAAGCTTGTTCACGCTGGTCCAGTTGCTGTCCACGCCCATCGTCTCGCGTCCCTCCTTGAGGACGCGGGCGAAGCCGTCGATCTGTGCATCGATGTTGTCGATGTGATGGAAGACGATCGCCTCGAGGGTCTTGGGCAGCTTGGGGCTGCCGTACTCGTAGTTCCCCTGGTGGCTCACGATCAGGTGCTTCAGGCGGTAGACGGTCTCCCGCGGCATTTCCGGGTGACGGACGAGGAACTCGTCGAGGATCTCCACGCCTTGCACCACGTGCCCGACCAGCTTCCCCTCGGAGCTGTAGTCGATGGCCTTTTCGTACTCCATCTCCCGCACCTTGCCCAGGTCGTGGAGGAAGCAGGCGGCGAGCATCAGGTCGCGGTCCAGCTCCGGGTAGACCGCGCAGACCGACATCACCACGCGGCTCAGCTTGACGACGTGCTCGAGCAGCCCCCCCACGTAGGGGTGATGCCAGGTCTTGCCGGCCGGCGCCGCGGCAAATCGCCAGCCCAGCTCCTCGTCCTCGAGCATGTCCGTGAGCAGGCTGCGCAGCGGCGCGTCTTCGATGTCCGCCAGACGCTCCTTCCATTCAGCGACGAGTTCGTCGCGGTCCAGGGGCGTCACCGGCAGGAACTCGGCCAGGTCGAACTGCGAGCCGTCGACGTTCTCCACGTGACGGATCCGCACCTGCAGGAGCTCGCGATACTCGTGTACCTCGCCGAGGACGCGGGCGAATCGGCCCTGCTGGAGCCGGTTGTAGGTCTCCTGCGCGCCCTCCCAGAGGATGCCTCCCAGCACGCCGGTGTTGTCGCTGAACTGGAAGAGGGCGAAGCGGCTGCCGTCGGGGTTCTTCTTCAGCAGCTTGCGCTTCAGGATGTAGACGCTGTCGATCTCGATGCCCGGACTGAGCTCGCTTACCGGCTTGTGGTTCATGTTCGCTCCCGGCTGTCAAACGTTGAAACGGATCGTGACGATGTCGCAGTCCTGGACGAGATACTCCTTGCCCTCCAGGCGCAGCGCGCCCTGCTTGCGGGCCTCGGCCATCGAGCCGAGGGCGAGGAAGCTGCCGCAGGAGATGACCTCCGCGCGGATGAAGCCCCGCGCCATGTCGCTGTGTACCTTCCCCGCCGCGCGTAGCGCCGTGGAGTTGCTCTCCACGGCCCAGACCCGCACCTCCTCCTCACCTACGGTGAAGAAGGAGATGAGTCGGAGCAGCTTGTAGCAGGCGCGCAGGAAACGGTCGCGCGCCGGCTCGCTCACGCCGAGGTCCGCCAGGAAGGCCGCGCGATCCTCCTCTGGCAGCTGCGCGATCTCCCACTCGGCCTGCCCGTTCATGGCCAGGAAGACTAGTCCCGCTTTGTCTGCCATCTCGGCCAGGGCGGATAGCTCGTCTTCCGGTGGCGACTCGCCCGTGTTGGCAAGCAGGAGCATGGGCAGGCGCGAGAGAAGCTGGAAGCCACGGATGATCGTTTCCTCCGGCTCGCTCAGTAGGGCGCCGCGCAGCGGTTTCTCTTCCTCCAAGAGCGCCGCCAGCTTCTCCATGAGCGCCAGCTCCGGTGCCAGCTCCTTGCGTCCCTTGCCGATGTCCGAGCGCAGCCTCTCCATGCGCTTCTCGATCACGAGGAGATCTGTGAGGATCAACTCCTGCTCGAGGGCGCTTGCCTGCGAAAGAACGGACCTGCCTTCCCCCCCCGGCAGCGCCGCCGACTCGAAGAGACGCAGCACGTGCACCAGCGCGTCCAGGTTGCGCATCTCGCTCAGCCGCGTGCTGGGAATGCCGCCGTGCCCGGGTTCTATGGCCGCCAGGTCGAGGAAGCCGATCTCGGCGTGCGTCGTCTTCTTGGGCTGGAAGATCGCGGCCAGGCGCTCGACGCGCTCGTCGGGGACCTTCACGGTCGCCAAGTGAGCGCCGGACTTTCCCCCGGCGAAGGCCGCCGTCTCCTCGCTGCGGCCCGTGAGCAGATTGAACACGGTCGTCTTTCCGCAGAGCGGGAGGCCGATGAGCCCGATCTTCATCCTGCCTTGACCTCCTCAGGCGGCAGTGTAAACACAGCCTAGGGCCCCTGAAAACAAGAAAAGCCCCGACCCTGCTGGGCCGGGGCTCTCGATCCTTGCGATTAGCCGTTGGTGACCAGGTAGTTCTGGAACTGGAAGTACTCCAGCGTCAGCGGACCGGTGATGCCCGTGTCGCGCTGCACGGAACGGCGGTTGATCACGCCCAGCGGCCCGCCGCAGCTCGTGGCGCCGCCCTCGTCCAGGACGGCCTTGAGGAAGATCTCGCCGAGCGGAGAGACGCCCCCGAGCTGGAACTTGCCGAGGGAGGTCTCGAGGAAGTAGTTCATCTGGCCGCCGGCTTCGGCGCGGCTCAGCTGGCCATCCAGCCAGACCTTGCTGCCCTGCTTGCCGTAGGTCTTGAGCAAGGACAGCCGGTCCTTGTCGGACAGGCCGGCGAGCTCCTGCACGATGCCCGTGTAGGCGCTGCGGTCGAACGCGGCGAAGTTCTGGTAGCTCGGGAAGATCGGCGCCTCGTCGGCGGTGACGAAGGAGGTGTCCGGTCCGTCGATCACATGCTCGAGCACGAGGTAGACTTCGGGCGTCGTGCCCCACTCGCGCCTCACGCCCAGCTTGAAGCCCGTGTCCACGGTGGTGAGCAGGGACAGGTCGTCGGCCGTCAGGAACTCGATGCGATCGCCGTCGGCCAGGAGGGCGATCTTGCTCGTCACGGCCACGATCTTGGGCTGCGACAGTTCGTACTTGAAGAGCTTGTGGAGGCTCTCGCCCCCGATGGCCTGGCTCAGGGTGGCCGGCTCGTAGGGGTTCTCGATCTTCTTCTTCCCGCAGCCCGCGATGGCCACCGCCAACAGGACGAGGAGCGCCATGGCCAGTAGGCGGACGGCGAGGCGGCCCAGGTTGGTCGTCATCTTCATGGACGAACTCCCTTTCGGAAACACACAAGTGGTCGACGGATATGGGGTTTGGAGAAGCCGACGAAACATATCACCGGTCTCGACCCGAGTCAACGCGAAAAGCCCCGGCCCAATGTGCCCGTCCCGCTTCCCGCGGAGGCGCCCCCACTGGCGCCCGGAAGGGCTCGGCGACCCTTCCCGTCCTAGCCAGGATCCGCTTCCCTGGGTTATCTTCCTCGCGATCGGATCCGGCAGATCCGCGCCGGCAAGCTCCATCCCGGCCAGCCCGCTCGATGGCGGCGTGAACAGGAGGTCCCCATGCGACGTCGCTGCGCGATCGTCCCCGCGACACTCTGCCTGCTGTCCCTCCTGCCCGCACTCGCAGGCGCGGCACCGCATCCCTATCCCGACGAGAGCACCGCCCGCCGTTACGCCGAGCTCTGGGAGCGGCACGCCGACCGCGTCGTCCCCGGCCTGATCGAGCTGCAGCTCGCGGCCAGCCCGGCGGATCCCGGCCGCGTCGTGCGCCAGGGCCGCACGGATCTGCCGGCCCTGGATGCGAGCCTGGCGGCGATGGGCCTCGAGCGTCTCGAGGGGCTCTTCTTCCGCTCCCTCGCCCCGGGCCGCAGCTTCAGCGACTTCCGCGACCGCTGGTTCGTGGCCCACGTGTCTCCCGCGACCGACATCCGCCGCGCCTGCCGCGCGCTGATGGCCGACCCCGGCGTGCTCACCGCCTGGCCGGTCCTCCGTCAGGAGATCCTCCGCGAGCCGGTCGCCATCGTCGAGCCGAACGACCCCTCCCTCCCCACGCAGTACTACCTGGCCACCCACGGCGGCGTCGGCACCCTGCGCGCCAAGGGGGCCTGGGGGCATAGCCTCTGCGACAGCACGATCACCGTCGCCGTCTGCGACACGGGCGTGGACCTCGATCACCCGGACCTGGCCGGGCCAGGCCCCTCCTATTTCCAGGGCAACCTCT
Organism: uncultured bacterium; assembly: GCA_964627205.1. Lineage (GTDB taxonomy): Bacteria > Krumholzibacteriota > Krumholzibacteriia > JACNKJ01 > JACNKJ01 > CAZVHI01. Next base: position 10,777 of record CAZVHI010000021.1, read on the forward strand.
TCACCGACTGGTCGGAAGTGGGCGGCATCCCGGGCCATGACGATGACGGCAACGGCTACGACGACGACTGGCGTGGCTGGGACTTCGTCGACGTCGGCAGCGGACCTTACCCCGGTGAGGACTACGACGAGGCCGACAACGACCCCGACGACTTCGAGGGCCACGGCACGGCTTGCGCGGGCTGCGTGAGCGCCATCCCCGACAACGGCACGGGCATCGCGTCGATCGGCTGGAGCGCCCGCATCCTGCCGGTCCGCATCGCCTGGGCGGTGGAGGACGGCGAGGGCGGCATGACCGCGATCACCTACTCGACCATCCAGGCCAGCGCCTTCAACTACGCGCGAGAGAAAGGCGCGCAGATCGTAAGCCTGAGCTTCACCTCGGGCTACACGCCGAGCCTGGCGCAGGCCGTGACCTCGAACTGGAACGCCGGCGTGATCATGGTCGTGTCCGCCGGCAACGACGACTCGAGCGTCCCCTACTACCTCGCCACAACGGAGCAGTGCATCGACGTTGCGGCCACGGACCAGGGCGACATCAAGGCCTGGTTCTCGAACTACGGCAGCTGGGTCGACGTCTCGGCGCCGGGCGTCGACATCCGGACCACGGCCGTCGGCGGCGGCCTGGGTACCTTCGACGGCACCTCCTTCTCCTGCCCCATCACGGCGGGCCTCGTGGGTCAGATCTACTGGCACTACTATGGGGGAGTCGCCGGCCAGGCGAACGCCCAGGCAGTCACGGACCTGCTGACTGGCAGCTGCGACGACATCGACGTCCTCAATCCCAGCTACGCCGGACTCCTGGGCGCGGGCCGCGTCAACGCCTTCCAGGCCCTGGGCGGCGGGGGCTTCTTCTCCTTCCCCGACAACTTCACTGACCTCCAGGAGGCCATCGACTTCGCGCTCCCGGGCGACAGCATCGCCATGAAGGCCTTGGCGAGCGGCCCCGCCGCGGGCGTGGTCCCTGACCGGGACGTCGCCATCTTGGGCGCTTGGAGCGAGGACTACGAAACCCGCGATCCGGCCGGCACGCGCTCGGTGCTCACGGGCAACGGCGTCGAGCCGCTCTTGCAGTTCAGCGACGCCGCCATCACGCCGGCCTGTGTCTTCGACGGCTTCCGCCTGGAGGGCGGCGGCGGCGGCGCGGGCTACTTCCCCGACCTGGGCCGCTACGGCGGCAACATGCTCGTGAAGGGCGGCCAGCCGACGCTCGGCAACCTCAGCTTCGCCGGCGCGGACCTGAGCGACGAGGACGTCTCGGTAGGCGGCGGGCTCTTCGTGGCGGGAGTGGACCTGTCGCTCGCGGGCTGCCGGTTCGAGTCGAACCGCGCGGTGGCGGGCGGCGGCCTCGGCGTCTACGGCGCCACGCTCACCCTGGCCGACTGCACCTTCTCAGGCAACGAGGCCACACACGCGACGGCCACCGAGCGGCGTGGCGGCGCGATCCACCTGCGGGACGCGGACCTGAACGGCAACCTGCTCAACTTCACCGGCAACCGCGCGGACGACGACGGCGGCGCCATCTATGTTCCCGCCGGGCGCAGCGCGACCTTGGACTACTGCGGCTTCATCCAGAACGAGGCCGGCAACCGGGGCGGCGCCCTCCGCGTGGAGGGGCAGGCCATCGTGTCGATGAGCGGCTTCGAGGACAACCGCGCCGCGGCCGGTGGCGGGGCGATCTCCAGTGACGGCCAGCTCGACGTCGCCGCCTCGGAGTTCACGGGGAACGGCGATCCGGCCGCGCCGCTGTTCGGCGGGGCCGTCTCCTGCGAGGCAGGCGGTAGCTTGGACATCCGGAGCAGCACGTTCCAGGGCGACGAGGTCGCGGTGCAGGGCGCCGCCCTCTACGCCAGCGGCGCGAGCGGCAGCTTCACGAACAACACGGTCGACGGCGTTCCGGGCACCTTGGCCGGCTGTGCCGTCGCGTTCACCAGCAGCGCGGTAGACATCCGCAACTGCCAGGTGACCAACTGCGCGGGCGGCCCGCCGGTCTTCGCCTCCGGCAGCCCGCTGCCTACGGCTGCCTACAACAACTTCTTCGGCAACGGCGGCGAGGGCGACTACTTCGGCTTCGACACGAGCGGCGGCGACCGTCACGACGATCCCCTCTACGCCGACCGGCCCGCGGGCGACCTGCGCCTGCTCGTCGACTCGCCGTGCATCGACGCCGGCGACCCGGCCATCCTCGACTTCGACGGCGGCCATAGCGACATCGGCGCCTTCGGCGGTCCTGACGCCTTCGCCCTGCGGCCGGCCCACCCCACGAACCTGGAGGCGCTCGTCCCCGTGGGCGGCGACCGCGTCTACTTCGTGTGGCTCGTCTGGGACGCAAACGCGGAGGAAGACCTGGCCGGCTACGCCGTCTATCGCGACACGCTGCCGGACTTCGAAGCGACGGCGGAAACCCGCATCGCGCTCGTCGCGCCGGCCGAGTTTCCCGCCTACACGGACACTGTCCCCGACAACGTCACCCTTTACTATTATAAGGTCAGCGCCCACGACGTGGACGGCTACGGCAGCGGCCTCTCCAACGAGATCGAAACCACGGGCGTCGTGTCGGACGTAGACGAACAGGCGCCCACGGAATTCGCAGTGCGGGGCGCCTGGCCCAATCCCTTCAACCCCGCGACCAAGCTGCGCTTCGCCCTGCCGCAGGACTCCCGGGTGATCCTGTGCGTCTACGCCGCGGACGGTCGCCGGGTCCTCAGGCGGGATCTCGGCTTGCTTCCCGCCGGCTGGCACGACTGGATCTGGCGGGGCCAGGGCGAGCACGGCAGGCCCCTGGCATCTGGCGTCTATACGGTTCGGATTGAGGCCGGCGACTGGCGGGCCACGAGAAAACTCACCCTGCTCAAGTAGGTAGCCGATGCTGTTTCGCCTCGCTCTGCTCGCTCTCCTGCTCGCGCTCGCGCCGCCCTCCTCGCTCCGGGCGGATGAAAGCGCGGCGCCAGACTCCCTGCCGGCGTGGCAGCGCTACGCCTGGGTGGACCTGAGCCCCATCATGAGCAAGGCAGAGGAGCAGGAGCTCCGCGCGCTCGCCGATCCGGAGGCCCTCGCCGAGTGGCGGCAGCGCTTCTGGCTGCGGCGGGACCCGACGCCGACTACCGAGCGCAACGAGCGCCGGGAGATCCACTTCAAGCGTCTGGAAACGGCGCGCAGCCGCTACCCGGCGAGCACGCCACTTGGCCTGGACCTGCGCGGCCGCGATTACGTGCTCTTCGGTCCGCCGGACGAAACCGTCGAGGTCGAGGACTGGTTCGACGAGAGGGGCCACCATCCGGGGCGCGAGACCTGGATCTGGCTGGCGCCGGAGATGCGGGCCACGTATTCCGACTGGAACCTGGACGGCGAATGGGAGCAGGCCTTCGACGAGTACCCCTCCTCGCGGGTCGACGTCCGGCGGCGTTTGGAGAGCGCCTTCCTGCAGGACGGCAGCGTCGACGACACCCACATCCTCGACGAGATCCGCCTGCGGGATCCCGCTCAGTACGAGAGTCTCATCCGCCAGCTGAGCGAGGGCGAGCTCGTCAACCCACTCGAGGTGCAGTCCCAGGCGCTCATCGCCGAGCTGATGGGTCCCCGCTTCCGGCGCATGGAGGGCGCCTACTTCCAGCACCGGCGCGAGCGCAAGGACACCTACGCGCACGACTTCGGCGCGCCGCCGCTGGAGAACGTCTACTTCGCGGTGGACTGCTTCCGCGGGGAGCGCGGGCGCACGCGAGTGGAGCTGAGCCACCAGCTGCGCATCCGCGACCTGCGCTTCGAGTGGGACTTCGACGAGCAGACCTTCCGCGGCGAACTGTTGCGCCGCGTCGTCTTCTTCGACGAGGAGGGTCGCCGCGCCTCGATCTCCGAGGAGCGTCTGCCCCTGCGGGCCGAGAGCATCGAGGACACGCAGTCGGCGCTCCTGGTCCCCGGCCTGGACGTCCACCTGCTCAGCCCGGGCGTCTACCGCATGGCCCTGCGCCTGGAGGACCTCCGCAGTGGCCGGTTGCAGATCTTCGAGAACTCCCGCGTCGAGGTGCCGGCCTTCGCGGAGGATGAACTGAGTCTTAGCGACATCACCTTCGCCACGCTGCTGGAGGAGGGCACGGAACCCGCCCTCTTCCGCAAGGGCGCCTGGGTCGTCCACCCCCACCCGCTGCGCTCCTACTCCACGGAGCGGGAGATCCAGCTCTACTTCGAGGTCTACGGCCTGGGCACGGATGCGCAGGGGCTCAACGACTACACCGTCACCTACCGCATCCGACCCCGGCACCCCCGCGTGAAGTCCGGCTGGCTCTGGACCCGCGAGCGCGTCGTCGACGCGGAGCTGAGCTCGACCTTCGCCGACCGGCACGGCGGCGAGTCGGCGCGGCACCCGCTGAGCATCTTGGCGGCGGAGTTCGCTGAGGACAGCTACATCCTCGAGGTCGAGGTGCGCGACCGACTCCGGGACCGGAGCGCGAAGGGCAGGACCCAGTTCAGCGTGGTGCTGCCTTCGCTCCTGCGCTGAGAGTTTTACAGCCGGCTGTAATCGTCCCTCGTGGCATCTCCGCAGTCACGGCGCCGCCGACCCATCGCCGGCAATCGCCGCCGCGGCGAGTTGACAACCCGGCGACCCTGTGACAGGCTGACGATGAATGCTCACTCCAGCCTGGGGGTAAGCCATGAAGGCCCCGCTCTCCACTCTACTCGCCCTGCTCCTGCTGACCGCGACCTTCTTGCCCCTGGCGGCGCAGGAGGGCAGCCCGGAGAAGCCCTTCCGCATCGGCTTCAACGGCGGGGACAATCCCGGCATCATCCGGCTCAAAGCCAACGCCTTCGCGGCTTTCCTGGAGGAGCGCAGCGGCCTGAGCTGCGTGCCGCACATCGCCGAGAGCTACAGCCAGCTCATTCGCGCCATCGCGGAGGGCAAGGTGGACTTCGCCTTCCTCTCCCCCCTTGGCTACATCACCGCCGAGCAGGTGGCTGACGCGCAGGTCCTGCTCAAGTGCGAGCGCGGCGGTCAGCCGTACTACTGGAGCGTGATCCTGGTGCGCAAGGACAGCGGCCTGCGCGGCCTCGACGATCTGAAGAACAAGCGCTTCGCCTTCACGCACCTCGGCTCCACCTCCGGCTACGTCATCCCCATGAGCGCGCTGCTGCAGACGGGGATCGAGCCGAAGGACTACTTCTCGGAGGTGCTCTACGCGGGCGGGCACGGGGCGGTGATCCGGATGATCCTCGACGGCGAGGTGGACGCCGGCGCCACCTTCGCCGACGACCCGCGGGGGCGCGAGGGCTCGTGGACCGCCGAGGAGTTCCTGTCGGTGGAGGAGTCCCGCCAGCTCAAGCCCATCTTCTTCTCGGAGAAGATCCCGGGCGACACCTTCACGGCCACGCGCGCCGTGCTCGACGCGAGCCCACGCCTGGTGCGGAAGATCAAGGAAGCGCTGATGGCCATGGGCGAGAGCAAGGCGGGGCACACGATCCTCAAGGACCTCTACAACATCGACAGTCTGCTGGAAGCGGTGAGCGAGGACTACGAACCTGTCCGCAGCGCCTTCCGTTCCGTGCGGCAGCGCCGCGGATAAGCATGCCCCACGAAGAGAACACCTGCGCCCTCTGTGGCGCCAGTGAGGATCTGTCCCCCGATCCCAACCTGGAGGACGTCTGGATCTGCCGCGCCTGCCGCGAGCGTGGCGAGGCGCATCGCAAGGCCATCGAGCACGGCTACGACGACGAGGAGCCCAAGATCGAGTAGGGATTGCGAAACTCGTGTAAAATGATCGTAGCTACCTCGATCTTGGGGGCGATCATGCGCTTCGTCCTTTTCAGCATACTCCTGCTGGCTATTCAACCTTCAGCCGCCCAGCACTGGATCCAGATCCACGATGTGGGAGGCACGAATCACGTCCGTTGCATCGTCCCTGATCCGGTCCATGAACGGGTGTATTTCGGGACGTATGGTGGGCTGAGGATCTACAGCATTCCCGACATGGAATGGATCATCCACGATAATTCCGGCGGGGGGGGGCGTGCTCACAGCATCGCTGGACACCCGAACCATCCCCTTCGCCTTCTCGAAGGTTACGGCGGCGATTTTTTCAATGGCTGGATCGACCTGTCCGAGGATCTGGGCAAGACATGGAAGACGGTCTATTCCCACCCTTTCTCTTCGGTCGACGATATCGCGAGAGATCCCGGGATGCCCGACCGCTTCTTCGCGACCGTGAGTGAAGATGTGCAGCGCTCGGTCGACGGCGGCTGGAACTGGGATCCTGTCCTGATGAATGGCCCAGGGTGGGCAAGGTCCGTTGACGTCGGTCCCGACGGTGCGGTCTACGTGGGCTTCTCGAATGGTGTGCTCCGCAGCGATGACAGTGGAGAATCCTGGGTTTCCGCCACGGGCGATATGCCCATCCTGTGGGAGGTAACTCAGCTTGTGACGGACCCGACGGCACCCGGGCACGTCTACGCCGGACAGGGCGGAAACCTGGGTCCGAACGATGAGAGCCTCGGGATCTATGAATCTTTCGATAGCGGCACGCACTGGCTCAAGATACTGGACGGCAACGTCAGGCAACTGTCCATACACCCTGACAGCCCCGAGGTCCTCGCAGCGGTCATCGTCACTTCCGAGGTCCGCTGGGCGGCGAGTATTCAGCTCAGCATGAATGGTGGTGATAGCTGGATCAATATCGTCGGCGATCTGCCCGAGTTCGGGGGCCATGAGAGGTGTGCTATTTCTTCCACCGATCAGAAGATCTATCTCGCCTACAATCAGGTTTGGGTGACGGATCTTACCCTTACGCAAGTACCGCCCACACTTCCGGCCGTGCATGCCTTGCATGCCTTTCCCAATCCCTTCAACCCTCGTACGGAAATCCGTTTCGAGTTACCGGAAGCTGCTCCCGTTTCTCTTCGGGTCTACAGCCCGACCGGTCAGCTTTTGAGGGAGCTTCTGACCGATGCTCCCTGCGCTGCGGGCGAGCGAACTATCGTCTGGGACGGGAATGGCGAGGCAGGAAGATCTCTGAGCAGTGGCGTCTATCTCATCGAGGTGGAAACTGGCAGCTATCGAGCATCCAGGAAGCTAGTCCTTCTCAAATGACGAACTACGAGCCCAAATAGAAACTGATTCGGACAGTGCCTAGCCGAAGCGGATCTCGAAGTCCTGGAAGCCGTCGCGCTCGTCGGCGCCGATGCGCTCGAGGTCGTCCACCTGGCCGCCCCGCGGCCCCCGGCGCAGGACCGACTCGAAGGCGTCCAGCTCGCCCCGCTTGCCTTCCACCTGCACCTCCACCGAACCGTCCACGCGGTTGCAGACCCAGCCCTTGAGCTTGCGGCTGGCGGCCTCGTGCTGCGCGTAGTAACGGTAACCGACGCCCTGGACCAGACCCGTGATGCGGTAGGCTCTTCTCTCCGTTGCCATGTCGTCTCCTCCTTCGGCTCCGCTACTTAATGATGTCCGCTACGATGATGGCCAGCGGGACTTGCTCCCCGCCGCCTCCGTCAGGAGGGGCGCGATCTCGTCAGACCCGAGCGCGCCCTCCAGCTCGTCCAGGCCGGCGCGAAACTCCGCAAGGGCGGCGGCGATTTCCCCGCCGTTGAGACGGCAGATCTCCGCCCAGAGTTCTGCGGGGCTGGCCGCCAGGCGCGTCATGTCCCGGAAGCCGCCCCCGAAGAGGCCCTTTTCGAGATCGCCCACCGACGCCGAGCGGCCCGCAACGAGCGCGAGCGCAGACGCCAACAACTGCGGCAGGTGGCTGACTCGCGCGAGCAGGCGGTCGTGCTCGGCCGCCGTCATGAGCACGGGACGCGCCTCCAGTGTAGCCAGCATTGCCTCCACGCGCTCGCGCGCGAAGGGCGCGGCCTGCTCCTCCGGCGTGAGGACCCACGCCTGCCCGCGGTAGAGCTCAGGGTCGGCGGCGACATAGCCTTTCCCCTCGCGTCCACAGAGGGGATGCCCAGGGTAGAAGCGTTCCGCGCCGGCGCTGCCAGCGCAGGCGGCCAGCACAGGCCCCTTCACGCTGGCGAGGTCCGTGAGCGCCGTGTTCCCGCTCGTTCGCGCTAACCAGACGGGCAGCTCGGCGACGAGCGCCGCCGGCGGTATGGCCAGGACCACGAGCTCCGCTTCTTCCGGCGCAAGCTCCGCGTTCAGCCAGCCGCGGCCCTGCAGCTGATCGCGGATTCCGGCCTCGCGGTCGGAGCCGTCCACTTCCTGTCCGGCGCGGACGAGCGCCGCGGCCAGGGAGGCCCCCATGAGTCCGAGTCCGACGATGTGCACGCGCATGAGCGCCCTTCCCGTTGGGTTCCCCGGGGGGAAGCTGCTAGACTCCCTCATCCAAGCACGAGACGGGCCGATCTGACAAGCCTGGAGGGACGATGGCAACGAAGGCGCCCGAGGTTGTGGGGCTCGGTTTCTGCTCCTACGACCGCATCTTCACCGTCGACGCCTTCCCCCCGCAGGGCGGGAAGACCCGCATCCTGGGCGAAGAGCACCATGGCGGCGGGCAGGTATCGACGGCCATGGTCGCCCTGGCGCGCCTGGGCGCGCGGGTCCGCTTCATCGGCCGCCGCGGCGACGACGCGGAAGGCGAGCTGATCGAGACCGAGATGCGCGCGGCGGGAGTCGACCTGACCGGCCTCATCACGGTGACCGGCGCGAACAGCCAGCAGGCCTACATCTTCGTGCCCGCGGCGGGTGGCGAGCGGAGCATCTTCTGGCGGCGCGAGCCCGCGATCGACCTGACAGCCGACGACCTGGACCCCGACTGGATCCCATCAGAGCCGCACGTCCTGCTCATCGACGGCCATGAGATGGACGCCTGCCTCGCCGCGGCGCGTCTCAGCCAGGAGCGCGGCGGCCGCGTCGTCCTGGACGCGGAGTACGTCGAGGCTCGCACGGCCGAGCTCATCGGACTGGTCGATTACCTGGTGGCCGATGAGGGCTTCTGCGCGCGCCTGCTTGGACCCGAGCACGCCGGCAGCCCGCCCTCGCGCGAGGCCCTGGAGCGCCTGCGCCGCCTCGGCCCCCGCCGCGTGGTGGTGACCCTCGGCGAGCTCGGCGCCGTGTCCTGGGATGGGAGCGACCTGCTCGAGGTGCCGGCCTTCGACCTGCCCGTCGTGGACACGACTGGCGCGGGCGACGCCTTCCACGCCGGCTACTGCTTCGGGCTCCTGCGCGAGATGGATGAAGCCGCGCGTCTGCGCTTCGCCTGCGCGCTGGCGGGCCTGAAGTGTCGCGCCCTCGGCGGGCGCGCCGGCCTGCCCGACCTGACCGAGATCGAGGCGCTGCTGGCCACCGGCCGGGTCAGGCTGTCCGACTGAGTGCGGCCAGCAACTCGACGTGATGGGTCTGGGGGAAGAAGTCGAACAGCCGCAGGGAGCGCAGCTCGAAGCCGCGTTCTTTCCAGGCCGCGACGTCCCGGGCCAGGGTGGCCGGGTGGCAGCTCACCGCCAGGATCTGCTCCACGCCGAGGGGCTCCAAGAACTCCGCCAGCTCCGGCGCGCCCTGCCGGGGCGGGTCCAGCACGACCGTGTGGTAGCGCCGCTCCTCGGCCGCGAGGCGAGGCAGGATCTCGCCCGCCGCCTCGGCCTTGAAGCGGGCCCTGGCCACACGCGCGACACGAGCCGCCTTGCGCGCGCTGCGCAGCGCCGTGCGCCGCGTCTCGACTCCCAGTACCTTCGCCCCCGAGAGCGCCAGGGGCAGGGTCAGGTTGCCGGCACCGCAGTAGAGGTCCAGCACCCAGCGATCGGCCAGCGGCCCCGCCTCCGCCAGCAGGGCGGCCAGAAGCTCACGGTTCGCTGCGGCGTTCGCCTGCACGAACTCACCCGGGCGCGTGTAGAGTGTGTAGCGCAGCTCCTCCTCACCCGGGTGCGGCAGCGAAAGCTCTTCGAGCACGAAGGGCGCGCCCTTCGGATCACGATATGCGCGCAGCTCCCCCAGCGCGCGCACGGCGACCTGCGTGGCCGCGAGCCCCGGCGCGCTCCAGTCTTCCAGCGCAGCGAGCATCTCCTTCGCCCCGGCCGGTTCTACGCGCACGAGGATCTGAAGCGTGGGGCCCGTCAGGAGCGTGGCTTCGACCTGGAAGCGCGCGGGACGGTGAAGGCGGGTGCCGAGCTGCGTGCGGAGCGCGGCTATGCCATCGGCGAGAGGGGCTTCGAGCAGCAGGCAGCGCTCGTGCTCGACGATGCGGTGGCTGCCGGCGGCGAAGAAGCCGAGCCGCACGTTCCCGCCGGCCACCACCTCGCCCTGGTACTCGGCGCGGCGGCGGTAGCCCAGGGCCTCGCCGGGCGGGGCCTCTTGGATCTCAGGCAGCTGATCGAGCCCGCCGATGCGCGTGAGCGCGTCTGTGACAATCTCGCGGCGCGCGCGGCGCTGGGCCTCTGCCGAAACGTGCTGCCACTGGCAGCCGCCGCATTCGCCGGCCACGGGACAGAGAGCTTCGACCCGGTCGGGACCGGGTGAGACGAGCTCGGTGACCTCACCCTTCAGCCAGCGGCCGTGGTCCTTGCCCGCGCGGAAGCGCACGCGGTCGCCGGGCGCCGTGCCGGGCAGGAAGACGGCCTTGCCGCCGACGTGGCCCACTCCGTCCCCGCCGGCGGCGAGGGACTCGATTGTGCACACAGTGTCTTCTTGGTGCTCGCTCATCAAAACATGCTCCCATAGAGAAAGGCCCGAGGCCTTGCGCCCCGGGCCATAGTAAGCACTCGCCGCTCAGCGCGCGAAGAGTTTCTTCAGCACGTGCACGCCCATCTGGCGATTCACCTCGCCGATCGCGTCGACTAGCGGGATGTCCTTGGGGCAGGCCTCCACGCAGTTCTGGGCGTTGCCGCACTCGGCGATGCCGCCCTCGCCCATCAGGGCGTCCAGCCGGTCTTCGGCCTGCATGCGCCCGAGGGGGTGGCTGTTGAAGAGCCGCACCTGGCCGATGGCCGTCGCGCCGACGAAGGCGCTGCGCTCGTTCACCTGCGGGCAGACCGCGAGGCAGACGCCGCAGGTCATGCAGCGGGAGAAGTCGTAGGCGCGGAAGCGCTCGGCCTCGTCCCAGCGCGGGGCGGGGCCCAGGCGCCAGGTGCCGTCGAGCTGTACCCAGGTGCGCAGCTTCTTCAGGTTCTCGAACATCTCGCCGCGGTCCACCACCAGGTCCCGCACGACGGGGAACTTCGTCAGCGGCTCCAGGGTGATCGGCTGCTCCAGCTCGTCGATCAGCGAGCTGCAGGCCTGCCGCGCCTCGCCGTTGACCACCATGGAGCAAGCGCCGCAGACCTCCTCGAGGCAGGCGCAGTCCCAGGCCACGGGCGTGACCCGCTCGCCGCTGCGCGTGACCGGCCGGCGGCGGATCTCGTTCAGACAGATGATGACGTTGAGCTTCTCCCGGTACGGTAGCTCGAACTCCTCCCAGCGCGAGGCGGCGCTCGGGAAGTCCTGGCGTTTGATCCGGAAGACGACGTTCTGCTCGGACATGGGCTCTTCTCCTCCGGCCTACTTGTCCACCGAGTAATCGCGCTTGCGCGGCGGGATGTGTTCGATGTCGATCTTCTCCGTCGCGTCGAAGACGGGTGCGCCGGTCGCGGCGTCGTAGTCGATCTTCGTCGTGTGGAGGTACTTCTCGTCGATGCGGTCGGGGAACTCGGGCTTGTAGTGGCTGCCGCGGCTCTCGTCGCGGCGGCGGGCGGCGCGCGCCACGGCGCGGCCGGTCTGGAGCATGTTGCCCACGTCGCGGGCGTAGGTCAGCTCCTGGTTGGTCCAGCGCGTGCTGTCGCCTAGACCGAGGCGCTTCTGGTAGCGGTCCAGCATCTCGTCCAGGTGCTCGACCAGCTCGTCGAGACCCTTGTTGTCCCGCACCACCGACGCGTGCCGCGTCATCCACTCCCCCAGCTCCTTGTGCAGCGCGCCGGGGTTCTCGTCGCCGCCAGCGCCCAGCAGGCGCTCGTTGATCTCGTTCTGGCGACCGACTTCCGCCGTGAAAGGCGCCTCGTCCAGATCCGCGGCGAGATCCCCCAAGCCGGATGCATACTCCCGCATCGTCCTGCCCGCCTCGGCGCCAGAGTAGGTAGCGCTGAGCAGGCTGTTGGCCCCGAGGCGGTTGGCACCGTGGTACTGGTAGTCGGCTTCGCCGGCGGCGAAGCAGCCGGGGATGCTCGTCATGTGATCGTAGTCCACCCAGATGCCACCCATGGAGTAGTGCACCGAAGGGAAGATCTTCATGGGCATCTCGCGCGGATCGACGCCGACGAAGTTCTGGTAGATCTCGAGGATGCCGCCCAGGCGGCGGGTCAGGTAGTCCGCGTCCATGTGCGTGAGATCAAGGTAGACGATGTTCTCGCCGCCGATGCCGCGGCCCTCGTCGACGCAGATCTGGAAGATCTCCCGCGCGGCGATGTCGCGGGGCACGAGGTTGCCGTAGGCCGGGTAGCGCTCCTCGAGCAGGTAGTAGCGCTCCTGCTCGGGGATCTGGCGCGGGTCCCGCGTGTCGCCCGGCTCGGCCGGCACCCAGACGCGCCCGCCCTCGCCGCGCGCGCTCTCACTCATGAGGCGGTTCTTGTCCTCACCCGGCATCGCCGTGGGGTGGACCTGGATGAACTCCATGTTGGCCAGGGTCGCGCCCTGCTGGTAGACGGCGCTGGCCGCGCTGCCGGTGCAGATCGTGCTCGTGGTGGAGCGGCCGTAGACGTTGCCGAAGCCGCCGGTGGCCAGCAGCACCGCGTCGCCGCGGAAGCTCTGCACCTCGCCCGACTGCATGTCGAGGGCCGTGATGCCGCGGGCGCGTCCTCCGCCGTCGATGACGAGGCCGAGGAACTGCCAGCCCTCGTGCTTCGTGATGGCGCCGCTCAGTTCGTGGGGGCGCGTCTGCTCGTCGAGGGCGTACATGAGCTGCTGACCGGTCGTGGCGCCGGCGAATGCGGTGCGCCGCTTCTTGACGCCGCCGAAGTAGCGCTGGTCCAGGATCCCCTCGGGCGTGCGGCTGAACATCACCCCCATGCGGTCGAACATGTTGATGATGTGCGGCGCCTCCTCCACCATCCCCTTCACGGGGGTCTGGTGCGCGAGGAAGTCGCCGCCGTAGATCGTGTCGTCGAAGTGTTCCCAGATGCTGTCTTCCTGGCCCTTGACGTCGAGCACCGCGTTGATGCCGCCCTGGGCGCAGACGGAGTGGGAGCGCTTGACGGGCACGAGGCTGAAGACGTCGACCTTGCCGCCGGCTTCCGCCAGGCGGATGCTGGCCATGAGGCCCGCCAGGCCCCCGCCCACCACGATGTACTTGGCTTCGCGTTTCAATTCGAGCCTCCCGGAGGGCTTAGTGTCCCAGCGATCCCGGCCAGTGACCGTTGAAGGAAAGTAGCGAGGAGATGCCCAGCACGAACAGGGCGACGCCCACGAGTCCCCAGATCACCGAGGCCCGCTGCTGCGATGTTCGGCTCACGGTAATCCCCCAGGTGATGCCGAAGTTCCACATGCCGTTGGCGAAGTGGTAGACCGCGGCCAGCACGCCGGTGATGTAGAAGACGAGCGCCCACGGCTGCGCGAGCAGCTCGGCCATGCGGGCGAAGAAGTCGGGATGCACCCCCTGCAGGGCGCCCTGTTGCAGCGCCCAGATCTTGGTCCCCAGCAGGTGATAGACGATGAAGAGCAACAGGATCATGCCGCTGATCCTCTGCATCAGGTAGTGCCAGTTGCGGCCGTAGGGGTAGGCGACCGTGTTCGGCTGGGCCGTGACCGTGATGATCAGGCCGTAGAGCAGATGGTAGAAGAGCGGCAAGAAGATGAAGACGGCCTCGATGGCCCACACGAAGGGCAGCGTGAGGAGAAACTCCACGCGCTCGTTGAAGAGCTCGCTGCCCCGCATGGCGTAGGCGTTGGTGAAGAGGTGCTCGATCAGGAAGAGTCCCACCGGCAGGAGCCCGGTGATGCTGTGGATCCTCCTCAGGACGAAGCTGCGCTTGTCGATGCCGCCCATGGGCCGCTCCTCCCTCACGCTGAGATCAGGTCGAGTAGTTCAATGCCGACTCCAGGTTCGCCTCGCGCTTCGCAGCTTCCTGCGCGTCCACGCCGGCGATGGCCGTGAGATTGACGATCGTGCTCACCTCGCTGCCCCGCACGACGAGATGGATCGGCCTGTCCATCCCTATCATGATCGGGCCGATCGCGTGCGCGCTGCTGAACTTCTGCAAGAGCTTCAGGCTGATGTTGCCCGCATCGAGGCTGGGAAAGATGAGCAGGTTGGGACGCTCCGCCAGCTCCGTGAAGGGGAAGTGCTCCCGCAGGAGCTCGCTGTCGAGGGCCACGTCCGCCTGCACGGGTCCGTCCACCATCAGGTGGGGCCGTTCGCGCCGCACGATCCGCACCGCCTCGGCGACGCAGTCCGTCTTCTCGTGCCGCACCGAACCGAAGTTGGAAAACGAGAGCATGGCGATGCGCGGTGCGATGTGCAGGCGCTCCAGCTCCGACGCGGCCATCAACGCGATCTCTGCGAGGTCGTCCGCGTCAGGAGCGATGTTCACGGCGCAGTCGGCGAGGAAGTAGCACTGGTGCTGGTGCAGGAGCATATACATGCCGGCCACCAGCTTGCCGCCGGCCCGCGGGCCGATGATCTGCAGAGCGGGCCTGAGGATGCGCGGGTAGTTCTGGCTCACGCCCCCCACCATGCCGTCCGCGTGGCCCATGCGCACCATCATGGCGCCGAAGTAGTTGAAGTTCCGCAAGTCGCGCCGGGCGCCGCCTAAGGACACGCCCTTGCGCTGGCGCAGCTTGTAGTAGGCCTTGACGTAGTCTTCCCGGTGCGGCGAGTTCTTGGGCTCGAGGATCTCGATGCCCTCGGTGTCGTGGTGCAGTTCCTCGAAGCGCTCGAGGACCTCGGACTTCTTGCCGAGGAGGATGGGTTTGGCAATCCCCTCGCTTGCGATCTCGCTCGCCGCCCAGATGATCTTGGGATCCGTGCCCTCTGGAAACACGATCCGCTTCGGGTCCTGCTTGGCCAGGACATGGAACTTGCGCATGACCTCCCGCGACCAGTCCAGGCGCTCCATGAGCTGCTCGCGGTATTCGCCTATGTCCACGGGCTTCTGCGCGACCCCCGTCTTCATGGCGGCCTCCGCCACGGCGACCGCCTCCCAGATCAGCACCCGCGGGTCGAAGGGCTTCGGGATGATGTACTCGGGGCCGAAGCCGAGATCCGGGTCGTCGTAGGCGCGCTTGACCGACTCGATGACCTCTTCCTTCGCCAGCTTCGCCAGCGCGTGCGCCGCCGCGAGCTTCATCTCCTCGTTGATGGCAGACGCCTCGACGTCCAGCGCGCCGCGGAAGATGAAGGGGAAGCCGAGGACGTTGTTCACCTGATTGGGATAGTCGCTGCGCCCAGTGGCCATGATGCAGTCGGGACGCGCCTCGATGGCGTCGGGATAGCTGATCTCCGGATCCGGGTTGGCCATCGCGAAGATGATCGGGCGATCTGCCATGGTCCTCACCATGTCCTGCGTGAGGATGCCCGCGACCGAGACGCCGGCGAAGGCGTCTGCGCCCTTCATGGCGTCGGCGAGGGTGCGGCAGTCCGTCTCCTGGAAGAACTTGTCCTTGTAGGGATTGCTGCCCTCGTCGCCGCGCCCCTTCCAGAGCACGCCCTTGCTGTCGACCATCAATAGGTTCTCGGGCCGCACGCCAAGGGAGATGTAGAAATTCGCGCAGGCGATACCCGCCGCGCCCGCGCCGCTGAAGACCACCTTGATCTTGCCGATGTCCTTACCGACGACCTCGAGCGCGCCAACAAGCGCCGCCCCGGAGATGATAGCGGTGCCGTGCTGGTCGTCGTGGAAGACGGGGATGTTGCACGCGGCCTTGAGGGTCTCCTCGATGTAGAAGCACTCGGGCGCCTTGATGTCTTCCAGGTTGATGCCGCCGAAGGTGGGCTCCATGGCCTTGACGGCCGCGATGATCTCGTCGGGATCGTCGAGGTCGAGCTCGATGTCGAAGACGTCGATGTCGGCGAAGCGCTTGAAGAGGACGCCCTTGCCCTCCATGACCGGCTTGCCGGCCAGGGCGCCGATGTTGCCCAGACCGAGGACTGCGCTGCCGTTGCTCACGACGGCCACCAGGTTGCCCCGGGCCGTGTAGTTGCGGGCCGCCGACGGGTCCTGCTCGATTTCGAGGCAGGGCTCAGCAACGCCGGGTGTATAGGCGAGGGAGAGATCGCGCTGGGTGAAACAGGGCTTGCTCGCGACGACCTCGATTTTCCCCTTGCGGCCGCGGGAGTGATAGTCGAGGGCGGCTCGCTTCAGGGTGTCTTTCTTCTCCGTCCCTTTCGCCATGGCTCTCCTCGCCGGCCGGCTTTCAGGACCCGAAAGTCAAGGTAGTGCAGAATAGAAACGGGGACTTCGCAGTGTCAATGCTCCCGTCCGACTTTTGTGCGATTCGTCCCCGCCGGCGGCCGGCTCGCCTCATCGGCCAACCGGCGTGTTTCACGCGCGCTCGAGATAGCGTCCCGTGACGGTGTCTACGCGGATCCGATCCCCCGTGTTGACGAAGCCGGGCACCGTGACCACGAGTCCCGTCTCCATGGTGGCGGGCTTGGTCTGGGCGGTCGCAGTGCCGCCCTTCACCTCGGGTGGCGCCTCGGCGATCGTCATCTCGACTACTTTGGGCAGCTCGATGCCCAGCACGCGGCCCTCGAAGGTCTGAACGTCCACAGTCGTGTTCTCGACGAGGTACTGCAGGGAATCTTCCAGGAGGTCGGCGGGGATGCTGGTCTGCTCGTAGGTCTCGTCGTCCATGAACATGTAGTCGCTGCCATCCTGGTAGCTGAAGGTCATCTTGCGCGTGAGGACGTCCACCTTCTCGACCTTGTCGCCGGAAGAGTAGCGGAGCTCCTTGTTCGTGCCGCTCTGCAGGTTCTTCATCTTCACCTGGACATGAGCCGGGCCCTTGCCCGGCGTGACGTGGGTCATGTCGGTGACGCGATAGAGCTCGCCGTCGATCAGGTGGACCTGCCCGGCACGGATCTGGGTAGCGATGATCTTCATGTCGTTTCCTCGTCGTCTTGCTTGCGGTGGAGATCTGTTTCCGGCGCGCAAGATAGCAGAGGACCGGGGGATCGGCAAGATCGGCGGTAGCCCTGCGGGGGTTGGCGCCACGGCCGCAGGTATTAACGCAGTTGACAAAGAAAACGCCATAACCTACTGTGTTTTATAATTTTAGGAATTGACAGGCCGGCTTCGTTGTATTATCTTGGGTGCATCCTCCCCCCACTCATCCCTGGGGGATTCCCATGAAAGATCGATCTGCTAGAGAGGTCCACGCGGCCTTGAAGTCCGCCCTCGAGCGGCTACGCGCTGCTGAGGAGTGCGCGGTCCTGCAGTTTGCCGAGATCATGCGGCGCAGACTCTACCGAGATTTAGGCTTCTCGAGCATCCACACTTACGCGGAATCTGAACTCGGCTTCAGTCAGTCGAAGACCTATCATTTCATCCGCCTTGCCGAGTCTCTCGGCAAGCTTCCCCGCCTACGCGAGTCGCTCGAAGGTGGTGAGATCACTTGGACCAAAGCTGTCGCCGTGGCCCGCATCGCAACGCCCCGTTCGGAGAAGAAGTGGATCGCGGAAGCAAGACAGTCCTCGCGTCGCGAGCTCGAGAAGAAAGTAAAGCAAGTGCGGCTGCGCTCCCGGCAGAAGCGGAGTCAAGATTCCTCTCAGCTCGATTTCGCTACGATGACACCTGGACCAAAATGCGCAGAGGAACTTGTGCCTGTCTCTGTGTCACTACGGCTCTCGCCCGAGCAGCATGCGCGCTTGCAGGCGTCCATGGAGAAACTCAGAAAACGCGGGCGCAGGGAGAGCCGCGAGGAGCTGCTGCTGGAAGCAATCGATCAGCTCAGCCGCGAGGGAGACGATTACAGCCGGCTGGAATCCGCATCCCCCACGCAGATCGTCATCTACCGCTGCGAGTCCTGCGGAGGGGCAAGGCTGCCGGACGGCAGGCCCGTCGCGCGGGCGGCGGCCGAGGCGGCGGCATGCGACTGCCGCGAGCAGCGGCCGGGGGAGCGAACCGCGCGAGCATCAGGCCGAGCGTGCGGCATGCCGTCCTCGCCCGCGACGGCCATCGCTGCCGCATGCCCGGCTGCCAGCACACGCGCTTCCTGGAAGTCCATCACTTGAGGTCGCGAGCCTTGGGAGGCGGCAACGGGGTTGAAAACCTGATCACGCTCTGCAGCGCCTGTCATCGCCTCCTGCACGAGAAGCCGGAGGTGGCGAAGCAACTGCAGCTACCGTCCGGGGAGGAATCGGAACAGGCCGCGGCGCAAGCTCGGGCAAACTTGCCCTGACTCTCAGCCCGCGAGGGCCTCGAGGTGGGCGGCCACGGACTCTGCCAGGGCCGTCAACTCGTAACCACCTTCCAGCACCGAGACCAGGCGGCCGCCGCAGAGCTCGTCGGCCAGGGCGGCCAGAACGGCGCTCATCCGGCCGAAGCCCTCGGTGCTCACGTTCAGGTTGGCGAGCGGGTCGGCGGCGTGGGCGTCGAAGCCTGCGGAGACGACGAGGAAGTCCGGCGCAAAGGCGCGAAGGCGCTCCGCCAACTCGCCCTCCGCCCAGGCGAGCAACTCGTCGTCGCCGCTGCCAGGTGCGAGGGGACGGTTCAGCGTGAAGCCGAGGCCGGGCCCCGCGCCCTCCTCCTCCCGCGCGCCGCTACCCGGGTAGAGAGGCGACTGGTGGGAGCTCGCGTAGAGAACCGTCGGGTCCTCCCAGAAGACGGCCTGCGTGCCGTTGCCGTGGTGCACGTCGAAGTCGACCACCGCCGCCTTGGTAGCGAGACCTTCGGCCTGCAAGGCCCTCACGGCCACCGCCGCGTTGTTGAAGAGGCAGAAGCCCATGGAACGTCCGGGCTCCGCGTGATGGCCCGGGGGACGCAGCGCGCAGAAGGCGCGACGGACCTCGCCCCGCGCCACAGCCAGCGCGGCATGAGCGGCGCCGCCGGCGGCCCGGAGTCCCGCGTCCCAGCTCCCGGGCACGACCTGCGTGTCCGGATCCAGGTAGCCGGGTCCGGCCTCGCAGCCGGTCCGCACCTGCGCGATGTGTTCCTCGCTGTGCACGGCCGCCAGCCGTGTCAGGTCCGCCGGCTCCGTCGTCTCCGCGCGACAGAAGCGCGCGGGATCGAGCCCAGCAAAGACCGTCTCCAAGACCAACAGGCGCTCGGCCCGCTCGGGGTGGCCCTCGCCCGTGTCGTGGCCCAGGCCGCTCGGATCGGTGTGCACGACGACCCTCGCTGACGCATCCGACATGCTCGCGCTCCCTTTCGGTGGAGACGCCGCACAGTCTCGCACATTCACGTCCTCCCCACCAGGCCCCCGCACGAGAACCGGGATGCACCAAAGCCTTGCGGGTCCCTTCAAAGAGCCACTAGGATCTCCGGAAGCCCGATGGAGGTGAATGGATGAAAGCGCCCGATGAGATTCGCACCCCGCGCCTAGCGTTGAGAAAGCCCCGGCTCGAGGACGCGCAGGCGATCTTCGACGCCTACGCCAGCGATCCCGAGGTCACGCGCTACCTGATCTGGCGCCCGCACGAGAGCGTCGAGGACACGAAGGACTTCCTGACGGGGAGCCTGAAACAGCGCGAGAAGGGCCTTGTCTTCACATGGCAGCTCTGGCTGGACGGGGAAATCGTCGGTGGTATCGCACTGCGGCCAGAGAGCGCCCACCGCGTCAGCATCGGATTCGGGCTCGCCCGCGCGCACTGGGGCAAGGGCCTCGTGCCCGAGGCGATCGTCGCGCTGAAGGAGTGGGCCTTCGGGGAGGCCAGCTACCAGCGGCTCTGGGCCGTCTGCGACGTCGACAACCCGGCCTCCGCCCGCGTCATGGAGAAGGCGGGCATGCAGCACGAGGGAACGCTGCGCCGCTGGATCCTGCATCCCAACATTTCGGACACGCCGCGCGACTGCCACTGCTACGCGGCCGTGAAGTAGCTGCGCGGCCCGCGCGGCGTTGACGGCCTGCCCTTCCCCGTGCTAATCCTGCGGGAACCCCCTCACCGGAGGACGACGATGCCATCCCACCCGTTTAAAGACCAGTGGGTCCTCATCCTCGGCGCATCCAGCGGCTTCGGCGCGGCCTGCGCGCTCGCGCTCGCGCGTGAGGGCTGCCACATCGCTGGCGTGCACCTGGACCGCAAGGCGACGCTGCCGAAGGTGCACGCGCTCGTGGAGTCCATCGAAGAGCTGGACCGCCAGGCGCTCTTCTTCAACGTCAACGCCTCGAGCCAGGACAAGCGCGAGGAGGTCCTCGCGGAGATCCGCCGCGCCGGCGCGAAGAGCATCAAGGTGCTGCTGCACAGCCTGGCCTTCGGCTCTCTCTTGCCATATTTCCCCGAGGGAACGGAGAACGAAGCCATGCGCCGCGATCGCATGGAGATGACACTCGACGTGATGTCCCACAGCCTTGTCTACTGGTCCCAGGACCTGGTCCGCGCCGGCATGCTCGGCGCCGGGAGCCGCGTCTTCGCGATGACCAGCTCCGGTGCCACGCGCGTCATCAAGAGCTACGGCGCGGTGAGCGCGGCGAAGGCTTCCCTCGAGAGTCACATCCGCCAGATCGCCAGCGAACTCGGCAAGCACGGCGTCACAGCCAACGCACTGCGCGCGGGGGTGACGGACACCCCCGCACTGCGAATGATCCCCGGCAACGCGGAGCTGCTCGACGAGGCGAAGAGGCGCAACCCCAGCGGACGCCTGACCACACCGGAGGACTTGGCCGCCGCCATCGTGGCCCTTTCGGGGCCGGGCGGCGACTGGATCACGGGCAACGTGATCGGCGTCGATGGCGGCGAGGACATCGTCGGATAGGAAGTCATGAAAGGGCGGCGCTACCGCCCGCACCCCAATCGGAATCTGCTCAGGGAGGAAGAACGTGCCGAAGATCAACCGCTACGTGGACATCGACAGCGTGGAGAAGGAAGCGAAGAAGGACTTCATCGACCGCCACTCCCCCTTCGTCCACTGCGCCGACGACGCGAAGTCCGGCGAACCCTTCCCGGTGACCGTGCGCGTGGGCCAGGACTACACGCACCCGGACGACCACGACCACTACATCAAGTACGTGCAGCTCTGGAGCGGCCAGACGCTGCTGGGCGAGGCCTACTTCCTGGCCGGCATGCTGGGCGGAGACGGCGCCAAGGGCAACGCGACCGTCACCTTCAACGTCGTCCCCGGCGGCACGAAGATGAGCCTGCACGCCATGGCCTACTGCACCAAACACGGCCTCTGGGAGAGCGACCCCGTCGAGGTGGCGGTGCTGGAATAATCCGCTGGTCAGTGATCCACCCCAGCCCGGGAGACGAACATGGGCCAGACCCTCATCGAGAAGATCCTCAGCACACACGCAGAAGCCCAGGCCCGACCAGGCGAGATCGTGGACCTCGCGGTGGACGTGCGCGTGGCCCGCGACTTCGGCGGCGCCAACGTCGTGAAGAACCTGGAGGAGAACGGCCTCGGCCTGGACGACCCCTCCCGCACCTTCTTCACCTTCGACTGCAATCCCACGGGCAGCGACCAGCAGTACGCCGCCAACCAGCAGCGCTGCCGGCTCTTCGCCCGCAAGGAGGGTGTGCGGGTTTACGACATCGATCAGGGCATCGGCACTCATGTGACGCTCGAATCAGGACTCGTAACCCCCGGAAGCACCATGGTTTCCACTGATAGCCATGCAAACATCGTCGGGGCGCTCGGGGCCTTCGGCCAGGGCCTGGGCGACGTGGACATGGCACACGTCTGGGCCTATGGCCGCACCTGGTTCCGCTGCCCGCCCACGGTGAAGATCGTGCTGGTCGGACAGCCTGGCCCCCTGGCCCGGCCCAAGGACATCGTCCTGCGCATCCTCGGCGAAATGGGTGCCGCGGGGCTGCTCGGCCATGCCGCGGAGTTCCACGGGGAATTCGCCGACGCGCTCGGCGTGGACGAGCGCGTGACCATCGCCTCGATGGCCACGGAGATGGGCGCCATCATCGCGCTCTTCCCGCCCAACGAAGCCGTGCTGGAATTCTCCCGCCAGCGCGCTGCGGGGGACTTCACTCCCCTCTACCCCGACGCGGACGCGGAATACGCCCGCGAGGTCGAGATCGGCCTTGATGGCCTGGAGCCCATGCTGGCCCGGCCCGGCCACCCCGAGGACGCGGTGCCGGTGAGCGAGATCGGCGACCGCAAGATCGACTCCGCCTTCATCGGCAGCTGCACGAACGGCCGGCTCTCGGACCTGCGCGCGGCGGCCGAGGTGCTGAAGGGCCGCAAGGTCGCTCCGGGCGTCGTGCTGAAGATCGTGCCCAGCACGGACGGGATCTGGCGCCAGGCCCTCAGCGAGGGCCTGATCGAGATCTACAAGGAGGCCGGGGCGCTGGTGGGCAACGCCGGCTGCGGCGGTTGCGCTGCCGGACAGATCGGCATGAACGGCCCCGGCGAGGTCACCGTCTCCAGCGGCAACCGCAACTTCGCCGGCAAGCAGGGCAAGGGCGAGGTCTACCTGGCCAGCCCATCGACCGTGGCCGCGAGCGCGGTGCGGGGTTTCCTAGCAAGCGAGGCGGTGCTGGAAGGCGAGGCCGCGGTCTTCGAACTGGGCAGCGCGCCGACGCCGAAGGTCGAACGAAACACCACCGGGGGCCTTGAAGACAGGCCCACACGTATCCGGGGGCGCGTCTGGGTGATCCGCCAGGACAACATCGACACGGACATGATCTTCCACAACCGCTACCTCAGCATCACCGACATCGCCGAGATGGGCCAGTATGCGTTCGACAACCTTGCCGGCTGGGAGGATTTCGCCGAGAGGGCGAAACCGGGGGACATCGTGGTGACCGGCGGCAACTTCGGCGCCGGCAGCAGCCGCCAGCAGGCGGTGGACTGCTTCAAGTCCCTGGGCGTTCCCCTGATCATCGCCCGCAGCTACGGGTCGATCTACGAGCGCAACGCCATCAACGCCGGGATGCCGATCATGAGCGCCGACCTGGCCGGCACCGACATCGCCGACGGCGAGCAGATCGAGGTGGATCTCGCCACCGGCGTGATAACCCGCACAGGCGGCGGCACGCTGCAGGGCACCCCCTTCAGCAAGGTGCAGCTGGAGATCTACCAGCGGGGCGGCCTGCTCCGCACCTGATCCTCCGCCGACATCATCCTGCAGCTGACTTCAAACGCTCAGGCCGTGGTCCGGGCGTCTTCTCGCGCCCGCGATCCAGTGACCGGATGTGCCTTCCTCTTGCACGCGGCCGCAACGTGAGCTAGCTTGGTAATATGATTCGTAAATTCGTATTACTTACCTCTCTGCTCACCTTGCCTGCCAGCGCCCACGATCTCTGGCTGGCGCCGGAGGACGACAACTGGCGGCTGCACTATGGCCATCGCCCCGAGGGCCATGAGGGTGCCACGGAACTCCTCCTGCCCGCGGAGTGGATTCTCACAGCGGAGGGTGTCGTGGGAGACGGCGCCCGCGTCGAGTTGGATCCACCCGGCGGGCCCTACTCCGACGAACTGGCGGCTCTTCGCATACTCGTCTCGTCTGGTTATTGGAGCCGCACGCCGGAGGGCACGGTCAACCGGCCGCGCACCGCGGTGGAGCATGCCTTCCGCAGCTGGCGCTCCCTCGAAGTGGTCAAGGCGCTGATCCGCTGGCAGCCGCGTCTGGCTGAAGCTCTGAGCGAGGAGCTGGAACTGCTACCGCTTGCTGATCCCTTCTCCCTGCGCCCGGGTGACAAGCTGCGTATGCGGGCGCTCTGGCGCGGCCGGCCGGCGGCGGGAGTCACCGTGGCTTACGACGGCAATCCCCGCGGCCTTACGGACGAGAAGGGTCGCGTTAATCTTCGCATCCGGCACGGGGGGCTGCAGCACATCCAGGCCACCCTGGAGACAGCTCTGGACTCCCCCGAGGCCGAGTGGCTCCTCCAGACCGCAACCCTGAACTTTGTCCTGCTGGAGAGGTGAGGCATGCGCTGCGCCCTGTTGATGATCCTGCTGCTCGCGCCGGCTCATGCCACCGCTCACGAACTGGTCCACCAGGTGACGCGCGAAGAGATGATCAGCATCGGCATCGCCTATCCCAACGGTGCGCCATTCGCCTACGAGTCTTACCGGATCCACCGCCCTGACGAGGAGATTCCCTTCCAGACGGGACGCACGGACGCCCGCGGCCGCATCGCCATCCTGCCCGATCGCCCCGGCGATTGGCGGCTCACCGCCATCAGCGAAGACGGCCATGGCGTCTCCCTGAGCATCCCCGTCGATTCCGCGCTCGCATCTCCCGCGCTGGGTCCGTCCCCAGTCGCTCGCATCCTGCGCATTCTCTCCGGTGTCGGCTGGATTCTCGGCATCTTCGGTTTGTTCGTCCTACTCAAGAGGAGGAAGTGATGAAGCGCACGCCCCCGATCGTCGTCCTGCTTTCGCTTGCAGTCAGCGTTCCCGCCCTGGCCCACCATGGCGTGGCCTCCCTGGGTGCGGCCGGCTTGGAGGGTCCCGGCGCTCCGGTGGAGACCTCCGCTTCGGCCACCCTGCCCGAGAGCGGCCTACTGCTCTTCCTGAAGCTGGACCAGGCGAAGTTCGATACCTTCACTCCCGAGCGGGACGACGAGGGCGACATCAACCGTTTCTGGCTTTACGGACTGGGCTACGGCTTCCGCTCCTGGCTCTCCCTCTACGCCGTCCTCCCCTACAACGTGAAAGTCTCGGAGAACAACGCTTACAACACGGCGGGTTTCGCCGATCCCAGCCTGCTCGCCGTGCTTGGCGGGAAGTGGGACGAGGGGCTGCGTCCCGTCCCGGCCGGCGAGAGCCTGGACGATCTGGAGGACTGGCACTTCACCCTCTATGGCGGCCTCACTTTGCCCCTCGGCGAGCCCGATCTCGCCGACGCCGGGGGCGTCATCGACCCCGGCCTGTCCACCGGCTTCGGCGAGCCTTCCTTCGCCGCCGGTTTCACCGCCACCAAGACCTTCGGCACGCGCCTCACCCTGACCGGCGAGGCCTCGCTCATCACCTTCCGTGAGCACGAGTACGCCGACGGCGCACGGATCCGCTTCGGCGACGAGCAGCGCCTGAATCTCGCAGCCAGCCTTCGCCTATTAGAGATCGTGCAAGCGCGCATCCGCCTCGACGCGAACCTGGAAGGGAACTACCTCGCCCTGGGCCGCGACGAGACAGAAAGCGTCGGCGAAGAGGCCACTGGCGGCGCCATGCTCTACACCCTGCCCGGTCTGCGCGCCTATTACAGGAACCTCAGCCTGGGCCTGGGCCTGAAGCTTCCTGTCTGGACCAAGCTCAACGAAGAAGAGGACCAGCAGGGCGCCGAGGGCAAGGAGGCCTACCGTCTCGTACTGAACCTCTCCGTGCTGAACTGAGGAGGCTCATGCACGTCCCCGACGGCATGCTCAGTCCCAAGTTCTACCTGCCAGCCTATAGCGTGGCGGCGGTGGCCTGGGCCTGGGCCGCGCGGAGGGCCGGCCGCCGCTGGGACCTGGACCTGCTTCCCCGCCTGGCCGTGCTGAGCTCCCTGGCCTTCGTGCTGATGTCCCTGCCCCTGCCCCTGCCGGGCGGCACCAGCGCCCACGCCTCGGGTATCGGTATCCTGGCCGTTTGTTTTGGCCCCTCCCTCGCCTTCCTGGCCTGTTCGGTCGTGCTGATGCTACAGGCGCTGTTCTTTGGCGCGGGCGGCGTCACCACCCTGCCCTTGAACGCCCTGGCCATGGGACTAGCCGGGGGGAGCGCGGCCTGGTGGATCTGGCACCTCCTGCGTGGAGCGAACGAGGCGGCGGCGCTGTTCGCCGCCGGTTGGCTAGCCACCGCCCTGCCCGCCCTGCTCGTGGCTCTGGCTCTGGGCGCCCAGCCCGCTCTGGACCGCGCCGCTGACGGCTCGCCCCTCTACTTCCCCTTCGGACTCGCCGTCACCCTACCCGCCCTGTTGATTCCCCACCTGTTGCTGGGCGTGGCGGAGGGCTTGCTGACGGTACTGGTCTGCCGCCGCTTCGGCGGGCTCGCGGAGATGAAACCATGAGGGACCGTCTGCTGCTCGGCCTCTACCTGGCTGCCATCATCGCCGCCACCCTCGTGCACCGGCCGACCCTGCTGGCGGGAGGTCTGCTGCTCGTCGCTCTGCTCTCCGGCAGGGAGGCCGCGCGCATCGGTCGCGGAGCGTTGCTGGCCGTGCTGCCCTTCGCCGGAGTGCTCAGTCTCTCGATGCTGGCCGCGGGACACCTGGCGGGTGGCAGCGTGCCCGCCTATCTTCTGCGCATGAACCTCCGCCTGCTGCTCCTGACTTGGATGAGCCTGCTCCTCACCCGTCGCGTGAACCTGTTCCGCGCCCTGGCCTTCTCCCCTCGACTTTCCGCCCTGCTGGTGCTAGCCAGCGGGCAGATCCGCGTCACCCGCCGTCTGCTGGCGGAGTTCCGCTTGGCGTTGGCCAGTCGCAGCCCGGAACGTCCCGGTCTGCGCCTGCTCTACCAACACGCCGGGGCCACCGGCCGGCACTTCCTCCGCCGCTCCCTGCGCGACGGCGAGGAGTTGGCCCAGGCCCTCCGCTCCCGGGGGTTCGACCTTGATTGAGGTGCAAGGATTGGGCTTCGCTTACGATGACGGAAGCCGCGTTCTGCGCGATGTCGGCTTCGGGATCTCTCCGGGCGAGAAGGTGTTGATCATCGGCGCGAACGGCAGCGGTAAATCCACCCTACTCAAGCTGATCGGCGGCCTCCTCTTCGCCCACGAGGGAGAGCTGCGCTACCAGGGCGAGAGAGTCGACCGCACCCGCCTGCGCCGCCGCGAATTCCGTCGCCGCTTCCGCGCCGAGGTGGGCCTCCTCTTCCAGAAGCCCGAGGTGATGTTCTTCCATCCCACAGTGCGGGACGAGATCGCCTACGGCCCCCGCCAGCTGGGCTTGGCAGACGTCGACGCCCGGGTGGAACGCTGGGCTGGCGAGCTCGAGCTGCGCGCGCTCTTGGACCGTCCCCCCCACCGTCTCAGCGGCGGCGAGATGCAGCGCCTGGGCCTGGCCTGCCTCATGGCCTGCGAGCCCCGCCTCCTCCTCCTGGACGAGCCCAGCGCCCACTTGGATCCCCCCGCCACCGGCTGGCTCGTGGACTTCCTGCGGTGGGTGCCCGCCACAGTGCTGGTTAGCACCCACCGACTCAGTCTGGCCCCCGAGTTCGGCGATCGCGCCCTTCTGCTGGCCCCGCACGGTGAATTGCTCTACGATGGTCCGGTGGAGCCGCTGCTCGCCGACGGCGAGCGCCTGCTCGCGGCGGGACTTCTGCATCGCCACGAGCACCG
This sequence comes from uncultured bacterium, assembly GCA_964627205.1. GTDB lineage: Bacteria > Krumholzibacteriota > Krumholzibacteriia > JACNKJ01 > JACNKJ01 > CAZVHI01. The sequence goes on from CAZVHI010000021.1 coordinate 38,022, forward strand.
GCACGGCCCCCTCGAACACAGCCACTACCACGTCCACGACTGGGACTAAGCACGAGGCGGAAATGGCGGGCAAGGAGCTGCAGCGCTTCAGCGTCTCGCTGCCAGCGGGGCTGTTGAAAGAACTGGACCGACGGGTCACCGGTCGCGGCTATGCCTCGCGCTCCGAGCTGATCAGGGACATGATCCGCGAGCGCCTCGTGGAAGAGAAGTGGGAGAAGGGAGCCGAGACGGTCTTCGGCGTGCTCACGATCAGCTACGACCACCACCAGAAAGGTCTGGCCGACAAGCTCACCGGGCTCCAGCACACCCGCTACGTGAACGTGCTCTGCAGCACCCACGTGCACATCGATCATCACCACTGTCTGGAGACGATCATCCTGCGTGGCCGCCCCGCCATCATCGAGAAGCTGGCCATCCGCATCGGGGGCCTCAAGGGCGTGCGTTTCTCACGGCTCACCCGCGCCTCCACGGTGACGGAGTGAGAGCTGCGGCGCGCTTCGGATCAGTCACGGTACTGCTCCTGTTCGGCATGGCCGTCACGGCTGGCAGCGAGGCCCTCGCCGCCGCCTGGGCCGTCTGGGAGATGGACGCGCAAGCCCCAGCTGTCGGCGGGGCGGTCGTCGCGTCGCGGGGCTCGCCGGCGGCCATCTTCTTCAACCCCGCGGGGATCGCGGGCGGGGACGGACAGCGCCTTTCGGTGAGCCTGACGGGCATCCAGCCCTTCACCAAGTTCAGTGGCCACGGCTCCCCCAACCCCGGGCCCGGCTCGGAGTTCGGCGTGAACGAGTCCATCACGGACCGCCTCTTCCTCCTCCCCCAGCTCTACTACACGCATCCCGTAAACGAAGGTCTGACGCTCGGCCTCGGCTTCTACACACCTTATGGCCTCGGTGTGGAGTGGGAGGACCCGATAGGATTCTCCGGACGCCACATCGCGACGCGCAGCGACATGAAGACCTATTTCTTCAGCGGCGCGGTCGCCTGGCAGATCAGGCCGCGCCTCACCGTCGGCGCAGTAGTCGACATGGTGACCGCTTCCGTGCAGCTCGATCAGGCCGTCGTCGAGGGCTTCGAGGACGGCTCGGGCGAGTTCTTCCATGAGCTGGGCACAGCACGGATCGCTGGCGACACCGGAGCACAGTTCAGTGCGGGATTCGGCTTCATCGCGGACCTGGACGAGCGCACACAAGTGGGTCTCGGCGTCCGCACGGCTGTAGACCTGGAGTTTTCCGGCGACGCCACCTTTGCGCCCCACGAGGATTACGAAGGCGCGCTGCCCGCGCGGAGCACCGGCAGCACGACGATGCCGCTCCCGGCCATCGTCGGCCTCGGCATCGCCCGGCAACTCACAGAAAGCCTGCGCGTCGAGTTCGACTTCCACTGGATCCGCTGGTCGGCCTTCGACACGCTCACGCTGCATTTCGGCGACGAGGATCTGCCGGACCGGCATATTCCCGAGAACTTCAGCGACGGCCGCATGTTCGGCCTGGGCCTGGAGTACAGGCAAAGCCCCGCCCTGCTCCTCCGGGCGGGGCTCACGCGCGACGAGAGCCCCCAGCCGACGGCGAGCTGCGGGCCCACCCTGCCGGACGCTGACCGCTCGGTGCTGGCGGTCGGCGCGGGCTACCGGATCGGCGAGCGGCTGACCGTCGACGTCTACGAGCTGATGATCTTCACAGAAGCGCGCCGGGTCCGCGACAGCTACGACGATTACAACGGCGACTACCGCAGCTTCGGGAACGTGTTCGGGCTCGGCCTGAACTACGAGTGGTAGGAGAGATTCCCATGCACTCAGATCGATGCATGGTGAGAAGGAGCGGAGCCGGCAGGCTCGCCTGCGCGCTGCTGGCCACCCTCCTCTTGGCGGGTTGCGCCCTGCTCGTACCGGAGGAGGAGGATCTGCTCGCCCCCGCCGACGACTACGTGCTGGACTCCGGCGAGGCGGACTTCTCGGTCTACGTCGCCTTGGGCAACAGCCTGACAGCGGGTTACCAGTCCGCCGCGCTCTATCAATCGACGCAGGTGAACGGCTACGCGGCCCTTCTGGCCCGTGCCATGGGCGTCGCGGAGTTCGAGCTGCCACTGATCGCAGATCCCGGCTTCTACGCGAACGAGATCACTGGCCCGGATCTCGCCGGCCACCTGCGGCTCGTCTTCGAGGATGGTGAGACCGTGGTCGAGAAGACGCCCTGGCCGGATGACGTCGACGAGATCGAGGACCTCTTCCTGAACGCGGAGCTCGCGGGCCCCTACCACAACCTGGCGGTCCCCGGCGCGGTGACCTACGACCTCGACCACAGCCTGAACGCCCAGGACTGCTACACGGCCATCCTGGCCGCCGAGGAGAACACCTACTTCGACATCGTGCTGCGCAACGCCGCGATCGACTGGACGACCCACGGCGGGGAGGCGGCCGACCTCACGCAGCTCGATCAGGCCATGCTGCTCGCGCCCACCTTCCTCACCCTGTGGATCGGCAACAACGAGCTCCTGCTGCCGGCCACCCGGGGGATCGGCAACGCCCTCTACGAACCCGCCGCCTTCGCGGAATTCTACGGCGAGATCCTCGCCGCCCTCGCAGACGCGCTGCCAGCGACAGAGGTCGTCGCCGCCAACGTCCCCCCCGTCACGGCGGCGCCCTTCTTCACAACGCTGGACTGGTTCGTCACGGACGCCGCGGGTGAGCCAGCGCCGGATCCAGGAAGCGGCCAGCCCATCGGCCTCCTGGCCGAGGATCGCGGCGAGGGTGGGCGCCTCGGTCCCGGGGACCTCGTCACCCTGGAGGCGCTCGACTCCCTGGACGCCGGCCGGGGCGCGGACGCCTGGGCCCTCGTCCGGCGCATCATGACGGACGAGGGTGTCGACTCGGCCACCGCCGCGGCCCTCTTGCCAGTGCGCTACCCCTCGGCGGGCCTCCCGCTCGGCGGAGAGCTGACCCTCATCGCCGAGGAGGCCGCCGCCATCGCTGCCGCCACAGAAGCCTACAATACGGTGATCGACACGAGCTGCGCCCGGCGGGGCATCCCCGTCCTGGACACCCACGGCATCATGGCCGCCGCGGCGACAGGCGGCGTCGACTACGACGGCCTGCACCTGACGGCCGAGTTCGTCACCGGCGGCCTCTTCAGCCTCGACGGCATCCACCCGTCGAGCTTCGGCCACGCCTACATCGCGAGCCGCTTCATCGCGCTCATCAACGAGCGCTACGGCGCCAATCTCAGGCCGCCCTCCCTCGCCGAGACGCTTCCCTGAGGCGGGCCGCCCTGTCCACCTCCCCCGCTCTGTGCTACAATCCGCATGCAGTGTGAACCGCTATCTCGATCGAGGGGGAATCCATGCGACGCTACCTATTCTGGCTTCTCACCCTGGCCGCCCTGGCCCTGGCCGCACAGGCCCTGGCCCAGGAGGACGCGGTCCTGTCCATCTACTATCAGGGCGACTACCGCTTCGACTACGAGCAGTGGCCCTGGGGCGACTACGACGGCACGCACGAGGTGAGCGGCGTGATCCTCGATCCGGAGTTCGGTTGGGCGGAGGGGCAGACCGAGAGCGTGGGCGGTCGAATGGAGGTCCGCTCGGACACCCTGACGGCCTGGGGCTACGGCGCGCTGCTCAATCCCGACGACACGGTGGACATGGGCGCGCTCTACATCCGCTCGGCCAGCGGGTCCCTCTCGCCGGGCTACTACGGCATCGACCTGACGGACTACACGGTCATGTTCACCTTCATGGACGACATCACCAACTTCTCCATCCCGCCCGAGGGCGCAGACATGGCGGAGTTCATCTCGTCCATGGAGGCGTCGCAGAAGTTCTTCGGCACCACGGGCGGCATCGACGTGACCGAGGTGGGCGACTGGGGCTTCCGCGGCAGCTTCTCGGGAACGATGACCGACCCCGGCGACCTGAAGATCATCACGATCACGGGTGGCGTGTTCGACATCGACGGCTGGCCCACGAGCGTCCCGGAAGCGGCACCGCTGCTGTCCTCCCACGGCGTCTTCCCCAATCCCTTCAACCCGCGCACGACGATCGTGCTGCAACTCGGCGCGGATACGTCGCTGCGGGTCAGCGTGCACGATGTGTCCGGCCGCGAGCTGGCCCTGCTTGCCGAAGGCCGGCAGGGCGCGGGCGAGTTGCGACTGGAATGGGACGCCAGTGATGCCGCGGGGCGCGTCCTACCGGCGGGACTCTACCTCTACCGGATCCACACGACGACCGGCGTGAGCGCCGGTAAGATGCTGCTGCTGCCCTAACAGTCGGCCAGGGCGATAGTGATCACACCCTTCGCCGGGGAGCTCGCCGCTCTCGGCACCGCCATCTTCTTCGCCCTCGGTCCGACCTGCTTCGCGCTGGCCGGGCTGCGCGTGGGCTCGGCGGCGGTAAACCGCCTGCGGCTCCTGTTCGCCTTCGTGCTCCTCCTCATTCTGCACACAGTGTTGTATGGGCAACCCCTGCCCGCGGGCGCCGGGTCCGAACGCTGGTTCTGGCTTGGGCTCTCGGGCGTCGTCGGCCTCGTGGCGGGGGACGCCTGCCTCTTTCAGGCCTTCGTGCTCATCGGCCCCCGCCTGAGCATGCTGGTCTTCAGCCTCTCGCCCGTCCTCGCCGCGTTCACGGCATGGCTCTTCCTCGGCGAGTCGCTGGGGGCCGGGCAGATCCTAGGCATCGCGGTCACACTGGGCGGCGTGGCGATTGTGGTCCTGGGAAGGCGGAACGGCGGCAGCGCGGCTCGGGCGGGCGGCAGCTACGCGCTGGGGCTGCTGCTGGCTCTAGGCGGCGCGGCCGGACAGGCCCTCGGCATGATCACGGCCAAGCTGGGCCTGGCCGGTGGCTACCCCGCCCTGTCGGGCCACGTCATCCGCCTCGGCGTAGCCGCCGCTGTCCTCTGGCTGCTGAGCGCCCTCCAGGGTCGGGTCGGGAGCACCTTCCGCGCCTTCGCCCGTGATCGCCGCGCCCTCGCCCTCACCGCGGGCGGCGCGGCCCTGGGGCCGCTCTTCGGCGTCTGGCTATCGCTGGTCGCCATCAGCCTCGCGCCCGTGGGCATCGCGACGACCCTGATGGCCCTGCCGCCCGTCCTCCTGCTGCCCATCGGCCGCTACGTGTTCGGGGAACACATCGGCGGACGCGCCGCCCTGGGCACCCTCGTGGCCCTGCTGGGCGTGGCTCTGCTCTTCCTCCTCTGAACGTCGCGGGCCGCTTTTCCCGCCGCGCACGATGGCCGCCATTGCGGGACTCCATCCCGAAGTGCTATTTAGAGGCTGCTCACGCGGGACGAATCCCTTTCGGAGAGGTGGCGAGGATGAGCGCAAGATCCGCCGAGGCAGGCAGCCGCGGCAAGAAGGTCCGCTCGGACTGCTGGATCGGACTGGAGATCACAGGCGCCGGCGGCGTCGAGATCGAGCTGGACTCCAAGGTCGAGTCGATGTACGGGGACGGCATCCGCGTACAGCTGCGCGAGGGGCTCGCCGCCCTCGGCATAGAGCACGCGGCACTCGCAGTGGAGGACGCGGGCGCCCTGCCCTTCGTGATCGACGCGCGGCTGGAGACCGCAGCCCGGCGCGCCCTGCCCGAGCTCGAACGCGAGCTCCTGCCGGAGCGCCGGGTCACGACGTCCCCCTCCCCGCGCGACCGCTTCCGGCGCAGCCGGCTCTACCTGCCCGGGAACCAGCCCAGACTCTTCGTCAACGCCGGCCTCCACGGACCCGACGCGATCATCCTCGACCTGGAGGACGCCGTGGCCACCGCGGAGAAGGACGCCGCTCGCTGCGTGGTCCGCAACGCCCTGCGCGTGGTCGAATTCGGCGGCGCGGAGCTCATGGTCCGGATCAACCAGGGGGAGCAAGGGCTCGAGGACCTCGATTGGGTCATTCCCCACGGTGCGCAGCTGATCCTGATCCCGAAGGTGGAGGATCCCGAGCAGGTGCGGGCCGTGGACGAGAGGGTCGCCCGGCTTACTGGCGAGCCCGTCTGGTTGATGCCGATCATCGAGAGCGGGATGGGTGCACTGAAGGCCCTGGAGATCGCGCAGGCCTCCCCGAAGGTCGTCGCGCTGGCCATCGGCCTCGAGGACTACACCGCCGACATTGGCGTCCAGCGCACGAAGACCGGCGAGGAGAGCCTCTGGATGCGGGGCCAGGTGATCAACGCTGCCCGGGCCGCGGGCATCCAGCCCATCGACACGGTCTTCAGCGACGTGGCGGACACCGAGGGTCTGCGCGCGAGCGTGCTAGAGGCCAAGCAGCTGGGCTTCGACGGCAAGGGCTGCATCCACCCGCGGCAGATCCAGGTCGTGCACGACGCCTTCGCGCCCGAGCCCGAGGAGGTGACGAAGGCCTGCCGCGTGGTCCTGGCCTTCGAGGAGGCGGAGCGCGAGGGGCTGGGTGTGGTCAGCCTGGGGAGCAAGATGATCGACCCGCCCGTGGTCAAGCGGGCGCAGCGTACGGTGAGCCTGGCCCTGGCCACGGGCCGCCTCGATACCGACTGGCGCAAGGACACGGAGGTGGCATCGTGAGCAAGGTCGTGGAGAACGTTGCCGGGCGAAAGGTGCCAGCGGAGATCAACGGCGTGGCGCAGGTCCCATATCAGGGCGTCGGCGCGCTGACGCCCGAGGGGCGCCGGGCGGCGCCGTCCATCCGCCAGTGCGGCGACTATCCGGCCGATGGAGACAAACGCGTCGGCTCCCTGCGGGAGGCGCTGGAGAAGGCCGGCCTCCGGGACGGCATGACGATCAGCAGCCACCACCACTTCCGCAACGGCGACCTCGTGATGAACCAGGTCTTCGACGTGGCGGCGGAAATGGGTGTGAAGGACCTCGTCTGGTTCCCGAGCGCCGCCTTCCCCTGCCACGAGCCGGTTATCGAGCACCAGAAGCGCGGCGTCGTACGCCGGGTGGAAGGCAGCCTCAACGGCCCCCTGGGCCGCTATGCCAGCCACGGGCACATGGACGGCGCCGCGGTGCTGCGCAGCCACGGCGGCCGCTGGCAGGCCGTACAGGACGGCGAGGTGCACATCGACATCGCCATCCTGGCCGCGCCCAGCGCCGACGCCTTCGGCAACGCCACTGGCGACCGCGGGCCCAGCGCCTGTGGCAGCCTGAACTTCGGCTTGGTGGACAGCCTCTACGCGGACCACGTGATCGTCGTCACCGACAATCTGGTGCCCTTCCCCTGCCTCCCCTGGCAGATCCAGGGCAACAACGTGGACACAATTGTAGAGCTCGAGCAGGTCGGCGACCCAAGCAAGATCGTCAGCGGCACGACCGTACTCACCAAGAGCCCCGACCGCCTGCTGATCGCCGAACTCACCGCCCGCTTCATCCGCAGCACCGAGCGCTACCGGGACGGATTCTCCATGCAGGCCGGCGCCGGCGGCACCGCCCTGGCCACGGCGATCTACCTCAAGGAGATGATGAAGGAGGACGGCTACCGGGCCGCATTCATGCGCGGCGGCTCCACCAAGTACCTAGTGGAGATGCTGGAGGAAGGCCTCATCGGCTGCATCCTCGACGGACAGACCTTCGACCTCGAGGGCGTTCGTTCCATGCGCGAGAACCCGCAGCACGTGGCCACGAGCCCCTTCACCAGCTACAACTGGCACGGCAAGGGCAACTTCGCCTCCCTCGTGGACTTCGTCGTGCTGGGCGCCACCGAGGTGGACCGCCACTTCAACGCCAACGTGGTCACCCACTCCGACGGGATGATGCTCCACGGCATCGGCGGCTGGCAGAACTGCCTCTTCGCGGGCGTGACCATCCTGCCCATCCCGTCTTTCCGCGACCGCATCCCCGTGCTCGTCGACGAAGTGACCACGCTCTGCGGCCCCGGCGAACTGATCGACGTGATCGTCACCGAGCGGGGCATCGCCATCAACCCGCGCCGCGAGGACCTGATCGGCCCGGCGAAGGCGGCGGGTCTGCCCGTGCGTGGCATCGAGGAGATCCAGGCGGAGGTGGAGGGCATCGTCGGCGGAAAGGCGCAGCGGCCCGTGCTGGGCGACAAGCTCGTGGGCGCGGTGAAGTGGGTGGACGGAACGCTGCTGGATGTCATCCACGAGGTGCCGGAGCGCTAGCGGGCGGGCGCTGCGCCCGGGGCCTGCGTCGCAGGGCGACGCGGATCAGGTGCTGGGGATCCGTGCGCAGTCGTCGAGGACAGCGGTCAGCACCTCCAGCTTCACCGGCTTGGCGAGGTAGTCGTCCATACCGGCATCGAGGCAGATCTTCCGGTCCGCTTCGAGGGCGTTGGCGGTCATCGCGACGATGCGGGGCTGCTGCTGCGGCGGGAATTCCGAGCGGATCCTCTCGGTGGCCTCGATCCCATCCATCTCCGGCATCTGCATGTCCATCAGAACCAGATCGTAGACGCTCTCGCGCATGCGCTCCAGCGCTTCGCGGCCGTTGGCTGCCACGTCCGCCTCGCAGCCCAGGCGCGCGAGGAGGCTGACCGCGACCTTCTGGTTGATGCGGTTGTCCTCCGCGAGGAGGATGCGCAGCGACTTCGAGCTCGCGCAGACCGCGTCCGCAGGCTGGGGTTCGGTCTGGAGAGGCTTCGCCGTCTTCCCTCTCTTCAGGGCGTCCAGGATCGCCGTTTGCAGGTTTCGCTCTCGGGCGGGCTTGCTCAGCGCCCCGCTGAGCGGCGTCCCGGCGATCTGAACGGGACGGTTGCCGCTCTTGAGCAAGATGAGGGGCGGGTACTGCGCGCCGAGCTGTGACGCGATCGTCTGGGCGAATTCGATTCCATCCTGCTCCCCCAGGCCCTGGTCGATCAGGATCACGTCGAAGACCTCGCCAGCCTCGAACTTCGCCAGGGCGACTTCGCCCCTCGCCGCCTCGACGGGTTCCATGCCCCAGGAGCGGGTCTGCGTACGCAGTGAGGCTCGGCTGGCGTCGCTGTCGTCGACGACCAGTACGCGGAGTCCCGCGAGCTCGGAGAGCGTGTCGCCGTCGCCAGCCCGCTGCCGCTCGCGCAGGACGTGGGTCGTGAAGTGGAAGGTAGAACCCTCCCCCTCCCTGCTCTCGACCCAGATACGGCCGTCCATGAGGTCGCAAAGCCGCTTGCAGATGGCCAGCCCCAGACCCGTGCCGCCGTACTTGCGGGAGGTGGAGCTGTCCACCTGGCTGAAGGACTTGAAGAGCCGCCGCACGCCGTGGGGCGAGATGCCGATGCCGCTGTCGATCACGGAGGTGTGGATCTCGCAGACCTCGCCCTCCATGGAGCGCGCCTCCACGGTGATCGAGATCTCCCCCGTTTCCGTGAACTTGATCGCGTTGCTGATCAGGTTGCCCAGGATCTGCCGCAGGCGCGTGGGGTCGCCCCGGATCCAGCGCGGCACACCGGGGTGGAAGAGGCAGCTCAGCTCGAGGCCCTGCTCACGGACCTTCCCCCCGAAGAGCTCCAGGACATCTTCGAAGCACTCCCGGATCTCGAAGAGATGCAGCTCGAGCTCCATTTGCCCGGCCTCGATCTTCGAGAAATCGAGGATGTCGTTGATGATGGTCAGAAGCGAGTCTCCGGAACTGCGGATGATCTCGATGGACTCCTTGTGCTCGTCGCTCGGGCTCGAGTCGAGCACGACCTGGGCCATGCCGATGATGCCGTTCAGCGGCGTGCGGATCTCGTGGCTCATGATGGCCAGGAACTCGCTCTTCGCGCGCATGGCTGCCTCGGCATCGAGCTGGGCGGCCTCGGCCTCGTTCTTGGACATCTCGAGCTCGCCGACGATCTTCGCGATCTGGGCGGTCCGCTTCTTCACCATGGTTTCGAGGTTGCGGAGCCGCAGCCGGTTGAGCCCGGTGCCCAGTCCGTAGATCGCGCCGAGCGCGATGATCGCGAGCAGTCCGTAGACCCACCACGATTGGTACCATGGCACCTGGATCGCGAAGGCCAGGCTGCCCTCTGCGCTCTCCACGCCGTAGATGTTGCGGCCCCGCACGCGGAACACGTAGTTGCCGCCCGGCAGGTTGGTGTAGTCCTTCTGGGTCTCGTCCGTCCAGTCCGACCAGTCCTTGTCGAAGCCGTCGAGGAAGTACTGGTACTCGTTGCGCTCGGTGTCGTCGAAGCTGAGCGCCGCGAACTCGAAGCGCAGCGAGTTGTCCGCGTACGTGATCAGGGGCGTCTGCCCCCCCTCCGGCCTGAAGCCGCCGAAGATCAGGGAATCGCCGACGACCGTGCTCACACTGCGCACGACGGTGTGGAAGTGCTCGATCCGGCGCGTGCCGGCGGCAGGGGCGTAGCGCAGGAGCCCGTCGAAGTTGCCGCTCCAGAGGACGCCGTCCTCCTCGGGCAGCAGCGCGAAGGTGGACATGTTGGGCATGCGGCGCAGCGGCTCGGGATCCCAGACGTGGCTGCCGTCCTCCAGGCGGCGGGCGATGCCGACGTCCGGGCCCGCGTAGATCCACGCGCTGCCCTCCGCGTCCTGGGCGAAGCGGAAGACGTCGTTCGAGCTGTCCGCGAAGATCGCGCCGAAGGTGGTGTCAGGCAACAGCGGCATGCCCGTCGCGGCCATCTCCGAGTCGCTGGCGCAGCGGTACATGCCGAACTCCGAACCCAGCCCGACGCGCCCGTCGTAGTCGAAGAGAGCCACGGGCCAGCCTTCGGAGAGGCCCTGCTCCGCGCCGTACTCCACGGTCATCGAGGGCGGTGACTCGAAGCCGTTCGCGAAGTCCACGCACATCGCGCCCGCGTCCTCGATGCTGAGAAGCACGCGGCCGTTCTCGTCCTCCCGGACCATGGAGACGCGCTGGTCGATTCCCTCCACCTCGCCAGCGGACTCCCAGCCGCCGTCGCCGTGGCGCAGGAACGCGAGCCCCGAGCGATGGCCGACGAAGATCCAGTCGGGATGGCGCCGCGAAGGCGCGAGGTAGGAGACGGCGAGATCCTCCAGGACCAGCTCGGCCTCGCCACCGTCGATGAGGTAGACGCCGTCGTTGCTGCCGGCGAGGAGGCCGTCTTCGGTGGACAGGACGGCCCAGCATTGGGTCTCGATCCCGGACACGGCCTCGAAGAGGAGGCGGCCGCCGGTCTCCACGGAGGCGTAGATGCCCAGCGAGCAGGCGAGGTAGAGTCGGCCCTCGTGACGGGCGATCGACTCCACGGAGCCCTTGATGCCGCTCGTCTCGTCGAAGTAGCTCAGCGGCGAGGGGAACTCGAGGCGCGCGAGACCATCGTCGCAAGCGATCCAGAGGCCGTCCTGGCGGTCGGCGTAGACGTAGAAGACCATCTGGTCGATCAGCCCGGTCGACTTGTCCTCGATCCGGATCAGCTCGAGATCGGGAGTGAGCAGCGCGACTCCGCCGCGGATGGTGGCGATGGCGATGCTGCTGTCCGAAAGCTGGACGCCGTGGTAGATCTGGTTCTCGCCGAGCCACTCGGCCACCGGCGACTCGAGTCGGCGAAACTCGCCCCCGTCGCGGAGGAAGAGACCGCCCACGTGGGTTCCGACGAGCAGGCCCGTCTCCCCGTGGGGCAGGACCAGCGTGACGAAGAGGTCGTCGAACACTTCCCCGCCCGGAACCTGGACCAGCGAATCGGCCGGTCCCATGTGGAGGAGGCCGAGCTCTTTCATCGCCACGTAGAGGGTGTCGTGGGCGGAGTAGACGCTGCCAAAGCTGTGCTCGTGGGTCCAGCTGCGGAGTTCGCCGTCGTCACGCCAGCGGAAGAGACGATCCGGCGACTGGAAGTAGATGCCCGCGCTCGTCTCGCAGATCGCCTCGATCTCGTCGAATTCACGCTCGGACTCGGGGAACTCCTCGAGCAGGGAGCGGAAGGCCTGGAGCCCGGTGGAGTCCGGCGCCAGGTAGCCGAAGTCACCCCTCGATCCGACGAGTACGCGGTCCCGGGAATCGAGATACAGGGCGCGGATGATCGTGCTGCCGTCCACGTCGATCTGGCGCCAGGAAACGCCGTCGTACTCGTAGAGACCCTGGGTATTGCCGACGTAGACCAGACCGAGCGTGTCCTGCAGCACGCTCCAGTTCTGGGGATTCATGCCCAGCTCGTAGGTATCGAAGTTCTGGAGATAGAAATTCCCAGCCTCCCCATAGGAGGCCGGAGCTTCCATCCCTTGCGCACAGAGGGGCAGAAGCAAGCCAAGCAGCAGAAGGAGTGGCACCACGCCACCCCGTGCCGCGACAGTAGCGAAGTCAGCGCGCAGAAGGTCCCCTTTGGCTAACACCTTGTCTCATCTGAGTATCGGTGTTATCGGGGACAATCTTGAATGGAATCACCGCCGCGTCTCGGATCAGGGCGCGAGATTCCTCATCGCGGTTCGGAGTTCCCTGCGCTTCCTCGGGTCCGTGACGGCCGATTTGATTCGATCTAGCAGGCTGGTTTTCAGGGAATGGAAACGGGCCAAGACCCTTCGGCCTTGGCCCGTTTCCGATGATCGAGATGCTATGCCTTGTTTTCCTGTGTTCCCCACGGAGAGATCACTTTGAAGATCGTTCCGGGGCCGAGCGATATGACTAGGTTGAGAAGCAGGCAGGCGAAGCCCAGAATCACACTGATGCCACCCACCATCGCGAGCGTCATCTCAGTGCTGAACTCGCCGCCGGGATAGAGGGTCCGCCTCAGCATTCCATCGAGGCCTGCCCATCCCATGGCCATGCTCATCAGCACAGCTCCGCCAACCCAGAACACCAAGTGCAGGTTGACCAGCAGGGGGCTCTTGGCCTCCTTGCCCGTCAACAAGGGTAGCAGGGCATAGACCACTCCGAACAGGAGCGGGCTCAGCCCGAGAAGAAGCTGCGAGTGCGCGTGCGTGCCGATCACCCACTGGGTGTTGTGGAGCACTACGTTCAGGCCGAAATTAGCCTGCGTGATGCCCGCGACAGATCCCAGCATGAAGCCGAACATCGACACCAGTATGAACTTGAGAGCCGGAGTGAACTTGACGGGTCTTGCGAGATAGATGGTCATCAGGCTCGCGAAGATGGTCAGTCCCATCGTGAGGATCTCTCCCGAGGTGATGATCTGGCCCGAGAACATCCGCAGCGCGAAGGGCTGAGGCTGATCCGCCATCAGGTGATGGCTCCATACGCCAAGAGAGATCAACAGGTCGGCGAGGATGACCGTGCGGACCAGCGCTTCGCCGTAGAGTTTCCGGCCCACCAGCATCGGGACGAGGAGATACCAGACCCCGGCTGAGTACATGAGCACGTTGCCATCGGCGATCATGTCCAGGCCCCACCAGAACCAGTTCTTGTAGAGCAGGGGATTGACGCCGTGGGGATCGAGTCCCGCAAAACCAAGGAGAGGCGGAACCGCGTAGATCAGGATCAGCACCCCCGCCACGAGAAGAACCACGGCGTTGATGACCGTGTCGATGCTTCCCCGAGCCACGGCCACGACGAAGACGGGAAGAGTGTCGTAGAGCCTCTTCTCGTCCTTCATGCGCGCCTTGTCCTCCTTCTTGGCGAGAATCTTGTCCAGGCCGAAGGCCGACTTCATGTAGTCGCCGAAGGTGTAGAGCCTGGACTGCTCTGCCCCGGGCGCTGGTTTCCTTTTGATCAGCGTCGCGAAGATGTTGTAGGAGAAAAGCAGGATGTTGACCAAGACGACAGCAATTCCTGCGATGAAGATAACCGCGCCAAGGTTCGAGACGTGGCTGAACCAAACGGGCAGCGGCCAGTAGAGCGTGTACAGAGAATTGTAGTGTGTCACGAGGCATGCAATCCAAGCTACCAGCACGCCGATGGACTGCAGCCAAAAGTTCACCGGAATCAGACGCTTGTGATAGATGTCCGTCTTGAGGAGATAGGGCATCAGGAAGTAGAAAGCCCCCATGACCGCCAAGTAGGCGTAACCGAAGATCCCGACGATCGGATGCGCCGTCATGACCGAGTAGAACTGCTCCGTCAGGAGGCTTTCGGGAACGAGCAGCTCCGTCCGCATCATCATTCCCTCGATGGACGTGAGCAGCAGGAAGCCGAGCGCTGCCAGCACGTAGCGGACCGTCCACTTCGACTCGTATGCCAGTCCGTTGTCAATCATATGCCACCTCCATTGAGCCACTTACTTCGATGGCATCCTTGATCCACATGTCCGAGTGCTTGGCTCCGGAGTATTCCGTGGAGCGGATGTCATAAAGGCCGGGGGTCGAGAAATTCCACACGAATTGATTCTCGTAGCCAGGCAGCACTGAAAGCTGGAAAACCAAGGTGCCGTCCTCGCGGAACACGCCAAATCCGTAGGTGACGTCTTGGGAAGTCAGCGTGAACTCCACGAACTCCCCCGCCTCGACCGACATCGGAGTGGCGGGAAGCTTGAACTGATACTCCTCGACGTCGATGGCGAACTGCTTGACCGGAACAGGATCGCTCCAGATGCGCCACTTCTGCCAGGGCACCAGATTCGACAGAGTTACGATGTGCGCGATGATCACGACCGTGACGAGGATGCTGAAGAAAGCGATCTCTCGTTTGTCGATTCGGCCAGTTGGTTCCTCCTTGATCTCCTTCTTCGGGCTCTTCCTCACCTTGAAGACAAACCATGTGAGAAAAGCGACCACCAAGAGGAAGAAGATCAAGTAGAACAAGCGAATCGAGTCGGTTATATACATGACTCATTATCTCCTTGATTCGCACGAGTCTTCCAGGAAGTCCTCCATTGTGATCTGAGTCCGTATTGACCGAACACCTGTCCCCTAAATGAGGCGGTGGCCAAG
>CAZVHI010000022.1:0-52418 GCA_964627205.1 uncultured bacterium
GCTAGTCCTTCTGCGGTAGTCGCTAGGGTGTGCTGGTGGAAGCGGGGATCGAACCAGCAGTCCTCTTCTCCTTCTACTCTCTCTTTATCGACCAGGTCGTCAGGACCATCCTTGAATGCTTGGCAGGGTGTCCAGCGACCCATGCTTCGGCGTATAGGCGGACTTGAAAAAGGCTAGGCGCCCTGCTCGAGCTCCTCCTTGAGGCGGTGGATGTGCCCGCGGCCCATGCCGCGCACGGTGCAGCCGCGGCGCAGGTAGTCGCGGATCTTGTCGTCGTCGAGCAGGTTGAAGGCGTCGACCACCAGCAGGGGGCGACCCGCCGCCTTCAAGACCCGCTCTGCCTCCAGCGCCAGATACTCCTCGTGACGCGCCGCCAGGATGACGCCGTCTACTCCGGCGATCGCGGCATCGAGGTCGCTCTGCACGCGCAGGTCGGTGAGGCGCTCCTGGTTGCGGAAGAAGCGCGCCCAGCTGAAACCGGGTGTGGGGTAGGTGTCCTGCTTCTCGAACTCCCACCAGTGCTCCACATAGGGATCGTGCACGCTCATCAGCGCGCCCATCTCCGTGAGCTTGCGCACGACCAGCTCGCTGCCGCTGTAGCGCGTGTCGCCCACGTCCTCGCGGTAGGAGGCGCCCAGAATCAGCAGGCGCGCGCCGCCGACAGACCTGCCCATTTCCTCCAGCCCCTCACGCACGAGCTGGGCCACGTGCAGGGCGCGCGTATCGTTGATGTCGATGGCCTGGCGCGTGATGTTGAGCTGCGCGTCCTCGAAGCCGAGGATGTGCTTGTAGGACCAGAGGCCGAGGCCGCCGTCCTTGGGCAGGCAGTAGCCGCCGATGCCCGGGCCGGGGAACATCATATTCGAGTGGGTGGGGCGCACCTTGATGGCCTTGATCACCTTGGCCAGGTCCACGCCGTTGCGCTCAGCAAACAGGCTCCACTCGTCCATGAAGGCGAGCAGCGTGGCGCGGAAGCTGTTTTCCACGATCTTGCAGGTCTCCGACTCGATGGGTCTGTCCAGCACGGTAAGGGGGAACTCCTCGGTGTTGAGCACCTCGTGCAGGAACTTCTCGACGCGGGTACGGCTCTCGGCGTTGGCGCCGCTGCAGACGCGCCAGAAGTCGCGGATGGACTTCACGTACTCGCGCCCGGGCATGACGCGCTCGTAGGAGTGGGCCAGCAGCGGCTCGCTCTCGATGCCCCGCGCGCGGAAATGCTCGCGCATCACGGGCAACGCCACATGCTCGGTCGTGCCCGGCGCCACGGTGGTCTCGATGAGCACCAGGCAGCCTGCCGGGATCCGCTCGGCGATGGTGACGAAGCTCTGCTCGAGAGCGTGCATCTCCGTGCGGCCGGTGTGCAGCTGTCCGAGGTCGTTCTTGAGGTAGTCGCACTGGACGTCGACGACCACCACGTCGGCGAGCTTCAGGACGTCCGCGTTGAACGTGGCCATCAAGGTATTCTTCTCGACCACGCAGCGCTGGATCATGGGGTCGACCTCGGGGTCCTCGGCCTTCACGGGCGAGACGCCCCGGTTGAGCAGCGGGATCTTCCAGAAGCTGCGCTCGCTGGGCCTCTGCATGCCGATCACGAACTTGCCGGGTTCGCCCGTCTCCTTGTCCACCGTGTCGGCTACCACCGCGGCCATGACTGCGCCGACGAAGCCGACGCCCATCACCACGACGATCTCCTTGCCCGCCGCGCGCTTCTCGTCAACGATGCCCTGCAGCTTTTCGAACTCGGCCTCGTAGTCCGCGGGCTGGGGCAGGGGGAAGCGCTCTCCCTCGGGGCTCACCGAAAAAACTTGATCCTTCTCCACGGTCCTCTCCTTTGTTCCTGAATCTCGCGGCGCCGACCTTCCTCCCGGCGGGGAGGGCCCCGGCGCGCGTAACTGCTATTCCTCGATGGCGACGATGTGAGCGCCGTTGATCTGCACGCGATCGCCGAGCTCCTGGATCATCACGAACCAGCCGTCGTCGTGGACCTCGGTGATCTTGCCCTTGAACAGGCGATCCGAACTGGCGATCACCTTGACCTTCATGCCTTCCTTGAGTTCCATCGTGCTCTCCTCCTGCGGGATCCCGCGCTACCAGCGAATGACGGCTGAGGCCCAGGTGAAGCCGCTTCCGAAAGCCGCCAGCACGACCAGGTCGCCGCCCTTGATGCGACCCTCCTCGCAGGCCTCGCTGAGCGCGATGGGGATGCTGGCCGCGGTCGTGTTGCCGTAGCGCTCGATGTTGGAGTAGACCTTGTCGGCGGCGAGGCCGACCTGCTTGCCCACCGCCTCGGTGATGCGCTGGTTGGCCTGGTGGGGTACGAGGAGGTCCACGTCGCCCACCTCCAGGCCGCAGGCGTCCAACCCCTCGGCGATCACCTCGCCGAAGCGCGTGACGGCGTGCTTGAACACCGCGCGGCCGCGCATCTTCGGAAACCAGCGCCCGTCATCCAGCATCTCGGGTTCCAGTCGGTTCGCGACGCGGGAGCTGGGTGCTTCGAGCCAGAGCTCCTTGGCGTGCTTCCCCTGGGAGTGGAGCCGCGTGTCGAGGATGCCCCGCTCCGGATCGGGGGATGGACCCAGCACCGCCGCGCCGGCGCCGTCGCCGAAGAGCACGGCCATGTCGCGACCGCGGTCGTTCAGCTCGATGCCGGTCGACTGGACCTCCGTACCCACGACCAGCACGTGCTCGCAGCTGCCCGTGCGGATGAACTGGTCGGCCACCGCGAGGCCGTAGACGAAACCCGTGCACTGGTTGCGCACGTCCAGAGCTCCCACGTGCCGACAGCCAAGCTGCTCCTGGAGGAGGACGCCGTTGCCGGGGAAGAAGTAGTCGGGGCTCAGGGTGGCGCAGACGATCAGGTCCAGGTCGCCGGCCGCGAGGCCCGCCGCGTCGAGGGCGCTCCGGGAGGCCTCTGCGCCGAGTTGAGAGCTGCTACCCTCGCCCAGCGTGATGAAGCGGCGCTCCCGGATCCCGGTCCGCTCTTGGATCCACTCATCGCTGGTATCCATGAGCTTTTCGAGCTCCGAATTGGGGACGATCCGCTCCGGCAGGGCGCGACCCAGCCCTAGGACACGGCTCCTTCTCATGCCCTCCTCCTCAACGTGGGAACACCGCATCCTAGAGGATCGAAATGCGCGAGGCAAGGACCGAAGGGGGGTTTACACAGCCCCATCCATCGGCTATGTTCCGGTCAGTTCACGCCTTGGCAGATCGAATCGATCCGGGAAAGGAGCGGAAGAAATGGCTGCCTCCAGCTTTGCAAACGTTCTGAAGGAGTGGGAAGGCGAACCCGTCACTATCATCAATCCCCAGAGCTACACCGTTTCCAAGATCACGGACGGGATCAGCTTCGAGTCCTACACGGCGACCCTCAGCGAGGTACTGGACGAGCACATCCGCGTCACCTTCACCCACAAGAAGAAGAACGAGGAACAGCCGGTCAACCAGTATGTTCCGATAGCCTGGATCAAGCGGGCCAGCACCTGGGGCAACCAGCACTACATCCAGCTCTAGCTCCCAGCGAGACCGAGAAGACTTCGGGCCAGCCGCCACGCGGCTGGCCCGTTTCAATTTTACCGAAGCACGGGGACTGTCGTCAGAAGATGCCGCCCAGCCATGAGCCCAGGAACTGGAAGCGGCCGAGCAGAAGGCTGATTCGCGCCATCACCGTGTAGCCGAAGGCGGCGCCGAAGGAGACCATGAGGAAGTAGACGCCCACGCGGCTCATGCCGCCAAAGAAGCCCTTGTGCTCCTTGGAGAAGTAGAAGTAGACGAGCCCCGTGAAGACCCCGATCAGGATGATGAAGTTGTTGAGGTTCGTCGCCAGATCGCCACCGCCGAGCACCGGCTGGATGGTGCTCTCGATCTGCGCCATGGCGTTGGACTGGAGGAAGGAGTAGAGGCGCAGCCCCGCGGCCATGCCCATGACGAAGGCCAGGGGCCAGCGGCTGAGATAGGAGATCTTCGGGATCAGGCGCGTGAAGAAGAGGATGCCGAGGACCAGCGGCACATAATAGAAGAAGTTGACGTGGTTGACGAGCTGTGCGCCGGCGAGGACCTCGGGGCTGAGCGAGCCGTCCACCAGGGCCGTGCCCGGGTAGCTCGCGCCTTCGACTACGATCTCGTCCACCCAGGCGTAGCTCAGCTCCGGCCAGGCGCGTACCAGCCCCTCCGGCCACCAGATGTTCCCAAAGAGATTGGGATGGACCTGGCTCCAGAAGGCCACCGACATCCAGTATGCCGCGGAGACCCCCGTGAACAGGTGCTCCGCGAACTTGTAGAACGGATTGTCCTTGTAGAGGAAGCTGAAGATCGCCAGCGTCAAGAAGGCTGCGAACCAGATTCCGATCGATTCGGCCATGTTCTCTGCTCTCCCGCTAGAACTTCCTCTGACGCCGTCGCTCGACGAAGTACGCCATGTTTCCGACGACGATGAATGCCACGATGACCATGTGGGCCACGCTCTGCGCCGACATGCCGCGATTGGCTACGCCGAGCGCTTCCGCGTGTCCCTTCTCCACGAGCAGCTTCTCGAACTCCGCCGCCCCGGACAGCCCGCCCAAGATGCCGCGGCACTGGCCGGACTTCACGTAGGGGACGACCTCGGTGACCTGCACCGCCGTGCAGCCCGTGGTCATGGGCTTGTTGTAGGGGTCGGCGGCATACTGCACCCACTCGACGGTGCCCGGATAGCCCGCGGACAAGCTGAAGATGAAGTCGATGTTGGCGAGGTTCTCGATCCCCTGCATGATCGGATAGCCGCGCGTCATGCCCCCGCGCGTGTCCACCGGGAAGGTGCGGCTGAAGCTCTCCGCAATGGACTTGATCACGACCTCGTTGCCGGCCTTGTAGCCGAGGTTGATGTAGTCGACGCCGTACTCGAGCTCATGTCGCCCCACGGCCACCTCGTCCAGCATGTCGCGGCTCATGAACAGCCCGTCGGGCCAGAGGCACATCACGATGACCTTGTGATCGCGCTGGAACATGAAGCCGAGCACCGCGCGGGCCATGGGGTGCACCTCGGGCAGGGTGCTGGGTCCGTACTCGAAGGAGACCAGCACGTTGCTGCCTTCGGGCAGCTCGTCCAGGGCTCGGTAGACCTCTTCGACGTGGGGAGAGATCGTGACGTCGCACTGGATCGGCAACAGCAGGGGGATGGCGACGCTCAGCGCGATCATCAGGAAGATCCAGCGTCGGTCCAGACTGCTTATGCGTTCGATGACGGTCATGGCTTCGCTCCGCTCCTATTCCTCACCGAGGAAGGATTTCTCGATGCCCAGGATCAGGCGCAGGCTCGTGGAGACCACGCCGAGGGCGATCCCGATCATGATGGCCCGCTGGCCGGCCGCGTTGGGATAGGTGTAGATCCAGTCGGCGATCCGCTCGAGACGGAAGATCGCGAAGAAGCCCGCCTCCGGCAGCCAGGCGGTGATCATCTGCCCGAGCGGCACGCGGCCCAGCATCAGGATGATGCCGGCGACCAGCAGCACGGTCGCCTCGACGTTGCGCGCGCGGAAGGCCCGGTAGCTGGCGCTGGCCACGTAGAAGGCCAGCAGCGCGTACATCGTCGCGCTCAGGGGCGTGAAGATGTACCACCAGACCCAGAAGAAGTGGCTCTCGGGGTTGTTGACGTGCGTGCCGGCGAGGTACTGCTCCTGGCCGGTGAAGAAGCTGTGCCAGTTGAGGCCTACCCAGGCCGTGAGGAAGAAGCCCACGATCGTGACGATGCTGAAGGGCCAGCCCCTCTTCTGGTGATAGATCTTCAGGCCCTGCAGCTTGAGCAGGTTGGCGGCGCCGAGGATGATCGCGAAGGAGGCGAGGATGTCGAAGAACTGGCTGAAGTCGGCTCCGAGGCTACCGATGGGCCAGTGGGGGACGAACCAGCTGATGAGCGTCAGGACGCCGACGAAGATCAGGATGAAGAGCGGAATCCAGCGTTTCAGCAACATGTGCCACTAACCCCCGCTGACTTCGAAGAGTGCCTTGATGTTCAGCGCTGCGGGCAGGTCCACGCCGAGGGCCTGCAGGCTGACGAGGATGACGCCGACAAGCAGCGCCACCATGAAGATGAGCTTGCCGACGTCCTGTCCGCGGATGCTGCCGATGAGCCTTCTATCCTTCGACAGGTAGGCGCTGGCGGCGAAGAACTCCTCGCCGATGAGCGTGTAATCGCAGGCGGTGATGAAGAACGGCAGCTGGGCGGGGCTGGCGGTGCCCGCGATCTGGATCGCGCCGATGGAGTTGCCGGTCTCGGCCAGGATCAGGCTCTCCGCGTAGAACTTGCCCTGGTAGAAACAGGCCGCCGGCTTCTGGCGCAGCATGATCCCGTCCACCGCCGCCGCATAGGCGAACTGGTCGTCGGTGAGGTAGTGGATCATGTCGTCCTTGTAGAGGTCGGGGCGGCCGGCCGAAAGGTAGCTTTCCTTCACGACCTCGCGGGCGTGGGCCATGACCAGCGAGCGGCTCACGGGCACCTCGAGCGGGGTCTCGTAGCGCGAGGTCATGTTGGCGACGTAGCCGAGGACGTTCACCCCCGCCAGGGTCTCGATCTGGTCCATGTCCATGATACCGGGCACGAAGAGCACCGGCTGGCCCATTTCCGTGGCGCGGCCCACGGCCTCGTCGAAGGCTTTCAGCCCCGCGACCGGGCGCAGGTAGATGTCCGAGCTCTGGGCCTTCTGGATCCACCAGGCGATGCTGGAGCAGAGCACGAGGACGGCCAGCAGCATGTTCCAGCGCCCGCGGTTGAACCACTGGGCACGCGCCACGGCGGGCTCCTGCAGCCAGGTGGAGGCGCTGCCGCCCGGACCGATGGTGTCGAGCCGGTAGAGGTAGGGGTGGTTGTTCTCGATGGCCTCGCCCACGTCCGAGAAGCTGAGCTGGCCGTCCCGGCCTTTGCTCGCGGAGTGGGAGCCGACGCGCCGGTAATCCTGGTCCTCGCGGCCCTGTCCGGGGACGAACTTCGCACGATAGATGGCGTAGTCGCTCACCAGGCCGCTGCCGTCGTCGTCGGGGGAGGGTGTCCAGCTGAGGATGATCGCGTGCCCGCGGTCGTTGGGGCTGTCTGTCGCGCTCAGCTGCGCCGCGGGCGCAGGCGGTTGCGTCTCCTGGGCCGCCGCCACGCAGACGCCCAGCGCGGCGAGCAGGAGGAGGGCAAGCGGTAACGGGCTTCGGGCGAGCCTGAGGACCATGGCCTCTCCCTCTTTCAATGGCGGCTGCGGGACCAGAACTTCCAGAAGGGCTTTCGCCCCGCCTTCTTCCTGGCGGTCCGCGCGGCCTTCTCCTCGCGCGCGAACTCGCTCTCGTACTCCTCGATCATGCGCAGGAGGAGTTCGAGGGTGGGTCGCTGTTCGAGCAGCTCAGTGTAGCGATAGTAGTTCGGACTCTCAAAGAGGATTCTGACGAAGGGGCCGAAAAACACCATCGCCTGCGCTCCGATGTAGTTGAGCGGCTTGGCCGTCTCCAGGAAGAAGATCGCCGGCACGGAGAGACGGCGCCGGACGATCTTGCGCGCGAGCTCGAGCAGGAGGCCGTAGTCGCCCTCGCTCATCTCCTCGGGACGGTCGGGGAGCCGCAGGTTGGGCACCGGATGCTCAGGCAGGTTCACCGTGCGCCTCCTCGATGCGCCGGCGGATGAACGCAAGCACGGGGTCCCGTTCCTCCGGCAGGATGAGCAGCATGCCGCGGTAGTTGTCCAGGCGAGAGTCGTAGGGCAGGGTGATCAGCTTGAGGCGATCCTCGTGCTGGCGCATGCCGCGGAACTCGCTCCACTTTCGCGTGCGCCGGTAGAGGGCGTTGCTCATGCGGATCTTCTCGCCGTCGAGCTGGAAGCGCGTGGGGAAGAAGAAGCTCGAGAGGCTGGCCAGCAGGATGAAGGTGGCGACACCCGTGATCCAGGCGCTGCTGGTGAAGCTCCAGACGAAGGAAATCGTGACGGCGCAGACGGCCACGGCCAGGAGCCCCCGCCACGGGTGACGGCGTAGGAGGAAGACCGTCCACTCGATGCTCGCGGCCTCCACCGTTGGATTGATACCCGCGGCTTCGCCGTTTTGATTGATACCCGCGGCTTCGCCGTTTTGATTGATACCCGCGGCTTCGCCGCTAGGGGCGCCCGCTTCCTGCGACGGCTCCATGCAGCCTCCGGGGCCGGTGACTAGTCCGTCTCCACCATCTCGAGGTTCGCCCTGGGCAACAGGACGGCGCGGCCGTCCACCAGCTCGACCTTGGCGACACGGACCATGGTGCCGCTCTCCATCTCGCGGAGCTCCGGTGGCAGGCCTTGCACCCGGCCGAGCACCCCGAAGTAGGGCGCGCGGATGACGCGGACCAGGCTGCCGGGTTCGATGCCTGTGATCGCTTCTTCGTCGAACTCGACGCCGTGCTGCTCGCTCTCCGCGAGGGGGACGATCACCTCGGGGCGGATGACGCCCGCGCGGATCTGCGTGGCGCCATTCATGCTCGCGACCTTGCCCTCGTGCTGCTTCAGCAGCTCGAAGGTCCGCTCGGCCATGTCGATGCGGCCGAAGCCCTCGGTGACCACCAGCGTGGTGTGAATGTCCTCGCCGCCGGTGATGGCCACGCCCAGGTCGTAGCCCAGGATGGGCTTCAGGTCCTGGTAGTTGAAGCCGCCGACGATGATGCCGCCGACCTTGAGATCAATCGCCCGGCGCAGGGCCGCCAGGCCGAGGAAGCTGCCGCCCACGACGATCTTGCCTTCGCAGCTCGCGTCGAAGGAGTCGGCCGTCAGCTCCTCGGAGGGGTCCGCCGCCACCACCTTGATCTCGCCCTGCTGCTCGCCGCCGATGCCGAAGATGCCCTGAATGAACACGCCGGTGGTCTCGACGATCACACCCTCCTGGGGCAGCTCCTCGATCACGCGGCCGGTGATGTAGGCATCGACCTCGACCGGGATCGGCGCCTCGCGCAGCACCACCTGTCCGGTCACGCCGGAGACGCTCTCGACCGTGCCCTCGGTGGGGCTGTTTAGGGTGCTCTTGAAGAGGCCGAAGATGCCCTTGTTGCGGGCCAGCGGTTCGTCCTTCTCGACGCGCTCGCCCTCCCTCTTGAGCATCGACTCGCCGACGTCGCCGGGGTCCACGTTGAGCTGTCCGGCCACGTTCACCATCTGCACGTTGCCCGGCAGCTCCGTGGCCGCCACGATGGAATCGGGCGTCACCTCCTGCCCGCTCTCGCAGCGCAGCTCGCCCTTGAGCGGCAGGAGCCTGGTCTTCTGCACCTTGCTTTCCTTGAGGACCTTCAGTCCCGGCGTGTAGGCATGCGCCATGCTGCTCTCTCCTCCTCCTGCGGGCCGTTAGATCGCGGCCGGCTGAGCGCTGATCTCGCTCTCGGGGTATTCCGCTGTCGCCTCGCTCCACTCCTGGAGCTTGGCGACGCGCTCGGTGGCGTCCTCGGGAAGTGTGAAGGGCCGCCGGCCACGGCCGTCGAAGATCAAGCCGACGACGCCGCCGCGCAGCTCCGTGCGCAGTTCCTGGCCCTTGCCAGCGCCCAGGTCCAGGCCCTTCGCGGGTTTCAGGCTGGCCTGGACACGGTCGTCGCGGGCGGCGGGAATCAGGAACAGCTCCCCGTGCGTCAGTTCGCGCTGCACGCTCTTGCCGTCGGGCATCGTGAGCGTGATGTCCAGCATCTTCCGGCCCGGCTTGGTCGGCCCCGCGGGGGCGATGCAGGTGCCCAGGTGGATCAGGCAGTCCTTGTCGAAGACCTCGGTGGCCGCCTTCTCGTTCACCGTGGAGAGCACGCCGAGCTGGGGCATCATGAAGATGGAGTCCACCGCGAGCTGAGTGATGCCCTCGGGCAGGAAGGCGTCGACGAGCATGCGCGCCGCCTGGTGCCGCCGCGGCGCATGGCTGAGCACGCCGCCAGAGCCCACGAGCAGGTCCAGCCCCATCATGTCCACCAGGGTCTCGCCGCTGCCGCTCTGGTCGAAGGCGTCGCTGATCGTGCGCTCCTTCTGCACGCCCTTGAGCCCCACGGCGAACTGCTTGTGCTGCACGAAAGACAGGCGCAGCGCCTCGCGGGCGATGGCCTGCTCGATCTTGAGCTCCTCGAGCGCCTGGGGGATGGTCGTCGGGCGGATCATCTTGTTGCCGATCCGGTTCATGAGCTCCTCTTCGTCCATCTCGATCGGCACCCAGCGCAGCACGTTGGGTAGCGTGGCCTCGGCCAGCACGTTGCAGACGCTGTAGCTCATGCCCAGGTTCGCGCTCACCGTGCGGTTGAAGATGCCCTCGAAGACGCTGAACACGTCGGTGGTTGCCCCCCCGATGTCGACGCCGACCACGCAGATCTCCTCGCGCTTCGCCACCGTCTCGATGATCGCACCGACCGCGCCGGGCGTAGGCATGATGGGGGCGTCGGTCCAGCTCATCAGCTTCTTGTAGCCCGGCGCCTGCGCCATCACGTGCTCCATGAAGAGATCGTGGATCTTGTCGCGGCTGGGGGTGAGGTTCTCGCGCTCGAGCACGGGCCGGATGTTGTCGACGATGTCCAGGTCGGTCACGCTGCCGAGCGTCTCCCAGATGGTCTGCTTGGCCTCCTTGTTGCCGGCGAAGATCACGGGCAGCTTGTAGCTCATGCCCAGGCGTGGCTTCGGGTTCGCGGCGTGGAGGATCTCGGCCAGCTCGACCACGTGGCTCACGGTGCCGCCGTCGATGCCGCCGGAGAGCAGGATCATGTCCGGGCGGAGCTGGCGGATGCGGCTGATCTTCTCGTGGGGGAGGCGGCCGTCGTTGCTGGCGAGCACGTCCATGACGATGGCGCCCGCGCCCAGCGCCGCGCGCTCCGCGCTCTCGCCGGTCATCGACTTGACCACGCCCGCCACCATCATCTGCAGGCCGCCGCCGGCGCTGGAGGTGGAGATGTAGATGTCGACGCCGCGGTCGCCCTCCTGGGGCGTGGCGATCGTCTCCCCGTCCATGATCTGCCGGCCGGCCAGTTCCTCGACTTCGCGCACGGCGTTGAGCACGCCCTTGGTGACGTCCTCGAAGGGCGCCTCGACGGTGGTCGGCGCCTCGCCGCGCACCATCAGGCGGTACTCGCCGTCCACCTGCTCGATGAGGATGGCCTTCGTGGTGGTGCTGCCGCAGTCCGTGGCCAGGATGGAACGGGCATTCAGATAGTCCCGCTTCTGATCAGACACGTCAGACCTCTGCCTGGAATCGTGGATGAGGTGCAGCCCCCGAGGCTAAGCCCGGAGACGGCAAGGGATTGAATGGCTGCATCCTAGGTGAATCGAGGTGGAAAATCAAGGCCGCCCTGGGGGCGCCACGGCGGGCCGATTCCGGGCAGGGGCAAACTTATTGGTCGGGTCACCACCACCTGCTAGACTGCCGCGTCTCGACGAAGGGAGCGACATGACGCAGGCAGCGCAGAGTGCGGAGAGCGCGGCGGCCGTCCGCACCGAGGGTCTCACCCGCAGCTTCGGCAAGAAGCTCGCGGTGAACGGAATCTCGCTGGCGGTCCCGCCGGGCTCCTTCTTCGGCTTCCTCGGCCCCAACGGCGCCGGCAAGACCACCACCCTGCGCATGCTCACCGGCCTGCTCCCGCCCAGCGCGGGCGACGCCTGGGTGGGCGGGCACTCGATCCTCTCCGAGCCGGTGGCGGTCAAGCGCCGCATCGGCGTCGTCCCCGACGACCTCGCCCTCTTCGAGCGCCTCTCCTTCTGGGAGCACGTCACCCTGATCGGTAGGGTCTTCGATCTCTCCCGCGCCGAGACGGAGGCGCGCGGCGAGGATCTCCTGCGCCTGCTCGACCTCTGGGAGGAGCGCGGCACCTATGTGGTCGACGCCTCCCACGGCATGCGCAAGAAGCTCGCGCTCGCCATCGCGCTCATCCACACGCCGCAGGTGCTCTTCCTCGACGAGCCCTTCGAGGGCATCGATCCGATCGCGGGCAAGCACATCCGCGCGCTTCTGGCCCGGCTCGCCGAGGGAGGTGTGACGATCTTCCTGACCAGCCACATCCTCGAGATCGTCGAACGCCTCGCCGACCAGGTGGCCATCATCGCGAAGGGCGAGATCGCGCTGCAGGCCTCGCTGGAGGATCTGCGGCGCTCGGGCCGCACCCTGGAGGACGCCTTCATCGAAGCGGTGGGTGCCCCCACGGATGAGACCCCGGAGCTCTCATGGCTCGCGTGAGCGCGCTTCTTCCCTACCAGTGGCGCGCCTACTGGCGGGGGATCCGCAGCCGCGGCATCATGGCGGGCGCCAACCTCACCATGGTGATTCTCTTCGCGGCCCTGATGCTGCCCCTGCACATCGGCACCTGCGTGTCCGCCGCTGTCGCCCTGCGCCGCGATCCCGGCGGCCTGGGGCCCCTGCTCGCCGAGGCGAGCTTCCTGGGGATCCTCACGGCCTGGCTCTTCGTGCCCATGCTCGTCAGCAGCGTGCAGACGCGCGGGCAGGGGATCGCGCCGGAGCGGCTCCTGCACCTGCCCTTCTCGTCGCGGCAGCTTTTTCTTGCCGGTGTGGGGGGCGCCTTTGTCCAGCCGCTCTACTGGATCCTGCTCGCCGCCTCGCTCGTCTCTCTCGTGCCGCTGGCCTTCGCGCCCAACCCCCTTGCCGGAACGGTCGCGGCTCTACTCTACCTTGCGGCCTGCGCGCTGCTCTCCTGGGCGATCGGGCTCCTCGGGGCGGCGATCTTCTCGACGCGCCGCGCGCGCGAGGTCGCGCTGGTGGCGATCACCTTCTTCTTCCTCGGTTTCATCTTCCTCGCGCGGCTCGACATCGAGTCCGAGAACGGTGGCTTCTATCTGCACGGCATGGGTGATCCGGTCCTGCTGGTGAGCGAGACGGGCGGCGAAGGGCTCGTCGTGGCGATTCGCGACTGGACTCCCGCGAGCTGGGTGGTGCGCGCCGCCGTCGGAGATGGAACGGGGCTCGCGATCGGGCTCGTCGCGCTGCTGGCGCTCGTCTCGCTCGTGCTCACGCGCTGGAGCTTCGCGCGCGCGCTGAAGCATCCCGTGGTCGGTTTCGGGGGAGGCGGCAAGCGGCGGCGCGCCATCGGCGGCCTGCCCGGCATGCCAGCGCCCATCGGCGCGGCGACGCGCAAGGAAATGCGCTACCTCTCGCGAACCTTGGACATGATCCTCGGGCTCGCCGTGAGCGGTGGCGTGGCGATCTACGTGCTCGTCGCCGGCGAGCCACTCATCTATGCCCCTGTGCTCGGCGCCGCCTTCTATATCTTCAGCGAGTCGGTCATGCCGCTGAACGCCTTCGGCCTCGACCGGGCCGGCGCCGACCGCTACCGCCTCCTGCCTCTCACGGGCGCGCAGGTCCTGCTCGCGAAGAATCTCGCCTACCTGCTTCTCGTGGCGGCCCAGACCCTGCCGATCGCACTCGCCGCCTCGCTGCGCTTCAGCCCCGCGCTGGGGGTGGCCATCATCCTGGGTGCCCTCTCCTACTGCTTCCTTGGCATCCTCCTGGGCAACGCCCTCTCGGTGCGCGCGCCCGCGCCGCGCGAGTTCTTCAACTTCGAGAGCAAGGAGCAGACGGGCGGCATCCTGCCCCTGCTCTACATGGCGATCGTGTGGCTGCTTCCCTTCGGCCTCGGCGCGGCCACCTGGCCGGCGGGCGGTTTCGCCCTCGTTCTCGGACAGCTCGTCCTCCTGGGGATCCTTGCGGCCGTCTACCGCAGTCGGCTGCCTGCCGCGGGCCGGCGCTTCGACGCCTCCGCCGAGACCATGCGCCAGCGCCTGGCAGGGTAAAAGCGCTTGTCTGTCCGGATGCACGCTCCCGCATGCCCCGAATCCACACCAACAAGCCCATCAGGGTACGAATTACAGCCGGCTGTAATGTCCTCCCGGCCGCGCTGGCAATTTGCGGAGTCGCCACGTGGCGACTGCCTCGAGTCCGGCCGGCTGGACTTGGGCGTGTTGGCAGGCACAAGCTTGGTCGGGCGCATGCGCACCGCGCCCCGATGTTTTTCTACCTGGGCAAACTCACTCGAGTGTACCCGGGTGCAATCGAGCGCCGGCGCTCGAGCCACCGGGTGCTAGCGGAAGAGCGACTTGATCTTGCTCCAGCTGCCCTTCTCGATGGCCGTGGGCAGGTCGCAGGTCGTGATGCAGTCGAGATAGCGCTGCGGCGTCGCGTCGCTCGGAGGGCAATCGGAGGCGTAGCTCGGCTGGCCCGGGTCACGGCGGTCTCTCTCCGAGCTGTGTATGCTTATCACGCCTTGGGATGGTACTAACCGCAGATTGAACACAGAATTGCAATCGGGCCTGGTGACGGCGGCGAATCCCGGTACGAGATTGTCGGGGACGACGGCCGATGCTAATCTCCCGTCGCTCCTTGTGATCACGGCACGAGCCTCGCCGACCGAAGAGGAATTGCATTCATGAGATTTCGTCCGGCGAAGATTCTTTCGTTCCTGGCTCTCCTCGCGGCTCCTCTCCATGCCGCTACGACGGAAACTTG
The DNA here is from genome assembly GCA_964627205.1 of uncultured bacterium. Classification (GTDB taxonomy): domain Bacteria; phylum Krumholzibacteriota; class Krumholzibacteriia; order JACNKJ01; family JACNKJ01; genus CAZVHI01. The sequence continues at coordinate 14,433 of CAZVHI010000022.1, forward strand.
GGTCTGGCGGCAGAACGACTGGTCGGGTGGAGCCTACTCGCTCGCCGACTCCATCGACGCCGAAGTCTCCCCCGGCGAGCTGGTCCTCGCGAACGACCCCGACCGACTCGTCGTCGCCTTCGATGCGACGGATCTCTACTGGGGCGTCTGGAGCACGGTGCCCTGGCGGGGAAGGCTCTACCTGGCCACCTGCTCGACGCCGATGTCCGACAGCGGTGGGGACATCGTCGCCTATGACTACGCGACCCACGACTGGTGGGTGGATTACTCCGTGCACGAGGAGGGCAATGTCGTCCTGCGCGTGTCGGGCGATGTGGTCTACTGCCCCGGCCTCGACTACCTGGGCGACGAAGTCTGGGAGTGGGGGAATCTCTACTACAACGAGGGCGCGGGCTGGGTGCGCAAGGAGACCGTGCCTGTGGCGCTGCATGTGCACGATGTAGCAGTTCACGACGGCCGCCTCTGGGTGACGACCGGCAATGGTCCGCCGGACTATGCGGGCAAGCTCTTTTCTTCTGGCGATATGGGTGACAACTGGGTCGAGGAGTTCGCGGTCTACCCCCAGCCACCGGAGAACTTCTACCGCCGCCTCTACGGTCTGCATGTCCATGATGGCTCGCTCTTCGCGCAAAGCGACTTCTGGCTTCCCGAGGGGCCCGCGCTTTTCGAATTCCGCCCAGGCGGGGAGATGATCACCCACTTGCTGCCCGAGGCCGACTATTGCCTGGCGGAGTTCACGGAGTTCCAGGGCAAGCTGCTCTGCCTCACGCGCACCCTGCTCGACGTGTACGACGGCGTGGCCTGGTCGGGCCTGCCGGTCGTGCATCCCTCCTACAACTTCGCCTCGCGCGCGCTGGCGGTGCATCGCGAACGAGTGTACGTCGGCGGGCGGGAGGGCGCGGCTTGGACGGACGACCTGGCGAACTGGACGCCGATAAGCGTCGCGGACTTCGCGGGGAAGGGCGTCGAGAGCTATGGTGTTTTCCACGGACGGCTCTATGCCGGGACGGTGGGAGCCGGCGAGGTCTACGTCACGCCGGCCGCTAGCCGGGGCGAGTTGGTCTCCGAACCGCATGGATTCCCCGGTCCCTTCTGCGCCGGCAATCTGGATTGGGATGCCATCCTGCCGCCGGGCACGGACGTCGCGCTGCAGTTCCGCAGTGCGGCGAACGTCGAGCGCCTTGCAGATGCGGTCTGGCGCGGCCCGGACGGCAGTCCGGACAGTTTCTACTCGGAGTCCGGTACTCCCCTCGCCTCCGTGCACTGCGGCGACACCTGGGCGCAGTATCGCGTCCTGCTCACGAGTCCCGATGAAGCCCTCTCTTCCGTCGTGAGCGAAGTGCGGGTGGAGGTCGAGAGCGCGAGCGATGCGCTGCACGTCTGGCCGAGCCCGAGCAGGGGTACGGTGCACCTGGCGCTGCCGGAAACGGCACCTGTGCTGCGAGTCCTCGTTTTCGACATCCGGGGGCGGCTGGTCCGCACGCTCGATCCCGCGGGCGAGCACGCACTCGACTGGGACGGCCGCGACAATGCCGGGCGGCTCCTGCCTGCGGGGATCTACCTGATCGCAGCGGAGCTCCACACCGGGCTCGCCCCCGCCCGGAGGGTCGTCCTCCTCCACTGACTCGCTTCCTTTGAAATGCCTGTCTCCGCCGGGGTAGCGGAATCGGCGAAGCGGGTCTAGAATTTATTGCAACGCTGAGCCGCGCCACCGGCCCTTCCACCGTGAAGAGCTGCTACTGAAACAAAGGAGGAAGGGATGATCGCAATGCGAATGAACAGCACTATTCCGTTGATCGTTTTGCTCTCGGTCGTCCAGATCGCAGCGACGGGCGTAGATGAAGTTCAGGCATTGCTGGTCAACGACGGCAGCTTCGAGAACGGCCCCTGCGGTGGGGGCTCGGACTGGACCTGCTGGAGCGACACGGCTTGCCCCAACTGGATCATCGATCCGCTCGCCGATTGGGGCGTCACCGCCTACGACGGCAACCTCGTAGCCCAGCTCGGCGGGAACTGCAAGGGGGAGCTCAACAGCAACTCGTTCTGTCAGGACATCGAACTCGAAGGTCCCTGTCTTGCCCCTGTCCTGGAATGGCAGTGGATGGGCTTCGTGGATGGAGACGAGCCGGGAGTCCTCACCGTCAGCATCGACAATGAGAATGTTGAATATGGGCCCATCGGTCCGGTGGAGGACACCCAGGGAGTCTGGCAGTCTGGATGGGCCTATGCGATCTACATCTATGGTGTCTTCACCGTCTGCTTCGAATTCGAGGCTGGAGCTGACGATAGCGCCGTGCTGATCGACTACGTCGGGAAGTGGGTTTCCCCGACGCCGGTCGAGGACGTGAGCTTCTCCACCGTGAAGAGCCGCTACTGAGCTTCTCCGCTACACCCGATTGTACCTGGGTACAATCGGGCGCGGTCACGCTCGAGTCAGCGCGCTGCAGCGGAAATCCCTGTGCTACTTGAGGGTTTCGGCGGGGGCGGCGTAGAAGTCGCGGTCGAAGCGGAAGCAGGACTGCACGTCCGCGGGCAGGGTCCACTCGCCGCGGACGATCCGCGAGCTGACGTTCTTCGCCACGCCAGGCCCCATCATGAAACCCTGCCCGCACATGCCCACCGCCAGCACGAGCCCCGGCGCACTCGCCACCTCGTCGATGATCGGGATGCCGTCGGGCGTCATCGGGTAGCAGCCCCGCCAGACACGGCGGATCAGCAGGTTCTTCATGGCCGGGATGAGCGAGATCAGGCGCCCCGCCAGGATGGGCAGGAATTCGGAGATCGACTCGCGGTTCGTGCCGGTGAACAGCTCCCGCGGCGTGTAGCAGAAGATGATCTGCCCTTCGTGGTTCTGCCCGAAGTAGAAGTTCGCCGTGCGGCCCTCGGGGCCGGGGCGAAGGTCGACGACCAGCGGTTTCAGGAAGTGCTCGACTGGCGCGGAGATGCCCGCCTCGTGGGAGTCGGGGATCACGGGGATCGTGAGGCCCAGGAACTCGCCGTGCTCGGCGGCGTCCGCGCCGGCGGCGAGCACGACCCGGTCCGCTGTGTAGCTTCCCTTGTCCGTGATCACGCCGGTCACCCGTGCGCCTTCGCGCAGGTAGCCCGTCACCTTTTCGTGGAAGCGGTATTCCGCACCATGGTGTTCGGCCTCGCGCTGGAAGGCCACGGCGGCGAGCAGCGGGGATACCTGGCCGTCCTTCGGGCTGTAGGTGCCGCCGCGCAGGCCCTCGCGCGCGATGCCGGGGATCAGCTCGGCGATCTCGTCGGGACCCACCCAGTCGATCTCGAGGCCCGCATCCTTCTGCCCTGGCAGGATGCCCTTCAGCACGCTCTCGATCGTTTCGTCGAAGACGGGGAAGCAGTAGCCGCCGGGCTTCCAGCCGACAGGCAGGCCGTGCTCCTCCTCCCAGTGCGTGAAGAGCCGCAGGCTCTCGCTGCAGGTCATGATCTTGCCCGGGTCGGAGTGCGTGGCGCGCACGCCGCCGATGGCGGTCTTGTTGTCGCCCTGGCCGGAGGCGGCGCGGCGCTCGATCACCAGCACGCGCAGACCCTCCTGGGCGAGGAAGCAGGCCGTCGGGTTGCCGACGCTGCCGGAGCCCACCACGATGACGTCGTATGCGGCGCCCTTCGCGCTCACGAACTCACTCCTCCTCGACCCGCGTGACGAAACTGCCCAGGGACACCTCGGCTACCAGGGGACGGATGGTCGGCGGGGTCACGTCACCTAAGTCCACGCCCTCCTCGCGGAAGATGCGCAGGATCAGCTCGGTGCAGGTCTTCCCGCCGCAGCCGCCCATGCCCGGTCTTGCCACGGCCTTGAGCTGGTTCATGTCGCGCACGCCTTCGCGGATCGCCGCAACGATCTCGCTCCTCAGCACCCGCTCGCAGCGGCAGACGATCGGGTCGTCGTCGACTGCGCCGGTCTCGGCGCACACGGCGACGACAGGCTCGCCCTCTTCCGGCTCGCGGATGCGGAAGCCCGCCACCTTCAGCTTGTCCGCGGCGGGGACCTCGAGCATGAGCAGCTTGCGGCGGTCCTGGTCCTCGCGCTCGCGCAGAGCGACCACGCGGCCGGTGCCCACCGCCTCGCCCTCGAAGCCCGTGGTGACCACGTCCCGATCCCAGGGCACGAGCGCGTCCTCGAACTCGAAGGGCAGCATGAGCAGCGTCTTCTCGCCGGCGGGATCGTAGTCGTCCAGCACCAGGCCTATCGCCAGCCCCGGGCAGGCGAGCACGCAGCGGCCGCAGCCCTCGCAGAGACCGGCAAAGTCCGGCAGCGCGAGGATCGAGCCGGGCATGGCAATCAGGTCGTGGGGGCAGGCCTTCGTGCAGGGGTCGCAGGGGATCTCCTGCACGCAGCGGATCACGGGGTAGACCGGCGCATCGATCTGCGGCGAAGTAATGGACGCGGGCTCGCTGCCGTGATGCTTGAGGACCTCGCCGAAGCCCTCCCAGTCGCTCGGGATCGGCACGTCCATGCCGAGATCGCGGGCGATGCGCCGGCCCGTGATCTTGCCTGCGAAGATCGCGGCCGAGGCCTCGGCGATCTCCGCGGCGTCGCCGGCGGCGTAGGTCTTCATGCCGTACTCACGCGCCTTGACCAGCAGCTCGTCCACGGGGGAGAGCCCCACCGCGACGAGCAGCGTGTCCACGTCGAACGCGCGCTCCGTGCCGGCGATGGGCTGGAAGCTTGCGTCGATCGCAGACGTGACCACCCTCTCGAGTCGCTCGCTTCCCTCGGCGCGGAGCACCGTGTGGCGCGTCCAGACGGGCACGCCGAGGCGGCGGATCTTGTCCTCGTGCACCTTGTAGCCGCCGCAGCGGGGCAGGGCCTCCACGAGCCCGACCACGTCGATGCCCGCCTGCAGCGCGTGGTAGGCGCCGATGAGTCCCACGTTGCCGCCGCCAACCACGAAGAGGCGCTCGGCGCAGCGCACGCGATCGCGGTTGACCAGGGTCTGGAAGGCGCCCGCGCCGTAGACCCCGGGCAGGTCGCAGCCCGGGAAGCTGAGGCTCTTCTCCCTCGCGCCGCAGGCGATCAGGGCCGCCTCGGGCGTGACGAGGCGGTAACCGTCACCTGTGGCCACGCCGAACTTGCCGTCGTTGAACGCGCCGATCACCGTCGCGTTCAGCCAGACCTTCACGGTCGGCAGCCGGTCGACACCGTGAGCCAGGTATCGGCCGATGTCGTGGCCGCGTGTGCCGGCCCAGCAGTCCGCCACCGAGCCGAAGAAGCCATGCGTCTGCAGGCTCAGCTTGCCGCCGAGCTCCTGCTTGTCGTCCACGATGAGGACGCCGATCCCCAGACGGCCCAACTCGATGGCGGCACAGATCCCCGCGGGGCCGCCGCCCACGATGAAGACCTGCACCGGGAAGTCCTCGTCGGCCGGGCGCGCCGCCAGCGGCGGTAGCTCGCCGAGGGCCGGCAGGCCCTCGCAGCTTGCGACAGTCATGCCGGCGGTCACGGGTGTCATGCAAGACTTCACAGGCCGGCCGTCGGCGACGACCGTGCACTGGGAGCACTGGCCGTTGACGCAGTAGATGCCCTGCGCGCCGCCGTCCTTGCCGTGGTGCCCGAAGACCGCGATGCCCGCGGCGTAGAGCGCCGAGGAAATGACTTCGCCGCGGCGCGCGCGCAGCGACGCGCCGTTGAAGGTGAAGTCGACGTAGGCGTCGGCCAGCGGGTCGAGGATGGGATGGGAGTCGATGCGCTTTTCGCTCATCGCGCGTCCTCCCTGCCGTCCTTGTCGCCCACGCCCGCGCAGACGGGGAGCGGCATCTCGAAGCGTGCCTCATGCCAGGCGCCAAGCCGGGCGAGCAGCTCGGCCTGTAATTGCTCGTAAGGACTCGCGCAGCGCAGGGCCCCGCGCGAGGAGCGGAGCAGCTCGACGAGGCGACGCCGCTCGTCCGGGCCGATGCGGAAGCGGAAGCCCGGGCCCGTCACCGCGGCCACGCCGCCGCCATCGGTGTCCGGCGGCGCGCCGGCCAGATCCGCGAGGGTGGTAACCTCGATGTCCGCCGGTGGGTCGGGCAGCATGTCGTGGCTGAAGAGGATCGCGCGCTTCGCGCCGGATACCGCGAGCTCAGCCCGCGAGGCGACGGTCCGGAACGCGATGCCCTTCTCGCCGAGCACGCGCAGCGCGGCGCCCATCTGATCGCGCAGGCCATCGCCCGCGCCGAGGCTGCGCGTTAGCAGCGCGAGCTCCGGCAGGTCGCCGAGGTAGAGTACGGTCTCTGCCGCGCTGCTTTCCGCACCCTCGTCCTGCGCATCGCCGCGCAGGTCCGCGCGGGAGCGCCGCCGCGCTTCTGAAAGCTCAGGCTGCTCGCGCAAGTCGCGCAGCAGGGCCAGCGCGAGGTCGAGCCCGCCGGAGTCCGGAAGCGGATCGCAGGGCTCGGCCAGGGGACTCGCCGTCAGCGACTCGCGGAACTCCGCGAGCGCCCGCCCCGGGCCGGCCGGTCCGGGCGCTGGTCGGACATAGCGAATGCGTTCCTTGCCGAGGCCCGTCATCGCGGCGAGCTGCCCCGCCAGCTCCGCGCGGGACTCGCCCATCTTCCCGCCTTCGCCGTGGGGGCAGGTGTCCCGGTCCCGACACATCAGGAGCGCGCCATCCGCGCCGCGGGCCAGGCAGGCCAGCAGCGATTCAATCCCTACCGCGCCGATGCAGGACACGGCGATCACATCGGAGTCCGGCGGCAGGACGGTGCGAGCGCAGGCGAAGACGACGGTGCGGCCGCGCAGGTCCTCGCCCGTAAGCGTACGCCCAGCAAAAACCTCCACAGGGAAGCCCGCTTGCACGATGGCCCCGGTCGGGCAGGCGCCCGCGCAGAGGCCGCAGCCGGTGCAGGTGCTCTGCGAGATGACGGCGGCGTGCTCGCCGCCGCGGCGCAGCGCGACGCGGGGGATCGCCCAGGGGCAGGCCTCCTCGCAGGCGCCGCAGGCCCGGCAGTGCTCGGGGACGACCGAGCAGAGCGGCAGTTCGAAGTCACGATTCCAGATGCGCAGCGTCCCGTCGCCCATTCGCGTCGCAATGTGGCCAGTCGGGCAAACCTCGGCGCAGGCCAAGCAGCCGACACAGTCCTCGCCGACGTCGTCCGGCCGCGGGCCGACGGTCTTCTCCGTGCCCCGGCCCAAGGGCGCGATGGCGGCGGTGCTGAGGCCATCGCAGACGCGCGTGCAGAGGCCGCACTGGATGCAGAGGTCGGCGCCTTCGCGGGGGGGGAAGGCGCTGGCGTCGATGCCCTCCGCGCGGGCGAGGGCCGCGATCTCGGGCGAGTCGGGGCAGCGCGCGAGGTAGAGCTCGAGCAGGGTGCGGCGATTCTTGCGCACGCGCTCGGATCGCGTCGACACCTGCAGGCCGGGCTCCGTGGGATAGAGGCAGGCCGTGACCAGGCCGGACCAGCCGTTCCAGTCAGGGTGCGTCACCTCCACCGCGCAGAGGCGGCAAGCGCCGCTCGGCTCCACGGAGGGGTGATGGCAGAGGGTGGGGAGCTCGGCGCCCGCCCCGCGCAGGGCCTCGAGCAGCATGCTGCTCGCCTCGACCTCCACGGGCCGCCCGTCCACCGTGATGCGGATCGTGCCGGTCATCGTTCCGTTCCCCGCTCATCCTTGCGCGTGCGGCTCGTTCTAGACAGCATGGATCGAGTCGTCCTTGCAGGTCGCGACGCAGAGGCCGCAGCGGTTGCAGAGCTCGGGGTCGATCACGTGCTTCTCCTTCGGTCGGCCGCGGATGGCCTCTTCGGGGCAGATGCCCACGCAGAGCACGCAGCCGGTGCAGGAGTCGTCGATCTCGTAGGTAATCAGCTCACGACAGACGCCGGCCGGGCAGCGTCCCTCCGCGATATGCGCCTCGTATTCACTGCGGAAGTGCGCGAGCGTGCTGCGCACCGGGTTGGCTGCGCTCTTGCCGAGGCCGCAGAGGGAGCTGTCGTCCAGCACTTCGAAGAGCCTCTCGAGGGCCGGGATGTCCTCCGGGTCGCCGCGGCCCTCGCAGATGCGCTCGAGGATCGCCAGCATCTGCTCGAGGCCGAGGCGGCAGGCGGCGCATTTGCCGCATGATTCCTCCGCGAGGAAGGCCGTGAAGTAGCGGGCCACGTCCACCATGCAGGTGTCCTCGTCCATGACGATCATGCCGCCCGAGCCCATCATCGAGCCGGCCTCGCTGAGTGCGTCGAAGTCCACGGGGAGGTCGAGCAGGGCCTCGGGGAGGCATCCGCCCGAGGGTCCGCCGGTCTGTACCGCCTTGAACTTCTTCCCGCCCGGGATGCCGCCGCCGATCTCGCTTACGATCTCGCGCAGCGGCAGCCCCATTGGCACCTCGACCAGGCCGGTGTTCGCGACCTTGCCCACGAGGGAGAAGATCTTCGTGCCGCGGTTGGTCTCGGTCCCGACCGCGGCGAAAGCCTCGGCGCCGCCGCGGACGATCAACGGCACGTTGGCCCATGTCTCGACGTTGTTCAGGACCGTGGGCCTTTCCCAGAGGCCGCTCGTCGCGGTGTGGACATACTTGGCGCGAGGCTCGCCGATCTTTCCTTCGATCGACGCCATTAGCGCTGTCGACTCGCCGCAGACGAAGGAGCCGCCGCCGCGGCTGAGCTCGATGTCGTAGTCGAAGCCGCTGCCGAGGATGTTCTCGCCCAGGAGCCCGCAGGCTCGGGCCTGCGCGAGAGCGGTCTCGAGGTGGGCAACGGCCACGGGGTATTCGTTGCGGACGTAGATGTAGCCCTTGACCCGCGCGTTGCCGCCGGCGACGGCAAAGGCGCCGAGGATCATTCCCTCGATCACCGAGTGGGGGTTGCCCTCCAAGAGCGAGCAGTCCATGAAGGCGCCCGGGTCGCCCTCGTCCGCGTTGCAGAGGACGTACTTCGTGTCGGCGGCGACCGCGCGGGCCGAAGCCCACTTCCGCGCGGCGTGGAAGCCACCGCCGCCACGGCCGCGCAGACCGGCGCGACGGACCTCCTCGATGACGTCCTCCGGCGAGAGCTCCGTGAGCGCCTTCGCCAGGGCCTCGTAGCCACCGGCGGCGATGTAGTCGTCGATGGCGAGGGGGTCGATCAGCGCGTTCTGCCCCATGAGCCGCCGCTCCTGCCGGGCGTAGAAGGGGATGTCGCGCTCGTACGTGATCCTGTGGCCGGTGGCCGGGTCCTCGTAGAGCAGGCGCTCGACGGGCGTTCCGCCCTCCATGCAGCTCGCGACGATCTCGCGCGCGTCGGCGGGCGTCACGTTCTGGTAGAAGATACCTTCCGGCCGCAGGACGCAGATCAGCCCGCGCTCGCAGAAGCCGTGGCAGCCGTTGCGCTGGATGCGGAGCTCCGGTCCCGCGCCCGCTTCCGCGATCGCCTTCTCGAAGGCATCGATCAGCTCCTCGGCGCCGAGGGCGCGGCAGCCGCTGCCCGCGCAGATCGAGATGACCGGCGCATCGGTCCTGCGGGATTTTTCGAGCGCGCGCCGGTGCCCCTCCAGGGCGGCCGCGTCGGCGAAGGGCACGAGTCCGGCGGTGGTGTCGATCGCCGCCTCCGCGCCGTTCCCGTCGCGGGCGCGCTCGGCGGAGCGGCAGCGTTTCAGCGCGTGGGAGAGCTTGCGGGGCTCCATCTCGCCGTGGCATTCGCCATCCATGAGCACGACGGGGCCGAGGGCGCAGGCGCCCACGCAGTGCACGGTGTCCAGGGAGACGGAGAGGTCGGCCGTGGTTCCGCCCGGCTCGATGCCCAGCTCCTCGCTGAGCTGGCCGACGAGGCGCCCGGCGCCGCGCACATGGCAGGCGGTGCCTAGGCAGACGTCCACCTGGTGCTCGCCGCGGGGAGTCAGGGAGAAGGCCTTGTAGAAGGTCGCGGCGCTGTAGACGCGGCTGCGGGGAACGCCGAGCCGGTCCGCTACCGCGTCGACCGCCTCGGGGGGGATGTGCCGCAGCTCCGCCTGGATGTCCTGGAGGACCATGATCAGGCTGGACGGCTCGGGCGGGTAACGGTCGAGGATCTCATCCAAGCCGGCAACACGCGGGGGCATCTTCCCTCCCGTCGGCGCTGTCTCTCCGGCGGGGATGTCGGGATGACTCCGCCGGGCGGGTCCCGGCTCCCGCGGCCTCACGCCGCGGGATGGGGAGTTCCGGACCCGACTCTATGTATTGCATAAGCTCCCGCTCGCGCCAGGGCTTTTCTCGCGTGAACGCGAAGCTGGACGCTGGCCTAGTAGAGAGACTTCACCGTCGAGAAGCTGCCCTCGCCCACGGGTGTGAGGCCGCCGTGCAGCTGCACGAAGTCGACGAAGTAGTTGTCGCCGGTGGCGCCGTTGCGGTCGTACTCGAAGCAGAGCTCGTGGGTGCCGCCGAGGTAGTCGCCCGCGTAGACGAACTCCATCTGGTAGTCCAGCAAGTGGTCTTCGGGCGCGAGGACCTTTGTGAAGAGCGTCTCGCCGTCGATCGTCATCGAGACGACCGAGCCGCCGTCGTTCACGTAAGCCATCCAGAACCAGGTCAGCTCCCCGAAGCAGCCGTAGTCGAAGTAGAAGGACTGGCAGATGCTGGTGAAGTCCGTGGCGACGCCGCCGCAGAAGCCGCCGAGCCAGGCGACGTGGTTGCCGTCGTAGTTCCAGAGACCCAGTGGCACGAGGTCGGCGATCCAGTCGCAGTCGTTGCTGCTCGTGCAGGTCCAGCTGCTGCCGCCGTCGTAGCAGGTGCCGTACTCGAAGCTGTTGTCGGGCACGTTCTCGCGGGCGCCGGGCTGGTACTCGTAGCCGTGGCTGGGCTCGAGGACGAGGCCGTCTTTCGTGAAGGAGTTAGCGCCGGCCGTGGCCGCCACTGCGAAGAGAAGCATGAGCGTGAGTAGCACTTTCATCATCCGTCACCTCCCGATCGTGGATGTCAGGATCTGGTCCGCAAGTATATCACCTCCCCGGCGTCGGCGCGACTCGAGGGGATGCCAATGCCGCGCATGAAAAACGGCCCCCCGAGGGGGGCCGTCACTGGGTTCAGGGACGTGACTGAGTTTTACAAGCCGCACTCTTCCACCCAGCGTCCACTGAAGAAGCCACCGCGCCGGAATCCCCGACGATAGTGACCACCCAGAATACCTTCGACCTCTCCGCTCGCGCTGACCCAGCGGCCCTCGAAGCTGCCGTAGCCGCCCATGCCATCGGGATCGGGCAGCCAGGTACCGTTCATCAGGCCGCGGAATTCGCCGCCGAGGCCGATGTACTTGCCGCGGAAGACGCGTTCGCCGGCCTCGTTGATGCCCCAGTGCCCGCGCACGCAGCCGCGCACGCCGCCCTCATAGCTCGTGAAGACGCCGCGGTAGATGCCGCGCGGGTGGCCGTGGCGCTGCACCCAGATGCCGGCCAGGAAGCCGTTGGGGCAGTCGAGGATCTCGGGCGAGCGCAGGGACATCTGGTTGCCGAGGTCGTCCACGTCGTAGATCTCGGCATAGCCGTCCAGCTCGGCGACGGGCAGCGTGATCTGGCCGGGCCCCATGTCGATCACGAGGTTGTTCTCGGTGTCGGCGTCGGGGTCGTCGTCGATGATCTTGAGCAGCAGTCCGTCGAAGTGGGGACGGGTGAGGCTGTAGAGGTCCACGACCTGGGGGTTCTCGCGGGGGAAGACCACCCAGTCGGTGACGTGCTCGAACTTGATGCGGCGCAGCACAACGATGGCGCCGCGGTCCACGCTGATCGTGCCGCTCCAGGTCGTGATTTCCTCGAGCTCGGGGTTCCAGTCGAGCTGCCCCCAGAGCAGGCGGAGGTAGTAGACCTGGCTGACGGGGTCCTCTTCCATGTCGGCGACACCCGGGTCGTCGCCCACGGCGTCGTCCGCTGCGTCCTCTTCCTCGTCCATCATCGCCGCGAAGTCGGGGTCGCCGAAGTAGGGTTCCTCGTCCTCGACGTCGTAGCCGCCGTTGGGTTCGTCGAGGCTGTAGTTCAGGTCAGAGTAGTAGCTTTCGTCGTAGTAGCCGGCGTCCACCTCGTCCACGGGATCCCCACCGCCGAAGAGGCTGTTGCAGCCAGTGGCGCCGAGGGCCAGGATCGTTCCGAAGAGGAGCAGGAGGCTGAGTCGGATCGGTTTCATGACGGGCTCCTTGAAAAACAGGTTTGGGTCGTATCCGGTGAATCCGGGCCCATGCTGACGTCGTCCCGCTCATGGCAAGCCCCGTTCCCACAGCGGGGGACTCGGGGCTCCGATTCACAAGTCCTGAGAAAATGGGGAGTTGGAGGTCGCGCGTTTTCGCCCCGCGCCGGTAGGGGCGGGGCGTGCCGAACGATATGGTACGCTTCGCCGTTCCGCCGCGGGCGGCGACCCTCCAAACGAAAACGCCTCCCCGCCGGGGAGGCGTCGCTGTCTCTCGTCTGCCGGGCGGCCTACTTACTGGCCTGCTTGTCCAGGGTGCGCAAGGCGCGGGTCGAGATCCAGACGCGCACGGTCTTGCCGCCGATCGTGACCCTCTTCTTCTGTAGGTTGGGCTTGAACCAGCGCTTGGTGCGGTTCTTGGCGTGGCTCACCTTGTTCCCGGACCGGGGGCCCTTGCCGGTGATGGCGCAGCGCTTGGACATGAACTCGCTCCCGTGTCGGGGTGGATCGGCGCGGGACGGGCGGTCCCGAGCAGACAAGGCGGGCAATATAGCAAAGCCCGTGGGGGGCGTCAAGAGGGCCGTCCCGCCGAACGGCCCCCGAAATCGTCACTTAGCTCCGCCGCATCAGGGATCTGCTACTGGAGCAGGGTCAGTTTGCGGCTTTCGTCCAGGTCGCGGCCGGTCGCATCTTGGAGACGCGCGAAGTAGACGCCCGAGGGGCTCGGGTGGCCCTGGCCGTCCCGGCCATTCCAGACCACCTGGTGCTCACCCGCGGCCATGGGGCCCTGCCGCAGCGTGCTCACCAGCCGCCCCTTCGAGTCGTAGATGCGGAGCGCCACGCTGATCTCCTCGGCAAGACTGAAGGAGAGGGTGGTCTTGGGGTTGAAGGGGTTCGGGAAGTTCGGCCGGAGCTCGGCGAAGAGGGGCGCGCCCTGAGCGCCGGTGCCCGTGGCCTCCTCGAGCGGGAGGACGAGGCTGTAGATGCGGTCGCCGGAGTTGCCGCCGTTGTTGTTGGCGGCGTTGCCCATGCCATAGAGGGTCACCGCGCCCGTGCCCTCGGGCGGGGTGATCCACTGCATCGTCCAGCTCTTGCCCACGGGCGTGCCGGGGGACGTGCCCGCGCTCGTGTGCTTGCCGTACTGCCGCATGTTGGCGCCTACCATGGCGCTGCTCGTCTGGGTCTCGGCGTCTAGCGGACTCAGCACGCCGGCCTGCTCGCCATCCGCGTCGATGATGGTGATCTCGAAGCCCCAGCGCATGGCGTCGGGATCGAGGAGGTCGATGCAGATCGTGACGGTGTCGCCCGGGACGTACTGGCCGGTCGTGTTGCAGGTCTCGTCAAAGGATCCCGCACCAGAATCGAGGGGGAAGGTGCCGTGGCACTGGGTACAACTGGCCTCACCCGGTGCGCCGGTCTTCGAGTTGGGCGGGCTCGAGGAGAAGGCCTGGGCCATTTCCACGCCCACCGTGGCGGTGAGCAGGATCAGGAGCCCGAAGAGGGCGATCAGACTGATGAATAGCCGGGTGCTCAGTCGCATGGGGGCCTCCCTGGAGAATGCAGCAGCGGTCGGTTTCTGGAATCGAGGTCGTGAGATGCGGGGTGCGCTAATACGGAAAGAATACGACATATCGAGATCGCACTTCAAGCCCTGATTCCGGAGCCGGCCCGGTCAGATGGGGAAAGCGACACCGGGGGAGCCAGTTGCCTCCGCCCGGACACTATGTTAGCTTTCGCGCCGGCATCCCCGCCAGCAGCCAGCTGGGGACCAATCCCCAAATCAGAACCGACGGAGGTCTGCGATGAGCTTGTTCGGGGGAAGCATGCTGTGCCGGCTTCGGGTCGCGGCGATCCTCGTCCTCCTCGTTGCGCTGCCCGCGAGCGCCGGCTATGAGGACCTGGAGAGCGAGGTCAAGGAGATCCGCCTGGACAACGGCCTGAAGATCCTGCTCCTGGAGCGCCACGACGTACCCATCTTCTCGTTTTGGACCTACGTGAACGTCGGCGGGGTCGACGAGGAGGGCGGGAAGACCGGCATCGCCCACATGTTCGAGCACATGGCCTTCAAGGGCACTCACGAGCTGGGTACACACGACTTCAAGAAGGAGCGGAAGGTCCTCGAGAAGGTGGACGACGTCTTCGACCTTCTCCAGGCCGAGCGCCTGAAGTACGACCATGCCGACGAGGCGAAGGTCGCGGAGCTGGAGGCGGAGTTCGACCGGCTCCAGGAGGAGGCGGACGAGCTCGTCGACACCAATGCCTTCGGCAAGCTCGTGGAGGAGAACGGCGGCGTGGGTATGAACGCCATGACCAGCTGGGACGCCACCCAGTACTTCTACAGCTTCCCGTCCAACAAGCTCGAGCTCTGGTGCCTCTTGGAGAGCGACCGCTTCGTCAATCCCGTGCTGCGCGAGTTCTACAAGGAGAAGAACGTGATCCTCGAAGAGCGCAACATGCGCACCGAGAGCCAGCCGCAGGGTCGGCTCTTCGAGGAATGGATGGCGGTGGCCTACCTGGGACATCCCTACGGGCAGCCCGCCATCGGGCACCGCTCCGACATCGAGGCCTATAGCCGCCGCGACGCGCTCGCTTTCTACGAGAAGCACTACGGCGCGAGCAACATGGTCATCGCCGTGGTGGGGGACGTCTACTTCGACGAGCTCGAGCGTTTCGCGAAGAAGTACTTCGCGAAGATTCCCCCAGGCACGGGCGGACAGCCGATTCGCACCGTCGAGCCGAAGCAGCTCGGCGAGCGCCGAGTGGTCATCGAGGAGAGCACGCAGCCCTTCCTCTTTGTCGGCTACCACATCCCCGCGCGGCAGGACGCCGATGCGCCGATCGTGGCCGCGCTGGCGGACATCCTCGGTCAGGGACGCTCGAGTCGCCTCTACACGCGCATGGTCAAGGAGGAGAAGCTGGCGGTTTTCTCCGGCTGCTTCCCGGGCCTGCCGGGCGAGCGCTACCCGGCCCTGCTGACCTTCATCGCCGTGCCGAACAAGGATATCGACATCGCCGACGTCGAGGCCGCGATCTACGAAGAGGCCGCGCGTGTGGCGGAGGAAGGCGTCAGCGAAGAGGAGCTGGCGGGCTACAAGACCCGCGCGCGAGCGCAGTTCATCCAGGGGCTCGACAGCAACCAGGGGATGGCCGGCCAGCTCTGCTGGGCCGAGATGATCCTCGGCGACTGGCGCGAGCTCTTCGGTCAGATCGATCAGATCGAGAACATCAGTGTCGAAGACATCCAGCGCGTTGCGGGGGATATCTTCGAGAAATCGAATCGGACGGTGGGCCTCATCTCCACCGTCGATCAGGACAGCTAGGCCCGGGGAGGGTGTGAAATGAAAAGAAGCATCGCCATCAGACTGCTGGGCTCGCTTCTCGCGCTCGTTGTCATGACCGGCGCGCTGCTGCCCGATCCGGCCGCCGCAGGGAAGACCCGCTACGACAAGGTGCTCGGGAAGACGCCTGCGTTGCGCGACTTCCAGGTGCCCGACGTCCGGCGCGAGGTGTTGGACAACGGCATGGTCGTCTACCTGGTGGAGGATCACGACCTGCCGCTCGTTCGCATCAACGCCATGGCCCGCGCTGGCTCCATCTACGAGCCCTCCGCGAAGGTGGGCCTCGCCCAGATCGTTGGCGAGGTGATGCGCACCGGGGGCACGGCCGAGTACCCCGGCGACGATCTGGACGTCTTCCTGGAGGACCGCGGCGCGACCGTGGAAGTGACCATGCGGGACGCGCATTGCATGGCTTTCGCGCGCTGCCTGACCGAGAACCTCGACGAGGTGCTGCCTGTCTTCGCCGGCATCCTGCGCGAGCCCGCCTTCCCGGCGGAGAAGATCGACCTCGCGAAGACCCAGGCGAAGACGGCCATCAGCCGCCGCAACGACGACGCCTCGCAAATCGCCTGGCGGGAGATCTTCAAGCTCTATTACGGCGAGAGCAGCCCCTACGCCCGACAGCAGGAGTACGACACCATCGCCGCGATCGAGGACGCCGACCTCGGCGCCTTCCACGACTACTTCTTCCACCCGAACAACATCATTCTCGTGGTCGGCGGTGACATCGACAGCGAAGCGATGCTTGCGAGGATTACGGAAGCCTTCGCCGACTGGGAGGAGGTGGAGACCTTCTATCCGCCCGATCCGGTGATCATCGAGACCGAGTCCTCGATCAGCTATGTCTTCAAGGAGGACGTCAACCAGTCGAAGATCCGCCTGGGGCACCTGGGCATCAAGCACGACGACGAGTTCCGCTTCCCGCTCGAGGTCTTGAATCAGATCCTGGGCGGCGGTTTCGGCAGCCGGCTCTTCAGCGAGGTGCGCAGCAAGCGCGAGCTCGCCTACGCGGTCTGGGCCTGGATGATCGTGGGCGACCATCACCGCATGCCGTTCACGGTGGGTGTGGATACGAAGAGCGAGTCGACCGTGGAGGCGATCGAGCTGATCCGCGAGGAACTGCGTAAGGTGACTCACGAGGAGGTGACGGACGAGGAGCTGCAGCGGGCGAAGGACGGCCTGAAGAACTCCTTCGTCTTCGAGTTCTCAAGTCCTTTCTCCATCGCACGGACGAAGGCGTCCTACGAGTTCTGGAGCCAGGATCCCGATTTCCTCGACACCTACCTCGCGAAGGTGGACGCGGTCAGCGCGGCGGACATCCTCGCCGCGGCCAAGGCACGCATCCACCCCGAAGAGATGGCGATCCTCGTCGTCGGCCGCGCGGAGGACTTCGACAAGCCGCTCAGCAGCTTGGGCCTCGGTGAGCCGAACGAGATCGACGTGACGATCCCCGAACCGAGCTTCGTCGAAGAAGAGATTCCCGAGGCGACGGAGGAGAACCTCGCCGCGGGGCTCAGCCTGATGAAAAAGGCCCTGGCCGCACACGGTGGCGCGAAGGCCGCGGACGGGATCGGGGCGCTGGACATGAGCGGCGACTTGACGATCAAGGAGACCGCCATGGGGCCCCTCACCTTCAATCTGCGCTCGCGCAGCAGCGGCAAGGATAGGCTCCGGATCGACACGAGCACGCCCTTCGGCAACATGGTGCAGATCATCGCCGGCGACGAAGGCTGGCGGAAGACGCCGATGGGCACCCAGGCGCTGAGCGCGGGGGACATCGAGGACGCCTGGCGCAACGAGAGGCGCGAGCTCCTGCGCATCTTCCAACGTGTCGGCGGGCTGAAGGCCCAGGCCCTCGGCACGCAGGAGCTCGAGGGCGAGGCCTGCGAGGTCGTCTACCTGCTCGAGCCCGGCGGCGAACACATCAAGATCTACCTCGATCCGGGCGATCACCGGGTGAAGGGCTTGGAGTACCGCGACAAGAGCGAGATGGGGCCTGTCCTGAACCTGACCCTGCTCGCGGATCACCGCAAGGAGGGGGGATTCCTCTTCGCGCACGACTACAAGGTCCACCATGACGGGACTCTCTTCGCCACCTTCAAGGTGACGCAGATCGTCGCGAACCCCAGCCTGGAGGACGAGCTGTTCACCGAGCCCGCGCAGTAAGCGCGCGAGGGAAACGATGAGCTGGCGGAGCACTGTCTCGGAGTTTATCCGGGCGGCGGTCAAACGGAGGAGCTACGACCCCCGGCGCAACCCCTACCTGGTCTTCGGCTTCCTGTGGGGGCTGCCGATCCCATTCTTGTCGGTCTTCATGGGCTTCTCACTGGCGGGCGTTCCCATCAGCTTCTCCGGTTTCTGGCGGGTCATCCTCGACCAGCCATGGCAGCTCCTGTTCCTCGGACACCCCTTCCTCTTCTCGGGCATCTTCGGCGTCCTCGGCACGCTCTACATGGTCAAGGAGCACCAGGTGACGCGCCTGCTGCAGGACCTGCGCGGCAAGGTGCGGGAGCTGAACGCTGCCAACCGCGACCTGCAGGAGCTCGACAAGATGAAGGACGAGTTCCTCAGCAACGTCACGCACGAACTGAAGACGCCGCTGGTGACCATCCAGGGCTACAACGAGATGCTCGGCTCGGGCCGCCTGGGGCCGCTCAGCGAGAAGCAGACCAAAGCCCTCGAGGTCATGAAGCGCAACCAGTTGCGCCTCTCCGAGCTGATCAGCCAGCTCCTGCGTTACGGCAAGATGGAGGAGAGCGTCTCGCAGGTCTTCCAGAGCGCCTTCTCGATCCGGAAACTGATGACCTATCTGCAGCAGAGTTTCCTGCCGGTGATGGAGAAGAAGGGCATCGACTACCGGGTCATCCCGCCCGAGGAGGATCTCTACGCTCTGGGGCAGGAAGACCTCATCGAGCAAGCTCTTCGCAACCTGATCGGCAACGCGCGCAAGTTCACGGACAAGGGCGGGCAGATCCTGGTCTACGTTGACAAGACGCAGCTGCCCGAGAAGCTGGGACTGGTCGTCGAGGACAACGGTTGCGGCATCTCGGAAGATGCGCTACCCTACATCTTTGAACGGTTTAGGCAAGGCGACGGGTCCATTCGCCGCAAGTACGGCGGTACAGGACTGGGGCTGGCGATCGTGAAGCGGATCCTCGACGCCCACCGGGCATCGATCCAGGTGGAGAGCAAGATCGGCGAGGGAACCCGTTTCACGGTGACTCTGCCGCTGGCTCGCCGGGGCCCGATCAAGCCGCCGGCGCAGGCAAGGAGAGCTCCCAAATGAGCGAAAGCAAGCCGCGGAAGATCCTCATCGTCGACGACGAGCCAGACATCCTCGACATGCTGGAGTTCCTGCTGGACTCGGAGGGCTACTCCATCAGCAAGGCGGAGGGGGGACAGGCCGCCATCGAGGCCATCGACGAGAAGCCTGATCTCGTGCTGCTCGACATCATGATGCCCGACATGGACGGGCACATCGTGCTTGCCGAGTTCCGCAAGCGCTACGACGAGAGGGAGCTGCCCGTCCTGATGGTTACGGCCCGCAACGATGTCGTGGACATCGGCCAGGCTCTGGACGTCGGCGTGAACGGTTTCGTCGTCAAGCCCTTCGACACCGAAAACCTCATCCGCACGGTCAAGAGCGCCCTCGAGCAAGGCGGCAGCTTCGTATACGAGAACTACGAGCGCGTGGCGGGAGTCACCTCTCGCGAGGGTTCGGGCTACCAGCAAGGCGACCGCATCATCTTCCTCGACCTCCAGGAGTCCGAGCCGGACGCCGATCACATCCTGGAGGCCCTCGACGTGGACGGCGTCTACCTGATGAGCATCCTGCAGTTCGACGCCGGGGAGGACCGGCGCCAGAGCTCGGTGCTCGTCACGGCGGAGAACGGCATCGCTTTTGGCAACTTCCTCAACAACCTCCTCCAGTCGCAGACGGTGAACATTGCCGCCTGCAGGATCTACAAGGATCACCTCGACCTGCCGCACGACCTCATGGTCGAGGGGCAGGAGTTCTCGCTGGAGGAGTAAGCCGGCACTGGACGCGAACGCCTTCCGGTCACGAGGCCGGGGGGCGTAGTCGTATCTGCTTCCTCGTCTTCCACAGCGCGCCCCGCGCTCGCAGATTCCCGGCCGCTGTCGGATGTGTTATCATTAAAGGGCTGCGGTTCACGCCTTCCCACTTCTGGTGCTCGAGACGAGGAGCCTCCCCATGAGAAAAGCCTTCACTCTCGGTCCGTTCATCCTGATCCTGGTCGCACTCGGCTTCAACGCAGTGCCCGCCCTGGGAGATGATGTTCGCGACCGCTTTGGTGACATCGAGTCCCTGTTCAAGCAGCAGCAGTGTGGTGCGCCGTCAGGCCTGCTCGGCGGCCGGGAGCCCACGGCGCGCGATTACGACTGGGATGTGCAGCACGCCGAGATCCACTACTGGCCCGACTTCGACACCGAGACGCTCAGCGGCACGGTGCTCTTCACCTGCCAGTCCATGGTGGCGGGACTGGGGGAGGTGGCGCTGGACTTCCATGACAACATGAGCGTGGACGCCCTGCTCGTGAACGGACTGCCTGCCTCCTATACCCATGCGGGCGACGTGATCACAATCACCGTGAACCCGCCCGCGGCGCAGGACGAGATCTTCACGCTGGCGGTGAACTACTCGGGCTCGCCCTCCTCCAGCGGCTTCGGCAGCTTTTCCTGGGACTGGCACGATGGCACGCACATCGTCCAGACCCTCAGCGAGCCGGAGGGCGCGCGCGACTGGTGGCCCTGCAAGGACGTGCCCGACGACAAGTTCACGGCGGACATCTACTACCGCGTGCCCACCGAGTTCTCGGCGCCCGGCCCCGGGCTCCTCCAGTCGGTGATCGACAACGGCGACGGCACCCACACCTGGCACTGGCACGAGAGCTACCTGATCAACTCCTACCTCATCGCGCTGACCGTCACGAACTACGCCCACTACACCGACATGTACGTCAACGCCGAGGGCGACTCCCTGCCCATCGAAAACTACGTCTTCCCCGAGAACTTCGACAACTCGGTGGAGGACCTGAGCATCACGCCGATGGCCCTGGCGCTCATGGACAGCGTGTTCAGCCCCTATCCGTTCATGGACGAGAAGTACGGCCACATGGTCTTCATGTGGGGCGGCGCCATGGAGCACCAGACCTGCACCAGCTACGGTTATTTCCTCCTGGGCGGCGATCACTGGTACGACCGCATCGTCGTGCACGAGCTGGCGCACCAGTGGTGGGGCAACTCGGTGACCCTGCGCGACTGGCACAACGTCTGGCTCAACGAGGGCTTCGCAAGCTACGGCGAGTCCATCTGGTTCGAGTACATCGGCGGGCAGGACGGCCTCACCGACTGGATGACGGCGACCACCGCCGACCCGGTCTTCGACGGACCCGTCTACGACAACCCCGTGCTCTTCAGCTCCACGGTCTACCGCAAGGGCGCCTGGGTGCTACACATGCTGCGTTTCATCATGGGCGACGCGGCCTTCTTCGAAGCGCTCGACTACTACTACCAGCAGCACGAGTTCGACAACGCCGACACCGCGGATCTCCAGGCCGACTTGGAGACCTCCACGGGGCTGGACCTCGAGACCTTCTTCCAGCAGTGGGTCTACGGCCTCTACCGGCCCGTGTACGAGTGGGGCTGGGAGGTGACGGGCGGACCCGGCAATTGGTGGCTGACCCTGCAGATCCGGCAGGTGCAGGACAACACGGGGCTCTTCGTGATGCCCCTGCCATTCCGCATCGCCACTCTTTCGGGCGACGTCGACCTGCGCGTGGACAACGAGCAGTGGGTGCAGCACTACTCGATCCCAATGGGGGCCGACGAGCCGCTGGGCGTCGAGTTCGATCCGGAGAACTGGGTGCTGGAGAACAGCACCGAGGTGCCCTACGATCCCACGGCGGTCGACGCGCCGCCTGCCACGGTCACGGCGATGCGCGGCAACTTTCCCAATCCCTTCAATCCGCGGACGCGCATCGAGTTCAGCCTGGCCGAGGCCGAGCCCGTGCGTCTGGACGTCTTCGACATCGAGGGACGCCGGGTCCGCACGCTGATCGATGGCCCGCGCCCCACGGGACCGCAGGGCATCAGCTGGGATGGTCTCGACCAGCGCGGCCGCGCGCTGCCGAGCGGCGTCTACCTGGCGCGGCTTCGGGTCGCGGATCGCGTGCTAAGTTCACGCATGACTTTATTGAAGTAGTTACCTCGCCGGGAGAGCCCGCATCCCATGTCCGCGCTCCGCCTTCGAAGTCGCGCGGCACATGGGATGCGGGCTCTCCCGGCGTGTGCTTACTCGCCTTACACTTCCCCCAGTCCCCGTCGCGCGGATCATGTTAGGGACCATCCCCGGCGCGTGCTTACTCGGACGGAGCCTTTCCCCACTCCCCCCACATTGAATCGCGGAGGGTGCGGTCCAGGGGTTCGCCGCATTGCTTCAGGGTCAGCAGGATGCTCCCCCGGTGGTGGCTCTCGTGGGAGATCAGGTAGCCGGCCGTCGCCACGAGGCCGCTCGGCATCACTCGCACTCCCTTCGCGCCCTCGCTTGCCAGCCGGAGCCACTCCTCGATGCGCTCCGACGAGTCGGCGAGCGCGGCCGTCAGCGCTTTCCGATCGGGCTCATCGTTGGTGGCGAAGACGGTGGCGCCCTCCGCGAGACGTTTCGCCCTACGGGACAGCTGGTGAACGCGCACGTACTGCAGGTGGGTGAGCTGGCGGACGACGTTGCGGCCGC
This sequence comes from uncultured bacterium, assembly GCA_964627205.1. GTDB lineage: Bacteria > Krumholzibacteriota > Krumholzibacteriia > JACNKJ01 > JACNKJ01 > CAZVHI01. The sequence goes on from CAZVHI010000022.1 coordinate 36,578, forward strand.
CCCGCTGCGAGAGCGTGCACTGCATGCCGGCGTCGCTGATGCCGTCGATGAGGCGGAGGTTCAGGCCTTGGTTGATCCGCCAAGCAGCGAGGGTCTCGTTGATCATGGGTAGCTGCTCTCCTCTCTCGCCGGTGGATTGGATTCCACTCGCCGGGCGACTGTGCTAGACTGCCGCGGCTTTCGCCGCAAAGCGGTAACGTAGCGGAAAATCCCTCGCGAAAGGAAGCGCTCCTTGCCCGTGGACGGAGCCGACAGGATCGTCGACGGCGCGCCGCCGCCTCAGGCCGCAGACACGGGGCGGGGCGAGCGCGTGACCTGGCTCGGCATCGGCTCCGAGCTCGTCCTCGCGACGGTCAAGCTCCTCGCCGGCTGGGTAGGCCACAGCCAGGCGCTCCTGGTGGACGGCATCCACAGCCTGAGCGATCTCGTCTCCGACTTCGTCACCCTCTTCGCCCTGGGACTGGGACGAAAGCCGCGCGACCCCAACCATCCCTACGGCCACGGCAAGTTCGAGGACCTGGCCACGCTCCTGATCGGCCTGATCCTGATCGTCGTCGCGGCGTACATGGCCGTCCACGCCGTGACGGCTTTTCGCGAGGGGAACCTGCCTGAGCGCCGCTTCTGGCTGCCGGCCGTGGCCCTGCTCTCCGTGCTGGTCAAGGAGTGGCTCTACCGCATCACACGCCGAGTCGGAGACGAGCTGCGCTCGCCCACCCTGATCGCCAACGCCTGGCACCACCGCAGCGACGCCCTCAGCTCCCTGGCCACCCTCGTCGGAATCGGCCTGTTCGTCATCCATCCGGGCTTCACCTGGGCCGACATGGCGGCGGCGATCCTCGTTGCGGCCTTCATCGTGCGCGCGGGAGGGAAGATCTGCTGGCAGGCTGTGCGCGATCTGGTAGACACCGCGCCGCGCGGCGAGCACATCAGCGAGATCGAGGCCTGCGCGCGCGGGATCGCGGGCGTCGAGAACCTGCGCCGGCCCCGGGGTCGCTATTATGCGCAGCGCGTCGCGCTCGATCTGGACATCGAGGTGCGACCGACGCTCAGCGTCCAGGAGGGCCACGACATCGCCCAGCGCGTAGAAGAGGAGATCCTCGGACGTTTCCCCGAGGTCTATCACGTGATGGTGCACGTCGAGCCGCATTCGGGCGGCTCCGACGGGGTGGAATAGCCTCCCCGCCACGGATCGTCACCGGGATAGCGCCCCGAGGAAAAGAGGGGCGAGCCTCCCGCGGGCTCTGCTATACTTTAGAGGCTTATTCCGGGTTTCCCATAGTTAAAGGAAGGTGAAGCCGTGCGCCGGATCCCCATGTTCCCGTACCGAGTTCTACTCCTGAGTCTCACCGTCCTCTTCCTGGCCGCGCCGATGGCGTCGGCCGAGGAGTACGAGCACCATGCGCTGCTCCGTCTCCACATCGACTCGCCCGACGTCGAGGCCTGGATCGAAGAGAACGCCGGGCAGCTTGACATCGCCGGCGGCCGGCGGGGCGAGTACATCGATCTCGTAGTTCGGCACAGCGAAGTCGGCAGCCTCGTGGCGCGAGGCGGCGACATCGAGACGATCCACGAGGACATGGAGAGCTTCTACGCCTCCCGGATCGGAGACCGCGACTACGGCGCCTACCACACCTACTCCGAAAACGTGGCCTGGATGGACGCCCTGCGGCTCAACTACCCCGACGCCATCAGCGAGAAGTGGTCCATCGGACAGGGCCACGAGGGCAACCACATCTGGTGCTTCCGCGTCTCGGACAACCCCGACATCGACGAGGACTTTGAAACCGAGGTCCTCTTCGACGGCGAGCACCACGCCCGCGAGATCATGGCGTCCGAAATGCCGATGATGCTCGCCGAGTACCTCTGCGAGCAGTACTACGCCGGCGATCCGGAGATCGTGCAGCTCCTGGAGGAGAACGAGATCTACTTCGTGCCCATGGTCAACCCGGACGGCATGCTCTACAACGAGCAGACGAACCCCAACGGCGGCGGCATGTGGCGCAAGAACCGCAGCTACAACGACGGCGGCACGAGGGGCGTGGATCCCAACCGCAACTACCCCTACGAGTGGGGATGCGACTGGGGCAGCAGCGGCGATCCCGGCAGCGAGACCTACCGGGGACCCTCGCCGGCGAGCGAGCCCGAGGTGCAGGCGATGATCGCCCTGGTCAACGCGCACGAGTTCGTCACGCGGCAGAGCTTCCACACCTACGGCGAGCTGACCCTCTACCCCTGGGGCTACACGACCGCCGACACGCCCGACGAGGACATCTTCCGTGAGATGGCCGCCGCCATGGTCCAGTACAACGGCTACACGCCTGGCCAGCCGGGCGACGTGCTCTACGATGTCTGCGGCGGCACCTTCGACTGGGACTACGGCGCGCAGGATGAGCACGCGAAGATCTTCGGCTTCACCAACGAGATCGGTACCTCCTTCTGGCCTCCCGACAGCCATCGGCAGCCGATGTTCGACGACAACCTCTGGCCCTCGCTCTACATGATCCAGATCTCGAGCGAGCTGCGGGGCGTGACCTGGACGCACCAGCCCGTGCCCTTCTCCAGCAACTCCACGCAGCCCTACGAGCTGATCGCGATCCCACAGGGCTACGAAGGCGCGCCCATCGACGCCGCCACGGTCCTGCTGCACTACCGCGTCGACGGCGGCGGCTTCCTCGACCAGCTCATGCTGCCCACGGGCGAGCCCGGCGAGTTCGGCGCCAGCATCCCGGCCCAGGCCGAGGGCGCGATCGTCGAGTACTTCCTCTCCGCGAATGACGTCGAGGGGAACAGCGGCACGAGCCCGCGCGGCGCGCCCGACGCGCTGCACTACTTCGAGATCGGCACGGAGTTCGAGCATGCCATGGAGGCCGACCGCGGCTGGACGGTGGGCGATGCGGGCGATGACGCCAGCACGGGTATCTGGGTCCGGGTCGATCCCGTGGGCACCGCCGCCCAGCCCGAGGACGACCACAGCGCCGACGGCACGCAGTGCTGGGTGACCGGCCAGCACCTGGCGGGCCAGGGGGACGGCTACAACGACGTCGACGGGGGCAAGACGACGCTCCTCTCACCGGCTTATGACTTCAGCGGCGCGGAGGAGCTGACCTTCGCTTACTGGAAGTGGTACTCCAACGACCAGGGCAACAACCCGAACAGCGACTGGTGGGACGTCCTTCTCTCCAACGACGGCGGCGCGACCTGGACGCAGATCGAACACACGACGACGTCCACCAACGCCTGGGCGTCCATGGCCTTCAACCTCTTCGACTACTTCGTCGAGGCGGGCACGGTGCAGCTCAAGTTCGTGGCCAGCGACGAGAGCCCCGGCTCGGTCGTCGAGGCCGCGGTCGACGACTTCTCGATCGCTGGCGTTTTCGATCCCACGGGCTCGGGCGACCTGCCCCTCGCCTTCCGGGTCGAGCTGGACCAGAACTACCCCAACCCCTTCAACCCGCTCACCAGCATCCGCTTCCGTCTGCCCGAGGCCGGGCCCGTGGGTCTGGGCGTCTACGACACACGCGGGCGCATGGTGAAGAGCCTGATCGCTGAAGAGCTGCCAGCCGGCGAGCATGCCGTGACCTGGAACGGCCGCGACGCCCTCGGGCGTCCCGCCGCTAGCGGCGTCTACTTCGTGAAGCTCCGCAGCGCTCATAGCGAGTTGAGTCGGAGAATGGTGTTGGTGAAGTAAGATCCTACTTGGAGAGGTCCCATTCCCTTCCGCCGTAGCGACTGTGAAGCTGGAGCCAAGGCGGAAGGGAATGGGACCTCGCCAAGCAGGACCCTACCGAAAAAATGCATTGTCGCTTCTGCCGAAATGTGAAAGTGTCGCCATACTTACGAGTGTTCACTCTGCGGTGGAGGTCAGGATGACCCTCGGCCACGAGAATCAACCCAGGGAGAACCTGCTGGTTTATTCGGGCGGCGGCGACGAGCAAGAGAAGCACGAGATGGCGGAGATCCTGCGAAACCTGGCAACGGCGATGGAGCAGGACCGCGACGTGGGATGCCCGCTGCTCGTCCTCGAGGAGAAGTGTCTCGAACGCTTGAAGGGGATCCACTACAAAACCCACTCCGCCGGTAGCGAAGGCAGCTAGCGCGAAGCTTCCGGGATCCGAGCGGGGGACGCGATCCGCGCCGGTCCCGAGCCGGCCCTAATCCCCGTTGGCCCGCATCCGCGAGCCCGCCCCGAATTCATTCCATTCCGATTCCAGGCTCAGAAATCATTGTAGCCCTTCGATTTCGCGCAAATCCCTCCAAATCTGCAGGAAATGGTAAGAATTCGTAAGCCCGGCCACGGTTCGGCGGACCCGGGCGTGGTTTCCTTTTCTCATCGAAGCTAGACTTTCAGTATCTCGCACTTATTGCGAGTCACTGCCCTTACCCCGAACCACGTCGAAAGGAAGATCAGGATGCGACACCTTCGATATGGCCTCTGGATTCTCGCCCTCCTGCTCGTCGCCCTTCCCGGATCCTTGCTGGCCCAGGACATGGTGATGGAGTTGGATGCGCCTCCCCCGCGAGAGGACATCACCGACAACTGTTCCACCTGGCACGAGCTCTGGCCCAACTTCTGCGCGGTCAGCCACCAGGACGACTTCGAGGACAACGGCGACGGCGTGCTCTCGCCCTGCGACTACATCCACCTCGACGGGCACCGCCTGCACGTCGACTGGGTGGGTCCGACCTACTGGCTCGACTGCGATCTCATCCTCGAGCCCATCGATCCGCAGCCCGGCGATCCGGTCTGCCAGGAGTGGATCGAGATCTGGCCCAACTACGGCAACCTCTGGCATGTCGACAACTGGGATGACAACGGTGACGGCGAGGTCGGAGTCTGCGACTTCATCGTCGTCTCCGGCGTGGGGATGACCTTCACCTGCCACATCACCGAAGTGGGCCTGAACATCCATGTCCGCGACGACGGCACGCCCACCGAGGACAGCAGCTGGGGTGGCATCAAGCGCCTCTTCCCGCCCTTCTAGACGGCAGACTCGAGAGATCCACGGGGTCCGGCGGCGCAGCCGCCGGGCCCCTATCCATGCATACATTCCTGGCCGGGACAACTTTAATACGATAGAATGGCCGCCGCTCCGACCTGGCGCAATCAGGTGACTGCCCTCACCGAAAGGACGGACCATGGGATCCCACCGCTACCGCCTCTCCATCCTGCTTACGCTCCTGCTGCTCGCGAGTCTGCCTGATCTCCTGCTGGCCCAGGACAAGATCGTCGAGCTGGACTCGGTCCCCGGCCGTGAGGCCATCCCGGACGACTGCTCCACCTGGCACGAACTCTGGCCCGGCTTCTGCGCCAGCAGCCACCAGGACGCCTTCGAGGACAACGGCGACGGCGAGCTCTCGCCCTGCGACTACATCCATCTCGACGGCCATCGCTTGCACGTCGACTGGGTGGGTCCGACCTACTGGACCGACTGCGACGTCATCCTCGAGCCCATCGACTACGTTCCCGGCGATCCCAGCTGCCAGGAGTGGATCGAGATCTGGCCCAACTACGGCGCCCTGTATCACATCGAGAGCTGGGAGGACAATGGTGACGGCGAGGTCGGCCCCTGCGATTCGATCACCTTGGGCGGCCAACCTCCGCTGGACTGCCACATCACCGATGTGGGCGTGAACATCCACGTTCGCGACGATGGCACGGCCACCGAGGACAGTTCCTGGAGCCGTGTGAAGGCTCTCTTCGGCTTTCCCTTCTAGCTCGCGGACGCAGGCCATGCGAAGAGCCCGGCGGGCCATCCGCCGGGCTCTGTCTCGATTCGCTCGTCGCTTCGCCGCGCGGTCGATCAGTGGCGCCGCGAATCGGGGGTCGCCGCCTCGGGCAACGCGCCGAAGCCGGGGAAGCCGCCTGCCCGCCACTCGGCCATCCCACCCCGGAAGATCAGCAGCTCGCGGAAGCCCATGTGCCCCGCCTTGCTGGCGCCGATGCGGCTGCGTACGCACTCGGGTCCATAGCAGTAGAAGACCAGCCTTGCCCCGGCGCGGTCGAGCTCGGGCCAGTGCTCTTCGAAGACGAGCTCCAGGGAGTCGCTCACCGTATGGGCCGGCAGCGGTACGGCGCCGGGCAGGTGGCGCGTGCGGAAGTCGCGGTGCCCGCGCAGGTCGAAGAGCGCGAAGCCGGCCGCCGCGCTGTCCGCGAGCTCCGGGTTCTCGCGCGCGATCATCCCGCGCAGCTCCTCGGCGCGAATGATGCGCACCCGGGGCAGCTCTTCCCTGGACGACCAGTCCGCCCAGCCGCCGGGATAGACCCGCGCCCGCAGGTCCATCAGACGGAGCAGCAGGTAGCCCAGCCCGGGGCGGGGATCGGCCGGGCCCTCGCCGTAGAGGACGAAGACGGCCTCCAGGTCGACGAAGTCCTTCTCCCGCGGCCCCAGCCGGCTGAACTCCGCGCGGGCGATCGCGGGCTTGGGCCAGCGGCCGTCGCCGGGCAGCAGGTCGTGGAAGTCGTAGGGCAGGCTGTGGGGGACGTGGCCGGGCGCGTAGCCGGTGGGCGCGTCGGGACGGCTCCAGAGGCCGGCGTCCCGCAGGTCGACGAGCTCGCAGGTCTCCGTTTCGCCGTAGCGCTCCTCGATCCATTCGTAATCCACTAGCATGCTGTCGACCTCGCCGCGCCTGAATCGGCGCGCCGCGAGCACGGCGGGCGCGGACTCCAGGGCGCCGCCCTGGCGCGTCCAGGTGGCGATCCCGCCGTCCAGGATCCGGAGCTTCTCGCAGCCGGCCCACTCCAGCGCCCAGAAGACATGGCCCAGGGTCTCGTAGCTCTGCTCGTCCCCGTAGAGCAGGATGGTCTCCTTGCCCGAAAGGCCCAGCCCGCCCAGGCGCTCGGCCACGCGGCGCGGCCGGCTTTCTGCGAGGTCCGCTGCCAGCTCCCCCTCGAGGTCCAGAGGCAAGGCGCCGGGCAGGTGTCCCCGCGCGTAACGCTCGGCCGGCCGGACGTCGACGACGCGCAGCTTCTTGTCGTCCATGAGTTCTGCGAGCTGCGCGGGTGTCACGAGGATCTCGGGGTAGACCGGCGTACTTGGCGGCCGGCGATTGAGCCAGGGGAAGGGATCTTTCTTCGCCATCGCCGGGCCGCTCGGAGCGAGCGGAGCGAGGAGGATCGCGAGGGAGATGGTCAGAACCTTTCGCATGGCAACAGATTAGGGCTTTTCCCGCGCGCAGGCAAGAAATGGGGGGCTCCGGCGCCGCCGCCGGCGCGGGGTGCGCCCCGGACTCCCCGGCCGCAGCGTCCCCGCCATGGCCGATTCCGGGCGGATCTGCTAGAATTATGGACCCCCGGGCGCGGCAGCCCCGGTCCCCATGATCCCGAATCCGAGGAAGGAGCTCGAATGCGGATAGCTCTGACGGGCTTGCAGGCCCTCGCCGTGGCCGCCACGGCTGTGGCGCAGCCCGATTTCCGCTGGGTGCAGACTTACGAGGGCGGTGGCCTCTACATCGACGAGGTGGCCGTCACCCTGAGCGATCCCGCCGGTGACCTGTATCTCGCGGGCACGAGCCACGACGGCATCGACGGGCTCGACATGCTGATCTGCAAGATGTCGCGCGAGACCGGCGCGCTGCTCTGGGAGACGCGCGTGCCCGCCTTCGACACCAACGACATGGCCACCAGCGGCATGGTCTGGGACGGCCTCGGCGACCTGCTCGTGGCCGGCTATGTCGTCGGCTGCGTCGGGTGAGGGCACGGCGACGACATCGTCGTCCTCAAGCTGGACGACGAGACCGGAGAGGTTCTCTGGTCCACGAGCTACGCTGAACCCGGTGACCAGCACGAGACGGCCTTCGCCATTGCGGCGGCCCCGAACGGCGACGCGTTCGTCACTGGCCGCGCCTACACGGAAGGCCAGATGGACGAGATCATCACCCTGCGCCTGGCCAACACCGACGGCGAGATCCTCTGGAACGAGAAGGTCGGCGGGCCCGCGATGCTCGACGACCGCGCCTGGGACGTGGTCGTCGACGGGAACGGCGACGTGATCGTGACCGGCTTCAGCGCCAACGCCGACGAGACGGCCGACTTCCTCACCATCAAGCACGCCGGCGGCGACGGGCACATGGTCTGGGAGCGGCGCATGCCCGGAGCGGTCAACAACACGAACCGGGGCGGCTGGCTGGCGGCCCTCCCGGGTGGCGACATCGTCATGGCCAACCGGACCTGGCTGGCCGGTGTCTCCTTCGACGTCGTTCTCCAGCGCTACGCCTCCGCGGACGGTTCGGTACTCTGGTCGGAGCAGTACAACGGCCCGGCCTCCGCCGCCGACGATCCGCGGGACATGATTCCCGACGGCGCCGGCAACGTGGTGGTGGTGGGCGTCTCCGACGGCGACTTCATGACCCTGCGCTTCGACGTCGCGGACGGAAACCTGCTCTGGCAGGAGTTCCTGGATGGCCCCATGGGCTGGTACGACCTCGCCAACTGCGCGGCGCCCGGGCCGGACGGTTCGGTGATCGTGGCGGGCTTCACCGACGGCGGCAGTTCCACCTGGGACGCGACCGTGGCGGCCTACGACCTGGGCACCGGCGACGAGCTCTGGACCCTTGTCTACGACGGCGCCGACGGGCTCACCGACGAGCTGCGCGCCGTCTCCTTGAGCGAGGCGGGGGACCTCTACGTCGCGGGCTACAGCTATGCCTACGCGACCGACATGGACATGCTGGCCCTGCGCTACGAGTTCGGGCCGACGGACGCGCCCGTCGGGAACGCCGCGGGAGAGTTGGCGGCCTGGCCGAATCCCTTCCGGCGCGAGACCACGCTGCGGCTGCACCTGCCGCGCGCTAGCCGCGTGACGGCGGCGGTCTTCGACGTCAGCGGCCGCAGGGTCCGCTTGCTGGCCGATGGCGACTACTCGGCCGGGGAACATCCCCTCGTCTGGGACGGCCTCGCAGACGGCGGCCGGCCCGCTCCCGCCGGCGTCTACTTCCTGCGCGCGCGGACGGAAGCCGGCGAACGGACCGCGCGCGTACTCCGCCTGCGCTGAGCGGGCGAACGACGCGTCACCGCTCGCAGCCTGCGAGACATCGCGCCACGAAAACAGCCCCGGCTCGGGCGATCCGAGCTGGGGCTGTTTCTTTCCCAGAGGCGATCCGCCTTAGCGGCCCGCTAGTAGATCGACTTCACGGTTCCCCAGGTGGCGGAGTCCGACGGCGTTCCCTCCGTGGGGCAGATCGAGATGATGCCGTGCGCGGCGAGGGCGGCCTGCTCGATGGTGAGCCCGTCCGGGTTCACGCAGAAGTTGGAAGTGCAGGAATCCTCCGGCGGCGTATGATCGGCCCAGGGCACATCCAGGGCCTCGAAGGGGATGGTCATTCCCGCTTCGCCACCATCCAGGACCCGCTGCTCGCCGTCCGAGATGCGCGTGAAGGTAAGGCGCGGCGTCACCGGAAGCACGGAGTCGAAGGTGCCGCCGGTTCCGTCCACGCGCAGGATGGTCATCTGACCCTGCTGCTGGGGGTAGGCGGACAGGTCCACGTCGACGTCCCAGAGCTCGGGATCCTGGCCGCCGTTGGAGGTGACCGTGATCGGATCGACGCTGGTGAGGCTCAGGGCGACGATCTCGATCGGGATGGCGGCCTGATCGCCGGGATTGGAAACTGGCGCGTCCTGCTACCGCTCCACGATGGTGTCGACCAAGGAGAGGTCGTCGTTGGGGCAAGCGGGGTGGCTGCCGAGGGGATTGCCTGCGAACGCGATGACTCCGTCGAAGGGATCGGAGCCCGGCTCGAAGAAGTCTGCCGGGATCGGCTGGTAACTGAAGCCCAGCCAGGTCGTGCCCGGATCGGTCTCGAAGAGGTCGTGACCCGCCAGGATGTCCTGGCCGAATCCCGCCGTCGGCAGGGCGATCAGGATCGCCAGGGCCCAGGCGGCGGTGCTCTTGGTGATGCGGAGCATGAAGTGTCCTCCCGTTTGGGGTCAGCCCGGACGGGCCGACCGCTGTGCGCTGGGGGATATCTCGAAGAACACTTGAGAATAGCAGATTCGATGGGGCGAACCCAGGCGGAAGTTGCAAAACTACGAAACAAGCGACCGCGAAGGGCTCAGCTGCGTAGTTCCTCGCGGTCCCGGTAGAGCTCGAGGGCCTCGGGGTTGGCCAGGGCCTCGGTGTTTTTCACCGCGCGCCCGTGGACGACGTCCCTCACCGCGATCTCGGAGATCTTGCCGCTGCGCGTGCGGGGGATGTCGCCGACCTGGGCGATCACCCTGGGCACGTGGCGCGGCGTGCTGTTCTCGCGGATCTGGCGGCGGATGTGGTCTTGCAGCTCTTCGTCCAGGCTCAACCCCTCGCGCAGCCTCACGAACAGCACCACGCGCTGGTCGCCCTCCCAGTCCTGACCCACGACCACCGCCTCCTCCACCGCGTCGATCTGCTCGACCTGCCGGTAGATCTCGGCCGTGCCGATGCGCACGCCGCCGGGGTTCAGCGTGGCGTCGCTCCGCCCGTAGATGATGATCCCGCCGCGCTCGGTCAACTCGACCAGGTCGCCGTGGCGCCAGACGCCCGGGTAGTGTTCGAAGTATGCGGCGCGGTAACGTGAACCATCCTCGTCGGCCCAGAAGCCCACGGGCATGGACGGCGCCGGCGCCGTGCAGACCAGCTCCCCGGCTTCGCCCACCAGCGGGCGGCCCTCGTCGTCCCAGACCTCCACCCGCATGCCCAGGCCGCGGCACTGGATCTCCCCCCGCCAGACCGGAAGCACGGGGCAGCCGAGCATGAAGCAGGAGCAGATGTCCGTGCCGCCGGCGATGGAGGCGAGCTGCAGGTCCGCCTTGATGCGCTCGTAGACGTAGTCGAAGCTCTCGGGCACGAGCGGGGAGCCCGTGGACAGGATTGCGCGCAGTGCGGAGAGGTCGTGCGTCTCCGCGGGCCGGAGGCCGACCTTCTTGCAGGCGTCGATGTACTTGGCGCTGGTCCCGAATATCGTCAGCCCCTCTTCGGCGGCGAGGTCCCAGAGGGCCTCGGGCCCGGGGTGGAAGGGATTGCCGTCGAAGAGCACCAGCGTTGCGCCGCTCGCCAGACCCGTGACGAGCCAGTTCCACATCATCCAGCCCGTGGTTGTGAAGTAGAAGAAGCGGTCGTCGGGGCCGATGTCCGTGTGGAGCTGCTGCTCCTTGAGGTGCTGCAGCAGGATCCCGCCCGCGCCGTGGGTGATGCACTTGGGCTTCCCGGTCGTGCCCGAGGAGAAGAGGATGTAGAGAGGGTGCTCGAAGGGGAAGCGGGGGAAGTCCATGTCGCCGTGGGGGGCCGAGTCGACGAAGTCGCGGTAACTCACGGCGCCGGGGATCGTGGCGGGATCCGTGCCCTCGCCCGTGTAGGGGATCACGAGTGTCTTCTCGACGCTCGGCAGGCCCGCGAGCACCGCGCGCAGCTTTTCCTCGGAGCTGTAGAGCTTGTCCTTGTAGCGGTAGCCGTCGGCGACGAGGAGGAACTTCGGTTCGATCTGGCCGAAGCGATCGATCACGCCCTGCGCGCCGAAGTCCTGCGAAGCGGAGGACCACACGCCGCCGAGGCTGGCCACCGCGAGTAGCCCCGAGATCGCCTCGGGGATATTGGGGATGAAGGCTGCGACGCGGTCGCCGGGCTCGAGGCCGGCCGCGCGGAAGGCAGTCTGCAGGCGGGCGACCTCCTCGTAGAGCTCCGCGAAGCTGATCTCGCGGCGGAAGCCATCCTCCCGGCGGAGGACGATGGCCGGCGCGCTGTCCCGGCGGCGGAGCAGATTCTCGGCGTAGTTGAGTCGCGCGTCGGGGAACCAGCAGGCGCCGGGCATGCGCTCGCCGCCGGCGAGTACCGTTTCGCCGGGATCGCCGATCACCTCGGTGAAATCCCAGACGGCGCGCCAGAAGGCTTCCGGCCGATCGATGGACCAGCGGTAGAGCTCGTCGTAGCCGGACTTGCCGGTCGCGCGCAGGAAGGCGCTCATGCGTGCTCGCTCGATGCGCTCCGCGTTCGGTGTCCACAGGGGTTTTTGCATGGAAAGCCCTCCTCATGGGGATCCAGGAGCCTAATCCGAGGAGGGCGGTTGGCTCAAGCCGAATGATCGACGCGCTACTGGAGCAGGGTCATCTTCTTCGTCGCGGAGAGCGGTCCCGCCTCGAGCCGGTAGAGGTAGACGCCCGAGGCCAGCGCGCGACCCGCGTCGTCGCGGCCCTGCCAGATGGCAGAGTGCTCGCCCTGCTCGAGCCGCTGGCCTTCGATCAGCCTGCGGACGCGCCGGCCCGCCAGGTCGAAGACGGCGAGGTCTACCCTCCCGGCTTCGGGCAGCGCGAAGCGGATCTCGGTGCGTGGGTTGAAGGGGTTAGGCGTGTTCTGGGCGAGACGCAGCGCGTCCGGGGCGGACTCGGTCGCGGCTGTCGGATGGTCGCAGCCCTGGCCATAGGCGCCCATGAGCACGCCGCAGTCGTTGTTCTCGGGCAGGCAGGGGGAGCCGGCCGCCAGGGTGTAATCGCCCGCCTCGTAGTCGCAGAAGAAGGGGTGGACGGAAATGTTGCCGTCGATGCCGGTCTGGTCGTCCATCTCGCCACCGTAGTTACCCTCGACATTTCCGTAAACGTCGCAGCAGACGACCGTGTACTCGGAGGAGGGCTCTCTGTTTACGAGGTATATGCCGTGGCCCTCGCTGCTCAGGGCGACGATGGAATTCGACAGGTCGAGGGTGGAGTCGCCGAAGTAGACGCCTGCGCCCCAGCCCGCGCTGTTTCCCGCGAGCGTGCAGTGGGAGATGTCCGCTTCTGTGTGCCATAGGTAGATCGCGCCGCCCCAGAACATGGCATCGTTGGCGGTGAAGAGGCAGCTACCAAGCGTGAGCACGGAGTAGCCCGAGCAGAAGATGGCTCCGCCGTCGATCCCTTCGTTACCGAGGAACTCGCAATCCTCGATCCAGGCCGAGGATACGGCAACGTAGACACCGCCGCCTCCCCAGAAGGCTTCGTTCTGCTCGAAGCGGCAGTGGGAGATCCGCGTGGCAGCGGAGATACAGGCGATCCCGCCGCCGCGCAACTGGTCCTCTTGAGTCAAGTAGCCGCCCGTGATCGTGAAGCCTTCGATTCTCGTCGCATCATCCGTGTCTTCACAGAGGAGCACGCGTCCCTGCTGCTGGGCGTCGATGGTAACGCAGTTGGCATCGCCCGTCTCGCTGCGTAGCACGACGCCGGACTTCATCAGGATGTCGTGTTCGTAGTAGATCCCGCAGTCCACGAGCACCGTGTCGCCGGCGACCGCCGCATCGATTCCAGCCTGGATCGTCGGCTGGTCGGCGGGCACGTGGATCGTGGCGGCCGCAAGGGGTTGTGCCGCGAGCAAGCTGCTCGCAAGCAGGATGATGAACAGCTCCCGGTTCCGCATTGCGTCCTCCCGTGTAGGTCCTCTGCTACTGGAGCAGGGTCATCTTCTTCGTCGCGGAGAGCGGTCCCGCCTCGAGCCGGTAGAGGTAGACGCCCGAGGCCAGCGCGCGACCCGCGTCGTCGCGGCCCTGCCAGATGGCAGAGTGCTCGCCCTGCTCGAGCCGCTGGCCTTCGATCAGCCTGCGGACGCGCCGGCCCGCCAGGTCGAAGACGGCGAGGTCTACCCTCCCGGCTTCGGGCAGCGCGAAGCGGATCTCGGTGCGTGGGTTGAAGGGGTTGGGCGCGTTCTGGGCGAGACGCAGCGCGTCCGGGGCGGGCTCGGTCGCGGCTGTCGGATGGTCGCAGCCCTGGCCGTAGGCGCCCATGAGCACGCCGCATTCGTTGTTCTCGGGCAGGCAGGGGGAGCCGGCCGCCAGGGTGTAGTCGCCTGCCTCGTAGTCGCAGAAGAAGGGGTGGATGGAGATGTTGCCGTCGATGCCGGTCTGGTCCTCCATCTCGCCGCCGTAGTTGCCTTCCCCGTTGCCGAAGACGTCGCAGCAGACGAGGTTGATCTCCGCGGGATGGTCGGCGTTGGGAAAACTGAACACGCCGGAGCCGTCCAGGTTGAAGGCGACGATGCAGTTCTCGAGGGTCGGGTAGGAGTCGTAGACGGCCCAGAGGCCACCGCCCTGGAAGGCGTCGTTGGCGACCAGGGTGCAGCCCAGGATCAGCGGAGATGCTTCGACGTGACAGGCGATCGCCCCGCCGAAGAACATGGCGTCGTTACCCTCGAAGACGGAGCTTGTGATTTCCGGCGAGGAGCGGTTGCAGAAGATGCCCGCGCCGTCGACACCCGTGTTGTCCACGAAGAGGCAGTCGGTGATAAGGACATCCGAGAGTTGGAGCCCATCCCGCCGCCGCCGCCGCTGGTTCCGCCGACGTTCTCGCGGAACTCGCAGTCCACGAAGCTCCCCGAGGAATCGTCGCAGTAAGCGCCCCCGCCGCGGTAGTGGGCCTCGTTGGCGATGAAGAGGCAGCTCGCGACCCGCAGGATCGATTCGGTGCAATACAGGCCGCCGCCGAGGTAGTCGATCTCGTCAGCGAATCCGCCGGTGATGGTGAAGCCCTCGACGGCAGTGAACTCGTCTAGATTCTCGCCGTAGAGTGCGCGGCTCTGTTGCTGGGCGTCGATGGTGACGCAGTCGGCCTCGCCCGTCTCGCTGCGCAGCACGACGCCGGACTTCAGCACGACATCGTGCTCGTAGTAGATGCCGCAAGCCACGAGCACCGTGTCGCCGGCCTCGGCGGCGTCGATGCCGGCCTGGATCGTCGGCTGGTCGGCGGGCACGTGGATCGTGATTGCGCCCGCGAGTGTGGGAAGCAGGATCAAAGCTGCGAAAAGCAGAGTACTCCTCATGACACGCCCCCTCATGGTTCGACTCCAGGCGGGTTCCTGCTACTCGGCGAAGTCGTCTGCCAGGCGGCAGGAACGGGGTTTCCCGCGCAGCGGCCGCCGCGCTCACGGATCCATCCCCTCCATTATAGCCTTAATCCCCGGCCGGCGCGGCTCCCGAGTCCAGGCTCCAGTCCCCCCGGTCGAGGGCCACGAGCTGCTCGGCGAAGTGCTCCCCCGCCCTCGCATGGTACTCGCCGAGAGCTTCCAAGCTGGGCGGGACCGCGAGACGCTCCACTTCCGCGTGCCAGTCGGGCGGCAGATCACGGTCGAGGTAGCGCAGGCCGTAGTCGAAGCGCTCTGGGCAGTAGCGCATGCGCAGCAGCTCCACGAGGGGCTTGAGCGTCACGGCCACATAGCCGTAGGCGGCGTCCGCGGCGTGTCCCCGGCGCACGGCCTTGCTCACGATGGTCTGGTAAAGATCGAACTGCGCGCGCATCGTAGCCAGGCGCTCGCTCATCTTCCCCCGATGAGCTTCCCAATCCATGGGCGGAGTAGCGAGCAGACCGTCGCGGTCGAAGAGCACCATGGCCTCGCCGTGGCGCTCCCGCTCGAGGAAGCGGTCGGCCGCGCTCGTCCTGCTCATCACGACGAGATCGAGGAAGTGATGGGGATCCGCGTGCTCGAGCCCCAGGATCTCCTGGGAGTGCCCGTGCCAGGTGGGCTCGGGGAAGCGGTAGCGACGCGCGATGGGGGAGTGCGACTCGAGGGCTGCGTGCAGCGCCTCGATGGCGTCCTCCACTCGCTCGTCCTCCACGATGATCTGCAGGTCGATATCCGACCACTCGTCCGTGCGGCCCGAGGCATCGCTGCCACCGAGCCAGGCCGACCGGACGTAGTCGAGCCCGTCAAGGGCCTCGCCGAGGATGTCGATGATCCGCTGCCGTGCCAGGATAGCGCCAGTCATGTCACCTCCATGCTTCAGGTTCGGAGCGATCTTAGCGCATGCCGGGAGGCGGGAAAAGCCGGGATGCCGGGGATACCGTCCGGGCACAAGCGGACGAAAGGGGCGTGTAACTTCTCTTCTGTAAATTCGGGTGAGGTGGCCTGACCGAGGGCTG
>CAZVHI010000023.1:0-50734 GCA_964627205.1 uncultured bacterium
TAGACGATTAAACAGACGATCAGAACTACTGGCGGTTTGAACTACTGTTACGGCTCACGAGATAAAGGATCAGTAAGCACCTGTTCATACCGAGAGCGGATAAGCCCTTCCATTTTCACCTGCATTTCAGAGTTCAACTCGGATTCTTGCAGCAACCCGAGGATCCTATTCTTAGCTCTTCGGAGCTTGTCGATCGAGTTTTCCGCGGCTCTCGAGTCGATCTGTAGGTTCTCAGATAGCGCCATGAAATCATCGCGGGTGAAGCGGTTTTTCTTTCCGCGGAGAGTCAGCGCGGAATCATCCTCGCCGGGGAGGTAAAGTCTAGAGGACACGAGATCGTAGCAGGGGGAGAGATCCCATTCGGCATCCTCACCCTGTAAGAGGGCCCAGTTCTTGAGGTGCATGTCCCCGTTGCCGATGAGGTAGCACAGAAGCACCCTCTCAAAGAAGTCGATGCTGGCGAGGCCGACGTTCGTCGCGTGCTGGCGAATTGCTTTGCCAACGCTCTCCAGCGAACCCTTGTACTTATCTTCCGATTCGAGGATCTGGTACATCGTCTCCATGGGCAGTTTCGTTCCGTCCGCGAGGCGATCGAATCTCTTCACGATGTAGCAGAGCTTTCCGTCGACCATGGGGAAGAGACCGTGTGGGGGGATGGACATGCCGAGTTCGCCAGCGATGTTCATGCACAGGTTCTCGGCGAGCGGCAGCTCCTCGTACACGTCCGGCTCCGGCTTCAGGATGTGTGTGCCGTCTTTCGCCACGATCTCGAGCTGCTTAGCCTTGGGCTCCAGTAGAACCGAGGCTTTGATCTGGACTCCAGAGAGGGACATTCTCCCCTGGATCCTGCTCACCTCGGCCGCGAGATCCGACTTGGCGAAGGGAATTCCTGGGATACGATTCGTGCCGAACAGAGTCTTCAGACACCGGGGATGATAACGTGTTTCATCGGCAGTGAGCCGCTGGCAGCAGAGGCATCTAGTCATCGGCCTCTTCCTTAGTCGATGCGGAAGAATCCGTGTCGGTTTCCAGGTCGAATGAGCGCGGATCGTCGAGCGGAAGGATGCTGACCGCGCCGATGGGATCTTCCCCCGTGTGGAGCAGCAGACCGAACTTGTCGTTCGCATCGATGTTCGCTGTCGAGCTGGTTACATCGAGAAGCCAGCCTTCCGGCAACAGACCATCGAAGAAAGAGAAGAGCCGGGGCGACTCATACATTGCGCTCCGAAGTGGAAGGGAGAGGCTGATCGCCTGAGACCCCGGATTGCCTAGATAGACCGGATCGTATCGGAACTCGTAGCCGGATCCGGTTTCGCGGAGGATCCCGGCTTTTTGCCAGCGATAGAGGACGCGGGCGGCTCTATTCTTCCTTACCATGGCGCTAATCCCTCGGCAGTTCGACCGGTCCGAGGCGTGCTCCGAACAGCTTCAGAACCTTGTCGACGGTATCCACGCGCAGCGTCTGCTTGCCCTGTTCGAGCTCTCGGACAAAGCGAAGGCCGACGCCCGCCTTGGCCGCAAGCTCGACCTGGGTTAGACCGGCCTTGCGTCGCTTGATCTTGACGAAGTCATGAAGGAGCTGTTGCTTGACGGTCATTGACTATACCTCTTCGGGTATACCCGCTAGGAGAACGTGACACAACTGTTCCAAAACACGGGGATCTTCGAGCGAATTTCACAATAGAATACCCGTTCGGGTATAATCTGTCAACCCTATTGCTCTGAATCACCGAGGAGCAGTGCAAATCGCCCTATTATACCCTAGAGGGTGTAATATCTAGAATTCAGGCTTCCACAGAGGCCGCCCCGGCCCAATGAGCCTTCTGCCTCACCCGGGCTGCTCGTTTTGCACCCGGGTGCAAGGGGAGTCATTTGCCTCTGGATAAAGAAGTGCCTGGAGCAGTGGCTCGCTGGCGTTCGAGTGCCAGATCCCTCAGTGTGGTCCGTTTTTCCACTCTTCAGACCTCAAAGCCTCCCTCAGTTTGTCAACGGCGTAATCGTACCCGATCGCCTTCATTGGAGTGCGATTGAGGTGGACGTTCAACCACTCTATGATTTGCACGGGATCCTCATGCCGGTTTGAAAACACGAACTTGCATTGCTGGATCATATCGTTCGCGCTACCCAGGACACTTCGATTGTTCGTAGCGCCCCAAGCTACTGGGTGACAGGCTATCCCAATGCTGGCGACCATCTCAACCGGGATCCCATCTCGCCGCAGGTTCGTGGTTAGCCCTTTGACGAGGCGCCGGCTAAGATTCTCGAAATCGTGTTTCAGCAAGCCAAACAGCAGGAAGGAGTACAGAGTCCGATCGTTGGTGAATAAAACGCACTTTCGCCGTTCGAGCCGGAAGAGACTTGCGAACCAACTGCCAAGAACACCGTCATCTGGCTCTGCCAACTGGGCTCTTGAGAGGTGCAGTTCCTTGAGCAGCTTCTGAGTGCAACGAATCGTTATCACGGTCCCTCAGCTTTGCGGTCGACTAGCGAAACGTTGGGCGGCCTCAAGCGGATCGAACATCGCGCTCCATGCCGCTTGGTCACGCCAGGATCCTGGACGTAGAACTCGACTTCATGAAGCTCCATCGTTTGCTCCCTTTGCAGTCCGCCGCCTTGAATGGTTCTTCGTCTTGTAGATCAACGTCTCGCACGATGTGCATTGCCATGCAGGGTCGTCGTCGGTGATGCAGCATCCGCCGAGCACAACTCTTCCTTCTCGCAGATCCTGAAAGAGCGTCTCGCTTGGGTCCGGGTGTCCGTACAGAATCCTCGCGATGCCACGAGAGCCGCAGCGAGGGCACTTCCTCAGCTTGCGTGTTGCGGTGTGCCGAGCCATGGGTGAGCTACTCGGTCGGCCACCACGAAAAAGCGATGTAGTACGGCAGGGCGAGATTGAGCACGGGAACGACCGTGAAGAAGCTCAACGCGGGATTGATTCCCGCCTTACCAATGATCCTCCATAAGGGGATGACCACGAAGACCGAAACAACCAGGTACGACAGCACTCCTGTGCAAGAAAACACATCCGACCTCCCGCAGCTTTCTTTCGTGTTACTCCTTGTTCTTCCGCCTCAGATAGGCCTATGACGAAGGCTGTCTTCCGCTGAGCAGCAGCCCGATGATCGCCAGGATTCTCATGGTCTCGAGCCCTTCACGCCTGTCGTTTCCTCGCGCCGAGCCTGGCGCCCAGGTACAGCGAGATCCCGATGAGCAAGGGGGCCGTGCCAAGACCGGGGAAATACCCCCCGTGAGACACGGCGAGGAGCGTGTGTGCGATCCCGTTCACGAGCTCCAGCACGACCCAGAACCATGCGAAGCCCAGGGCGGATGGGTGTCCGGGACGCACCCGCGCCACGTAACACCACAGGCCGAAGCTCACTACGCAAGTGTTTGCAATTGCGAAGCCCGCCGGTGGATTGCCGCCGATGAGTCCGCTCAGGAAGCGGGCGGGGCCGAAAACGTCGAACAGGCGAAAGACGTACTCCTCGATCGAGTGCGCCGCCTGGGCGACGATCAGTATCCCGAATGCTGCGCGGCTTCGAGAGTCCATCGACTAGATCACCTTCTCCTTCCCGAGAAGCCTGCGCAGTAGGGAGAGGCACCCGGTGTGGTGGGCCTCATGATGGCTCAGGTGAACCAAAGCTGCGGCCTTGGTCTTGAAGAACTTGGACGGTAGGCAAGGCGGGCTCTCGAGGTCCTCCCTGGTGGCATTGTCGAGATAGCCCTTCAGATCATGCAGGCGAGCATCCAGGAATGCGCGGCATGTCTCGATGTCCGGGTAGAGACTGGCGTCTCGTGAATCGCATCCCAGCTTGAAAAGTGCGTCCCAGTCCTCGTCGTATGTACGTCGACCTGTGAGCAGCTTGAGAAGCATGGCGCGCTGAAAGGCGAGATGCCCGATCGTCCAGATCGCTGGATTCGGGATCCCCGGCGGTTGCTGCAGCCAGTCGTCGCCGGCCATCCCTTCGGAGAACAGATCGATGAACAGGTTGCTTCGTTCCAGTCCGAGCCAGAATACTTTGGCCATGGGATCCATCGGCTTCACCTCATTGTAATTTTGTGTGACTGGATTCTCCAGAGCATCTCACGGGGAAGATGGCTCGGCCCACCGATGCGGGAAGCTCACCGGTCACAGTGCAATACGATCTAACTGCTTGAGCAGATCGATGCCGTCCCACTCGCCCCATCGCTCGATTATGCGATCGTTCCTGATGCGGATGATCTCGATTCCCTTGAACGTGATCGATCTGCCCGAGGGTTGTGCGCCAAGATACTCTCCCTGGTGGGTACCGGTGGCAGACCAGCGGAGAGCTACCGTCCCCGTTTCCGTGTCAATCACCAGCTCGTGAACCTGGGCGGTGAGATCCGGGAACGCAGTATAGAGTCTGGCGATACCCTGTTTGAACCCTTGGTTGTCTGATGGACGACCAGCTGGATCGTGATCGACGAAGTCCGGCGAGTGCAGCTGATCCACGACACCGACATCACCTTCTTGCCAGCCGTCTTCAATCCAGCGGCGGGTGATCTCTCGCATCCGTTCCGCAGATGGAAACGACATGGGGGTCTCCATTCTCGTGGCCTCCTCGCATGTGCTCAATTGGGTAGATGTTCAGCACCTGGTCGGCCATCTCTTTCGAAGCGGAACCCTGCGAAGCTGACGCACTGAACGATGTCAGCATCGTCCCTGGCGAAAGACAGCCAGGCGTCGTCACTACCACCGACCCCAAACTCGTCAGCCGAGAGCGATTCCATAACATGATCGAAGCTAGGATCCTGCAACAGCTTCACATGAAGGCCGCTCTCCAGAAGCTCCACGCTCATCTCTGCGTCGGCTCCGGGAAGCACGTACAGTCCGACGTAGTCGTTCAAGTCCACCTGATCGGCACTAAACGGCGCCTGAGCTTCCATCGTCTCCTTGAGCTGGCCGAGCACCGCCTGGGCGATCTCATCAGAGGGGTGGCCCTCTGTCAGCGGGTTGTTTGAGTTGGTCAGTGCCACGACCCCAATCTTGAGATCAGGATACGCCCGGACATACGCGTGGAAGCCGAGGTGGCCGCCGCTGTGCTCAATGCCCTTGTGAGTCGGATCCCATACGTAGCCCCATGCGAGGCTCTCGAGGTGCATCATCCTCAGACCGTCCGCGCTCACGATCTGAGCACCACCAGGAGTGTTCGTCTGGAATTGCAGCGACAGGAAGCGAGCCATGTCCTCTGCCGTAGAGTAGAGTCCTCCCGAGAACTGGGCTGACTCCAGCTCCCATTCGGGCGCTATCACAGGATCAGATCCAGATTCCATGTACACGTAGCCTCGGGGCAGGACAGCATGCCCCGTTACGTCCGAGCGGAATCCACTGTCTTTCATGCCGAGCGGCGCCAGCACCTCGGACCTGATGTAGCCCTCGAAGGACATACCGGCTGCGCGCTCGAGCGCGACTCCGAGAAGGGTCATACCCAGATTCGAGTAGGAGTAGCGGGAATTCGGCGGGTACGCCAGCTTCATCTGAGGAAGCGATGCCAGAACCTCCTCCGTCGGCGCATACCACTGCATCTCGGTCGTGCCGCCGGAGAGCAACCAGTTCATGGCCGCGTAGTCGCTCCAGAAGTTGATGTTCGCATCCCTTGGCAGACCAGAAGTGTGCATGGCGAGCTGGCGAAGGGTCGTTGGCCGAGTCCCCTTGTACGGCGACCTTACCCGGTACTCCGGGAGGTAGTCCTCCACGGGCGAGTCCAGCGTGACAACTCCTTCCTCCGCCAGCTTGACCAGCATCGTCGCGGTGAAGACCTTCGTGATCGAAGCGATCGGGTAGACAGTTCCCCGGGTGGCGGGAATGCCCTGCTCGAGATCCGCGATGCCGAGTGCCTGGCAGTAGATGATGTCACGATCGTGAACCAGGGCGATTGACAGGCTTGGCAGACCACTCTCTTGAAACGCTGCTTCAACGAGTCCCGGCAGCATGGCAATCAGCGCGTCAGCCTGGGGGCTCATGCGCGCGTCGACATCTGCCCCGGGAAGTACCTCCGTGTCCGCAGGACTAGACGCGGTCGGGAAAAGTGCCATCAGCCCCAACGTCACAAGGCACCGCACAACGGTACTATTCATCACACCAGAGTCTCCTTTCCCATGGGCTGCGGCCCGGAGCTGACATGCGGCGCAAGCCTGTCCCACTCGTCCGACGCCACGCAGTACAAGCAGAAGTCACCGTGATCGTATATCGAACAGTTCATCGGACCGCGCTTGTCCTTGTGCACGTAGGCTCCGACGAAGGGCGTCTTCGTCGGCCTCACCGGTCTGGTGAGCACCCACGTGATGCCATCCGCGCCGTTCTTGCCCATGAGCAGACTGTCGCGCTCCCACTCGTTCTGTTCCAGTGCGTAAACACCAAAGAGCTTCAGTACGGTCAGCAAAGGTTGCACTGCGCGCTGAAACCCCCCACGTTTCTCGCCCGGCATCATCATCGGTCCAGAGCCCATGCCGACGTACTTGGACACGCCGGCAGCCTTCATGGCATTCCAGACGTGCGGGAGGTTGTGCGTCTTCGGGCGCTTCTTCCAGTCGTCGCCGAGAGCCGAGATGACGCCATCGCAGCCTGAAAACGCCTGCTTCAACTTCTCCTCTTCATCCAATTGCGCTGTGACCACTATAGTCGTCGACTTCACATCGCTGAACTTGTGCGGCGATCGCGTGACCACAACCGCCTCGACACCGATCTCCTCGGCCCGGGCGAGGATGCCCTCGCCGTAGGTGCCGCTGGCGCCGATGATCGCCACCTTGAGGGGCTTCGCAACGTTTGTGTCCATGACGCATATCCTTTCCGCTGCCTAACGCCTGACCGATCGACAGCCGGGCGAAGGCCAGTCCGGCTGTATCGGCTTGTCAGGCAGCGCGCGAAACGCTGCCGGTGAAGTACCTCCACGAAGATGCAACGGCGAACAGAGTTGCCGCGGGTATCATCCCAGCAAGAAGCGCCAGGTGGAAGCCCCGCACGGGTACCCCTGAAACAGCCTCTGCCTCAAGCGGAGCCAATGGCATCATTGCAATGATCTCGTGCGGCGTGGTGGAGAGAAACATCACCGTCGACGAAACTGTCAGAAGACCGAGGAAAACGATAGCGCAGCACCAGGCCCAGCGCCACCTCTGCACTATCCCCCAAGTGAGCACGACAGCTACGGCAATCGACAGATCGATCAGCAGGACGCCCAGGAGGCCAGTTGCCACGTGACCGAACAGCGGGAAGAGCCCGCCAAGCAACAGTGGGAAGTGAAGCACGATTGCGAGCAAAACAAGCAGGCTGCCTGCGACCCTGATGCATTGGGGTGTATCTGACAACCAGCCGTGTGGGGAATCGACTGGTCGAAGCGTAATCGTGGCAGCCTGGCTGCGATAGAACCACAGCAGTGCGATCGGAAGAATCGGGTAGAGCAGCAGGAATCCCAGCGCAACGAGAGGAAGACTCGCCGCAGTCAGACTCTTGGACGTGAACAGGATTGCCAATGCCATTAGCGACAACGGCAACCCCACTACGAGCCAGACATGTAGTAGTGTTGTCATTGTCGGTCTTATCCACCAGCGCTGTCTCAGGTGGCCGTACCCCAGCGGGATAGACAGCACTGCGATGACGAAGTATCCGGCAATCTGAATCGTGATGTTCGCGAACATCAGGGAGCCGAACCCGAATCCCTCGTAATGAAACGGGCCTCCTTCCTGGAACATACGGAACACGTACGTTTCTGCCGGCGCGAGGAGCGCACACAGCACGCCGACAAACAGGAGGACCGCTCCGATCACCCGGATCATCACCGCAGCGAACTGATCCGAGATTCCCATTATTCCTCCTCAAGCCCGCCCACGGAGATGATGATCTTGCCCATGTAATCGCCTGTCTCGAAGAGCCGAAACGCCTCAGGCACATCGGCGAGCTTGTACGAGCTGTCAATCACCGGTACCAGTTTGCCGGCTTCGAATAGCTCATTCATGTAGGCGAGATCCTTGTTGGCTTTCAGGCCAACGACTCGCATGCGCTTGCCGGAAATCCGCGACATCAATGGGCCCATGGCCGCGACCTGAAGCAAGCGCGACATGTCGCCGCCGACGGTGATATACACACCGTTGGGTTTCAGTGCGCGCGCGTAGGCAAAAGGCGAACGGTTGGTCTTCACGTCGAGGATCAGATCATAACACTTGCCGTCCTTGGTGAAGTCCTCCTCGAGGTAATCGATGACATGGTCCGCGCCCATGGCGCGCAGCATTTCCAGTTTGCCTGGCTTGTCGACCACGGTCACCTCGACATCGTGGAGTTTGGCCATCTGCAAGGCAAACGTACCAACGCCCCCGCCCGCCCCGTTCAGGAGCAGCTTTTGGCCGGACTGAATCCGACCCGCATCGATGAGGCCCTGCACCGCCAGCATGCCCGCCTGCGGGATGGCGGCGGCTTGCTCGAAGGTCATTCCGGCCGGTTTGTGCGCGAGTCCCGCTTCCGGCGCACAGACATATTCTGCAAACGCGCCGAAACCGCTCATGCACAGATCGCCGTAGACCTCGTCACCCGGCTCGAACGCCTTGACATCCCCGCCCACGGCTTCGACACGTCCAGCGATATCGCCGCCAATGATCTGCACCTTCGGCCTGAAGAGACCGCCGATCATTCGATTCACGAACGGCGTGCCCTGCAAGAGCCCCCAGTCCCAATCGTTGACAGACGCGGCATGTACCCGTACCAGGACTTCATCAGCCTTGGGCGTGGGCTTTGCCACCTCCCTCAGCTCCAGGACGTCGGGCGTCCCGTAGCGCTCCCTGAAAACTGCTTTCATTGGTGCACTCCGATGCACGTAGTTTGACCTTGTCATCATGGCTCTGCGTCTGAGGAAAGCCGCAGCGTGCGGTAGGTCGCAGGCTTAGCGATGCTGACTCGCAAGAGTTTCACCCGGGTACAATCCGCAACTTTTGTCACATGACAAGCGAGCGGCCTGTGCATCGCAGGTCGTATCCGTGGCGAACACAGTGGCAATCCGGGCGCGGCGAGATCAGTCCTCGTCGCTTCGCGCGAGGCCGTAGTCCTTGATCTTCTTGTAGAGGGTCGACTCGGCGATCTTCAGGCTGCGCGCGGTCTTGCGTTTGCTCTGTCCGAAGCGCTTCAAGCGCCGAGCGATCACCTCGCGCTCGATGGTTTCCATGCTCTCCTCGCCCGTGAGCAGGTCGTCCTCGTCAGCGCTGGCGCGCCGCTCCGGCAGGAAGACTTCCTCCGCCCCGATCACCTCACCCTCGGCGTAGAACACGGCCTGCTCGACCACGTGCTTCAGCTCGCGGATGTTGCCCGGCCAGGTGTGGGACTTCAGCTTGGCGAGCGCGTTCTTGCCGAAGGACATGCCACGTCCCTCGGGGTCGGCCGCCAGGAAGTGCTCGGCGAGCAGGGATACGTCGTCCGGGATCTCGCGCAGGGGCGTGGTCTGCAGGCTGATGATGTTCAGGCGGTGGAACAGATCCTCGCGGAACTTTCCCTTCGCGATCTCGTCCTCGAGCACGCGGTTGGTGGCGGCGAGGATGCGCACGTCCACCTGGATGGGCTCGTTGCTGCCCAGGCGCTCGAACTCCCGCGTCTCGAGGACGCGCAGGAGCTTCGCCTGTAGTTCCATGTCCATCTCGCCGATCTCGTCCAGGAAGAGCGTGCCGCCGTTGGCGGCTTCGAACTTGCCGGGCCGGTCGTCCACCGCGCCGCTGAACGCGCCCTTCACGTGCCCGAAGAGTTCGCTGCTGAGTAGCTCGCGATGAATCGCCGCGCAGTTGATCGCCACGAAGGGCTTGTCGCCGCGCGGGCCCTGACGGTGGATCGCCCGCGCGACCACCTCCTTGCCCGTGCCCGTCTCGCCGCGTATGAGCACGGTCTTGCTCGACTCGCCGAGCTTCTCGCACTTGCTGCGCAGCACCTGCATCGCCCGGCTTTCGCCGATCAGATCGCCTGCGGCTGGCTTGAGCGCCGCCTCCAGGCTGCGCGTGCGCTCCACGAGCTTGCGCCGACTCAGCGCCTTCTCGACAGCCAGTTGCAGGCGCGGGCCCAGGCCGCCGGACGACGGCTTCTCGAGGAAATCCGCGGCGCCGAGTTTCAGCGCCTCGACCGCGGCCTCGATGCTGCCGAAGGCCGTGATCAGCACGGTCGTCACCGCGATGCCCTCCTCGCCGACCCTGCGCAGGAGGCCGAGGCCGTCCAGGCGCGGCATGTTCAGGTCGGTGACGAGCAGGTCGAAGGGTTTCTCCTTCAGCATGGCCAGCGCCTCGATGCCGTCGGGCGCTGTCTCCACGCGGTAGCCCTTCTCCTCGAGGAGCTCGGACATGTACTCGCGGTTCAGCTCCTCGTCGTCCACGACCAGGATGCGGGCGCTCGCTGCTTTGGGCATGCGCGTTCCCTCCTTGCGGTGCCGCTTCGGGGCTACGGTGCCTCGACGATATGATGAAGCGGCAGACCGACGCGGAAGCAAGCCCCGCCCTCAGGGCGGTTCTCCGCGCTCAGCGTACCGCGGTGTTCCTCGACCAGGTGACGACAGATGGCGAGGCCCAGGCCGCTGCCGCCCTTGCCGCCCTTGGTGGTGAAGAAGTCCTCGAAGATGCGCTCAAGGTCGGCGGAGGGGATGCCCGGGCCGTCGTCGGAGACGATTACCTCCACCCAGTCGGGTTCGCCGCCGCCGAGGCGGCTCACGGGAGACAGCGCGAGCGTCACCGTGCCGCCGCCCGACTCGCCCATGGCCTGCGCGGAATTCACGAGCAGGTTGGCGAAGACCTGCTCCAGCGCCTCCGCATCCGCCAGCACGAAGACGCCCTTGCCGTAGTCGCGTGCGAGCTTCACGCCGTTCGCGGCGAGCAGCTCGGCCGTCTCGACGGCCGCGGCGGTGAGCACGCGCGAGAGCTGCACCTTCTCCCGCGGCCCGCCCGCGGGACGCGCAAAGCGCAGCAGGCTGCGCATGCGCGTCTCTGCCTTCTCGAGGCCACCGAGGATGCGTTCTAGGCGCTGGCGCAGCTCGTCCGGCGGCAGCTCGCCTCGGCCGATCTTCTCGACCAGGTTCTCGGTCGTGCCGCGGATGTTGTAGAGCGGGTTCTTCAGCTCGTGAGTGATGCGGCCGACCATGCTGCCCAGCAGCGCGAGCTTCTCGCTGCGGTTACGCTCGCGCAGGAGCTGCTCCTTCTCGAGCACGCGCGCCGCCTGGTGGGCCACGGTTTCGAGCAGCTCCTCGTCCTCGGGCGTGAAGGGGCAGCTGCCCGCGTGCTTGCGGTCCACGTAGAACGCGCCGACGCGCTTCTCGCCCACGAGCAGCGGGCAGCAGATCAGCGACTGCACCTCCTGCAGGTGGATGCTCTCTGCGTCCTCGTAGCGCGGATCGGTGGCGGCGTACTTGAGCAGCACGCTGCGCCCGCTCTCCAGGGCCTCGCGCAGCACGGTCTGGCTGACCTCGCCGATCGCGTCGCCCGTGAAGGCGGGCGCCTCCGCGTCTGCCGCTCCCGCCGCCGCGGCGGCGGCATCCGCGGATGTTTCGCCGGCACCGGCGCGCCAGGCCGACACGGAGTCCGGCAGCCAACGGCCCGTCTCCGGATCGTAGAGCAGGATGAAACCGCGGTCCGCTTCCACTGCCGTGCCCGCGAGGTGGATCACCGCCGCGAGGATGTCGGGCAGCGAGCGCTCGTCGGCCAGGATCTCGAGGATGGCGAGCAGCAGGCGATAGCGGCGCTCCTCGCCGCCCAGCGTGGGGACATCGCCGTGGTCGGTGATCTCCAGGTCGCCCGCGGGGGCGGCGATTCCGGCCGGCGGCGGGGCGAATGTCTCATCCGCCGGACTCTCCCCGGCCTCCGCCGAGCCGCCATCGATCAGGGCCAGCATCAGGCGCCCCAGGCGCAGGCGGTCGCCGGGGCGCACCGCCTCCTCGCCCTCGACGACCGTCCCGTTGCGGACCGTTCCGAAGCGGCTGCCGAGGTCCAAGAGCCGCCACTCGCCTCCCTCGTATCGCAGCAGCGCGTGGCGCCGGCTCACGCTGCGTTCGTCCAGGACGACCTGGTTCTCGGGGTCGCGTCCCAGCGTCAGCTCCTCGCCCTCGCGGGGGGCGAAGGGGCCGTGGCTGCGCACGTGCTTCGTGCCCTCGGCGTCGTATTCTTGAATGACAAGCTTCATGGCGGCTGGCGGTGCTCGGCCCGCGAAGGTTTGGGATGGGAGTATTTGGCGCCATGGTATCCGGTCGCGATCGGCCGGCGCAACGCTTTTGCCCCGCGGCCCCACCGCCCGCGCGGTAGCGCACCCTCGGCCAGCTCACGCCGCGCCGCGCGGGAATGCTGTTGAACGCTCGGCGGCAGCCTTCTATGCTGCGCCGAGAGGTGATCATGCACGACAAGCTGGGGCCCTACGAGCTGCTCAACCTGCTCGGCGAGGGCGGCATGGGACAGGTTTACGAGGCCCGGGACAGCCGCGACGGCTCCCGGGTGGCCGTGAAGCTCCTCCGCGGGGGCGCCGCGGCGACAGAGCGCGAGAAAGAGCTCTTCGCCCGCGAGGCGCGCGTGGGCATGGAGCTGCGCCATCCGGGACTGGTGCGCGTGCTCGCCGTGGAGATCGAACTCAGCGCGCAGCCCTACCTGGTGATGGAATACCTGCCCGGCCCCACGCTGAAAGCCGCGCTGGCTCAGGGCCCCCTCGACGCCCTCCATGTCGTCTCGCTCGCCCTGCCCGTCGTCGAAACCCTGGAGTACCTGCACGGGCAGGACGTCATCCACCGCGACATCAAGTCGGGCAACCTCATGCTCGACGACACGGGCCGCCCGCGCGTCATGGACTTCGGCCTCACCACCTTCTCCGACGAGACGAGCCTCTCGCGCACCGGCATCATCTTCGGCTCGCCGCACTACATGTCGCCCGAGCAGGGCCTCGGCGAGACGCTCGACGCGCGCAGCGACCTCTTCTCCTTCGGTGTCGTGCTCTTCGAGCTGCTCACGGGTCGCCTGCCCTTTCGCGGCACGCACCCCCTCAGCGTGGTCTACGCGATCATCAACGAGGAACCGCCGCCCCTGCGCCGCATCTTGCCCGAGCTGCCCGCGCCCCTCGAGTGGGTGCTGACGAAGGCCCTCGCCAAGAGCCGGGACGACCGCTACTCCACCGCAGGCGGCCTCGCCGCTGACCTGCGCCAGGTCACGGAGCTGCTGCACGGGCGCGTGGCCGAGGGCGACCTCGCCCTCATCGCCCAGCCCGACCGGGAAACGATGGGCGAGGAGCAGTTCCCGCTGCCGCTGGTGGGGAGGGAGCGGGAGATCGCCCGGATCCAGGGTTGGTTGCGGGAGCCGGGGGACCTGTCGCTGCTCTTCCTCTCCGGCGAGGCGGGGGTCGGCAAGACTCGGCTCGTGCGCGAGGCCCTGCGCCGCAGCGGCCTGGAAGCGCCGTCCGCGCTCATCGGACGCACCCAGCCCGGCCGCGAGCACTTCCCCTACCGGCCCTGGCTCGAAGCCCTGCGTCCCGCCCTGCGCGAGCGCGAGCTCCTGGATCAGGATGTCCTGCGCGAGCTCCTCGACAGCGCCAGCCCGGGCGCCGGCGCGCGGGCGGCCGTCCTCTGGCCCTTCCTCGGCGGCGACGGCGCCGCCCCCGTCGAGAGCCGCGAGCAACTCTTCGAGGCGCTGCGCTCGCTGCTCAGCGCGCTGGCCGGCAAGGAGCCGCTGCTCATCTGGCTCGAGGACATGCACCGCACCGACCGCGCCAGCCTCGATCTCCTGGCCTACTTCGCCCGCTGCCCCGCAGGCGAGCTGCCACCGATCCTGCTCAGCTTCCGCGACGAGGAGCTGGAAGACGACGCCCCCCTCGCGAAGATCATCCGCGAGCTCGATGGGGAGGGCCGCTCGGAGCGCATGCCGCTGGGCCGGCTCGCAGGGGAGGCGGTGCAGCGTCTCGTCGAGGACGTCCTCCCGGACCTGGCTGAATCCGAGCGGGCAGCCGCCCGGCTGCACGCCGAGAGCCGCGGCAATCCCTTCATCCTTCGCGAGCTGTTGGAGAACATTCGCCGCCGCAGCGAGGAGAGGGAGCGTCTGGCCAGTGACCCGGAGGACTGGACCCTGCCCCTGCCGGCGCGCCTTCTCGACCTGGTCTCCCATCGCCTCGGCGGGCTCGACAGCGAGGAGCATGAGCTCTTGGAGCTGGCTGCGGTGGAGGGCGAGGCCTTCAGCGCGGAGGTCCTGGCCTCCGTGCTCGAGCAGCGCAAGATCCACGTGCTGCGGCGCCTCCAGAAGCTCGAGCGTCGCACGCGCCTGGTGCAGGCGCGCGAGGGGAGCTTCCTCTTCGACCACGCCCTCGTGCGCCGCGCCCTCTACGAGGGCCTGGGGGACGAGATCCGCCGCGAGTATCATCTGCTCATCGGCGGGTACCTCGAGCGCAGCGCGGCGGAGCGACCCGAGAGCGCCGCCGCCATCGCGCGGCACTTCGCGGGGGGCGGGGAGATGCGCCGCGCCGTCACTTACCTGCTCGAGGCGGGACGCTACGCCCGCGGGCTCTACGCCTTCCACGAGGCGAGAAAGCACCTGGAACAGGCACGGGATGAGGCGGACCTGTGGTGGCTCGAGGAACCGGAGGGAACCGCCCGCGTGCTGCGCCTGGCGATCCTGCGCGAGCTCGGACTGCTCGAGATGGCCGAGGGACACTACGAGCGGGCCGAGCAGCTCTTCACCGGCGCGCGCGGCCTGCTCGTGCCGGGTCTCGATGAGGGGCGTCACGCGGAGCTGGATCGGCTGCGGGGCGAGGCCCTGCAGTACTCGGGCCGCAACGAGGACGCGGCCGCGGCCTTCCAGGCCGCCCTCGACCACTGCCCGTCCGGCAACCGGCGGGAGACGGCCCTGATCCTGCGCAGCCGCGCGTTCCTCGAGAGCAAGGAGAACCGCTGGGAGGAGGCCCTGTCCTCCTGCGAGGCGGCGCTGCTCCTCTCCGAGAACCTGCCCCAGGAGGTCTCGGCGATCCGTCACGCGATGGGTATCATCAAGATGTCCCAGGGCGAGTTCGCGGAGGCGCGCCGCCTCTTCGAGGAGGTGGTCGCCCGGGCCACGAGCGAGGAGGAGCAGTACCTGCATACGGCCGCGCTGGCGAACCTGGGCAATGTGCTCTGGCAGCAGGGGGAGAGCGAGCAGGCCCTCGTCTGCATGGAGCGGAGCCTGGAGCTCCGGCGCCGGCTCGGTCTCGTGATCGAGTACGCGCAGATCCTGACGAACCTCGCCATCATCCACATCCGGACCGGCCCCCTCGAGAAGGCTCGCCGTCTACTCGGCGAGGCTCGCGAGCTGAAGGAGCGCATCGGCGATGCGGTGGGCCTGGCGTCGACCGAGAACAGCCTCGGCAGCCTCGAGGAACGCGCGGGGCGACTGCCCGTGGCGGTGGAGCACTTCCGCAATGCGATCCGGCTGCACTTCGAGGGGCACAACCGCGCGCGCGCGGCCGTCGCGCTGAACAACCTGGGCGAGGTGCTGCTGGACATGGGGCGGGTCGAGGAGGCCACGGAGCACCTGGAGCACGCCTTCGAGATCCGGGAGGAGCTGGGCCTGCGCGGCGCGCTCATCTCCAGCCTGCGCACGCGCGGCCGCTACCTGGCCGCGTTGGGGCAGTCGCGGCGGGCGGAGAAGAGCTTCGCGGAGGCGAAGCACATGGCCGAGGCCGAGGGGCTGAAGAAGGACGCCTTCCAGGTCGAGCTGTATCGACTCCGCTTCCTGCTCGGGGTGGGCCGCGGGGAGGAGGCGCTGCGCGACCTGGAGCTGTACCGTTCGGAGTACCCAGAAGGGCCACCGGCTGGTTACGACTTCGACCTGCGCCTGCTCGAGGCGAGCCTGCTGTCGGATGGGGAGCGCCCCAGCGAGGCGAAGGCGGTGCTGATCCGCCTGCTCGACGAGCAGCCCGCCGATCGCGAGCCCTACCGGCGCGCGCTCGTGTTACGTGTCCTCGCGGGCCGGGAATGGCCGGATCTGGAAGACGTCCTGCGGGAGTCCTGGCGGTCGGAGCTGCAGAGCCTCATCGCCGCGGGCGGATACGACTGGCTGATCTGAATCGATACCTCATTTGAGCAGGACGAGCTTCTCGGCGTCCGTTCCCGCGGGCGTACGCAGGCTCAGCAGGTAGACACCGCTGGGCAGGCGGCGGCCCTTGTCGTCGCGGCCGTCCCAGCTCGCCTCGAAGCGCCCCGCCTCCCGCCACTCGTCGATCAGCACGCGCTGGCGTCGTCCCGCGAGGTCGTGGACGAGCAGCTCCACCCTGCCCGCCACGGGCTGGCGCGCGGAGATGCGCGTGCTCGGGTTGAAGGGGTTCGGATAGGCGGCGAGCAAGGTGCCCGCTGATGGCGCCGCGTCCGCGGCCGTGTCGTCCCAGACGAGGCAGCCCTCGAAGAAGTAGTCATCGATCCAGCCGCTGATGGGCGCCGCCCAGGGCAGGCCCGAGCCGACAGTTCGGACCTGCAGCCGATCGAAGTCGGGCGCGACGCCGGGTAGATCCACCGAATGAGCGATGTTCCCGTACTTGTCCATCACCTTCAGATCGAGGACCGCTGGTTGCTGTTCCAGGTGTGTGCGGCGGATCTGCGCGAGAGGCAGGTCGCCGAGGATCGTGTCGACCACCGTGCCGCCCCCGATCTCGACGATGTAGTGGATCGCGTAGTCGCCGGGGGGATAGGGGTCGTCGAGGATACTGATCTCCACGCGGTCGTCGCCGCCCTGGAGTTCCATCAGGACCATCTCGCTGTACTCGCCGGCCACATCGGCCTGGTGCGAGAAGCCCATGCGCCAGTCGCAGCCGGGGACTTCGGGCGAGACCGTGTACTCCCAGACCGTCTCGCAGTCCTCGCTGCCGAGCGAGGAGAACACGAAGGCGTTTTCAGTGGAGGACCAGTAGACGTCGTTCTCCGGGCAGTGTTCGAGCAGGGAGAAGCCGCCGGTGTCGTTCATGAGGTCTTCCAGCTCGTCGCCCTCGAGGCCGAGCCATTCGAAGAGGTGCAGAAGATACTGGCCGCGGACCGTTGCATCCGGGATGGCCTCGAGCAGGTAGGCCTGGAAGTGGATGGGGTCGGGCCGGTAGCGGTCCGTCGAGATCGGCGTCATGGCCGGATGGCCGCGGAGGAAGCTGTCGATCAGGGGCACGAAGGGATCGCTCATGTTCGGCAAGGGGTCGGGCAGGTAGGAGTAGTCGAGCGGCGTGATGTCGAGCGGGTCGATGTAGGGCACCCAGGGGACCGGATCGATGTAGGTCAGCTCCTGGTCGAGGAAGATGATAGTGATGCCGAGCGTGTTCTCCACGAAGTCCGCCACCTCGGGGTCGCCCATCTGCCCGTAGAGGTCGTTGAGGATGCCCTGCCCGGACAGGAACACGCGGCCGCCGAGACCGAGGTATTCCCGGATGACCTGGCGCTCCGCGAAGCTGAGTGTGCTGTCCGCCTCGGCGGCGCAGTTCCAGAGGATCAGTGGATACTCGCGCAGCTCGGCGAGGGAGGGAACATTGGGCGGCGAACTGTCGTCGACCTGGATCTCCCAGACCTCGTAGGCGATGCCGGCGTCTTGGAGGGCCTCCTCGATCCAGAACTCGTAGCCGGGGTCGTCCAGGTAACTGCGGCCGCGAACCACGGGATCCCAGTCGTCGTCGATGAGCTTCACCAGATTCGTCCGCGCCTGAGTGCCGGTGGGGACCAGGAGGACGATCATCACTGGGATCACAGCCGCGATCCGGAGGATTCGTGAGAGCCGCGGGATGCTCATAGCAGCGCCTCGCTTTGCGCAAGTCCAAGAAATTTCACTAATTATACCATTCCACAGAATCGGGGGTCAACGGGACCGCTTGCGAGGAGGGCGGCGAGACGCTACAGTCCCGCCGTTCGAAAAGTGACGAGAGGAATCATGACGAACGATCCGGCAGCAGGCTCCGCGACGGAGCGCGACACGCAAGCGAAACATGAGAACGGGGGCGGATCTTTCCAGGTCTGGCTCTTCGCCGCGAGCAGCGCGCTCGCGGCCGTGTTGCGGATCGTCTATCTCCTTCCGCTGCGCGGCCAGCCGCTCTTCGACACCCCCCAGCGCGACTCCATCGTCTATGTCGAACGCGCTCGCGCGATCCTGGCAGGAGACTTCTGGGGCAGCGGCGTCAGCTTTCACAGCGCCCCCCTCTACCCCTACTTCCTCGCGCTCGTCATGGGTCCCGGCGGCGACGCGGGGCTCTGGTGGGTGAGGATCGCGCAAGCGCTCGTGTCCGCGCTGACCGCGGGCTTGCTCGCGCTGACCGCCCTTCGTCTCTTCGGGCGCGGCGCGGCGGTGGCAACCGCGATCCTCGCGATCTTCTACGCCCCCTTCCTTTTCTATGCGGGCGAGCTGCTCGAGATCACGTTGACCCTCTTCTTCCTCTCGGTGACGGCCTGGCTCGTCGCCGACGAGGAGCTGAGCGGCCGCCGGCTTCTCGTCGCTGGCGTCTTCCTGGGACTCGCAGCACTGGGCAAGCCCAACCTGCTCATCCTCGCGCCGGTGATCGCGATCCACGTCGGCCTGCTCCGGCCGCCCTGGCGGCCGCAGGTCTGGCCCTGGCGCCGTGTCCTGCTCCTGGCGCTGGGCCTGCTCGTGGTGATCCTACCTTTCACGCTGCGCAACAAGCTGGTGGGAGACGACTGGGTGCTCGTCAGCAGCAACGGCGGCATCAACCTCTTCATCGGTAACAACCCGAGCGCGACCGGCGGCTTCTGGGTGCCGACGGCCATGCAGTACGACCTCGAGGCTTCGAGCCTGCGGGTGGCGGAGGAGGCGCTGGGGCGCGAACTGAAGCCCTCGGAGGCGAGTCGCTTCTGGTTCGGACGGGCGAAGGTGTTCTTCCTCAAGCAGCCCGGCAACGCCGCGCGCAACTTCCTGCGCAAGACGGGACTGCTGCTGGGGCACTACGAGATCCCCAACCACTTCAACATCTACTTCTTCCGCGACTACCTCGCGCCGCTCTTGAAATGGCCGCTCGTCTGGTACACGATCGCGCTGCCGCTGGCGGTTGTGGGTCTCGTCTTCGCCTCGCGGCGCAGCCGGGCCACGCGCCGGGCCGCGCTCTGCGCGCTGGGGGTGGGGGTGAGCGTCGTCCTCTTCTTCGTCACGGGCCGTTACCGCCTGCCGATCCTCATCTGGCTGCTGCCCTTCGCCGGCGCCGGGCTGCTCATGCTGTGGGGGATGGCGCGCCGTCGCCGCTGGCGGATCCTCGTGCTGCCGGTGCTGATCGTGATCACCTCCTCCACGCTCATGCATCTGCCGCTGCTGCCGGCGCAGAACTACCACGAAGACTGGTTGGTGATCGGCAATCACTGGGCTGGGCGGGAGGACTGGGAGAAGGTCGCCTTCTACAACCAGCAGGCTCTGCGCGAGAACATGGAGTCGGCGGCCGCCTGGCAGAACCTCGGCTACGCGTATTTCCAGCTCGCCCGCTCCGAGGACGATTTCGACCGGGCCGAGGAGTGCCTCTGGCGGGCGGCTTCCCTGGATCCCGCCATGGCGCACGCCTTCGGAAACCTGGCGGCGCTCTACTTCAAGTTGGACCGTCCCCTTCTCACCCAGCCCTGCCTGGAGCGGGCCCTCGCCTTGGATCCCGCTCTCAAGACCACCCTGCAGGAACTCGTGAAGTACATGCGTCCCAAGATGGAGGACTTCGAACAACGTTCCGTGGATTACATGGCGCGGATCGAGAAGAACCTCGCTGCGGAGCCCGATCGTCTGGACTACAAGATCGACATGGCCTACATCCTCGCCCTGCGTCTCGAGCGCTACGACGAGAGCGAGAAGATCCTGGACGCGATCGATCCGACGGCGGTGGCGGCCGATCCCGAGCTGTCGAAGAGGGTGGAGAGGCTTCGCATCCGCATCGAGAGGGCGCGTCGCTACACGCCGCTTCTGGAGAGGCCGCTCGGGCCGAGTGTCTCGGAGGTCACGCCTTTCTCTCGCTGATCTGCACGGACTCGAAGCGGAAGAGACGGCTGGACGGATCCCGCCAACTCCCCGGCGGCAGGGAAGCCTTGCGACAGAGTTCCTCGAGATAGCGCTCCCTGTCCCATCCCCACTCCACGGGCACCTCCGGCAGGAGCAGGCCGCGCCGGTCTCCCAGCTCTATTATTAGGCCGTCGCGCCCGACCACTACCTCCTCGCCGCTCGTGAGCGGCTGCGGCGGCGTGAGCAGGCTCAGGCTGATCTCCAGGCCGGGCAGCTCGTCCGCGCTGACAGAGGGGAAGCGCGGATCGCTGCCGGCCGTCTTCACGGCGAAATCCCGGACAGAGCGGAAGAGCGACTCCTGGGGTTCCACCGTGCCGATGCAGCCCCGCAGCTCCCCGTCCTGCGTGCGCAGGGTGACGAAGAGGCCGTCCACGGGGCGATCGTCGCCGGGCGCCGGAGCGGGTCCGCCTTCCCACCAGGTCTCGCCGGCGGTCCAGCGCTCGAGGGTCCAGCGGGCGAGACCCAGGAGGGCTCGCAGGAATTCCTTTTCCATCGTCGATTTCCTCCCTGATGAGGCTCGCTCGCGGTCCCGAGGAGTGGGGCCAGCGCACAACCCGCGCGTGAGGATAGCACATCGTTTCCCCCGCGGGCAGCGCGGAGCGCCTTCCTGCGCGCGCCCCCCGACCTTTCCGGGTGTTCCACGAAGCAAGTGGGCCTTTCTGGGAAGGCGGGCCCGGAACGCTGGGTGAAGGTCCCCCGCTAGGGTGCTTTGCCCCGGGGGCGGCGCCGGCCGTCCTCGTTGCCAGTGGATCCCCACGACTC
Source organism: uncultured bacterium (assembly GCA_964627205.1). GTDB lineage: Bacteria > Krumholzibacteriota > Krumholzibacteriia > JACNKJ01 > JACNKJ01 > CAZVHI01. Next base: position 20,737 of record CAZVHI010000023.1, read on the forward strand.
CGCGGCAGACCCCGGGAGGGATCGGCCGGCTGGGTCCATTGCCCCGCCACTCCCAGCTCGACACCCGCGGGCCAGCCCGTGGTTTCCCTTTCTCGTCCTTTTCTCACCCGGATCCTTGCGTTTTGAGCGGGTGCAAGTCCCTGCCAGGAAAGGAGAAACACGTATCCAAGGCAAGCTGCGAGCTCCTCAGGGGAGGCGGGCATCGCCGCTCCCTCCCCCGACCCTGGCATGGGAACCGAGGCTGCACTACCAGGCCGGACCAGGAAACGAAGGAGCTACCATGACGAAGAGCCTGACCCTTGCACTGATGCTTTCCCTCCTTTCTCTTTTCAGCTTCGGCAAGACTCCTGTTCTGGAATCGGGCGCGGATTACATTCAGTTGTCGCACACCACGGCTGATGGCGGCGGCCATGATGGCACACTGATTCCCTAGATCTCGTCATACACCTCCTCGTCACCCCCCTCTCCTTGTCCCGGGCTCCGTCTTGACGGAGCCCGTTTTCCTTTCCTAAGCTCTCGGTTGTCACAGCAGGATCCCTTCGACACGCCGGTGAGCCATGCCCCTTTCCGATCCGACTCCTCCTCGGCTCGCGCCCCTCGCCCGGGGCGCCACGGCTGCCATCTTCCGGTCGGAGGATCGCGCCGGCGAGCCCGCCGCCCTCAAGCTGAGTGCGAGCAAGGAGGCCAACCGCGCGATCGAGCGCGAGGCGTACATGTCCGGCTTCCTGCGCCACCCGGCGCTGCTGCCCGTGCTGGACTCCGGCACCGATGCGCAGGGCCGCGCCTGGCTGCTCCTGCCCCTGCTGCCGGGGACGACCCTGGCCGACTGGCGGGGCGAGGATCGCGAGCTCGTGGAGTGGCTGACGCCGGTGGCCGACGCGCTGGATCTGCTGCACCACGCGGGCTGGGGACACGCCGACCTCAAGCCCGCGAACCTGCTTCTTGCCGGCGAACGGAGCGAGGCGCCGCTCCTCCTCAGTGACCTGGGCCTGGTGTCGCGGCTTCGAGAGAAGGCGCCGGGAGGCAGCCCCGCCTATCTCTCGCCGTCGCGCATCGAGGACCGACCGCTGACCTGGCGGGACGATCTCCACGCCCTCGCCGTACTCACCTACGAGGCCCTGGCAGGCGAGCTGCCCTACGGTAATGTCCGGGGAGAGGCCCTGCTGGGCGCCATCGCCAAGGCTGACATCCTGCCATTGACCCGCTTCCGCGAGGATCTGCCTGCGGACCTGGATCATCTCTTTGCGACCACGCTGTCCGACGGCACGAGCGCGAGCAGCGTGATGGGCTGGATGGACGAGCTGCGTGCCCGCTTCGGCCTCGATCCAGCGCCGCGCTGCCTCTTCCTCGACGACTCGCTCCCGGCCAGCCGGCAGCCTGGTGGCGACGAGCTCTTGCGCGAGCGCGGCCGCGACAGTTTTCGGGATCTGCTCGCCGATCACCTGTCCTCCGTGACCCACGAACGCGTGCCTCCCGGTCACGACGAGGCGAGCGTCCTCGAAGATCTCGCCGGTGGCCGCCGGTCGCGTTTGCTCGTGATTCTCGGCTTCCTTCTTTCCCGGCAGCTTCTCCGCGACGACGCGGGCTGGGCCAGCTTCCATCTCCCGATGTCGGACTGGCTGGGCGATCTGGAGAAGCATTTCGCCCTGGTCGAGCAGGACGAGACGCGCGCGACGGCTGCGCCGTCATCCACTCGCGGCGCCGAGAAGACGCGCGAGGAGTGGCTGCAGGCCTGGGCGAGCGAGGCGGAGAACGCGGAAGCGCGCCTGCGCCTCCTCGTGGAGGCGCTGAGCCGCGGCGAGCTGGATTGGCTGGGAGCCGTCTCGAACAGAGAGATGCTCGAGCTCGCCCAACGCAGCTCCCGGGAGAGCCAGCTCCGACTGCTGGGCCTCGCTGATACCCTCGACCTGCCCGATTCCATCGACTGCCGGATCACCGTTCTCGGCGTGATGCGTAGGCTGCGTGACGGGGAGATCGAGGAGTCGGAAGAGCTCTTCTGGCGCATCGAACCCGATCTGAACTTGGAAACAAGCGGGGAGCTGAACCGGCAGCTCTTATACCCCATGCTCGAAGAAGGAAAGATCAAGGAAGGCTTTCGTTTCCTAGACGAGTGGCGGCGTAGGCGCGGTCCGGAGATCGAAGGATCGGAGCTGGAGATCCGCGTCGCAGCGCGGGAGATCACTGCCCTCGCGAAGTACGGCGATCCGGAATCGGCGAAAAACCTTGCCAGCGAGTTCCTAGATCGCTTCTCAGGCCGGCGGGGCCTATGGATCATCTACATGGCTCTCGCCAACTTGAGCTCGGAAAAAGCGGACTTCGGTGAAGCGCTTCGTTTCTCGCGACTCGCTCTCGAAGGGATCCAAGAGGAGGGCGGGTCACTCGACTTGGAGGTCGGCACGCTCATCTACGTGGCGGACTCGATCATTCTCGCCGCCGACACCAAGAGTTTTCCTGAGATTTCGCACGACCTCGATGAGGCGATATCAAAAGCGGAGGAGCTGAACGATCCGCTTCTAATAGAGCGTTCGATTTCAAGCAAGGCCCTCTGGGGCATCCACCGTGGTGATGTAGCGGAGGCCGAAGAACTCCTTCACCGGGCGATCCGCTCGGCCGAGCAGAGCGGGGACCTGAAGCGCTCCCCCTTCTTCCGCATCAACCTGGCCGTGGCCATCTACTACCAGGGAGATTACCGGCGACTTCTGCCACTCGTAGCGGAGCTGAGCGCAGGCCTAGATGAATTCGACTCTCTCAATAGGATCCTCTACACGAAGAACATCCTCGCACTCTTCCTGATCGCCTTCGGGCGCCTGGACGAGGCCCGGCGCCATGTCGAAGAGGCCCTGCCCATCGCAGTGGAGACGGGCGCGACCAAGAACGAGGGCTACCTGCTCCTGAAGCGGGCCTTCCTGCATCACTACTGCGGCGAGACGGGGGAGGCCCTGGCCGACCTGGAGGCGGCGCGCGAGAATTTCGCGGCGGCCAAGGCCGAGGACGAGGTCTGGCGCTGCCGCCTCTGGCGGATCGAGCTGGCACCCGAGCCGGCCTGCGACGGCGACGGGCTCGCCGAGCTCATCGAATCCTTCGAACGCATCGAAAAGCCCCGCTATCTCCCCTTCACCTGGCGTCTGCTAGCGCGTCACTCCCGTATCGCGGGGGATAGGGTCCTCGCCGAGCGAGCGTTGAATGCGGGGCTCGAGGTGGCGGGTAGGCTGGGCAATCCGGAATACCTCTGGCCGCTTCACGTCGAGGAGGCGGAGCTGGCCGCGGTGAAGAAGGATCGCGCCGCGGAGCGCGATCGGCTCGGCCGCGCCGTGGAGATCCTCCGCGACCTGTCCCAGCACCTGCCTCCGGGCGAGGAGCGGGACCGCTTCCTCGCCCGTTCCGATCGCGCGGCGGTGCTGGCGCGGCTTCGCGGCCGCCGCCCCTGAACCATCCTCCGCTGTCGGGAAACAATGTGGGAAGGTTCCCCGCCGATCACTCCTGCGCCATCGTGTTCCCCCCGGCGCCCTGCGCGCCGTCCCCGGCGAAGATCCTGGCAGCCTCGTCCTGCATGAGAACCCAGATGCCGTAGATCCCGAGCGCAGTGCCGAGGGGGATCTTGAGGAGAAGCAGGAAACTCAGGATCAGGGTGAGGATCCTGGCCCAGGGCCTGCGCTGGATCAGTCCGATACCTGCGACGAGTCCAGGGAGGGATAACAGTAGCAGCAGCCCACCGATGATCGTGCCCACGGTGGAGGTGATGGCGATGGCTTCCATCTCCCCCGAGAGGAGACCGCCCCCGGTGACGGCGATGAAGACGATGAATGCGCCAAGAAGGCCCTGGATGCTCAGGGCCAAGAAGAACGCGCCGAGGATGGTCACGTGCTTTTCCATTTCGATCTCCTCTCCTGGCCAGTGGGTGGGATTGTCTCCGGATCTCTACGAGGCGCCGTGAGCGGGGTTTCTTGCTGTCGAATCGTCCTATTCCCTTTTTTTCTGCAAGAGAAAGTGCGATTCTATTCCTGTTCCCGAAACCTGAGGGCGGGGACATCGCTAGAGGGCCGAGTACACCTGAAAACAGGTTTCCTGAATCAGCGGCGCCGGGAGAGAACCGGAGGATTCGCGAGTTGTACGCGTTTGTCGATAACAGTGGATTCCCAGGACTTGTTGCGCGCTTGAAGAGCGGAGGAGCGCTGCGGCTCGCCATCGCGTGTCTGCTCTCGCTCTCCTGCGGGGCGTGGAGTGCGGCACGGGCGGAGCCCGCCGCCGCCACCGTTCCCGGAGAGGCGAGGGGCGTTGTCGCGATCGCGGGAGAGTCCGAGATCCTGTCGCTGGCGAACTGTCTCACGGAAGCCATGGCGGGTAACGGCAGCCTGCGCGCCGAGCGCCTGCGCCGGGAGGAGCTCCGGGGGCAGATGACTCAGGCTCGGGCCATCGGCCTACCGACGATCGACCTCTCCGGCACCTGGTCGCGGGGGCGAGACCCCAGTTTCGCGTTCAACGAGACCTTCTCCGGCGGGGACGGCGGCGAGATCGGCGACTCCCCTCTCGACACCCTCCTGGCCGGCCTCTCCTTCCTACCCGACGCCGAGGACATCCCCGCGCAGAGCTTCTGGCGCACGAGCCTGAACGCCCGCTGGGAGTTCCGGCCGGGTCTGGTCTACAACGCGATCGGCGCGGCGGGCCTCGGCATCGAGCGGCAGGAGCTTCTCCTTGCTGACGCGGAGCGCCGGACCGCCGAGAGCGTGATGGCCGCCTACTACTCGGTGATCATGGCTGACGAGCAGCTCGCCGCCATCAATGCCGACCTGGCCGCACGCGAGGAGTTCCTCGACGTCACGCGGCGCCGCTTCCATCTCGGCCTCTCTACACCGCTGGACACGCTCCGTGCGGCCGTTTCCCTCGCCAACCTCGCGCCGCAGCGCCGTAGCGCTGCCCAGCGCCTGAGCGACGCGGGCTCGCAGCTCAATGTGCTGATGGGGCGCAGGCCCCTCGCGCCGCTGCGACTCCGGGGCGAGCTGCCGATCGAGGAGGAGATCATTCCCGTCGACCTAGCTCTCGCGGGGCTGGCGGCGCGTCCGGACATCCGGCAGCTCGAGCTCGTGGAGCGAATCTTGAGAAAGAACCGTGGCGCGCAGAAGGCCGAGCACCGGCCCTATCTCTCCGCGGACGCCTCCTACGGCTACGTCACGAGTGTCCTCGACGATCTCACGAAACCCGGCCACGATTTCTGGAGCGCCAACGTCAGCCTGAACGTCCCGCTCTTCGACGGGATGCTCACTCGCGGCAAGGTGAAGGAGACGGAGGCCACGATCCGGCGCACGGTACACGAGCGCGCGGAGGCCCTGCGCCAGGCGCGGCTCGAGGTGCTCACGCTTCACGGCGACCTGGAGGCCGCGCGGAGCAACCTCGCGGCGACGACCCTCAACCTCGCGGCCGCCGAGGACGCCTTGAACCAGGTCTCCCGGCGCTACGAACTGGGCAAGGCGGACTACCTCTCGGTCCTGGACGTCCGGACCGAGCGCTTCCTGGCCCGCAGCAACTGCATCGCGGCCCGTAACGAGGTGCTGACCCTCACGGCGGCGCTGAAGCGGGCGCTCGGCTTCGCGCCTGCCACGCCCCTGTCCGAGCTTCGCGCGCGACTCGCAGAGTTCGCGGCGCGTCCGGATGGGACGCGAGAGTGAAGGAGAAGACCATGCGGCACCACACCCGACCGCACACAACGCTTTCCCGTTCCCTATCGGCCCTGGCGCTCCTGGCAGGAAGCCTGGCCCTCGCCCTCGGGGCGGGCGGCTGCTCCCGTGGGGAGGGAGCCCAGGCGGAGTCGGAGGAGCAGCGGGAGATGCCCCGCAACGTCCGCGTGCTGACCGTCGCGCCGGCCGACATGCGCGAGTATCTGTCTCTCTCGGGGCCGGCCCATCCGGTGCGCGGCACCGTGCTCAGCGCCGAGGAGGGCGGACGCGTGGACTCGATCCGCCACGACAAGGGGGCGCAGGTGGACGCGGGCGCGCTGCTGGTCGTGCAGGACCGCCGCCTGCTCGGCGCGGAGATGAAGGCGAACCTCGCCGCGCGCGACCTCAGCGGTTTCAACGTGGAGCGAATGCGTCAGCTCTTCGAGGCGAACTCCATCAGCGAGATCGAATTGCTGGAAACGGAGACCCAGCATCGCCAGGCTGAGGCGGCGGCCGAGGCGGCGAGGATCCGCTACGAACGGGCCGCGGTGGCCGCGCCCTTCGCGGGCATCATCACGGACCGCTACGTGGAGCTCGGACAGCAACTGGCGCCAGGCGTGCCGGTCGCCCGGCTCGTCGACCCTTTCGTCCTCAAGCTCGAGGGCTCGGTGACCGAGCGCGAGATCGCCTGGGTGGAAGCGGGGAAGCGGGCCGAAGTGATCTTCGACAGCGTGAGCGGTGGGGTGGAGGGCTACGTGCACTGGGTGGGATTCGAGGCCGACCCCCTTACGGGTAAGTTCAAGGTCGAGATCCGCATCGACAACCGCGACCTTCGCATCAACCCCGGCGTGATCGGACGGGCTCGAGTCCTTCGGACTCTGCACGAGCAGGTCATCTCCATTCCCCGCGACGCAGTGCTGCAGAAGGCGGACGGTCCCGTGGCCTTTGTCGTCGACGGCGACCGAGCCCGGCGGCGTAGCCTACGCCTCGGCTCCGACCAGGGTCTGATGGTGATCGTCGAGGAGGGGTTGCGGAGTGGCGACCGGCTCATCGTAAGGGGCCAGCGCGAAATCCACGACGGCTCGGCGGTGCTCGTCCAGGAGGAGTCACATTCCCCTGACGGCACGGCTCCCGGCGATCCGGGTGTCGTTTCGCGGGCAGGGGCGCAGAGCGATGGCTGGGTCGAGCCGCCCGCCGTCTCCGAGGGCATCCGATGAAGCTCACCGACATCTCCATCAACCGCTCCATGACCGTCTTTGCCTTGATGATCATGGTGATCTTCATCGGGGCGAGCGCCTACATGCGTCTGCCGCGCGAGTCATCGCCGGACGTGAAGATCCCCTTCGTTCTCGTAATGGCGCCTTACGTCGGCACCAGCCCGGCGGACATCGAGAACCTCGTCACACGCAAGCTGGAGAAGCAGCTCAAGGGGATCCCCGACCTCGAGGAGATGATCAGCTTCTCTTTGGAGGGAGCGGCTCAGATCTCGCTCGAGTTCACGACGGACGTAGAGATGAGCGATGCCCTGCAGAAGGTGCGGGACGCCGTGGAGATGGCCAAGCCGGAACTGCCTCAGGACGTCCGCGATGACCTGGTGATCCGGGAGATCAGCTCCAGCGACTGGCCCATCATGCAGGTCGTGATGTCCGCTGAGTACGATCCCATCGAGTTGAAGCGCGTCGCGGAGGATCTGCAGGAGGAGCTGGAGCGGGTCGAAGGCGTGCTGGCCGTGAACCTGACCGGCGGCGTGGAACGTGAGGTTCGGGTGGACGTCGATCCACTGCGCCTGCGCCTCTACGGGATTGGCCTGGTCGACGTGCTGGACGCGATCAGCCTCGAGAATGTCACGATCCCGGGCGGCGACCTCTCTCTCGGCACCTACGACTACCAGGTGCGCGTGCCCGGGGAGTTCGAGTCCGTGGAAGTGATCCCCGCGATTCTGCTCAACCCGGCCGCGCCGACCCCCATCTATTTGCGCGACGTGGCGGAGGTGTCCCTCGGCATCAAGGACCGCGAGACGATCTCGCGACTTAACGGCATCGAGGCCGTGACGCTGTCCGTCACCAAGCGCAGTGGGGCGAACATCATTCACATCGCGGACGAGATCCACGCGATGATCGACGAGGCGCGGGAGACGATGCCCACCGGCACCGAGATCACCATCACGGGCGACGTCTCGGTGATGATCCGAGACATGGTGAACGAGCTGGAGAACAATATCCTCAGCGGGCTCGTCCTGGTCGTCTTGGTAATCTTTCTCTTCCTGGGCGTTCGCAACTCCCTGTTCATCGCCTCGGCCATCCCCTTCTCGATGTTGATCTCCTTCATCGTCCTGCATGCCATGGACATCACGCTCAACATGGTCGTGCTCTTCTCCCTGATCCTCGCCCTCGGCATGCTCGTGGACAACGCCATCGTGATCGTCGAGAACATCTTCCGGCACCGCGTGCGCGGCAGGGGCGAGGTGGAGGCAGCCAAGGAGGCGACGCATCAGGTCTCCGCGGCCGTGACCGCGTCCACGCTGACGACCGTCTGCGCCTTTCTGCCCCTCGTCTTCTGGCCTGGGATCATGGGCGAGTTCATGAAGTACCTGCCCATCACGGTGATCGTCGTCCTGCTCGCCTCCCTGCTCGTGGCGCTGGTCTTCAATCCCGTGCTCTGCGCGCGCTTCATGCGCGTGCCGGCTCGCGCTGGCGAGCAGAAGCGCATCGGCGACCGCTGGATCGCATTCGGGCTGCGCACCTACGAGCCGGTGATCCGCTGGGCGCTGCGCCACAAGGCCCTGACCCTCGGCGGCATGACCGTCCTGCTCATCCTGATCGTGATGCTGTTCGCGCGCTTCAACGCGGGTGTCGAGCTCTTCCCCGACACCGATCCGACCTTCGCCTACGTCAACCTCGACGCGCCCAGCGGCACGCGCGTCGAGCTCAGCGACGCCTACTCGCAGCAGATCGAGGCCGAGGTCATGGCGGTGCCGGAGCTGAAGGCGGTCGTAACCGAGGTGGGATCGGGCGGCAGCAACGGACTCGTGTCCAGCGGCAGCGGCTCGAACATGGCGCTGGTCAGCCTGGAGTTCATCAAGATGGAGGAGCGGTCCGTCTCGTCGCGCGAGTCGCTGGCGGACCTGCGCTCACGCCTGGCCGCGTTCACCGGCGCCAAGCTGCGCATCGAGAAGATGGACGAGGGCCCGCCCACGGGTGCGCCCGTCAGCATCGAGATCTCGGGTGACGACTTCGAGCGGCTCGGCGGGCTCGCAGAGCGCGTGCAGGACGAGATCCGCGACATCCCGGGGCTCGTCAACCTGAGCGACAACTACGACCAGGGCCGGCCCGAGATCAAGATCCGCCCCTCGCTGGAGAAGGCGGCCCGCCTGGGGCTCCGGACCATCGACGTCGCGAGCACGATCCGCACCGCGATCCACGGCGAGGACGTATCGAAATACAGGGAAGGCGAGGACGAGTACGACATCGTCGTGCGGCTTGCCGAGCCCACGCGGCGCAACGTCGAGGATCTCGAGGAGCTGACGGTCTTCTACGAGGGAGAGCACATCCCGCTCGGCGCATTCGCGGACGTCCGCTACGAGACGGGGCTCGGCGCCATCAACCGCATCGACTCCAAGCGGGTCGTCACGGTCTCGGCCGACGCCGGCGCCGGCTTCAACAGCAACGCCCTGCTGGCCGAGGTGCAGGAGCGTCTGAGTGGCTTCACACTGCCCAAGGGCTACCATATCGAATTCGCGGGCGAGAACGAGGAGCAGGAAAAGGCGAGCGCCTTCCTTGGCGACGCCTTCCGCATCGCGCTCATGCTCATCCTCCTAGTCCTCATCACGCAGTTCACCTCGCTGAGCGTCCCCGTGGTGATCATGTCCAGCGTGATCCTCTCCCTCATCGGCGTGTTCTTCGGGCTCATGATCACGCGCACACCCTTCGGCATCATCATGACCGGCGTCGGCGTCATCTCCCTCGCCGGTGTAGTGGTCAACAACGCCATCGTGCTCCTGGACTACGTGATCCGGCTGCGTAAGCGCGGGCTCGACAAGATCGAGGCGATCGTCCAGGGCGGCAAGACGCGTTTCCGGCCGGTGATCCTGACCGCCGTGACGACGATCCTCGGCCTCATCCCCCTGACCACCGGTTTCTCCCTCGACTTCGGACGCCTCTTCGCCGGGGAGTTCGATCGTATCTTCATCATCGGGGGCGAGTCGAGCCAGTGGTGGGGGCCGATGGGTACGGCCGTGATCTGGGGCCTGGCCGTGGCCACCTTCCTGACCCTCGTGGTCGTGCCGGTGATGTACGCGAGCGTCGAGCCCGTCCTCTCCTTTTTACGCCTGCTCCTGGTCGACCTGCCCACCCGCCCCTTCCGCCGGGAGCGCCGGGCGGCCTGATCCCGCCGTCGAGTCCCCGCTGGACGGGACCCTGGACGGAACCATGAAGCGCGTCTATATTGGTCGGTTCACCCTTTCCCGTTCGTCTCGGAGGACGCCATGATCGCCGTCGAGAAACTGCGCGAGACAGGTCGCTATCTGCTGGATCAAACCCGCGTGCGGGTGCTCATGCACAAGCATCCCGACGGGGACGTGCTCGGATCCTGTCTCGGCCTCGTGCGTTTCCTGCACGCGAAGGGCGTGGACGCGGCAGCCTTCGCGCCCTACGAGTGCTCGGCCAAGTTCGACTTCTTCCCCGGTTTCGCGGACATCGAGGACGGAAGGGAAGAGGCCGGCAATAGCGCCCACGCCGACACCCTCTACGTCGTGATGGACAGCACGGGCCTGGACAGGACCGGCTTCGCCGAGGGCGACTTCCAGCGCGTGTTACGGATCGACCATCACATCGGTGGCAGGGACTATGACGAGCGGGACCTCACGGACACGAGCTACGCGGCGGCCGCCCTCATCGTCTGCGACCTCCTGCGCGCTGTGGACGAGGATGCCATCGACGAGGGCATCGCCACCTGCCTCTACACGGGCCTGATGACGGACACGGGGGGCTTCCGCTACTCGAGCACCGACGCCCACGCCTTCCGCAGCGCCAGCTTCCTGGTGGAACGGGGGGCCGTGCCCGCCAGGATCGCGAGCTTCGTCCACGAGCGGCGGCCGAACGCCTATCTCCTGCTGATGCGGAGGGCGCTCGAGTCCCTGCAGTTCTTCGGGGAAGGTAAGATCGCTATGCTCACCCTCAAACCCGACGGTTTGCCTCCCGAGGCCCTGCCCCTGTTCGGCGAGGACGACTTCATCAATCTGCCGCGGACCCTGGCCGACGTGGAGGTCGTCGTGCAGATGAAACTCTCCGAGGAGGGCGACTGGAAGGTGGGCTTCCGGGGCAAGGGGCGCGTGAACGTGCAGGAGATCGCCGCTTCCTTCGGCGGCGGCGGGCACTTCTCCGCATCGGGTTGCGAACTCGAGGGCGAGGAGTCCGAGCTGCGCGCCGAGATCCTCGCGCGGGTGGAGAAGGCCATCGCCGATGCGGAGCTCTAGCTCTGCCCGCGGGGCTCTTTGGGGCGGGATCTGGACCTATCTGGTGACGATCTGTCGCGAAATCATTTCAGATGTCGCCGTTTGTTGACATTCAACGGGGGAGGATCTAGGCTCGGTAGGGCGCCCGACGAGGAGGAAGCCCGATGTCCGAAGATCCCCCCCGCTACGATCCCCGGAAACCCAAGCGCTCTCCCGCCCTCGAGAGGCTCCTCCAGAAACGCGAAACCGGCGCCGCGGCCGCTCCGGCTCCGGGAAAGAGCCCCGCTGCAGGTCCGGCCGACACCGAAGCGCAGGACAGCTCCGCCACGAGCCAGGCCTGGGAGTTGGAGAGCCTGCGCTCGCGCTTCGAGGCCGCGCAGGAGGAACTGGCGCGGCTGCGAGGCGTCCGGGAATCCCATGACCGCCTCCTCGCGCTGCTCGACGCCGACGCGGAGCTCCTCGTCGCCGGCGAGCCCCGTCACCTTCCCGCCCGCGTGCTCCAGATCGCCCTGGATCTGACGGGGGCGGAGCGCGCCGCCTTCTTCCGCATCGACAAGAGCGGCGCCCTGAAGCCTGGACTCGTGCGTCCGGAGGGGACGGAATTCGGCGCCATCAGCCGCTCGGTCATCCGCGACGCCCTGGTGGAGCGACGCAGCGTCGTCCATCAGGGACGGGGCGCGAGGGAGGGGATGGAGCGCCAGAGCATCCTCGACCTCAATCTGGAGACGGTGGTCGCCACGCCCCTCCTGGCGCGGGAGCGTCTCCTGGGTGTGCTCTACCTCGACGGGACCCTGCCGGGGCGTTTCGGCAGCGCCGACGTGCCCGTGCTGGAGGTGTTCTGCCGGCTGGCGGCGGCGGCCATGCTGCGCATGGAGGAGCTGCAGAACGCCCAGGCGGAGAGGCGTCAGCTCGCGGACGAGAATCAGGAGCTGAAGAGCGTCCTGGGGGAGAAGACCAGCTTCGGAGGGATCCTGGTCGCAAGCCGGGGCATGCAGCAGGTCGTCGACCAGCTGCGGCGCATGTGCCGCTACCGATCCACCGTGAGGATCATCGGGGAGACGGGGACGGGCAAGGAGCTGGTCGCGCGGGCGCTGCACTACGAGAGCCCATGGGCCGAGCAGCCCTTCGTGGCGATCAACTGCGGCGCCATCCCCGAGACGCTGCTCGAGGCCGAGCTCTTCGGCCACGAGAAGGGCGCCTTCACCGGCGCGGACCAGACCAGGGCGGGGCTCTTCGAACAGGCCGACGGCGGCACCCTCTTCCTCGACGAGATCGGCGACATGCCTCCGATGCTCCAGGTCAAGCTCCTGCGCGTCCTGGAGAGCGGCGAGCTGAGGCGTCTCGGCGGCAAGGAGGAGCGCAAGGTGGACGTGCGGGTCATCGCCGCCTCCCATGTCAATCTGGAGGAGAGGGTCGCGGAGGGCGAGTTCCGGGAGGACCTCTACTACAGGCTGAACGTCCTGTCCCTGCGGCTGCCGCCGCTCCGGGAGCGGCCGGAGGACGTCTCCCTCCTGGCAGAGCACTTCCTCGACAGCTATGCGAGTCGCATGGGGCTCGAGCGGCCCCGCCTCTCCCCGAACGCTCTACGGACCCTGCAGGCGCAGCCCTGGCCCGGCAACGTGCGCCAGCTCGAGAAGTGCATCGAGCGCAGCCTGGCCCTTCGCGACGGGAACGGGATCCTGACCGAAGAGCAGGTCATGCTCGACGAGGGGCTCACGATGCCCCGCTCCAGGGAAGCCGGGATCGCCATGCCAGAGGAGAGCCTGAAGGAGTACCTGACTCGCATGGAGAGGGACATGATCGCGAGGATCCTCGAGGGAGAGCGGGGACGGGTCACGGCGGCCGCGGCCCGCCTGGGCATCTCCCGCCAGTATCTGCATCGCAAGATCAAGGATCTGGGCCTGAAACCGGAGAGAAACGTCGGCGATTGACGACAGTTCGTCTTGTATTGTTTACCATATAAGTGAGTATTTGACAGTAGATTGTGAATCCATCGGGTTTAATGTCTCCGATTGTTTCCATTCTCCTGAAAACCGAATCAACCCTCCACTCTCTGGATGAAATCCCAACCCATTGATATCAATAGAGATAATAGGGGATTCCTTCCTGATCCCGCATGAGAAATCATTCGGGCACTTCGGTTGCAATGAGCAGGGTGCAGCCACGCAACACGACACAAAGAAACGATCAAACGGGAGGTTGGAAATGTTGATCACAATGCTCGCCCTGCTCAGCGCCTACACCGTCTACTTCACCAAGACCTGGTGGTAGTCGAGAGGCCGAATCGCGACGAACAGGAAACCTGCGTCCGTCCCGGGCAGAGGATGGAGACGGACGAGGGCGGCCGGGACGGAGCCCGGCTCGAACCGAGGAAGGTCCCGTGAGCAAGGAAACACCGGTCTTCCCGTGTCAGGAAGACCGGTTTTTCTTTTGAAATTGCCAGGGGGGAGACGTTGAAGAGACAACTCGGAACACGGAAGAGAAGAGTCGGGTCCCATTCGGAATCCGAATTCCTGCTCGCTGTGCTCCGGTGCTTGAACCTGCTGATCTTCACGTCTGTCAAGACGCGCTGGGTCGGCAGGTGATCGCTGCCTGAATGCGCCAGGTACTCTTCGATGTTCTCATCCCCTGGCGTTGACGGGGGTGGGAAGGGTTGGGACCCTTCCCCGGTTTGAAGCAAGTACGTCAGCGGGTCCGGGGCCTTGCCCCGGATCCGTTTTCGCTTTCTCACTGCTACGCTATTTCAACATTCTTCCCTTGAACTTGGACTTTTCAGAGACTATTCTGTCTCGGCTCCGAAAGCAGCTAGCAATTCAGCCGCTACAAGGCCTGCTTATGCGCCGATCCGGTCGCTGGGGAAAGAGGTTCAGCCGTCTGATCCTCGGTAGAACCCGTGAGGCCTCAGCCCTGTCGCTGACCCACCTGGGTTTCACCTATGCGGCGGCGGTAGCGCTCTACGGACTGGGCGGCTGGTGGCTCGATCGGAAGCTCGGGACCCTCCCTGTCTTCACTCTGCTTGGGGTTTTGCTGGGCGCGCTGGGAGGGTTCATCTGGATCTACCGGGAGGTTCTTCGCGCGGAAGCGCTCTCCCGGAAAGAGAAGGAAGCCGAAGACAGGGAAGGGGAATCGAGAAAGCCGTGAGCCGTCCCGTGGGGATTTTCCTGGCCTGGCTTCTGCCTCTGGCGCTCATCTCTCTTCTCCTTGCCGCATGGTGGCTCTCCTTCCGCTTCGGTCCGGAACTCTCGGCTTCCGCAGTCGGCATCGGCGCAGGCGCCGTGGGGGCGGCCCTCAGCTACATTCTGTCGCGACGAACCCTCGACAGTTCGCAGCTGACCTTCCTGCGGGCCTACTTCGGAGGACTCGCGCTGCGCTTCGTCCTGCTCGCGCTGGCGGGATTCGCAGTCTGGGGTCTGGCGAGATGGAGCCTGAAGCATTACTTGATCGCGGTGGCGCTGACCTATCCGTTCTTCCTCATCGTCGAGGCCTGGCGCCTGAGTCGCGATCTGGCCAGTAGACGCAGGGACGAGACAGCACAGGATTCACGAGTCGGGGAGTGATGACCTTGTTTCTCGCGAGCACGCAAGCGGCCGAGCAGGGAGCGGCGGGTCACGAGGCCAATGCGGAGAGCGCCGCTCACGCCGCCGAGCACGGCGCCGCCCATGCCGAAACACTGGATCCCCTGGGGCACATCCTCAACAACGACCACTGGGAGCTGACGCACTCGCTGCGCTGGAACGTGGCCGAGGCGCTGCACATCCCGGCGTTTCACATCGGGAGCCTGCAGGTCGACCTGACGCCGTCGCTGCACGTGCTGATGCTGTGGATCTCGGCCCTGGCGCTGTTTCTTCTGCTGCGGAGCGTGTCGAAGAGGGAGGAGGGGCAGGTCCCGCGTGGCCGCCTACGCAACTTCTTCGAGGCGATCATCGTCTACCTGCGGGACGAGGTGGTCTACAACATCATGGGGCCGGACGTGGGTCGGCGCTACCTGCCCTATCTGCTGACGATCTTCTTCTTCATCCTGTTCACGAACCTGCTCGGCCTGATCCCGTCCATGGCCACGGCCACCGGCAACGTCAACGTGACTGCCAGCTTCGCTATCCTGACCTTCCTGACCAGCCAGGTGGGCGGCATCCGGACCAACGGCTTCGTCACGCACTGGCGCTCCCTCGTGCCGCCCGGCGTGCCCTGGCCGCTGATTCCGATCATGATCCCCATCGAGATCATGGGGATGTTCACCAAGCCCTTCGCGCTGACCGTGCGACTCTTCGCCAACATGATCGCGGGCCACATCATCGTCCTGTCCTTCTTCGGACTGATCTTCAGCATGAGCCTCAAGACGGTCTACTGGTCGGTCCTGCCCTTCGCGGGCGCCGTCGCCATCAGCGCTTTCGAGATCTTCGTAGGTTTCCTGCAGGCCTTCATCTTCATGTTCCTTTCGACGATTTTTATCTACCAGGCGGTCCATCCGGAACACTAATCCGGGGATCCAGAACCGGGCTTCGGCCCTTTGTCCGTACAGGAGGAGATTTCGATGCTTCCCATCCTAGCCATGATCGGCGCGCATCTCAGCGCGGGTATCGGTGCGGGAATCGCTGTGATCGGCGCCGGCTACGGCATCGGCAGACTGGCCGCTTCCGCCATGGAGGGCATCGCCCGCCAGCCTGAGGCCGCCGGCGATATCCGTGGCGCCATGATCCTGGCCGCGGCCCTCATCGAGGGCGTCGGTCTCTTCGCGCTGGTCATCTGCATCATGCTGGCGACCAAAGCCGCCTAAACCAGGGGATCCGATCCATGGTTGAAACCATCCATGCCGGACTGCCGCTTCTCCTCTCCGCGGGAGAGGCGGGCAGGAAGTTCGATCTGCTCAGCCCGGACCCGGGTCTGATCTTCTGGACGGTCCTGACTTTCCTCGGCCTGCTCTTCCTGCTCAGGAAGACGGCCTGGGGGCCGATCCTCGACGGTCTCGACCGTCGCGAGGAGAAGATCCGCAGCTCCCTGGACGAGGCGGCCAAGGCCCGGGAAGAGGGCCAGCAGCTCCTCGAACAGCAGAAGGAAGAGCTGAATCGGGCCAGGCAGGAAGCCCAGAAGATCATCGAGCAGGGCACCGCGTCCGCCAAGGCGATGCAGGAGGAGATCCTGGTCAAGGCCCAGGCCGAGGCCGGGGATGTCCTGGAATCGGCGCGGCGGGAGATCAAGCTCGAGACGGAGAAGGCTCGCGACGCGCTCCGCGCGGAGGTTGTCGATATCAGCCTCGAGGTCTCGAGCAAGCTGCTCGAGCGCTCCCTGAAGGACGACGACCACGAGCGCCTGGCGCGCGAGTTCATGAGCGAGGTGGACAAGACCTGATGAGGTACGCCGCCATCGCAAGGGTCTACGCCGCCGCACTCCTCGAGCTGGCTCGTGACAGGGGGGAGCTGCCCGCCGTCGTCGAGGATCTCGACGCGCTGCGCGAAGCGCTCGCCGCGGAAGTGGGTCTGATGCGCCTGCTGGAGTCCCCCGAGCTGGGCCTGGAGCAGAAGCAACGGATCCTGGAGCGTGTCACGGCGGATGCCGCGTCGATCCTGACGCTGCGCTTCCTGCTGCTGCTCCTCCGCAAGCACCGCGAGCCCTTGCTGGGCTCGATCCTGGAGATGTTCGGCCGGCTGCGCGACGAGCAGGAGGGCCGCATGCGAGGCCGACTGATCAGCGCGCGGGACCTCGATCGCGAGGAGGTCGGCCGCGTGGAGTCGGCGCTGAGCCGATCCACCGGCCGCGAGGTTCATCTGGAGACCGAGGCCGACGACGACCTCCTCGCGGGGATGGTGCTCCACCTGGCCGACCGGACCGTGGACGGGAGCCTGAAGACGCGCCTGCGACGCCTGCGCGACCGTCTCATGACGGCAGAAATGGGAAAGGAATGAGATGAAGATCCGCCCGGAAGAGATCACGTCGATCATCAAGTCCGAGTTGGAGGGCTTCGAAGGCGGCCTGGAGGTCGAGGAGACCGGCCAGGTCCTCGAGGTCGGCGACGGCATCGCCCGCATCTACGGGCTCGCCCGCTGCATGTCCGGCGAGCTGCTGGAGTTCCCCAACGGGACGATGGGCATGGCGCTCAACCTGGAGGAGGACAACATCGGCGCCGTCCTCCTGGGCGAGTACTTCGACATCAAGGAAGGCGACATCGTCAAGCGGACGGGGCGCGTCATCTCGGTGCCGGTGGGCAAGGAGATGCTCGGACGCGTCGTGACGCCGCTGGGCGAGCCCATGGACGGCAAGGGCCCCATCAAGACCGACAAGCTCCGCCCCCTCGAGTTCAAGGCGCCCGGCGTCGTCGAGCGGCAGCCCGTGAAGGAGCCCCTGCAGACGGGGCTCAAGGCCGTCGACTCCATGATCCCCATCGGCCGCGGCCAGCGCGAGCTGATCATCGGCGACCGCGGCACGGGCAAGACGGCCATCGCACTCGATGCGATCATCAACCAGAAGGACACGGACGTCATCTGCGTCTACGTGGCCATCGGCCAGAAGGCCTCCACGGTGGCCAGCGTCGTCGAAAGCCTGCGCAAGCACGGCGCCATGGACTACACGATCATCGTGGCGGCGAACGCCTCCGATCCCGCGCCGCTGCAGTACATCGCCCCCTACGCGGGCTGCGCGATGGCCGAGCACTTCATGTACGACGAGAAGGGCCACACGCTCTGCATCTACGACGACCTGTCCAAGCAGGCCGTGGCCTATCGCCAGCTCTCGCTGTTGCTCAGGCGCCCGCCCGGACGCGAGGCCTTTCCCGGCGACGTCTTCTACCTCCACAGCCGTCTGCTCGAGCGCGCCGTGAAGCTCAACGACGAGAAGGGGGGCGGCAGCCTCACCGCGCTGCCGATCATCGAGACCCAGGCCGGCGACGTGACCGCCTACATCCCGACGAACGTCATCTCGATCACCGACGGCCAGATCTACCTGGAGCCCGACCTCTTCAACCAGGGCGTGCGGCCGGCGATCAACGTGGGCATCAGCGTGTCGCGTGTCGGCGGCAACGCGCAGATCAAGGCCATGAAGGGCGTGGCCGGCAGGCTGCGTCTCGACATGGCGCAGTACCGCGAGCTCGAGGCCTTCGCGCAGTTCGGCTCCGAGCTGGACAAGGCGACGCAGGCCGCGCTGGCCCGCGGCGAGCGCATGGTGGAGATCCTCAAGCAGGATCAGTGGGTGCCCATGAGCGTCGAGGACCAGGTGATGATCGTCTACGCCGGCACCCAGGGCTTTCTGGACGAGGTGCCCGTGGAGAAGATGCACGACTTCGAGGCGCAGTTCCTGTCCTTCATGAGGGGCCAGCACCCCGAGGTGGGCAAGGCCATCGCCGAGACGGGCGTGATCAGCGACGAGAACGCGGCGGCGCTGAAGAGCGCCATCGAGGAATTCCAGAAGCAGTTCAGCGGCTAGGAGAGCATGCCGAGCGCCAAGGATATCCAGAAGCGGATCAAGAGCGTCACCAGCACGCACAAGATCACGCGCACCATGGAGATGGTGGCGACCAGCAAGTTCAAGCGGGCCGTCGATCGCCTCGTCGCCGCGCGGCCCTTCGCGTCGACCCTGCCCGAGATGCTCGGGCTCCTCGCCGCCGCCGACACAAGCGATCATCCCCTGCTCTGCGCGCGGCCGGATGTGAAGCGCGTCGCCTACCTCGTCCTCACGACGAACCGCGGCCTATGCGGCGCGCTGAACACGAATCTGCTCAAGATGACGCTCAACGCGTCGCGCGAGCAGGAAGAGCGGGGCCGCGAGGTGGACCTGCACGTCGTCGGCCGCAAGGGCGTGAACTACCTCCGCTTTATCGAGCGCGCGATGGCGACCCAGGTGATCGACCTCAGCGACCGTCCGCAGCCCGAGGACGCGGAACGCTTCGCCGAGCAGCTCACAGGTGCCTTCGTGTCCGGCGAAGTGGACGAGGTCCGCGTGGTCTACCCGAGTTTCAAGAACGCCGCGGAGCAGCCGCCGGACATCAAACAGGTCCTGCCGCTCAGCCTCCCCGCCAGCGACGATGACGAGGAGGGCCAGGCTCCGCCCCAGTTCATCCTGGAGCCCGAAGCCGACATCCTGCTTGGCGAGCTGCTGCCGCTCTACCTGCGCAACACCTTCTTCCGCTATCTGCTCGAGATGGCGGCGAGCGAGCAGGGTGCGCGGCGCACGGCGATGAAGGCCGCCACCGACAGCGCGCAGGAGATGATCGACACGCTGACGCTGTCCTACAACAAGGCCCGGCAGGCCCAGATCACGACGGAGCTGCTGGAAGTCGTCAGCGGCGCCGAGGCCTTGAAGTAAGAGTTACGAGTCGCAGACCAGACGAGGAGCGAATAGCAATGAGCGCCAAAGGCAAGGTCGTCCAGATCATCGGCAACGTCATCGACGTGGAATTTCCCGAGGGCGAGGTCCCCGAGATCATGACCGCGCTCAGGGTCGATACCGAGATCGAGGGCAAGCCGTTCAAGCTGACCGCGGAGGTGCAGCAGCACATCGGCCGCAATCAGGTGCGGGCGGTGGGCATGAGCTCCACCGACGGCCTGGTCCGCGGCATCGAGGTGGAGGACACCGGCGAGCCGATCACCGTGCCGGTGGGCGAGGAGGTGCTCGGCCGCATCTTCAACGTGCTCGGCGAGACCGTGGACGGCCTCGGACCGGTCGAGGCGAAGAAGCGCCGCTCCATCCACATGCCTCCGCCCGAGTTCAAGAACATCGAGCCGAAGCGCGAGATCTTCGAGACGGGCATCAAGGTCATCGACCTGCTCGCGCCCTACGTGCGCGGCGGCAAGGTGGGCCTCTTCGGTGGCGCGGGCGTAGGCAAGACCGTCGTCATCATGGAGCTGATCAACAACATCGCCAAGCAGCACGGCGGCTACTCCTGCTTCTGCGGCGTGGGCGAGCGCACGCGCGAGGGCAACGACCTCTGGCTGGAGATGAAGGAGTCCGGCGTCCTCGACAAGACCGCCCTGATCTACGGCCAGATGAACGAGCCCCCCGGCGCGCGTCTGCGCGTGGGCCTGACGGGTCTGACCATGGCCGAGGAGCTGCGCGACATGTCCGGCGGGCGCGATGTGCTGGTTTTCATCGACAACATCTTCCGATTCACGCAGGCGGGCTCCGAGGTCTCGGCGCTGCTGGGCCGCATGCCGAGCGCGGTGGGCTACCAGCCCTCGCTGGCCACCGAGATGGGCGAGCTGCAGGAGCGCATCACCTCGACGACCCAGGGCGCCATCACCTCGGTGCAGGCGATCTACGTGCCCGCGGACGATCTGACCGACCCCGCGCCGGCGACGACCTTCAGCCACCTCGACGCCTCGACGGTGCTCAGCCGTCCCATCGCCGAGCTGGGTATCTATCCGGCCGTCGACCCGCTCGACTCCTCCAGCCGCATCATGGATCCCAACATCCTCGGCGAGGAGCACTACACGGTCGCCCGCCAGGTGCAGATGAGCCTGCAGCGCTACAAGGACCTGCAGGACATCATCGCGATCCTGGGCATGGACGAGCTCTCCGAGGAGGACAAGCTCACTGTGCAGCGCGCGCGGAAGATCCAGCGCTTCCTGAGCCAGCCCTTCTTCGTGGCCGAGGCCTTCACGAACACGCCGGGCGAGTACGTGAAGCTCGAGGACACCATCCGCAGCTTCAAGGAGCTGGTCGACGGCAAGTGGGACCACCTGCCCGAGCAGGCCTTCCTCTACGTGGGCGCGATCGAGGACGCGGCGAAGAAGGCCGAGGAGCTGGAGGCGAAGCATGGCTAGCGCCATCGCCTGCAAGGTGGTGACGCCCACGGGGATCGTCTTTGAGGACGCCGTGGCCGGCATCAAGGGGCCCGGTTGGGAGGGCGGCTTCGGCATCCTCTCCAAGCACGCGCCCTACCTGGTGCGCCTGCGCGAGGGCCGTCTCGTGCTGCAGGGCGAGGACCGCGGCGAGGTCTTCGGTCTGGACATCACCGGCGGCTTCCTCATGATTGCACGAAACCGGTGCACCGTGCTCGTCGAGGGCGTGCGGGAGGCGGTCGCCGAAGCCTGACACGGCGGGCGAATCATTGTGGAACGCGTGTTCGACAACCCTGGAGCTCCCGCTCCGGGGTTCGTTTTGCGAGGGCGGCGGCGACGAGCCCGCCTGGTCGCCCTGGCTCGATGGATTATTTCCACCGTGTGATGGCGGCGGGAACAGCTCCTGCAAGCCGGCATCCTTGCCCGGATTCCGGTCTTTCCTCGATTGAACTATTTGTGATAAAATATTAACACACCTGAAATCTCCCGCCTCGACAGGATCCTCCCATGACGCGGCCGATTCTCCTCGTTCTGGCAACTCTGACCTTCCTCCTGCCAGCCTCGGCGGCGCTCGCTCAGACCGCGATCCAGGCCCACTACGCCGATGGCCAGATCTGGGTTGTCTGGGATTTCGCGATGCCCCCGCCTCAGACCTTCGTCATCTACAGCAGCGACGCGCCCATCGCGCAGCTCTCCGACGGCGAGCAGGTCGGCCGGCTCTTCGGCTACGAGTACATTTCCGGCGCGCTGAGGGAACAGTTCGGGCCGCTCACGCGGGGCTGGGTCATCCCCGCGGCTGGCGGCGCGGGCGTCGACACCTTGGGCGCGCAGCAGGCGCTCTTCGTGGAGACGGTCCACGCGCCTGGGCCGCGCTACTTCGCGGTCGTCGCCCACGGCGACACGACGGTCACGCCGGGCGTCAACGCCACCACGGTTCCTGCCGACCCCGTCTACAGCCCGGATGAGCCGGTCGAGTGCCACCTGCAAATCGAGGGGCAGCTGCCCGGCGGGTTCACGAGCCAGGCCTACGCCATGTGGGCGGACGGCCGCGAGGATCCGGAAGACCGTCGTCCGGATTTTCCCGTCTGCGCCAACGCCGCCAAGAACGGCATGCCGAGCATCTTCGTTGTCAGCTATCGCGACGACATTCCACCCGGTCCCCGCCCGGTGACATACTGGCTCCACGGCGGCGGCGGACGAGCGAGCCAGTCCATGCCCGGCGACCGGCCTTTCTACAACATCGATCCCGACGAAGGACTACTCGTCGCGCACAACGACGACCTGGTCCGCTGGATCGGCGGCGCTGTCTGGAAAGAGGCCAGCAACTCCTGGTGGTTCGGCTGGGGGATCCATCACGACCCCTTCCCCGACGGACCGGACCTGCCCCCTGCCGGCGAGATCATCGTCAACTACACGCAACGGCGCCTCGTCTGGATCCACGACTGGCTGGTCCGCCAGGGGCGGGCGGATCCCGATCGCACGAGCGTTCAGGGCCACAGCATGGGTTCGGCGGGCACGACCGCGCTGGGGAAGGCCTATCCCGACAGGATCGCCACGTGCACGATCTTCAACAACGGATTCACCGGACCGGACACGTGCGAGGATTGCTGGAACATCTTCGGCCTGCCGGAAGACGGGCTGAAGACCAACTTCGTGGACGCCGCGGGCGACAGCATTCCCCTCTACGAGGTCTACGATTTGACCACCTACCTGGCCCCTGGGAAGGATCTCCCGCTGTTCCGCTCCTTCCACGGCAAGAACGACACGGTCGATCCCATGAACTGGGACGCCGGCGTCGTCGAGCAGTACCGCATGGCCGATTCCCTCGGCATGGGCATGCACCTGTACTGGGACGAACGACGGCACTCCCCGCAAAGCGGTCCTCCCGGCCACTGGGCCGCGGGGACGACGCCGGATCTCCAGACAGAGCGCGACAACGCGGCCTACCAGGAGCCGCACTCCGTCAGCCAGTCCTTCCCGGCTTTCCACGACCACCGCCTAGTGCCCGGCGGTTTCGATCCGGGCGACGGCGATCCGGCGAACGGCGATCCATGGGGCACTTGGGGCGGCTACCACGACTGGGAGCTGGACACAGTCGTCGACGAGCCCGAGCGCTGGGGGGCGACGGTCTTTCTGATCAACGGTTCGATCTGGCTGCCCGACAACTGCCCCGTGGACAGCATGCCGAGCAGCCTGACGATCCGCAGGGCGCAGGCCTTCGCCCCGCCGCCCGGCGAGACCGTGGACTGGGCGCAGCTCTCGCTGGCCGGCGACACACTGCGCGCGGGGAGCGTCGTTGCGGATACAGAAGGTCGGGTGCATCTGGCAGACTTCATGACCTACCGGGATCCGCTCCGGACGCGTGTGCAGTTCCAGCGGCGTCCGGTCGGGGTACCCGGTAACTCACCACCGGCGATCCTCTCGCTCGCGGCCGCGCCGAATCCGTTCAACCCGAAGACGGAGATCCGCTTCACCCTAGCGCATGCTGGCGTGGCACGGCTAACGATCCACGACGTGGGAGGGAGACTCGTACGGACGCTTGCCGCGAGACCGTTCTCCGCCGGCGTGCACGAGTTCTCCTGGGACGGTCGCGGAGAAGGGGGCGATCCGGTCGCCTCCGGAGTCTACCTGGCGCGCGTCGCGGCAGCCGGGCAGACGCGGGGATTGCGGCTGGTCCTGATCAAGTAGTCACTGCCCGCCGGATGTTCCCGCCGCAAGCGGACGCGCAACGGCACGGGCCCGCCGATACGGCGGGCCCTTCGCATGTCGCGCAGAGTCCGGTCTAGCGCAGGCGCAGGGCCTCGCGGCCGACAAGCTCGATCCCCTCGATCTTCCAGATATGGAAAGGCCCGTGAGGCCCGCCCGGGCAGAGTATCTGGTCGCCGTCGCCGAGCAGGCCCAGCCGGCCGTCGACGGTGGCGACCTGGAAGCTCAGGGGCTTGCCAGGGATGTCGCCCACGGTGAAGGCGTCGCCCGCGATGGCGTACACCTCCTGCCCGTGGCGGCGGACGAGGCCGTTCTTGTCCACGGCGTCGCGCCGGTAGTCGACGAGCAGGAGGGTGCGGATCCCGTCCAGCTCGGCGAGCGCCGAGCGCGCGATCGTGTACTCGGCGCCGTCGCGCGAGAAGAGCTCGTCCCGGGTCTCGGTGATCCGGCCCTCGTAGTCAGCGAGGCCGGCGATGGAGGTCGCCCTGATCACGACGATCTGCTCGTCCGCGCCCGCCACGGTGGCGGTAAAGCCCAAGATCAGGGCGCCGATCAGGAGGTGGATGAAGGCGGTTCTCATGGTGTCTTGCCCTCCCTGTGCAGCGTGAGGATGGATTCAGCCTCAATTGTAGCAGCCTGCGGCCCCGCGCATCAATAGAGGGGCTGCGTGGAGCCCCGGCTGCTGGAGGAGATCCGCCGGCGGATTTTTCCTTGTCAATCTTCTAGGCGCTTGCGAATATGGGCTTCCCCGCGTTGCGAGAGCGCTCAGTCGGCGGGATCCTCTCCGCTGCGCTCGGGCGGTGAGAACGCCGCCGGAGCGAGAACCGGCGGGGAAGAGAGGTGGAGTAGGTGCCGAATCCGCGCCGGCGAAGCAGCAGAGCGCTCCTCGGGTTTCTCCTCTGCCTCCCTCTCCTCACGACGCTGATTGCGGTCCCGAGCCCCGCGCAGGAGTCCGGCGACGCCCCTCCCGCCCCCTGGCGTCCCCCCACGGCACTCGAGGCCGTTGACAATCCCAACGACAACGGCCACGGCGTCCTCCTCAACTGGGAACTCTCGCCCGACGACGACGTCCTGCTCGTCTACGAGATCTGGCGCGTTCCGGCGCCCGGCGCGCCCGAGTCCGAGTGGCTGCCCGTCGGCACGCAGCCGCGCGGCAGCGACTCCTTTGTGTACTTCGACGAGGACGAGACGCTGCAGGGCGAGACCAATCCCGTCTTCGTGCCGGTCGGCGAGCCGGTGCAGCTGCGAGTGCGCGGCAGGTCGGCGGACGGCAGCGTGTCCGGCTGGTCGTCCCTGGCGAGCGGCACGGGCCGCGGCAACTGGTTCCACCGGGGCAAGGTCAACATCCTCGTGACCACGCTCGCGTTCGGCGTCGCGGTCGTCTACTTCATCGTCTCGTCCCGCCGGGGCAAGTCGCTCTACATCCGTCCCATCCCCGGACTGAACGCGGTCGACGAGGCCATCGGCCGGGCCACCGAGATGGGCAAGCCCATCCTCTACGTGCTGGGCACGGGCACCGCGAGCGACATCGCCACGATCGCCGGTTACACGATCCTGGCCCGCGTGGCGAAGCGCACGGCGGAGTACCAGACGCCCATCCTCGTGCCCGTGAACGATCCCGTGATGCTGGCCATGGGGCAGGAGGTGGTGAAGGAGGCCTACCTGCAGGCCGGGCGGCCGGACGTCTACAAGCCCGAGAACATCAGCTACGTCTCCGCGATGCAGTTCCCCTACGTCGCCGCGGTAAACGGGCTGATGCACCGCGAGAAGACGGCCACGAACTTCTACATGGGTGTGTTCCACGCCGAGAGCCTGCTGCTCGCCGAGACCGGCAGCATGACCGGCTCCGTACAGATCTCCGGCACCGACCAGCTCTCGCAGATTCCCTTCTTCATCGCGGCGACGGACTACACGCTGATCGGCGAGGAGCTCTACGCGGCCTCCGCTTACCTGTCCCAGGAGCCCTCGCAGATCGGGCCACTGAAGGCCCAGGACCTCACGAAGATCGTCGTGATCGTCATCATCGTCGCCGGGATCCTGTCCCTGACCTTCCTGGACTGGGACGGCATCCTGCGGCTCGTCCAGACTCCGGTGTAGCGCCATGAAGAAACAGATCCCCATCTTCATCGTCTTTCTCACCGGGATCATCATGGTGATCCAGTACTTCGTGCCGCACGGATTCTCGGAGTTCATCTTCACCTACGCGAACGACTTCGTGATCGTGATCGGCATCCTGGCGCTGCCCCTCGGGATCTACTCCATGATGCTGGGCACGGTGAAGAAGGCGCGGCACGAGCCGAAGGAACGCCTCTTCTCCCTGGTCACGATCGCCGGCTTCCTGATCATGATTTTCGCGGGGCTGAGTCGCGACCAGTTCACCGCCCCGGACAGCCTGCTGCAGCGCTTCTTCGCCTACATCATGATCCCCTGCCAGGCGACGATCTTCTCCATGCTGGCCTTCTACGTCGCCAGCGCGGCCTACCGGGCCTTCCGCGTGCGCACCTGGCTCGCCACGGTGCTGCTGTTGACGGCCTTCGTCGTCATGCTGCGGATCGTGCCCCTGCCCGAGCCCCTGTCGGGCTGGAACAGCGCGCTGGTGCAGTGGATCCTGGCCGTGCCCAACATGGCGGCCAAGCGCGCGATCATCATCGGCGTGGCGCTGGGGGCGATCTCCTACAGCATGAAGATCATCCTGGGCATCGAACGCGGCTACATGGGCAGGGAGTGATGAGCCGAACACGAGGAAAGATCGAGCGATGAGTAACGGGCAAGAGCAGAGGCAGTGGTTCGAGCGCCTGCTGTCGATCGACAGGCGCTGGATCTACGTCCTCATGGCCATCGCCGTAATCGTGCCCGCGGTTTTCCCCTTCCACGTGCCCGCGGGGCTCTCCGGCGAGGTGCGCGCCGTCTACGACTTCGTCGAGTCCCTCGAAGCGGGGGACGTGATCCAACTGGCCATCGACTACGACCCGTCCACGCTGGCCGAGCTGCACCCGATGGCGGAGGCCATCCTAAGTCAGGCCTTCGAGAAGGACCTGTTCGTGGTCGTGACCGCGCTCTCCCAGTTCGGGCCGGCCATGGTGGACGAACTCATCACGCGTGTTGCCGCCGAGTACGGGAAGGAGCATGGGACCGACTACACCTTCCTCGGCTACAAACCCTACCCGGCGATCACGATCCTGGCCATGGGCACGGACTACCGTGTGCCCTTCCCGACGGACTACTACGGTTCGACCATCGACGAGATCCCGATGATGCAGGACATCCACAACTTCGACGACATCGAGTGCGTGCTGAGCTTGGCCGGCGGCAACGTCGCCGACTTCTGGATCCAGTACGGCAACGCGAAGTACGGCGTGCCGGTCGCGCTGGGGGTGACGGGGGTCATGGCCTCCGACTACTACCCCTATCTCCAGTCCAAGCAGATCTTCGGGCTGATCCCCGGCGTGAAAGGCGCGGCCGAGTACGAGCGCCTTCGCGGCCAGCGGGGCGACGCGTCCCGCGGCATGCCCTATCAGGTGACGAGCCACCTGCTGATCATCATCCTCATGATCGTCGCGAACATCGGCTACATCGCCCAGCGGAAGGCGCGGGGGCGGATCGGATCGAAGAGGTAGAGCGTGGAAGCGACCTGGACTGAACTCATCTGGCAGGGGATTGCGACCATCCTCACGCTGTCCATCTTCTCCTTCCTTTTCGGCGACAACCCGTTCTACAAATTCGCCGAGCGGCTCTGGGTGGGCGTCGCCACCGGTTACTGGACCATGCTGCTCTACCACCAGGGCTTTCACGACAAGGTCTACCTGCCCATCGTCGAGCGGCATCAGTTCTACTACTTCATCCCCGTGATCCTCGGCGTGATGATGTGGCTCCGCCTCTCCCCGAAGCTCGGCTGGCTCAGTCGCTATGCCCTCGGCTTCTATGTCGGCATCTCGACGGGGATCTACATCCCGCTGGCCTTCAAGACCCTGGTCTTCCTGCAGGTCGAGGGCACGATCCGCCCGGTCAGCGGCGTCTGGGAGGGGATCAACTTCACCCTGGCCCTGATCGGGGTCATCTGCGGCCTGATCTACTTCTTCTTCTCCAAGCCTCACAAGGGCGCGCTCGGCGTGATGTCGAAGGCGGGCATCTACACGCTCATGGTCGGCTTCGGCGCGGGCTTCGGCCTGACTGTCATGGGCCGCGTGGCGCTCCTCGTCCAGCGCGTGCTCTTCATGAAGGACTACTTCATCTCCCTCTGGGGCAAGCTCTTCTAGGCTCTCCCACTACACGAGCGCCTTGCCTCGCGCGCCGCGCGGTGCTAGGCTCGATAGGCGGCGTTGCCGCAATCCGCCGCCGTCCGTCCTGTTTCCGGAGCGCTTGGGGCGCGGCCCGGCGAGGATGCCGGCGCGCCGATCCCGCTCTCAAGCACGAGGACGGTCCGATGTCGCCTACTGGTTACCGCTTGCCGACGATCCTCTCGCTGTGCCTCATTCTGTGGGCGCAGGGTCACGCTGTCGCCGCCGTGCACGAGCGCAGCCTGCCGCTGAGTACCGCATGGAACGCCGAGAATCCTTCCGGCCGCTGGCTGGCCGAGGTCCTGGCCGAGCCCGAGGCCGACCGCGCCTTCGCGCCTACGCTCACCTGGTGGTGGGCCCTCGCCGAAGGCGAGGAGGTCCTCGGCGCCCGTCTCGCGGGCATCGAGGAGGAGCACGTCGCTTCCCTCGGCCGCGTACCGAAGCGCCTGCCATTGCTGGGGAGCGAAGGCAGTGTCGTGCGCGACCGCGATGCAGAACTCCTCTGGAGCGCGGACTACGAGCTGCGTCTCTCGCCGCCGCGGCTGCTCCACGGACGCGCCTTCCAGTCCGTGACCCTGACGCCCCTGCGCGTCGAGGCCGGCGGCCTCTTCGCGCTCGAGGGCGCGACCCTGCGCCTGGAGACGGGACCCGCCACGCGCGCCCGGAACCCTCTCCGTCCCCTGCGCGACGACTTCCCCCTGCGTCAGCGCATCCTGACGAGCCTGGAGGGCGGCCTCCTCAATCCCGAAATCCTGCCGATCACGCTCGATCGCGCTGTCGGCGGCGCGGGCTTCCCGACCGAGGTGCCGAGCGTGGAGGGCGCGGCTGTGGACATGGTGATCGTGACGGTGGACTCCTTCGCCGACCTCTGCCAGCCCTACGCGGACTACAAGACCGACCATGGCATCGCGACAGTACTGCGGAGCATGGAGTGGATCGCCGAACGCTACCCCTTCGGCAGCGACCGCGCGGAACTTCTGCGGAACTTCCTGCAGGACGCCTACGCCAAGTGGTCGATCCGCTACGTGCTGCTGGTGGGGGACGCGGCGCAGATCCCGCCGCGCTACGCCTTCAGCATGGCGCTGACCGAGCCCCGCACAACGCCCACGGACATGTACTACGCATGCCTGGACGGCGACTGGAACGCGGATCACGATCAGTGGTGGGCGGAGGCGGCGGACTCGAGCCAGGCCGACTGGGGCGACGAGGCCGACCTACTACCGGAGCTGGGAGTGGGACGCCTGCCCGCGGCGCACAGGGACAACTGCCAGGTGCTCCTGGACAAATCCCGCACCTATCAGGAGGCGCAGAACACACCCTATCAGAACCGCGTCCTGATGCTCGGCGAGGTGCTCTTCCCGTCCAACTGGGATGGCGGGGACGTCTACATCGACGGCGCGGAGTACTGCGAGTCCGTCTACGTCGCCAGCACCGGACCCGAACAACAGGTCGTGCGCCTCTACGAGAATCTTCTCGTGTACCCGGGATCGGAGCCACTGACGATGTCGTCGGCGCTCGACTCCATGAACAACGGCTGCGGCGTGGTGCTGCACAACGGCCACGGTGCACGCCAGAACATGAGCGTGGGTGACGGCAGCCTGGAGACGATGCAGATCGGCGGGCTCGAGAACGGCGCCAACACCTTCCTCATCTACATGGTCAACTGCACGGCGGCGGCCTTCGACTTTTTCTGCCTCGCTGAGACCTTCCTCGAGAACCAGAATGGCGGTGCTTTCGGAGTCATCGGGTCGACGCGGGAAACCTTCGCCACCGTGAGCATCCACTACATGTACGCCTTCTTCGACTTGCTCTATGGCGACCCGGGGCTCCGCCTCGGAGATCTCTACCAGGGTACGATGATCGACCGGGAGCCACTCACCATCGAGGACTATCCGCAGCGCTGGACACAGTTGACTGTAACCCTGCTCGGCGATCCCAGCGCCTGGCTCCACTACGAGCGCGTCGAGCACTTGCTGGTCGACCACCCGGAGACGCTGCCACTGGACGGCGGTCCCTTCACGATCACGGTCCAGACCTTCAGCCTGTCCCCCGTGCCGGACGCGCTGGTGACACTGCGCAAGGGCGAGGAGGACTACCAGCGCGCGGTGACGGACGCTGGCGGGCAGGCGAGCTTCACGCTGAATC
>CAZVHI010000024.1:0-50527 GCA_964627205.1 uncultured bacterium
CCCCTCGGCGGTGGAGGCGCTGATCGAGGAGTTCCACCGGATGAACTCCTAGCGGCGCGCCGCTCGTTCGATTAGCAGCACACTCCAAGCCCCCGTCGCGATGCGGCGGGGGCTCTTCTTGCTGCCTGCCGGTCTACCCATGCAATCGTTGGCGCAAGACCCGCCATCTTCGCAACCTCGGTTTACAGTTGCCCCTTCCCTTCGATCACTGGCTCCGCCAAGTTCGGAGATTGCACCCGGGTACACCCTTCACTATGGGCCAATCCCACGGCACAGCCCTGGCATGAAGCTGGATGTTTCTCCCTCTTCTCCAGCCAGGCGGTGGCCCATGCGCGACGAACTTCGGCGCTTTGTGGCGGGTGAAATACTCCCTCTCTCTCTACTCATGATCTGGATTCTCGCGGGCGCAGCGATCCTGCCGGGAGCGCGGGCCGAAACGGCAGCGGACCTCGGTGCCCTTGGGCCCTTGATCTGGAGCAGCTTCCTGGGTGGAGAAGGGATCGATCACGCCAATTGCCTCTGTCTCGACGCGGAGGGCAACGCGTTCGTCGGCGGCAAGACCCGGTCTGTTGGTTTTCCAAACACAAGGGGCCTCTATGAGGAGCATCCGTTCGGCGGAAGCGAGGCCTTCGTCGCCAAGTTCAACGCGAAGGGCGATGAGCTGATCTGGTGCCGGACCCTCGGCGGTAGCGCCGATGAAGATCTTTTCGCGCTCTGTATCGCCGAGTCAGGTGCCTTGTATTGTGCGGGCGTTACCACCTCCGAGGATTTTCCCACGACACCCGGCAGCTTCCAGCGCGAGCACAGGGGCTTCACCGATCTCTTCGTGGCCGCCCTGGACCCCGAGAACGGAGAACTCCACTGGAGTACCCTTCTCGGCGGCAGTCGAGCGGAGATGATGCGCTTCCATCTTCTCTGCGATGACGAGGGTCACCCGATCCTCGCGGGGAGCACGAGCTCCGAGGATTTCCCGACCACCTCGGGAGCCTACGACGAGAGCTTTAACGGCGGTGCTGCGGATGTTTTCGTGACGAAGTTGGATGCCTCCGGTTCCTGTCTTCATTGGAGCAGCTTTCTAGGCGGGGAGCGGTCTGATCTCGGACTGACGCTGGCCATGGACCCGGAAGGGGATCTTCTGCTGGCCGGCGCGACGCAGTCGCCGGATTTTCCGGTTGTCCCGGGCAGCTTCGACGTCACGCTCGGCGGAGGTTGCGACTCCTTCGTCGCCAAGCTCTCCGCCGACGGCCGGCGATTGATCTGGGCGAGTTACCTGGGTGGCGATGGAGAATCTTCCAGCGAGGAAGCCCGCGCCCTCGCCGTGGACGGGCGGGGGAATCCGGTTCTGGCGGGAGTCACCTCGTCCGCGGATTTTCCGACGACGCCGAACGGCTTCGAACCCAAGCACAGCGGCGTCCTGGACGGCTTCGTCTGCAAGCTGGACGCCACGGGCAGCCGGCTCTTATGGAGCACATTCATTGGCGGTGTCGGGGACGACCGGATCGAGGTGCTGGCTCTCGATGTTGCCGGGCGTCCCCTGCTGGCGGGAAGCAGCGCATCCTTCAACTATCCCACGACGGCAGACGCCTTCTCGCGCTCCCACGCAGGCGGCGAGCTGGACGTCGTCGCCAGCTGTCTCGACGCGACCGGCAGCAAGCTGCTGTGGAGTAGCTTTCTTGGCGGATCAGCCGAGGACATGGCCTTTGCCCTGGCGTTCGTATCCCCTGCCGAATTCCTTCTGGCCGGTCTCACGGGTTCGGCGACCGGAAAGTACTTCCCCGTCACTCCGGGCTCCTACGACGAGACACATAACGGCTGGGACGACGCCTTCGTCTGCAAGCTCTCCCTGTCGAAGTCCACGGATTCCCGAAGCTCTGGAGATGCCGTCCGGAAGCCATGCCTGAATGCGAAGCATCCCGATCCTGACCACACGCAAACGGAGATTCGCTTCGAGCTCAGCATGGGGGCCAAAGTCACCCTGGCGATCTATGATCCCTCCGGATGTCGATTGCGAACATTGATCCGGGGTGAACACTTCGAGGAAGGAGATCACCGGCTTTTCTGGGACGGCCGGGACGAAGCCGGCCGGAACTTGGCCTCCGGAATCTATCTCTACAGACTCGAGGTCGGGAGCAGGCTACTTAGCGGAAAGATGCTGTTACTCAAATGAATCGCCGTCCTGCATCAGGCAGAGGCTGAATGTTCGTGTCCAAGGACAGTCGTCGGCTCCGCACCACCTTGCTTGCGCGGCACCGACCGGTGTAACATTATGCATGCGGTGGCGTGGACGAGATCAGCGTTCGGTCGAAACGCGCGTTCACATGCGATCTATCAACAAGGAGTGCGTTTCGATGCGTGTCACGTTTGTCAAAGCAATCAAGGTGGCCCTGCTCGTTGTGGCCATGTGCTTCAGTGCTGCCGGGCCGGCCGGGGCGTTCCACCCCGTCAATCAGAATGGCAGCTACGAGATCCTCCTGCCGGAGTTCGATTTCGCCGGCCACGCGGACTACGATCGCGACGTCGCTTCGCGGCTCGCGACACGCAACCTGGAAACCCAGTATGGCGGTAGCTGGGTCGTGCACGCCTGGAATCCCCTCTCCGGCACCCCCCGGCATCTGACCGCCAGCGGTGTCGCCTTACGCCATAGTGTTCTGGACGCCACGGATCTGGAGCTGCTGGCGCGGCAGGTGATCGCAGACAATGCCAACGTGCTGATGGCCGATGTGGACCAGCTCCGCCTGACCGCCACTCCCCATGCCCTGGGCAAGTGGGTCGCTCACTTCCAGCAGACCTATGAGGGGCTCGACGTCTGGAACGCGAAAGTGCGGGTGGCGATCTCCGAGAGCGGCAAACTCTTGCTCCTGGGTTCGGAGTACTTCAGCGACATCGATCTGAACGCCGCGCCGAGTCTCGCTTCGGCCGCCGCGACGGAAATTGCCCGGAGTGACCTTCCCTTCGATCCGGTCACAGACCGCGTCGAGGGCGAGCCGGTGCTCCTGGTGTTGCCGGTTCCGCAATCCGCGATCCGCGTGGAGCATCATCTGGTTTGGCGGATTCGGGTGCGCACCCAGAACCCCCTGGGTGCCTGGATGACTCATGTGGATGCCCACAGCGGCGAGATCATCTGGCGCTACAACGACATCCACTTCGACTACGGCGGCGACACGGAAGGGGAGATCCAGCGCTACGGTTGGTGTGACGGCGTCTCCAACCTGACGATCCCCTACCTGAACATCTCGGTCGACGGCGCCGGCAGCACCACGAGCGACGAGAACGGCGATTGGCTGGTGCCCGGCAGCGGGGGTCTCCGGGACGTCAGCGCCAGCCTCAAGGGACCCTACATCTGGGTGCGATGGAACGACGCCGGCCCCACGGCTCTCTTCGAAGGCAGCGCCCTGGACGGCATTCCCCTGACCGTGCGCTTCGACGACAGCAACGCCCAGCACGACGAGCGGGACGTCTTTGACGGCATCAACGACGTGCACGACTTCTTCCAGCTCTTCGCGCCGGAGTTCGGCTACGCTCATGAGCAGATGGAGGCGCAGGTGAGCATCGACGCCACCTGCAACGCCTACTGGGATGGCGCCATCCACTTCTACCGGGAAGGCGGCGGCTGCGCCAACACCGGCGAGTTGCAGCAGGTGGTGCATCACGAGTTCGGCCACGGCGTGCAGCACACGATTCTCGGTTACCAGGGCGACCAAGGTCTGGGCGAAGGCAACTCGGACATCCTCGGCAACCTGATCACCCAGGACCCGATCATCGGCCGCGGCTTTTACCTGGGCAACTGTGTGAGCGGCATTCGCAACTCGGAAAACAACCTGCAATACCCCGGCGACGTTGTCGGGCAGGAGATCCACTACGCGGGCCAGGTGATCGCCGGTTTCAACTGGGACGCCATGCTGCTCCTGCAGGATCTCTACGGCGGCGGCGCCTGGGACGCGCCCGGCACTCTGGCCTCGGCCGAACGCTGGCACTACGGACGTGTGCTCTTGCAGCCGACTACCCAGCCCGACCAGGTCTTCGCCACGTTCTTTGCCGATGATGACAACGACAACATGGATGACGGTACGCCCCACTACGAGATCTACTGCGAAGCGGCCGAGAATCACGGCTTCGAATGCCCCTTGCTCCTGATCGGCGTGCTCTTCACCCATACTCCCCTCGGAGACACGATCGACGAGGAGAATCCCTATCCAGTCTTTGCCGAGATCGTTTCCACCTACGCGCCCATCGAGCCGAGCAGCGTGAAGCTCGTCTATCGCATCGAGGGAGGGCCCTGGGTCGAAGTGACCATGAATCACGACGGCGGCGATAGCTACAGCGCCGAGATCCCCGCCCAGCAGGCTGCTCATGTCGACTATTACCTCTATGCCGAGGATACGATGGGCACCGTGGGCACCGAACCCGCCGATGCCCCGGCCGCCTATCACAGCTTCCTTGTCGCCACCTTCATCGATCCCCTGGAGTCCGAGGGCGACTGGATCGTGAACCCATATGGGAATGACAGCGCCACCTGGAAGGGGGTCTGGGAGAACGTGGACCCGGTGGGTTCCGGCGCCCAGCCCGAGGACGATCACACCCCCGACGGTACTCACTGCTGGATCACCCAGCAGCATGTCGAAGGGGACGATGACACCGTGGACGACGTGGACTACGGCAATACGACCTTGCTATCGCCGACTTACGATCTGACGGGCGCCACCACGGCCAGCATCCGCTACTGGAAGTGGTACAGCAACAATGGCCCCGACGAGTGGGAGGTCTGGCTTTCCAACGACGGGGGCGACACGTTCACGAGTGTGGAGAGCACCCCAAGCTCCACGAACGGTTGGGAGGTCATGGATCATGACCTGGCCGATCACTTCCCTGCTCCGGGCCATGTGAGGCTCAAGTTCATCGCCCAGGACTTCGGTGCCCATGACATCGTGGAGGCGGGCGTGGACGATATCGCGATCCTGGCTCTCGTGGAGGATCTCACCGATGCGGAAGACGGGATGACCGTGCAGTTCGCCACCGAACTCGCGCAGAACATCCCCAATCCCTTCAATCCGCGCACGGAGATCCGCTTCAATCTGTCCGAGGCGGAGTCCGTGCATCTGGCTGTCTTCGATGCGCAGGGCCGCCTGCTCGAGGAACTCGTGACGGGCACACTGGCCGCTGGAGAACATCGAGTCATCTGGGACGGTCTGGACGCGGACGGCAAGGCCGTGGCCAGCGGGGTCTACCTCTATCGCTTGAAAGCCGGTGAGGACGTTCAGAGCAAGCGGATGTTGCTCTTGAAGTGAAGCTCATCCGGGTCCCAAGGCCTTGCAAGAATGCCCGTGAAGCGTTGGACGATGGGGGGATTGTCCCGATCCAATGCCGATCCCTTGGCGGTCACCGCGCTCATGGAAGAGGAGTGTACCCATGAGGTGGCTATTCGTTCTCGGTGTCATCGTTTTCGCTCCCATGCCGGGTCTGGCCAGCACGATCCACGTGCCATCCGATCAACCCACGATTCAGGCAGGGCTGACCGCGGCAACAGCCGGAGACACGGTACTCGTTGCATGTGGCGCCTACTACGAGCACGACTTGGTCATGAAGTCCGGAGTCTGCCTGCGTAGTGAAGCGGGAAGCGCGGACTGCGTGACCATCGACGCGCAACAGCAAGGATCTGTGATCCTCTGCCACGACGTGGATGATGCGGCGAGCATCGTCGGGTTCACGATCACGGGGGGATCGTCGGATTCGGGCGGCGGGATCTACCTCACCAACGCCGCTCCTCGCATCGCTCACTGCGATATCATCAGCAACACGGCCGTCCTCGGCGGCGGTATCAGGAACTCCAATTCCAGTCCTCTGGTCGAGCACTGTCGGATCCTCGACAACCATGCTGTCTACGATGGCGCGGGCGCCTGCTGCACCGACGGATCGCCCGTGTTTTCCCACTGCCTGTTCGCCGGCAACGAGGCGGAGATCTGGGGCGGAGGGTTGGAGCTGACCAGTCATCCGGGCGCCCCCGTTCTTTCTTACTGCACGATCGTCGATAACTCCGCCGGCTGGTCGGGCGGGGGCATCTTCAGCGCCGATCAATGTCAGTTCAGCCTGCAGAACACGATCATCGCGTTCAACCGGGATAATGGCGGCATCTACATCCAGGACGGACTCGCCTACCTGGGTATCCAATGCTGCGACGTGTACGGCAACGTCGGCGGAGACTACACCGGCGATCTCGAGGATCTCACGGGGATCGATGGCAACATCTCGGAGGATCCACTCTTCTGCGTAGAAGAAAACCCCGGCAGCCCCTATAGCCTGCGGCAGCACTCGCCCTGCGCGGGGGAAAACAATCCAGATTGCGGGCAGATCGGTGCATTCGGGATCGGCTGCATCGTCACTTCCGTGTCCGAAGAGCAGGGAGTGACGGAATACGCGACCTGGAGCGAGCTCAAGAGCTTGTTCTAGCGGAACAGTTCGAAGGAGGTTCGCAGTGAGCCAGGATCCCGTTCTGCAGTATCTGCAGCTCTTCGAACAGCTCAGAACGCGCAAGCGCTGGTCGGACGATACGACACAGCTACGCTTCATCGCCCTGAGCCTGGCTTCGATGAATCTCGCGGATCCCTACACTGCGGTCGAGGCGGCGGCGAAGACGCTCCGCGAGAAGAGCGGCTGGTTCGGCCCTCTGAATTCAAAGCTTCGCTACGCCGTCGCGGCGATGATCGTGAAGCGGGGGCTGTCCCCCGCGCGGGTTCACGACCGGCTGGTCGAAACGCGAAAGCGATTCCGGAAGCGCGGGCTTCCCTGGAGCGAGGGGCGCAAGACCATCGCGGCGCTCTTGCTCGTCCTGCACTACAAGGCGAACCGGGTCCCCGAGGGCACACTCCAGCGCATGGCCGATCTCTACCGGCTCTGGAAGGCCGAGCACCGTTGGCTCACCGGCCAAGACGACTATCCCATGCTCGCCCTGCACTCCCTGCGCGACGAGGAATTGCCCGCGCTCGCCCGTCGCATGGAGGACGTGTACCGGGGGCTTCGTGGCGAGGGATTCCCGGCGGGCAATCCCCTGCAGCTCGCATCGCATCTCATCTGTAGCCTGCCCGGCGACGCAAGCAAGGCGGTCCGGCGCTTCACCGCCATGCGCGACGCATTCCAGCAGAGCGGGGAGAAGATCCGCAGCGGCCGTCTCGACGAGGTGGCGCTGCTCAGTCTGATCCCGGCTCAGCCGCGTGTGCTCGCTCGGCAGGTCCTCGAGACTCGCGACCGACTGCGGGCCGAGAAGCCACGACCGAACATGGAGATCGCCTTCAGCCTGGCGACGGGCATCCAGCTGGGAGCCAGCACCGAGCTTGCCAAGACGGGTAGCGCCGCAGAGATCGCAGCGATTCAGGCGGCCCAGCAGGCGATCGAGGCCCAACAGGCGGCGATCGTCGTCTGCATTGCCGCATCCTCCGCGGCGGCTGCAAGCAATTAGATATAGGTCCTCGTTCCATCTGCGGACGCGATGCGCTACCCTGGCCGCATCGGATTCCAAGTAGGACAAGGGGGCTTCATCCATGTCGAGTAAGCCACCCCAGGACCGATCGACGGTGGGGCCTTCCTCCATCGGCCAGGTCCAGGACCGGATCGGTCCTTACAAGCTCGTCGAGCACATTGGTGAGGGCGGCATGGGCGAGGTCTGGCGGGGCGAGCGCACCGAGCCCGTGCACCAGACCGTCTGTCTCAAGCTCATCAAGCAGGGCATGGACACGCGGCAGTACATCGCCCGCTTCGAAGCCGAGCGCCAGGCCCTGGCCCTCATGGACCACCCCAACATCGCCAAGGTCTTCGATGCTGGCTCGACTGACTCGGGCCGGCCCTACTTCGTCATGGAGTTCGTGCGGGGAATCCCCATCACCGAGCACTGCGACCGCCAGAGACTCTCTGTGGACGAGCGACTCGAACTGATGGCCCAGGTTTGCCAGGGCGTTCAACATGCCCATCAGAAGGGCATCATCCACCGGGACATCAAGCCGCGGAACATCCTCGTCGAGTATGTGGACGGTGCGGCGACACCCAAGATCATCGACTTCGGCCTGGCCAAGGCCACCGCCCAGAAACTCACCGAGCATACGCTTTTCACCGAGCATGGCCAGATCGTCGGCACGCCCGAGTACATGAGCCCGGAACAGGCGGAGATGTCCACCCAGGACATCGACACGCGCAGCGACATCTACTCCCTCGGCGTCCTGCTCTATGATCTGCTCACGGGCACCCTGCCCTTCGCCTCGCGTACTCTGCGCGAGGCGGGACTCGTCGAGATCCAGCGCATCATCCGCGAGTCGGAACCGCCCAAGCCGAGTTCGAAGCTGAGCTCCATACGCTCTCAAGCCGCCACGGCCGAGCCCGAAGCAAACGAAGCGACGCTGATCAGCGACAAGACCGCGGATCGAGAAGAGAAACCAGCTGCCATCCCTTCCGCTGTGGAGATTGCCCGCAATCGCCGGACCAACGTGCGCGCTCTGGAGCACGACCTGCGTGGCGACCTCGACTGGATCGTCATGAAGTGCCTGGAGAAGGACCGCCGGCGCCGCTACGAGACGGCCAACGAGCTGGCAGCCGACATCCAGCGCCATCGTCAGCACCGGCCGGTGGAGGCCAGCCCGCCGAGCGCGAGCTATCGCCTGCGGAAGTTCGTGCGCCGCAACCGCACCCTGGTCGCCGCCGTTGGCAGCGTTGTCACCGTCCTTCTCCTGGCGGTCATCGGCATGAGCCTTCTGGCGGGCTGGGCCCTGCGCGAGCGGGGGCGAGCCGAGCAGGGACGCGCGAAGGCCGAGGCCATCAACGAGTTCGTCACCCAGGCCCTGGCGGCCTCCGATCCCCACCAGGGTGGGGTCCAGGACATCACCATCACCGAGGCCATGGACCAGGCCCTGGCGCTCTTGGATTCGGGTGTTCTGGCGGACCAACCCGAAGTCGCTGCGGGTCTGCGCCTGACCATCTCCGAGATCTACTACGGGAACGCGCGTATCGAGCAAGCCCTTGCACTTGCCGAGCAAGCCATGGCCAGTAACCAGCAGCTCTACTCGGGCGATCATCCCGTCTTGGCGCGCAACCTGGACCTCCAGGCCCTCGGCCTCATGGCTTTGGGTCGGACGGAAGAGTCCCTGTCGCTCTTTACCGAATCGTTGGCCATGAAGCACCGTCTTCACCCGGGAGACTCTCCAGAAGTGGCGGGAGGCATGACCAACCTTGCCTCGAGTCTGCAGGATCTCGCCCGCGACGAGGAGGCACTGACCCTGCAGGAGAGGGCGCTGGCCATGTATCGCCGGATCTACGATGGCGACCACGAAGACCTCGCCGCTACCCTCAGCGATCTGGCTTCTAGCCTCGCCTACCTGGGGCGTTTCGAAGAGGCGCTGCCGAACTACGAGGCGGTGCTCGCCATGTACCGGCGTCTCTTCGCGGGCGATCACCCGCACATCGCGGGCAGCTTGGGCAATCTCGCATCCTGTCTGCAGGATCTCGACCGCAGTGAAGATGCTCTGCCGCTCTACGAAGAGAGCCTGGCCATGCACGAGCGGCTCTTCCAGGGTGACCATCCCGAGATCGCGACGAGCCTGAACAACCTCGCTTCCTGTCTCAACGCCCTGGGCCGCCCCGAGGAGGCATTGCCTCGCTACGAGGCCGCCCTGGAGATCTACCGACGGCTATTTACGAGCGATCACTTCCACGTGGCGCGGAGCCTGAACAACCTGGCCAACTGCCTCTACGCGCTTGATCGCAAGGCGGAGGCCATGCTGCGCTACCGGGAGGCGCTGGACATGAGCCGGCGCGTATTCCCGCCCGAACATCCGGGGGTCCTCTACAGCCAGCGCGGTCTCGCTCGCTCCCTCTTTGGCTTGGGACGCTACGCCGAGGTGGAGCCCTTGCTCCTGAATATCGCCGAGATATGCGAGACCTCGGATGCGAGTCGTCAATTCCACGGCCAGGGAGTGATCCGGGAGCTGGTAAGGCTCTACGAAGCCTGGCAGGCGAACGAACCGGAGGGGAACTACGAAGAGGAGGCGGTGAAGTGGCGGGTCAGGCTCGAAGCCCCGGACACGCCCGGAGCCACTCTCAAACGATGATGCAGTCCCTATCGCGATGCCAAGGGCCAGGGACATCGGTTTTCCCATGCAGCACATTGACTGAAGCGGAGGAAATGATGGCAAGTCAGGAGATCGTTGCGATCGAGAAACAGATCTTCGAGCTGGCGCAGAAACTGGTCGAATTGCGCAAAGCGAGCGAGGGCCGGGAAGTGCCCAACTACGAGTTCGAGACGCTCGAGGGGAAAATCACCCTGCTCGATCTCTTTGCCGGTCGGGACAAGTTGCTCATGATCCACAACATGGGACAGGGCTGCCGCTATTGTACGCTCTGGGCGGACGGTTTCAACGGCATGCTGTCGCACTTGGAGTCGGCGATGTCCGTGGTGCTCGTGTCCAAGGATCCACCCGAGACGCAGCGCCGCTTCGCGAACTCGCGCGGCTGGCGCTTCCGGCTGGCCTCCCATGGCGGGGGCGACTACATCCGCGAGCAGACAGCCATGGAGGGCTCGGACAACATGCCCGGCGCGGTTGTCTACGTGCGCGATGGCGAGCGCGTCCTCCGCAAGAACGACTGCGTCTTCGGCCCGGGCGACCTCTACTGCTCCCTGTGGCATCTGCTGGGCCTTGCCGGCATCGACGAAGCGGAGTGGACGCCCCAGTTCGCCTACTGGCGCCGTCCCGAGAAGCTCGACGACGGCGGCGCCAATCTACCCGAATAGACAAAGCCCCGCCCGTCCGAGGGCGGGGGCGATATTCATCGACGGATTTCGCACGCTCGACTATCTTCCGGTCCATGCCGCCGCCGCTGGAGAAGAAGAAGCCGGAGAGCCCGCTGCGCGCCCGCCTGCACGAGATCATCTTCGAGGCGGACACCCGCGCCGGCAAGCTCTTCGACGTCGCGTTGATCTGGGGCATCCTGATCAGCGTGGCGGCCGTGATGGCCGACAGCGTGAGCGCCATCCGCGCGGAGCACGGCTCTCTGCTGAGCGCCACCGAGTGGCTGTTCACCATCCTCTTCACCCTCGAGTACCTGCTTCGCCTCGCCTGTATCGGCCGGCCCTGGCGCTACGCCACCAGCTTCTTTGGCGTGGTGGACCTGCTCGCCGTCCTGCCCACATACCTCAGCCTGCTCTTTCCCGGCGGCCAGTACCTGCTGGTGATCCGCATCCTGCGCGTGCTGCGCATCTTCCGTGTGCTCAAGCTGGTGCAGTTCCTTCACGAGGTCG
The DNA here is from genome assembly GCA_964627205.1 of uncultured bacterium. Lineage (GTDB taxonomy): Bacteria > Krumholzibacteriota > Krumholzibacteriia > JACNKJ01 > JACNKJ01 > CAZVHI01. Next base: position 11,273 of record CAZVHI010000024.1, read on the forward strand.
AGGTCATGTCCCGCGCGCTGCGCGCGAGCGCCCGTAAGATCCTGGTTTTCATCTTCACGGTGCTCACGCTGGTGGTGGTGTTCGGCTCGGTCATGTACCTCATCGAGGGCGAGGAGCACGGCTTCACGAGCATCCCCCGCAGCATCTACTGGGCCATCGTCACCATGACCACCGTGGGCTACGGCGACATCTCTCCCCAGACCTCGCTGGGACAGGCGGTGGCGGCGGTGGTGATGATGCTGGGTTTCGCGATCATCGCGGTGCCGACGGGGATCGTCGCTTCGGAGATGACCCGCGCCGAGGGTGGGAAGGTGAGCACCCAGGCCTGCCCGGAGTGCAGCGCCGAGGGGCACGATGTCGGCGCCCTCTACTGCAAGCGCTGCGGCGCGCGGCTCTGATCGGATCCTTGCCTGGCTGACGCCGGCCGTCAGGAACCCAGAGCGTAGACGACCATGAGCCGCATGGATGTCGGCTGCTGCACCTGCCACATGCTTCGCTTCTCGTGCTCGAACAGCAGTTCCGCATTGTCCCGCAGCTTCGTGTTCTGCCTGATCAGGTAGCCGAGGGGAAGCTGAAGAGTCAGATATGTCTGCACGGGTCCCCAGCCGTAGGACAGGCCGAAGGCTCCGGTCATCCAGGTCTCGGCCTTGTAGTTGTTCCTGCGGTGTGTCTGGTGGAACTCGAAGGAGCTTCCTCCGTCGGGGATCTCCGACTGGCCGTAGATCTTCTCGCTGCGTGTGTACTTCCGCAGGACCGTCAGTCTGGTCAGGAGGGCGGTCCGCTTGTACACCCCGATGGACGAATTCGCCTCGAAACCGGTGGCGAAGAACCACTCGCTGCCATGCGAGAAGCTCTCCCAGGACGGGCTCCAGCCCGTGTAGGGAGAGCTCGACCGCAGGACATCCGCTTGATCGGTGTGGCTGACGTCGTTCCAGCGGGTCACCGTGTTGTTCATCCCCGTCCGCGAGAGTTCCACCAGCATGCCGAAGTCGAGATACCCGCCCTTGAAGCGGTAGTTGAAGAAGGGATTCGTCTCGATGATGTACTCCTTCGCATCGTCCCGCGAGTCTGGATCGCTATCGACCAGCTTGCTCACTTCCGTCTCGCTCAACGAGCCGCGCTGCAGGAAGAAGAGGACGCCTGCGTCGAAGTCCCCGATCCGCCAGAACCCGATCTTGGAGTAGGCTCGCAGCAGCTTGGCTGACTGCCTGTCCTTCCAGTACTGGTCGACGTTGTAGCTGCCCTCGAACTCGCTTCCCTCATCGTACTGCCACTGGTAGTTTTCGCCGTCTTCCCGGCGCGTGCGGTAGCGGATGCCGCTCTTGTGGTTCCCGTTGTGCTCGTAGCTGGCCTGGAAATCCAGCTGCCGTCCCTTGAAGACGCTGTAGCTGTTCTGGAAGAAGGCATCGGCGTTGATACTCGAGTAGCCGAAGATGTGATTGCAGCCCGTGGTCGCCCAGCCCCAGGTCAGATGGGGGACGACATAGGTGGTCCCGTCCCGCGTGAACTTCACGTAGCCGTCCGGGGTGCTCGAAGACTTGTGAATGTATCTGACCTTGAAGCCGAAGGGATTCTGGAAGAGCTGCCGGGCAAAGACGAGTTTGACCTCGTAGTCGTCCTTGGCGCTGTTGGTCTCGCCCTCGAAGGGTACGAGCCGGTATTCCGTCTCCCCGCCGTCGGATTCCGCGGCGCGGGCGACTCCGTTCGCCGCCAGTTCCATGTTCAACGAAGTGTTCGAGAGTCCGACGAGGAACTTGCCGTACTTCGTGTCGTGGAGGCTGCCGAGGGTGAATTGCTGCCTGTAGACGTAGGATGATACCCGCATCCACGAATGGACGTCGCCGGGATCGCCTTCATAGCCGGAAGGGGGTGCGAATTCCACCTCCTGGTAGTTGTTGGTGTAGGATTCCGACGGCCGATTGTCGATGTCCGTCACATCCCCCTGCCAGGGCAGCGTCTGCGGATTCCAGGAGAGGAAGACCCCGCTACCCGGCCATTTCAAGATGTCATGGGGATAGGCGTGCACCGTCTCGTAGGGATTGCTCCCCACGGTGAAGGAAGGATTCGCGAGGATGCTGCCAGGGAGAAACATGAGGACAAGAGGCAGGAGTTTCTTCATCATAGGCCCCCGGTAGGAATGTCCGCTTCAAGTGAGCAGAACGACCGCCGCCGATGTCGCTTGTACGTCACTCTGGGATATAGCCCGAGACTCTTCGCCCCTGCGAACCCTCAGGCTACGGCGCCAAGACCCTGACGCCCCTTCCAGGGATCGCAGCTATCCCTGTGATGATGTACAAGAAACATGCCCCCGGCATCGAGGCGGGATCATTTCAAGAGCAGGAGCTTCTGGCAGGCCACGGCGCCGCGATCGTCGCGAAGCCGGCAGATGTAGACGCCGCAGGCGGCGGGACGTCCCCGCGCGTCCCTGCCCCGCCAGCTGCGGCTGTGCGTGCCGGCGGGTAGTTCCTGATTCACGAGCGTGGCGACACGGCGTCCGCGCGCGTCGAGGACGTCGAGTCGCACCTGCGCCACGCGCGGGAGCGTGAAGCGGATGCGGGTCGACGGATTGAAGGGGTTGGGGTGGTTCGGGTGGAGGCGCAACGTGCCGGGCACCGTGGCGATGGCGTCCGTTTCCGGGTTGCCCTCGTAGGCGCCGGTGTCCAGTCGCCCGCCCATGATCCGCGGGCTGCCCGCCGGGTCGAAGGCAGGCAGTCCGAGCCCCGTGCTGTCGGGACAGCCGGCGTTCACGCAGGGCGAGTCCGCCTTCAGACTGAAGGGATGGTCTCCAGCGCCGAGGAAGAGCGGATCCAGATCGAAGTTGCCCTCCCCGGCATAGCCCCCGTCGATGTCGTTGAAGCGCGTGTAGTAGGACTTGGCCTCGTAGAACTGCGAGGGCAGGAAGTAGTACGTGCTGTTCTGCCAGAGGATGCTGCCCAGCGTCTGCGGCTTCGAGTGGAAGGAGAGCAGCGCCGCGGCCGGATCGAAGGGCTCGGGGTTGAGGTCGTGGTTGAGGGTCAGCGTGCAGGCGATCAGTCGCGGGTATGCGTCAAGGCAGTAGATCGCGCCGCCGCCCTCGAAGGCGTAGTTGTCCGTGATCAAGCAGCCGATCAGGCGGGGGGCCGCGCCGGCCATGCAGAAAAGGGCGCCGCCGTAGTCGGCAACGTTGTGGCGGATCACCGAGTTGATCACACGAAGGCCGGAGAAGCGATCGAGCACGAGCGGGCCCACGAAAGCCGTGTCGCGGACGGCCTTGCAGTACTCGACGACGCAGTGCTCCAGCCGGGAGTCGTCATTGCTCGATGGCGTGCCCTCGAAGCGCAGGCCGTTCCAGGCGCCGGCGAGGGTCGAGTCGATCTGGAAGGCGCCGGGATCCGCGCTCGTGAAGAGGATCCAGTCCTCGGGCGTGCCGAGCGCAAGAAGGCGTCCCTGTACCGTGAGGGCGTAGTGCCCCAGGAACTCCACCCTCGCACCGGCGGCGATGGCGAGGGTCACGCCATCCATGATCTCGACATCGCCCGTGACCAGGATCGTGTCTGCCTCCCAGCTCGTGTCGCTCTCGATGAGACCCGAGACCTCGAGGCGCTCCCGCCGCCGCGCGGGCCATTCCGTCGGCGTGTCGACCAGCATTGCTCGATCCCGGCCCAGTCGTGATCGGATTCCTCCGGGCGGGAAGCTCTGGCAGCCGTAGCCCTCGGCGGGCGAGCCCGGCGCGAGGCGGAAGTCCCAGTTCTCGGGGTCGACGAGCTCCGGATCGATGCCGATGACGTTGTTGAAGGGGGGATCCTCGGCGCCCGGCCAGGGTTGCGGCTCCACTCAGCCGTACTCTCACAAGAAGGAGAAGTGAGCGAGAGGATCGAGGTTGTCGTGAGGGTGCGTGTGGTAGCTCCAGTTCTCCATGATCAGCGGCCATCCCACCTGCACGCTGCCGCTGATGCTCGTGCCCGTGGTCAACCACTCCGAGGAGATGCCCGTCGTGTAGATGAAGTCGAAGCCAGTGTCGACGGCGTCGACAAGGAGGTTGCGTTCGACCGTGATACCGGGGCCGGTGCCGAAGAGCCGCACGCCATAGTCGTGCGGGCCATAGAAGGTGACATGGGTGACCGAGCCGGTGGGCACGCCGACCGGATCGACCCAGTCGAGGCCGCGGAAGCGGATGTCGCCGCCCACGACGACGCAGTCGTCGATGTCCAGGCGATTGTTGCAGTAGGATATGCAGAGGCGCTGCCCCTGCAGGTCGAGGATGGCGCCGTTACCGACGATGCGGACGTCCTGGCCGGGCTCTCCCACGAGCTGGTCGCTGTAGGGGCGCAAGCTGGGCCCGATCTGCAGCCCGCCCGTGTAGATCTCCCCGCACTCGAGCTCGATGTAGCGGTCGTAGCCGTTCTCCGGACCGGCGAGTTCATACATCTCGCGTAGGGTCGTCGCATCCACGGCGTCGACTGTCATCGAACCGGAAAGCAGAAACGCCAGAAGCATCCCATGCTTCGTCCGCACGGCTCTCACCTCCGAGTATTCAGGGATTCTAACACAGACCGGTTCCGCGCCACCGCGGAATCCCTCTGCAGGGAAATGAAAGCAGGGGAGCCGTTGAGGTTTGCGAGGGCGCCCTCCCCCGCAGGCGGGCTCGTGATTCAGTCCGTGGCGATGACATCCTGCGTGGGGGGAAAGCTCACTTTCCCGAGGTAGATGGGCATCGCGAACTTCACGAGTAGCGTGTAGATGAGTGCGCCGAACCCCCAGATCCCCAGCGCGACGCCTCTCTCGATCCAGGTCGGCGTGTATTCGTAGATCTCTCCCAGTGTGCTCGGTATGAAGCCGGGGATCACGAGTCCCATCCCCTTCTCGATATAGACCCCGAAAATCACCATCACGCAGGCGATGTTGAGAACGAGCAGGTTCTCGCGCGCCCTCCGGATCAGGAAGAGGAAGAAGGCAGTCAGGTTGAAGAGAAAGGCAGCCCGCATCCAGGGAACGGGCGCATCGTATCCGTGCAAGCCGAAGTAGAGGTACTTCATGGGGGTCAGGTGCACGCTGCCCGAATAGAACTCCTTGAAGAACTCGGCGGCGAAGAGGAAGAGGTTGATCCCCATCGCGTAGGCGATCAGCTCGGAGATCTTGTAGATGGCTTTGTTCTCGATCTCGATCCTCGATACTTTGCGGATGATCTGGAAGATGAGGATCATCACCGCGGGCCCCGAGCAGAAAGCTGAGGCCAGGAATCTCGGCGCGAGAATCGAGGCGTTCCAGAAGGGTCGCGAGGAGAGCCCGTTGTAGAGGAAGGCCGTCACGGTGTGGATGCTCACGGCCCAGGGAATGGAGAGGATGAGCAGAGGCTTGATCACGTTCAGGTTGTACTCGGTGCGGTGGGCCATCTTGTAGAGCGCATAGAAGGAGATGAAGAGGTTGATCAGCAGGTATCCGTTCAGCGCGAGGACGTCCCAGGCAAGCAGGGAGGCGGGGAAGTTCATCGTTCCGAGGACCGGCATCATATGCAGTATGCGGTCTACGCGTCCCATGTCCGCGGCCACGAAGAGCATGCACATGATCATTGCGGACACGGCCAGCAGCTCTCCGAAGAGGACGATCTCCTTGATCGGCTTGAAATGGTAGATATAGGCGGGGACGACCAGAAGGACCGCCGCGGCGGCCACACCGACCAGGAAGGTGAAGTTGGAGATGTAGAATCCCCACGAGACCGGATCGCGCATGGCGGTGACGATTAAACCGCGCTCGAGCTGCCTCGCATACGCGAGCGCCCCGACTGCGATTAGCGTGAGGAGGAACCCGATCCAGGCGACGTAGTAGCGGTTCCCCTTGAAGATCGACTTCCAGGCCTCGAAGAAATGCCGCAGTACGTTCGACATGCTCGCCTCCGTCGAACGGTCAGGTGGCGAAGAAGTAGAAGAACTTCGGATTCGTGTTCAGGTCCTCCTTGAGGCGGAAGACCCGCTTGTTATCGAGGCAGTATCGGATCTCGCTTTCCGGATCGAGCAGATTGCCGAACTTCCTCGCCCCCACAGGGCAGACCTCGACGCAGGCCGGATAGCGACCCGGCTCTTCCCTGACCCTCTGGATGCAGAAGGTGCACTTTTCGACCACGCCTTTCGAGCGCGGCCGGTTGCCGAAGTAGTGGGTGTCGCGGTTGACCTCGGCCTCGGGGATGTGGGGCCTAGCCCAGTTGAAATGCCTGGCGCCGTAGGGGCACGAGGCCATGCAGAAGCGGCAACCCACGCACCACTCGTAGTCGATGACGATGATTCCGTCTGGCTCCTTCCAGGTAGCCTTGGCCGGGCAGACCTTGTGGCAGGGTGAATTCTCGCATTGCTGGCACTGGACCGGCATGTAGAAGTAGCCGTCCTCGGGCACCTCGTCGGCGTCATAGTACAGGTCCGCTTCTTCCAGATCGGTGACCCACTTCTCGCCCCTCTTGAAGCGAAGTACGCTGATCCAATGAACCTGGGGATCGCGGGACTGGTTGTTCTCCTCGACGCAGGCGTAGACGCAGCGGCGGCAACCGACGCAGCGCGACAGGTCGAGCCCGTAGCCGTACTTGACATCGGGGATGGCGGGTGTCGCCTTGATCTGGAAGGACCCGCCGTACTCCTTCTCGTAACGACGGTTCAGGCCCTCGATGATCCCGGCGATCTCGGCCGGCTCCAGTTCCCGGAAGTTCTTCTTGAAGAAGGCGTCCCAGATGGAGGCCTCCGAACTGCCAACGGGAATGGCCAGCGTGGCCGCCGAACCGCCAGCGAGCTTCAAGAAGCTACGCCGGTTCATGGCCCTGCGCTCCACATCGATCCTCTTCATGGCTCCCCCCTCGAGTGATCTTGGGAATCCTCGTGCCGACCGTCCCGGGGTAGAGCCCCTGCGAGGTCGATGCAACCGATCCACGCCGGCCGATGTGGCGGAGGTTTTGGAGCGATGGGTTTGAATCGCGGATTGTGAGGATCATGGCAGTGGACACAGAGGCGGTATTCCTTCCGGCCGTTCCAGTAGCCGGTGCGCTTACCGTGTACGCCGGCCTTCCAGTCCCTGAAGATGGTGCCGTGGCATTGGCTGCATAGGATGTAGGAATCACCGAAGTCGATGAGGTCGCCGTCTGCCAGGCGCAGCCTGTCGCGGTCGCTGGGGTTGTGGCAGTCGAGGCACCAGCGTTGCTGGCGGGCGTGATCGAGCGACTCGACGATTTCATCGTGCTCGTCCAGCACGCGAGGCGTCGGATCGGGATCCAGGTCGGAGTGGCAGTCGGAGCAGGGAAAGGTGTCTTCGGAAAGCGGAGGTGGGAGGACGAAGTACTCGGGAAGATCGGAACCGTTGGTGAGAGCGGCAGCGGCCAAAAGTATCAGGAGAAGGGCTCCCCGGCGAGGATCGAGGCAATCGGCCCTCATCAATACCTCCTCGGATAGCCCGGAAAGGAGTCTCGATCAACCGGATCCTCAGGGTAGCCGAGTTGCCCTGTGGTTCCCAGTAGTTTATCCCGTATACTGCGCTGGCGCTTCCCGATCGACTGGTTTCGATCCTTCTCGTTCAGCGAGCAGGATTCTGCACCAGGATCGGATGCACATTGGGAGGATGGTATTGAGGATGCTATCGCGGAAAACGAAGCACGCCCGGATGCGCCTGCTCCTGCTTGGTCTCTGCCTCACCCTCGCGGGACAGGCCCATGCCGGCCCTTCCGCGGACGCCTGGAGCCGCACGCGGCTGCGCCTCCAAGCAGGCATGGGTGCGGGCTGGCCCAGAGACGAGCCCATGACAGCCCTCGGCCTCTACGCGCACTATGATCGGCACGTGCTGGGCGCGCGCGTCGGCGGCCTAGGCTGGCTCGTGTTCGACGAGCTGGTCTGGGACCTTGCCCTGCTCTATGGCCTGGCGCACGTGAACCGTGACTCCGGCTTCTACGCGGCTCTCGGGCCCAGCCTCGTGCGCTCCGTGGACCACGGTCTCTTCCAGGACGAACCCGTTCCCTTCGCGGACACCGGCGGCTTGGCCTTCGCCCTGGGGGGCTACATCGCGCCGCGCCTCGGTCCCTTCAGCGCGCTGGGTCTCGGTGGGGAGGTCTTCGGCAACCTGAACGGCGGCCGGAGTTTCGTCGGCGTCATGGTCACACTGCAGATCGGCAAGCTGCACGAGCGCGTCTTCCCTCCGCCCGACTGGGCCGATCTTAGCGACCCTGATTAGGAGTACCGGATTTTCTGCCCGAGCGTTTGCCCGCGCTTTCGAACGGGAGTTCAGCGCGAATCAGATGCCGGGCTTGTAGCTGCGTTCGTACCACTCTTCCCAGGACTCGTACTCGTCATCGGAGAGATCCTGGCCCGTGAGCTGGTAGAGGGATCCCGAGGCGCCGTGGCGGACGCCGGGATTGCGGTCGCGGAGGCGCTCGAGCAGTGGCTTCACCGTGCGTGGATCGCCCAGTCGGCCCAGGGCATTGGCCGCCCCGCAGCGGACCGCCACGTCTCGGTTCTTCAGGGCCAGGATACAGGGCGTCACGGCGTCCCCGCCCATGGCGACGAGGCTGTCGATCGCCGCATGGTAGAGGTCGGCGTCGGGCTCGTATTCCTTCCCGGAATCATGCTTCTGTAATACTTATCGGCAGTTACCCCGTGGTGGCTCGAGTTTCGATCGAGAGCGCAGCAGCCCATCTGTCCTGAGATGGGCCACAACTGTATTACATCGTTGATACCGGAGTCGGGTATACGCTAGACTATCTCCGTATCGGGAGGACCAGGTTCTCCGCGCCCCCTTCGATCAAACCCGGGTCAAGGACGGGGACGCGGATCCTCGACGAACGTCACTGGATCGCTCCTCTGCTCCGCACCGACGCTTCTCCGTCGAGATCCTGGCCTCCGAAGCCATGGCATCTTAAGGAGGAGCTTCATGAAGAAATTGCTCGTTGCTATAACCGTCATCGCACTCCTGGCGGGGCCGGTCCTGGCCAACAAGGTCGACCTGGTCAAGCCCCAGCAGAATCGCGTGGCTTGCGACGTCAACTGCTGGTTCTGGGTCTGGGACGGTACCTTCACCACGGAGATGTGCGACACCCAGGGCGCTTCGATCTGGGCGTACGGGGCCTCGAACCAGGATCCCGCCACGGACTGCGACGGGAATCCGGTCGAGAACGTACTCGGCACGGTTCTCAACGGCGACTATCCCAATGACGCTGGCGAGAGGGCCATCCTCGGCAGCTTCACGGTGACCGATGCCGGCTACCTGCTCGAGATGTGCCACTGGTACGACATCGAGAACTCGTACGACGGCGGTAATGTCGAGGTCTACGTTGGCGGCGCCTGGGTGGTCATCGAGCCCATGGGCGGCTATCCCGACGATGAGATCAGCGACAGCGTCAGCTACTACGCCTGGTGCGTGGACATGCAGCCCGGCTTCACCGACGACATCGTGGCCTACATGAAGGACTGCTTCGATCTGAGCCAGTTCATCGGCGAGGAGGTCACGCTCGCGGTGAAGTTCGGCACGGACAGCAGCGTCACCTACCCCGGCTGGTACATCAACTCCATCATGCTCGGCGGCGTGATCACGCCCACCGAGGACGGCAGCTGGTCCACGATCAAGGGCCTGTACTAGACGATCGTCCGAAGACCGGCGCCTTGCCGCCGGCACACAGAGCTGCAATTACGATTGCCCCCGTCGCGATGCGGCGGGGGCACTGTCTTGCCCTGCAGCAACACTGCGGACTCCGCGATCTCGACGGGCGCCTACCTCAGCCTGGGCGGTAACTGGGTGGATTCCTCGGATCGAAACCTGAAGGAGAACTTCCGCGATCTGGACGGTGGGGAGATCCTCGACAAGCTCCTCGCCTTGTCCGTCAGCGAGTGGAACTACAAGGCGGAGAAAGATGGCGTCAAGCACATCGGCCCCATGGCCCAGGACTTCTTCACCCTCTTCGGTCTGGGTAACGACGACAATACCATCGCCTCACTGGATCTGAACGGCGTGTCGGTGGTCGCTGTCCAGGAGCTGGCGCGCAGGCTGCGCATCCAGGCCGGCGAGATCGCGTCATTGGAGCAGGAGATGGCGGAGCTGCGCCAGCTCGTCCGGGAATCCATCGCTGCGAACGCCGGCGAGGGCGACGTCGCCCATCACAGCGCCGGCGTGCGCTGAGGGCGGCGCAGGGTGTCCGCGATATCGCTGGACGACCCATCGAGGAGTTGAGCGCTCGCCTCTTCTCCCGTTAGAATCTCCAGGAGGCTGCTAACAGGATCCTCTACCACCGGAGTGAGGTCCTCCATGGAGAATCAGACCAGCGAGTACACGATCTGCCTCGATCCGATCACCGGGGCAGAGATCGGCCGATCCCCGCTGGACAGGCCCGAAGACGTGCCGGGCCTCGTGCATAGCGCCCGAACCGCACAAGTCGCCTGGGCCGCGCAGCCGGTGAGGCTCCGCGCGCGACACATGCGCCGCGTGCGCGACCTTCTCGTCGATCGCGCGGACGACATTGCGGCCGTGATCGCCGCCGACTGCGGGAAGAGCCGCATCGACGCCATGGGCACCGAGCTGCTTCCGTCGTCGATGGCTGCTGACTACTACTCGCGCCGCGCTGCGCGTTTCCTGCGGGAGCGGCGTCCTCGGCCCAGCAGCATCCTCCTAGCCAACAAGCGCACGCGGATCCTGCGCCGGCCCCACGGGGTGGTCGGCATCATCTCGCCCTGGAACTACCCCTTCGCCATCCCCTTCTCCGAGGTCGTGATGGCCTTGCTCGCTGGCAACGCCGTCGTGCTGAAGGTCGCAAGCGAGACACAGGCCACCGGAAGGGAGTTGGAGCGCTGCTTCACGGAGGCCGGCCTGCCCCACGGGATCTTTCGCCACATCAATCTGCCCGGTCGGGTGGCAGGCAGCGCCCTGCTTGACGCGGGCATCGACAAGCTCTTCTTCACAGGCTCGATTCCCGTCGGCAGGATCCTGATGCGCAAGGCCGCGGAGACGCTGACGCCACTGGTTCTCGAGCTCGGTGGCAACGACGCCATGCTCGTCTGCCCGGACGCGGATCTGGAGCGTGCAGCGTCGGGGGCCGTGTGGGCCGGCATGCAGAACTGCGGCCAATCCTGTGGCGGCGTCGAACGCATCTACGTGCACGAGGCGGTCAGCGAGCGCTTCCTCGCTCTGTTGAAAGAGAAGGTCGAAACGCTGCGGATCGGTTCCGACGAGAACTTCGGCAGCGACATCGGTGCCTTGACCACGGAGCGGCAGGCCGATGCGGTGCGGGAGCAGGTGGAGGATGCGTTGTCGCGCGGCGCCACGGTCTTTGCCCGGGCCGAAGCGCCAGTCGCCGGCGGCAGCTTCCTGCCCGCCCTCGTCCTGACCGGCGTCGATCACACGATGGCCGTGATGCGTGAGGAGACCTTCGGCCCGGTGCTGGGCGTGATGACCGTCCGCAATATGGACGAGGCGGTCGCTCTGGCCAATGACACGAACTACGGGCTGAGCGCCTCGGTCTGGTCGCGTGACCGCTGGTACGCCCGTGGTCTCGCGCACCGCATCGAGGCGGGAGCGGTGTTGGTCAACGACCACCTGATGAACCACGGCATGCCGGAGGCGCCCTGGGGTGGCTGCAAGCAGTCCGGCTTCGGCCGCACGCACGGCCGCGAGGGCTTCGACGAGATGACCTGGCCGCAGGTGCTCGTCGACGACCTGCTGCCGCAGATCCGTCGCGACCTCTGGTGGTTCCCGTATGGGAAGGACCTGTACCACGGGCTCGCCGGGGCGCTCCGGCTGCTCTTCTCCCGCTCCCCGACGGCGCGCCTGAGCGGCCTGCGCCGCCTGCTGCGCATCGTGTCCCGCTGCTTTACACGCGGCTGACGCCGCGGCCGGAGGTGGCCACTGTCCACGGACGAGGTTTGCGATTTCATCATCGTCGGGTCCGGCTTCGGGGGCAGCGTCAGCGCGCTGCGCCTCGCGGAGAAGGGCTACCGAGTGGCCGTGCTCGAGGAGGGTCGGCGCTACCGGCCCGGCGATTTCCCGCAGAGCAACTGGAACGTCCGCAAGTATCTCTGGCTGCCGGCCCTGCGCTGCTTCGGCATCCTGCGAGTCACTCCGCTGGCGAACGTCATGGTCCTGCACGGAGCCGGCCTCGGCGGCGGCAGCCTGGGCTATGCGAATGTGCTGCTCGAGCCGCCCGACGCCTTCTACGACGACCCCCAGTGGGCGGAGATGGATGACTGGCGCGAGGTGCTCGCGCCCCACTTCCGCAGCGCGAAGCGGATGCTGGGAGTCGCCACCCTCGAGGAGGCCACCCCGGCGGACGAGCTCCTGCGCCGCGTGGCCGAGGACAGCGGTCGCGGTCATACTTTCCGGCTGCAGGACGTAGGGGTCTTCCTCGGTGAACCCGACGTAACGGTGCCCGATCCCTACTTCGACGGGCGCGGCCCGGAACGCACCGGATGCAACTTCTGCGGCGGCTGCATGGTCGGTTGCCGCTACGGAGCGAAGAACACTCTCGACCGGAACTATCTCTACCTGGCCGAGCGGCTGGGCGCGACGCTATTTCCCGAGACGCGCGTGGAGCTCCTGCGCAGGCGTGATGGCGGCGGCTACCTGCTGGAGACCCGGAGCAGTACATCCCTGTTGCCGCGCCGGCGCAGTTTCATGGCCCGACAGGTGGTGCTCGCCGCCGGCGCACTCGGCACGGTGAACCTCCTCCTGCGCTGCCGCGAGAAGGGCACGCTGAACGGTCTGCCGCCGGCGCTCGGTGCGCGCGTGCGCACGAACAGCGAAGCCCTCTGCGGGGCCAGCGCCCGCAACGACGACGTCGACTACTCGCGCGGACTGGCGATCACCTCGAGCATGCACCCGGACGAAGACACCCACGTCGAGCCGGTCCGCTACCCCGCCGGTTCTGATCTGATGAGCTTCCTGGCCACCCTCTTCGTCGACGAGCCCGACGCGCGCCTGCGTCGCCTGAAGTGGCTGCGCGAGGTGCTGCGGCGCCCGATCGTCTTCCTGCGCAGCTGCTGGCCCTTCGGCTGGGCCAGGCGCAGCGTCATCCTGCTGGTCATGCAGACCGTGGACAACAGTATGCGGCTGCGCCGCCGCCGACGCTGGTGGTGGCCTTTCGGGAAGGCGCTGGCGTCTACGGACGAGAGGCAGCGCGCGCGAGTACCGGTCCGCCTGCCGCAGGCACAGGCAGTGACGAAGGCGCTTGCGGAAAAGATGGACGGGATTCCGCAGAGCGCCGTGAGCGAGGTGCTGCTGAACGCGGGGATGACGGCGCATGTGCTGGGCGGATGCCCCATCGGCCCGGACCCGCGGCACGGCGTGATCGATGGCCAGGGCCGCGTCTACGGGCATTCGGGGCTCTACGTAGTCGACGGATCCACGATCCCCGCGAACCCCGGCGTCAACCCCAGCCTCACCATCACCGCCCTCGCGGAGCACGCCATGAGCCACGTACCCCGCAAGGACTGACGTCGCCCGCGGATCCTCATGATCCTCTCCACAGAACCGGGATGCCCTACGGGCGTCACTTGTGCTTGAGCAATCCGGGTCACCGATCCCATACTGGTGCCATGAAGCGAGCGCACACACTGGCGATCGACGTGGGCACCCACGCCACGCGGGCCCTGCTCTTCGATCGGCGGGGACGGAAGCTGGCGACGGCATCACGGCCGCTGACGATCCGGCACCCGGCGCCAGGCCGCGCCGAGCAGGATGCGGGCGAGATCCTCGCCGCGACGCGCGCGGCGATCGCCGAAGCACTCGGCGAGGCGGACGCACTGCCCGACTGCGCGGGGCTCGCCGTGCAGCGCTCGAGCGTGGCCTTCTGGGACCGTGTCACGGGCGAGGTCCTGGCGCCGGTCGTCGGCTGGCAGGATGTACGCGGAGCAGGGCTTCTCGAATCCATGACTCCGATGGAGCCCGAGATCGCGCGTCGCACGGGTCTTCGCCTCTCTCCCCACTATGGCGCGAGCAAGCTGGCCTGGGCCCTGTCGGAGCTGCCGGCCGTGGCTCGCGCCCGGCGGGAGGAGCGCCTGGCGATGGGTCCGCTGGCCGCCTGGCTCCTGGCGGGCCTTTGCGACGGACGCGAGCCCGAAGTGGACCACGCCAACGCCTCCCGCAGCTTGCTCTGGAACCTCGACGAGCGGGACTGGGATTCCGAGCTCCTCGCGGCCTTTGGCCTGCCCGTCGAGGCGCTTCCCGCCTCGCGACCCATCCGCCACGACTACGGCCCCCTGGCGGAGTCGGGCATCCCCCTCACTGCCGTCAACGGCGACCAGAACGCCGCCCTGTTTGCGGGCGGCCCTCTTTCAGCGGGCCGGGCGCATGTGAACCTGGGCACCGGAGCCTTCGTCCTGCTGCCGACCGGCGCCGAGGCGCCTCGGCATGCGAGCCTGCTCTGCGGCATCGCCGACAGCGACGTGACGTCAGCGAGCTATCTCCTGGAGGGCACGGTCAACGGCGCGGGCGCCGCCCTGAGCTGGGCGGAGGAGAACTGGGACCTGTCGCCCCTGGCCCCGCGCCTGGACGAGCTGCTGTCCGCTGCGCCCGCATCGGCCGCGCCGCCTACGTCAGTCGAGGCGGAGACGCCTGCGATCTTCCTCAACGCCGTGGGCGGGCTGGGTTCCCCCTGGTGGCGACACGACGCGACATCGCGCCTGTTCGCGCCCGAGTCCCTGCTCGCCGGCGGCAAGCCGCGCGACGCCGCGGCCGCGGAACGCGTAGCCCGCGCGGTCGCGGAGAGCGTGCTGTTCCTCGTCCAGGCGAACCTGGACCTGCTGCGTGAGGCGGACACGCCGCCCGGCGAGCTTCTCGTCAGCGGCGGGCTCGCCCGCTCGGCGGAGCTCTGCCGCCGTCTGGCCGCGCTCGGCGGCCTGCCCCTGTGTCGCCCTGCCGAAAGCGAGGCCACAGCGCGGGGCGTCGCCTGGCTGGCGGCGTCGCGCCCCGAATCCTGGGAGGACGCGGGCTGCGACCTCTTCGAGCCGCGCGTGGATACGGACCTCGTCGGACGCTACCGGGAATGGCTGGCCGCCATGCGCGCCGAGTGCGAGAATGCGTAGATGAACCCGCAGTGAGGGAGAGCCGAGTGAAAGAGCCCATCCTCGTGGCGCACAGGGGCTGGATCAGCCGCTATCCCGAGAACACCCTGCTCGCCCTGACGGCCGCCCTCGAGCGGGGCGCCAAGTGGCTGGAGGTGGACGTGCAGCTCAGCGCCGACCGAGTTCCGGTGCTCTTCCACGACCGCACGCTCCGGCGCTGCACCGGCAAGAGGGGGAGCGTGGGGAAGATGGATTTCGCATTGCTGCGCGAGCTGGGGGCGGGCGAGCCGCGCCGTTTCGGCGAGCGCTTCGCGGATCAGCGCATCCCGTCGCTGGCGGAGTTCGCCGAGCTGCTGGCGCGCTGGTCCGAGGCGCGGGCGCTCGTGGAGATCAAGCGGGTCAGCCTGGAGCGCTTCGGTGTCGAGCCCGTGCTGGACGCCGTGCTCGCGGTGCTGGCGCCCGTGCTGGAGCGCTGCACGCTGATCTCCTTCAGCCGCGAGCTGGTGGAGGCTGCCCGGGCGCGCGGCCAGAATGACACCGGGTGGATAATAGAGAGCTTCGATCACGGGACGATGTCACGTGCGCGTGAGCTGGCGCCCGCCCTGCTCGTGGCCGACCGGAAGATCCTCCCGCCCGGCGATGAGCCCCTGCCGGACGGCCCCTGGCGCTGGGCGATCTACACCGTCGACGAGCCCGCCGAGGCGCGAGCGCTCGCGGCGCGCGGCGCGTCGATCGTCGAGACGGACTCGATCGGCGAGTACCTTGATGCGCTGGATCGCGATGGAGGGCAGGGGGGCGAAGGACCTTGAGCGACGTGGCGCCGTCTCGCCATGAGCGGCACCCGCGCGAGGATGGAGGAGCGTGGTTCTGCTGTTCGCATTCGCCTGGATCGTCTTCGGCGCGCTGGCGCTGATGGCCATGCTTTTCGTGCTCAGCTTCTTGCGGGAGGGCGATCGCCGGCCCGCCGCCGTCACGCTCGCCGCCGCGCTCGCTCTCTTGCTCCCGCTCGCACTGCTTCTGTCTTGGGACTACCCGGGGCGCTCCTGGGTCGTTGTGGCACTGCTCTTTCTGTTCTGCACCGTCTGCGCTATGCTTTCAGTGAAAGTCCGGAGCGAAGGGCTGATCTCGATGGGAGCGCAGGCGCGCGTCGACGAGCGGGACGCTGTCTTCCACCGCTTCTACCGGCTCGAGCCCGGCAGCGAGGACTTCGAGAGCTACTACAGCTCGCATCCGGAGAAGCGGAGCTTCGACGACCGTGTGCGTGCCATGCCAGCACTAGCGGAGCCCGGTTCCAGAACCCATCACCCACTCAACTCTCCATTCCAGGCGGCCTGCTTCGAGGTCTGCGAGGAGCTTGTGAGCGATCTGGAAAGCAAGAGGCCCCCCGTCTCCGGCGAAACGGTCCAGGCCTCCGCCGAGGAGTTCACGCGGAGGATCAAGGGCTTCGCGCGCTACCTGGGCGCGGCGGAGGTCGGCTGCACGACACTGAATCAGGCCTACGTATACAGCCATGTCGGCCGGTCCCAGGGGAGCTGGGGTGAGGCGATCGAGTTGGCGCACACGCACGCTGTAGCCTTGGCCGTGCCAATGTCCCACGAGATGCTTCGGCACGCGCCGGACTCGCCGGCCACGACGGAGACGGCCTTCGAGTATCTCGAGGCGGCGAAGATCGCCCTGGTCCTCGCCCGATACATCCAGCGTCTCGGCTACCAGGCGCGTGCGCACGTGGACACGAACTACCGCGTGATGTGTGTGCCCGTCGCCGCGGACGCCGGCCTCGGCGAACTGGGCCGGCTCGGCCTGCTCGTCACGCCGCGCCTCGGCCCCCGTGTTCGCCTCGCGGTCGTCACGACCGACCTGCCGCTCGGGCAGGATCCTCCCGCCGTCTTCGGCGTGCAGGACTTCTGCTCCTTCTGCCGAAAGTGCGTCGACGCGTGTCCGTCCGGATCCGTGGACGCGGGCGAGAAGCGGGAGATAGGCGGTGTGTTGAAGTGGCAGACAGTCCAGGACGACTGCTACCGCCAATGGCGCGTCGGTGGGTCGGACTGTGCGCTCTGCGTGAAGGTCTGTCCCTACTCCCACCCGGAGGGCCCGGCTCACAGCCTGGTGCGATGGCTCACCCGCCGGAATCACTTGTCCCGGCGCCTGGCTCTCTGGGCCGACGACCTCGCTTACGGCCGCTGCCCCGCGGCGAGCTATCCCTATCCCGACTGGCACGATAGGAGCTGAGCTTGCATCCGGCTCGCCGATCTTCTCTCTCCCGCGCTGCAGCCGTTGACAAGTCCAGAAGCGAGGCAATGCTAAAGGCGGACGCGACAAGGAGGTGAGCCATGAAGGCAGGAATGATCCTCACCGGCAATGGCGCCATGATCTACCTGACTTCCCACGGCGCCTTCCTCGACGAGGATCTCATCGGCAAGTTCAAGTCGAAGGGAATCACGAAGTTCGTCGCCTGCGAAGTGCCCTTAGGCCGGGCAAAGGAACGCTACGGCCGTCATTTCGACATCGTCCTGGACGACCTCCGGGAGACCGACGACCTGCGCATCCTGGATTACGACGGCTGCCGGGCCTTCCAGCGCTTCTCTTTCAAGGAGCTCGGGGAGCCCGTCTTCTACGAGGAGACAGGCGCGCCGGCCCCGGCGGCCGCGTGGGCGCGCGGCGCGGGCGGCGACTAGCGCGCGGGGGAGACTGGTACGGGCAGCGCCTAGCAAGGAGCGATGCGCGGCCTCATTTCAGCAAGACCATCTTGTCCGTCGCCGCAAGCTGCCCCGCCCGGAGCTGGCAGAGGTAGACACCCGACGCCGTGCCGAGGCCCGCATCGTCGCGGCCGTCCCAGGGGACCGAGTGCGTGCCCGCCGGGTAGAGCCGCTCGCCACTCCGCAGCGCGCGGACCAGGCGGCCGGACAGGTCGTACACGCCCAGCGTGACCCGTGCCTCATCGGCGAGGCTGAAGCGGATCTCCGTGCGCGGATTGAAGGGGTTGGGACAGTTCCCGTGCAGCGCGAAGACCGGCGCAGCGTCCGGCTGCCCCGGCGCGGAGCTGTCGTCCTCGATGTATGTGTACCTCGCGTCCGCGGCGACGTCGTAGTGGCGCTCGACGAGCCCGCTGGGCCAGAGGATCTCCAGCGTGTCCGCGCTGGCTGTCTCGCCCAGCCCAAACTCGACCGTCAGTGAGTTCTGCGAGTGGAAGCCCGCGTCGCCGCCGACCTGCCGGGTCATGGCCAGGCCGCCGGCGACAAGGCGTACGCGAGCCCCGATGGCGGAGCGGTTCGAGGCGCCGCCGACGAGATCCGCGTGCAGCCAGTGATGGCCCGACACGTCGTCGTTCTGGAAGAGGCGGTTGGGCTGGCCCTCGTTGACGAGGTAGAGATCGAGGTCGCCGTCCCCGTCGAAGTCGGCCCAGGCTGCCGCCTGGCCCTCGCCCGTGTCGCCGAGCAGGGGATCGGTCGCGCCCATGAAGCCCGCGCCCTCCTGGTTGCGAAAGAGACGGTTCTCCCCCTCGCAGGCCAGGTAGAGATCCAGCCAGCCGTCGTTGTCGTAGTCGCCCCAGGAAACGCCGCGCGTGGCGCCCGGATCGTCCAGGGGAGGTGCCGTGACGTCCGTGAAGATCCCGGCGTCGTTGCGGAGGAGCTTGTTAGCGCCATCGTTGGCGAGATAGAGGTCCGGGTCGCCGTCGTTGTCGTAATCCGCCCAGGCCGCGCCGAAGCCGTGGCCGTTGTCCGAGAGCCCGCTGACGTTGCTGACGTCGGTGAAGGCCCCGCCGCCGTCGTTGCGGTAGAACTCGTTGCTGCCGTAGCGCACGAGGTGGATGTCCTGGTCGCCGTCGTTGTCGTAGTCGATCCAGGTAAGCGAGCGACCTGCGCCAGCATCGCCAAGGGGCGGCGCGGCCACGTCGATGAACACGCCGACGCCCTCGTTGTGCAGTAGTCTGTCGGCCTGGTAGTTGTTGGCGATGTAGAGGTCGACGAGCCCGTCGTTGTCGTAGTCGGCCCAGGCGGCGTC
The DNA here is from genome assembly GCA_964627205.1 of uncultured bacterium. Lineage (GTDB taxonomy): Bacteria > Krumholzibacteriota > Krumholzibacteriia > JACNKJ01 > JACNKJ01 > CAZVHI01. Next base: position 30,262 of record CAZVHI010000024.1, read on the forward strand.
CGAGCTGTAGGAGTCGTCGGCCAGGGGGCCGTCGCTGGCCTCGGTGAAGAAGAGGCCGTCGTTGCGGAAGAGCCGGTTGGCCTCGCCGGCGGTCTTGGCGAGGTAGAGATCGAGGTCGCCGTCGTTGTCGTAGTCGGCCCAGGCGGCGCCGCGGCCGTAGCCGTCGTCGTCCAAGGGGGGCGCGGTGAGGTCGGTGAAGAGGCCAGCGCCCATGTTGCCGAAGAGCCGGCTTCCGTCGAGGCTGTTGACGAGGTAGAGGTCGGGCTGGAGATCGCCGTCGCAGTCACCCCAGGCGACGGCCTGGCCGCGGCCGGCGTCATCGATGGGGTCGGCGCTGGCGTCCGCCCAGGCGCCCGCCCCGTAGATGCCAAAGGGCTCCGACCAGCCGAACTTCTCGTCGTCGCCGACCACCTTGACCCGGTACTGGGAACCCGTGCCCCAGGCGGGGTCGACGATGCCCGCGGGCGTCTCGGCGCCGTCGTTGACGGTCCAATCGACGATGCGCGCGAGAAGGTTGCGGCCGTAGAAGAGGTCGACGACCACGCTGTCGGCCTCCGAACCCCACCACTCTACCGCGCCGAAGTGTTCGCCGTGGGTCCAGATCTCGCCGCCGGCGGGGGCGGTCACGGTGAAGTAGCCCGCGGGTTCGATCCCGGTGCACATGATCTCCAGCATGTAGTCGCATCCCCAGGGGCAGTAGAGGTCGTCGAGCGCGTACCAGCCGTCGCCGCCGCCGCCCCAGCCGTAGTTCATGTGGTAGTAGTGGCCCTCGTCCTCCATATAGCCGTCGCAGACGATCGCGTGGCCGACGATGCCGTAGTGCATCAGCCGTGGCGGGAAGGCGTCCAGCTCTGCGCGGATCTCGCTCCACCAGCCCTCGGCGTCGTACCAGATCCGCTCGATGATCTCGACGCCCTCCGCGTAGCGGAAGAACTCGGCATAGCAGGTCAGCGCCGGGAGGAAGTTGGCGCCCGAGCCGCAGTGGCCATAGTCCATGTTGAAGGCCACGCCGACCTCGTAGTTCAGCTCGGCCACCGCCGTGGCCTCGGCGGGGCTGTACTCGCCGAGGTAGGATTGCAGGATGAGATCCCACTCGTAGAAGTCACCGTAGTAGGCGCTGAGGTACTGGCCTTCGGTGTCGCCGCTGCAGGAATCGTCGCCGCGCCAATAGTAGGTGTGGCTGCCGTCGCCGAACTGGGGATAGCGCCAGTAGTTCAGGATCTGCGCTGCGGCGGTGGCCACGCAGCCCACCACGCAGAGGCCGCCGTCCCCCGGGGGACAGTCGTCCCAGAAGGGCTCCATTTGATGCCAGTCGGACTGCAGCAGCGGGCCGACGATCTCGTAGTCGCGCGGGGCCGGGCCTCCCGCGAGCAGGTTCTGCCATGAGGCCCGATGATCGGTGGCGGCGATGCCGGGGGGTAGATCGTCCAGGGAGCCGTAGGCTTCCTCCAGGAAGTCCAGCGTCGCCTCCAGGGCGTCCTGGATCAGATCCGCGTAGCCCGGCTCTGCGGGGTCGAAGTCCGTGCGGGCGGAGAAGGCCTTCACCGCGGGCAGTTCCTTCAGCGGCGAGACCACGATGTGCCCGCGAGGCTCGACCGGCAGCAGGTAGCCGAGAAGGCGGCCCGAGCGGCGCAGCTCTCGGCAGCCGGTGATGCGGGCCGCACCCGGCTGGCCCCAGTCCTCGCCGACCGAGAGCCGTCTTTCGAGCCAGCGTTCCCCGACACGGCGGGCCTCTGCTTGCGTGGCGACTTCGCCCAAGGCTGGCAGAGCCATAGAGAGGAGATAGAGGCTCATGAGGATCGAGAGGGTTCTTCTCATGGGATCACCTAACCCGGTTACGGGCGCCCGGGCGCCCGGCCCTGCATCGACACGGATCCGTCGTCTCTCGCCATGGATGGATAACTGAAATATATATGGGTTCTATCCCCGGTGTGACATCGCCGGGCCGAGAAAAACGCGCAGCGGGCTAGCCCGACTGCGGGATCCTCGACAGGCCCGGAGCGCGCTGATATGCTGGGCGACCAGCTCGAGACACGAGGATGGAAACGCGGCCATTCGGAAGGGAGTGAGATCGCCGTGCTCGCCAAGCGCCGTGCATGCATCGCAGCGTTCGCCGGACTGGCCGCCCTCTGCGCGCCGGACCGCCCCTGGCATCCCGGTGTGGGGGAGGCGTGCGCGGAGGGCGTTGCGCTCGTCGACTTCCAGGAGACGCGGGTCGTCCGCGTGGAGGCCGCCGCCGCGCCCAGGGAAGTGCTGCGGGCCGACGTCGCGGTGATCGGCGGTGGCGTGGGCGGCATCGCGGCCGCGCTCGCGGCCTGCGAGGCGGGCCGGACGGTCGTCCTTGCGGAGGAGACCGACTGGCTCGGCGGGCAGTTCACCGCCCAAGGCATGTCCGTCCCCGACGAGAACCAGTTCATCGAGCGCGGCGGGGGAACCTTGCGCTACCAGGCCTTCCGGCGACGCATCCGCGACTGGTATCGCCGGCACCGCCGCCTCGCCGCGGGCACGGGGGGCGGCGAGGGCCTCAACCCCGGCAACTGCTGGGCGAGTCGTCTCTGCTGCGAGCCGCACGTGGCGCTGGCGGTCATCGAGGAGATGATCGCGCCCCACCGGGACGCGGGGCGGCTGCGCCTGCTCCTGCGGCACAAGGCCCTGCGCGCCTACCGGGAGGGCGAGCGGGTCGCGCTGGTCGACCTGGCCGACCTGAACCGGGGGGACTTCCGTCGCGTCGAGGCGGAGCTCTTCCTCGACGCGACCGAGCTGGGAGACCTGCTGCCGCTCGCCGGCGTCCCGCACGTGACCGGCGCGGAGTCCCGGGAGGAGACCCTGGAGCCGCACGCCCTGCCGGGAGATGCGGATCCGGGCTGCATGCAGAGCTTCACCTACACCTTCATCGTGGAGAACACCGGCGCGGGCGAGCACGTGATCCCGCGGCCGCCGGACTACGAACTCAACCGCGAGCGCCAGCCCTTCAGCCCACGCGTGGTCTACTATGATGACGAGGGCGAGGAGGTCGAGTCGGAGCTCCTGATGTTCCGCAAGGCGGAGAACCAGCAGGGCTCCTTCTGGCGGTATCGGCGCATCGTGGACCGTGGGGTCTTCGCGCCGGGCGTCTACCCGAACGACCTCGCGATCGTCAACTGGCCCGGCAACGACTACCGCGGCGACCTGATCGGCGGGACACCCGACGAGATCGTCGGCGAGCTGCGCGCGGCGAAGAATCTGAGTCTGGGCTTCCTCCACTGGCTGCAGACCGAGCTACCCAACGACAACGGCAGCCGCGGCTATCCAGCACTCCGGCTGCGCAAGAACCTGCTCGGCTCGCGCGACGGCCTGGCCAAGTACCCCTACGTCCGGGAGTCGCGCCGCATCCGGACGCGGCGCCCGCTGCGGGAACAGGACATCTCGGCCTCGCTGAACCGCGAGCGCTTCGGCGGGAAGTTCTTCAGCAACTCGATCGGGATCGCCTACTACCCGATGGACGTGCATCCCGGCGACTGCGAGGAGCAGCCGCTGCCGCGCGAGACCTGGCCCTTCCAGCTTCCGCTGGACATCCTCGTGCCGCTCGAGGTCACGAACCTCATCCCCGCCGGCAAGTGCGCGGGGACGACGCACATCACCGGCAGCTGCACGCGGCTGCATCCGGTGGAGTGGGCGATCGGCGAGGCCGCGGGCACGCTGGCCTCGCTCTGCTTCGAAGGCCGGATCTCCCCGGCGGCCCTGCGGTCGGACGTCCGGAAGGTCAGGGAGCTCCAGCGCCGACTCCTGGCAGGCGGCGCGCCGATCTACTGGTACACGAACCTGCGCCCGACGGACCCTGGCTTCGCCGAGGCGCAGATGGCGCCCTTCTTCTCGGACTCCCTGCGCCAGCTCCGCGCCCGCAAACCTACGGGCATCCCTTCGCCCTAGCAGGCTGTTAGTCACACACCGATCGCTTCGGCGTGGACAGGAGGATCGCCACCGAACGGTCCCCCGCGCGGTAGCGTCCGGACGAGACGGCGGGCGCCTCTCGGGCGGACAGGAAGTCTCCGGGGGAGGGCAGCGCCGTGTCCGCGATGCGCCGCCAGGATTCACCCGGCGGCGGAGTCGGGAGCTCGAAGTCGAGGGGCTGCCAGAACGCGTTGAGCATCACGTGCAGGAGCTCGTCCGCCTCCGGATAACGCAGCGTGAAGGCGAGACAGTGCGAGGATTTGGACCAGTCCGGCGCGCCCAGACGCACGCCGTGCCAGCGAATGCGGGGACGCCCGTCCTCGCCGTCCTGCGACCAGAAGCGCTCCTCGCGGAAGATGTCCAGGTCCCGCGTGAAGCCGAGCAGGCTCCGCGTGAAGCGGAAGAGATCCCCATCCTGCGGCAGCGTCGACCAGTCGACCCAGCCGAGGGGGCCGTCCTGGCAGTAGGCGTTGTTGTTCCCCTGCTGGCTGCGCCGCAGCTCGTCTCCCATCGACAGCATCGGCGTGCCCTGGGAGAGGAGCAGGATGCTGAGGAAGTTCTTCATCTGGCGCAGGCGCAGCGCCGTGAGCGCCGGGTCCTCGCTCGGGCCTTCGACGCCGGTGTTCCAGCTGAAGTTGTGGTCGCAGCCGTCCCGGTTCTCCTCGCCGTTGGCCTCGTTGTGCTTCTGGCTGTAGCTGACGAGGTCCGCGAGCGTGAAGCCGTCATGGCAGGTGATGAAGTTGATGCTGCGGTTGGCCTCTCGCTCCGGGTGCTGGTAGAGGTCGGGGCTGCCCGCGATGCGCAGGGCCAGCGCGGGCACGAGGCCGTCGTCGCCGCGGACGAAGCGGCGCACGTCGTCCCGGAACGGGCCGTTCCACTCCGCGAAGCGTTCGCCGGTGAAGGAACCCACCTGGTAGAGCCCGGCGGCGTCCCAGGCCTCGGCGATGAGTTTTGTACCGGCCAGCACGGGATCGGAGTCGATGGACCAGAGGATGGGCGCGTTCTCGTCCGGCAATCCCTTGCCGTCTCGCGACAGGACAGACGCCAGGTCGAAGCGGAAGCCGTCCACGTGCATCTCCGCCACCCAGTAGCGGAGGCAGTCGAGGATGAGCTGGCGCATCACGGAGTGGTTCGCGTTGATCGTGTTGCCGCAGCCGCTGAAGTTGGTGTAGTGGGCGGGGTCCTCGTCCAGGATATAGTAGGCGCCGTTTTCCAGTCCCTTGAAGGACAGCGTTGGCCCGCGCTCGTCGCCCTCGGCCGTGTGGTTGAAGACCACGTCGAGGATCACCTCGATGCCCGCCCGGTGCATGGCCTTGACCATGTCCCGGAACTCGTCGACGGGGCCGAGCGGATCGCGCTGCGAGCTGTACGCCGCGTGCGGCGCAAAGAACGCGAGGGGGCTGTAGCCCCAGTAGTTGATCCTGCCGGGCACCGCGTCGAGGGGATCGAACTGCTGAACCGGCAGGAGCTCGACGGCCGTGACGCCCAGCTCTCTGAGGTAGGGGATCTTCTCGATCAGTCCCGCGTAGGTGCCGCGTTTATCCGGCGCCACCCCGGAGCTGGGGTGCCTGGTGAAGCCGCCCACGTGCAGCTCGTAGATCACGGTCTCCCCGTAGGGCCGGTGCAGGGGCTCGTCGTCCTCCCAGTCGTAGCTGCGCGAGTCGACGACCACGCCGCGCAGGGCGGCGGCGCAATTGTCACCGGGGCTCGTCGCGGTCCGGCGGTCGTAGCTTCCGTTCATGAGGACCGCGCGGGCGTAGGGGTCCAGCAGCACCTTGTTGCCGTCGAAGCGGAGACCGCGCTCCGGCTCGAAGGGGCCGTGCGCCCGCCAGCCGTAGACCTGGCCGGCGCCGATGCCCGCCACATGCACGTGCCAGTAGTGGGAGGTGCGGTGCTGCGCGGGATCCAGGCGGATCACGCGCGCGGGAGCCGGGTCCGCAGCAGCGTCGAAGAGCAGCAGCTCCAGACACTCCGCGCTCTTCGAGTAGATCGCGAAGTTGACGCCATCGCCGTGCACGTGCGCGCCGAGAGGATGGCTCCTACCTGGCCGGATGTCGCTGTTCACCGATTTCGCTCCCCGGGTCTCTCGCCCGGGAAGTCATAGCAAAAAGTAGGCTCCTCTCCTGCCCGGAGGACCGGAGAAGAGTGGAGTACCCCGCCGTTGACTACTGCTCCTGGTCGAGGCGCATCGTGGTCCGCGGCGGTCGCGGCTTCGCCGTTACCGCTCGCACAACGCGAACCCGAACCGGCCAGCGTGCTGCTCGCTTCTGGTGGCACATTCCTTGCGGTGTAACGTCTCGTGCCGTTTCAATGGACCTCGATGGACAGGTGAGAAGAGAGCATGATCAAGCAACCACGCCTGAGAGATGCGAATTCCCCACAGGACGTTGCGATATCAAGCAAGCTGAAGGGGGGATCGTCCCTCGATAGCATAGGCTTCGACGACATCATCGGCGATAGCCCGCAGGTCATGGAGATCAAGGAACTGGGCAAGCGTCTGGGGGAGGCGTCGCTGCCTTCCATCCTGATCCGGGGGGAGACGGGCACGGGCAAGGAGCTTTTCGCCAGGGCTCTGCACAATTCGGGCATGCGGGGAGGCGAATCCGCCGAGCCTTTCGTGGAGATCAACTCGAGTGCGATTCCCGAGAGTCTTCTGGAGGCGGAACTGTTCGGCTACGAGCGGGGGGCTTTCACCGATGCAAAGAGCGCAAAGAGGGGCCTGCTGGAGGTCGCCGACGGAGGGACCCTCTTCCTCGACGAGATCGGGAGCATGAGCCTCAACCTCCAGGCCAAGCTGCTGAACGTGCTCGAGGAGAAGCGTTTCCGGCGGATCGGCGGCACGGCGGAGATCACGGTGGGGGTGAAGATCCTCGCCGCGACCAACGTCGACCTCCAAGCCGCGATCCGCGACGGCTTCTTCCGCGAGGACCTCTATTACAGGTTGGCCGTCGTCTCGGTGGAGTTGCCCGCGCTGCGAGAGCGCGGACAGGACGTGATCCTCCTGGCAGAGCATTTCCTCGCACAGTTCTGCGCCCAGCACGACCGGTCGCCCAAGCAGTTCGGGGAGAGGACGAAGCAGCTCCTGATGTCCTGCGAGTGGCCCGGAAACGTGCGGGAGCTTCGCAACGCGGTGCAGCGCGCCGTGCTCCTCTCGAAGGAGAAGGTGATCCGTCCCCAGGATGTGACGCTGGGCGTGCGGTCCACGATGACGCTCGGTGAGGCGGAATCCGCGGCGAGCGGCGGGATCACGCTCCGCTTCGAACCCGGCAAGAGCTCCCTGGAGGACATGGAGAAGCAGATCGTCGTCAAGACGCTGGACTACACGGACTGGAACAAGACCAAGGCCGCGGCGATGCTCAAGATCTCCCGCCCGCGCCTGCTGAGGAAGCTGAAGTCGCTCGGCGTGGAGAAACACACGGAGCCGGCTGGGAGCGTGAACGAGCGGGGAGGTAGCGATGCTTAAGCTGGCGGACATCGAGGGCATCACCGATCGCATGCAGAACGCGGTGAGCCTGGATCAAGGCAAGCCGGGCTTTCTCCGCGAACTGGATAGGGTCCGCACGGCCATCGAGTCGTGCCTCGCCGAGGAGAGCGCGTCAGGCACGTCCGAAGAGAACGAGGTCCTTCTCGCGCAGATCCTGCAGCTGTCGGAGCTCTATGCGCAGCTCAAGGAGTGGGAAGCGTCGGTCGGAGTCCTCCTCTCGATCCTGACGATGCAGAGCCAGGGGCGCTGCGGCGACGAGATTGCCGAGGGATTGAAGCAGAAGGGGCGTTTCTACCGGAGCAAGGCCAGGTGGGGCGAGGCGCTCGCTGCCTACCGGATCGCCCTCGAGGTCTACTCCGAGGCGGCCAACGTTTCCGGACTGGCTGACATCCACAATTCCATGGGCATCGCGCACTTCGAACAGGGCGACTGGGACGAGGCCGAGTCGCAGTACCTGCAGTCGCTGGAGCTCATCGAGGACCGTTCGCCCGAGCTGCGCGCCAAGATCTACAACAACATGGGCGCTCTCTACAATGCGCGGGGCGACTTCGACAACGCCATGAGCTGTTACCTGCGGAGCATCCCCGATTTCCAGACGACCGGCAACCAGCTCGGCCTGGCCCAGGCCTATCACAACCTGGGCATGAGCTTCGCGGACAAGGAGGACTGGCAGAGCGCGGAGAAGTACTACGACCTCAGCCTGGAGATCTCGCAGCGCATGGAAGTGGACGACCTGTCCGCCCTCACCTACCTCAATCTGGCATCGCTCTTCGTGAGCACGGACTCGCCGGCCCAGGCCGAGGAGTACTGCCGGCTGGCGATCGCCATGCTGCTGGAAGTGGACGACCGGCTTGGCTTGGCCGAGGCGCACAAGGTCATGGGCGTCGTGGAGCGCATTCTGGGCAACTGGAGCGAGTCGCGGTCCCACTTCGAGTTCAGCATCGAGATGAACGAGAAGTGCTCCTCGCCGCTCGGGCTCGCGGAGGCCTACTATGAGTTCGGCACTATGTGCCGCGATGCCGACCAGACTGAAGAAGCGCACGGACATTTCAGTAAGAGCCTGGCGATCTTCGAGCAGCTCAAGGCGTCGCGACATGCCGAGAGCGTCCGCAGCGAGGTCGGCAAGCTCGACACCCTCTATCTCGAGGTCATCGAAGCGCTCGGCACGGCCGTCGAGAAGAAGGACTCCTACACGATGGGTCACTCGAGCCGCGTCGCTCACTACGCGCTCACCATCGCGGAGAACCTCGGCCTGGACGAGGAGACGAGCAAGGGCATCGTCATCGGCGCCTACCTGCACGACATCGGCAAGATCCACATCGCGGACGAGATCCTGAACAAGCCCGGCAAGCTCACGAAGCAGGAGTTCGACGAGATCAAGCGCCACCCCGAGATGGGTGTGTCGTCCCTGCGGGCCGTGGAGTTCCCCTGGCAGGTGAAGCAGTACATCCTCCATCACCACGAGCGCTACGACGGCAGCGGCTACCCGAGCGGCCTCCGCGGCGAGGAGATTCCCCTTGGCGCGCGCATCATCTGCATCGCCGATTTCTTCGACGCGATGACCACCGATCGCTCCTACCGGAAGGCCTGGAGCCAGGAGCAAACGATCAAGATCATCTCGCAGAATCGCGGTGTCATCTTCGATCGCAAGGTGGCGGATTGCTTCCTCGGCCTCGTGGAGCAGCACTCGATCGAGGCAGTGTCCGGCACTCGCTTCCGGATGGTCGAGCTCTGGAAGCGCTTCTCCTCGCTCACCCCCGTTGCCTTCTCCGTCTGAATCGCAACGTTTCGATAGACCGGAAGCGAACGGCGAACGCATATCGATGCGAGCGGTCCGCGTCTCCTGGCGCTCAACCTCGCCGCCAACTCATTGCGAGGGCGAGAGATACGCAGGCGAGATGATACGGACTCGATTGGCACCCGTTTTGCGGATGGGTCATCAACGAACAGAAGGCAATCACGGGAGGTCGTGAGCCGGAACGGTCGTCACCGAGGCCTGGCATTCAGCCAGCCGAGTGAAGGAGTACCGAGATGTTCCGCTCCCCCAAGCTCCTCTCCGCGACTCTGCTTTCGATACTCTCCTTGCTCGTACTCGCCGCGGGCTGCTCCCATGAGTCGAATCCCTTCACACCGGCTGCCGAAGGGGAGACCGTCTCCCCGCTGCCCTTCCCCTCCTCAAGCGCCATCGGCGACCGCGGAAAGCCCGGCGGCAACATCCAGATCGGCGACGGCATCGAGGCCGGCGATGCCATGGTACTCGAGACCGAGACCTGGGTCTCCCCGCGCTGGGGCGGCCAGATGACCCTGGACTTCTTCACCCTCGATGTCCCGTCCAGAGCTGTTAGCAAGTACACGCTCCTGGACGGTGCACTGGATGACGAGGCTCTCGCCACCGTGGAGCTCGGTCCCGACGGCCAGCAGTTCAACAAGCCGGTGCAGCTGAGCTTCGCCCTGGCGCCCTTCGAGGACTATCTGGATGAGAACGACATCGCCGTCGAAGACCTGGTCGTCGCTCTCTACGACGAGGACGGCGGCGAGTGGAACGCCCTTGCGAGCACCCTCGTCTACGAAGGCGGCGTGGCCGTCGCGGTGACTGCCGAGACCACTCACTTCTCCCGCTACGCGCTCTCTGACTGACACGAACATGCTTCAAGCCCAGCAGTTTGCATCGACACTCTCCTTACTCCACCCAGCAGCGAGGCGGGGCCCCAGGCCCCGCCTCGCCTTTTCGTGCCCGCAGGCTCCTGTGTGACTGCCGTACAGTTCGTCGGTATCGCAACGTTTCGTTCTATCGGGAGCGAACAGCAAACGCGAATCGTTACGGAGACCTCGCGCCCATCCTCGCCGCAGTCGCCCTCTAATCCCCTGCGAACAATACAGATACACAAATGATCGGAAATGTGAATCGCTGGCACTCGCTTTGCAAATGGGTCAGCAGCGAACAAAAGGCAATCACGGGAGGTCGTGAGCCGAAGCGGTCGCAATTAAATAGAGTACCGCGCAATGTTCCGCTCCCCCAAGCTTCTCTCCTCTCTCTTACTGATGATCCTCTCCCTGCTCTTGCTCGCCACGGGCTGCTCCCGCGAGACGAGCCCCCTTGCCACCGACCGGATTGCTGAACCCGTGACACCGCTGCCCTTCTTCCTGGGCGACAAGATCGGCGACCGCGGCGAGGATGGCGAGACCCACGCGGAAGAGATTGTCACGCGCAACACGGGTGGCAGTGTAACCCTGCGCTTCCTCACCGTGGACGTACCGAAGAAGGCCGTCGACGACGACACGACGATCACCATCGATCTGTACGATCCCGACTTTGCCGCGGCGGAGCTGGGCCCGGACGGCACTCAGTTCGACAAGGAAGTCACCCTCGAGGTCGATCTCGGATACTTCGAGGACTACCTGAGTGCAAACGGGATCGCCCCGGAAGACCTGGTCATCGCGCTCTACGACGAGGATCTCGAGCAGTGGACTGCTCTGAAGACAAACGTCAAGTATGAAGACGACAAGGCCATGGGACTCAAGGCCAAGACCACCCACTTCTCCCGCTACGCCTTGGCGGACTGATCACAAGTCGTTCGCAAGGCACGAACGGAGCGCGGAACCAGCCATCACCATCCACTCATCACCCTCCACGAGGCGGGGCCCCAGGCCCCGCCTCGCCCTTTTCGGGTCGCACGGCGCCTCTCAGGCGACGCCGTCCCGGCGGCGGGGCGGGCCGCTGCGCCCGAAATGGAGGCTCATGCCGGGGGGGAGGAGCTGGCCGAGCAGGCGGCTCGTCACGCGCTCGCGGATCTCGTTCGGCAGGCGCGGTGAGCAGCGGATCCGGACGACACTGTCCAGCGGAAAGGCCCGCAGCCGTTCCGCGATGTATTCGCTGAGACGCCGCCGATCGAGCGTCCCCTCCAGGTAGATCTCCGCCATCGGCCGCGCGGGGAGTGGCACGAAGTCGTGCCCGCCGAGCGACCAGCCACCACGCGCGTCCCGCGTGAAGACGAGCCGGTAGAAACCCTTCTCCTCGCATCTCTCCGCGAAAGAAGTGCGCTCTGTGGAGCCCGGGTAGAGGATCGGCAGGGCGCGGCCGCAGGGGCGCCACGGCCCGCGCAGCCGCTGTCGCCGGTGGATGTGCCCGCAGAGGACGGCATGGAACTCGCGCGGCAGGTCCGCGCGGCGGATTACGTCGTCGCCGCCGGAGAAGGTGAAGTCCGACGGTCCGACCGTGGCGCCCTCGATCGCCTGGTGCAGGCAGAGCAGGCGGATGTCCGCCGCCTCACGCCAGCAGTCCGTCGTCGCGAGGAGCGATGCGAAGCCCTCCCGTACCCGCCGGACGAAGGGGAAGCCCGCCAGCGCTACCTGGGTCTCGCGGACATGCAAGCGGAAGGTGCGCGGCCGATCGAAGACATGGATGTCCGGATGCGAGAGCTTGAGCGAGACTGGCAGCGCGGAGCGCTCATGGTTACCCGGAACGACGAGGACGGGGATTCCACCTGCGGCCAGTTCGAGGAGGCCTTCGTATGCGAGGTCCACGATCCAGCCGGGCGCCCGGCTTTGGCAAAGGAGATCTCCCCCGTGGACGACGAGATCCGCGCCCCAGCGGGCGGCGTGCGCGAGCACGCGCCGATAGTTGGCGAGGAAGTCCGGGCCCCGCCGCCTGCGCGCCACGCGCGGGCGCAGGGGGTGGTCGAAGCCGAGGTGCGTATCGGCGAGCAGGACGATGCGAATGCTGTCGGATCGGGACATCGAGGGAATCATCGGGCCGTGGAGGGAATCGGATCATAGCGCTTGGCCGCGCCACCAGCAAGGGCCTCCCAATGAGGAGCGGGATCTCCGGAACGAAGGTGCTGAGAAGGGAATGTAAGTCGAGCTTGTTCATGGCTTTGTGCTCGTGTTATGATTGTCCTCCGTAGACGGCTTCCCATGCCGGGTAGCCCGGCGTCCGCTCCCTCGGCACGACGGCTCCTCGCCAGCCTTTCCCGTCCATCGCGAGTAAAGGAGATCTTCCCCATGACTCGAACGCAATCGATGCGCGCGGTCTTTGTGCCGCTGCTGCTTGTCGTCCTTGCGGCCACCCTTTCCCCCGCCTGGGCCTACCAGCCCGCCGAGCAGAACGAGGACTACGAGATCCTCCTGCCCGCCTTCGACACCTACCGCCACGATTCCTACGCGCGGCTCATCGGCAGCGAGGCTGCCGTCCGCTCCCTGAACGATCGGCTCGGCGGCCAGTGGCGGGTCTACGAGTGGAATCCCCGCACGGGCTCGCCGCGCTGGGTCTACGGCGGTGGCGGCAACGCTCTCGCTGCTTCTGTGACCAGTGCCACACAGCTCGAAGAGCTCGCAGTTCAGCTCATCGAGGAGCAGCCCGCGGTGTTCGGCGCGGACGTCTCCCAGCTCCGCCTCAGCGCGACGCCCCATGCCCAAAGCAAGTGGGCGGCCCACTTCCAGCAGGTTTACGAGGGGCTCGAGGTCTGGGACGCCAAGGTGCGTGTCGTGCTCTCCGATGCGGGGCAGCTCGTCGTGATGGGCTCGGACTACTATCCGGGCATCGAGCTGGACACGACGCCCGTCCTGTCCTCCGCGGAGGCCGTCCTCCTCGCGAAGGTGGGCCTGCCCTACGATCCCGCGACCGACAGCATCGAGGATGAGATCACGCTCCTCGTCCTGCCTTACCCGCTCTCCGAGACGGAGGTCGAGCATCACCTGGTCTGGCGCGTTCGCGTGCACACCGAGGATCCCGTCGGCATCTGGGTGACCCACGTCGACGCCCACGACGGCGAGATCCTGTGGCGCTACAACGACGTGCACTTCGCCTACAGCGGCAGCTGCGAGTCCGATGTCGAACCTCTCACTTACTGCAACGGCATGTTTACTCAGGACGCACGCTACGTGGAGGTAGACGTCTCGGGCGTGGGTGACGTCATCAGCGACGAGAACGGCGAATGGAGCATCGCCGGCAGCGGCGGCAACCGCAGCGTCTCAGCGCGCTGCTATGGGCCCTACTGCAACGTCTACAGCGTGAGCGGCGGGAGCATCTCCTGGTACAACGGCGTCGTGCAGGAGGATGTGCCCCTGGCGATCAGCTTCGACGACGGCAACTTCCGCCGCGACGAGCGGGACGTCTTCGACGCTGTCAACGACGTGCATGACTTCTTCAAGATGTTCGCCTCCGACTTCGCTTTCGTCGACAACCGGATGATGGCGCGCGTGAACATCAGCGACTGCTGCAACGCCTACTGGAACGGCACGATCAACTTCTACACCGAGTGCGGCGGCTGTGCGAACACGGGCCAGATCCAGGACGTCGTCCACCACGAGTTCGGGCACGGCGTGCAGGCCAACATCCTCGGCTGGCAGGGCAACGAGGGCCTGGGCGAGGGCAACTCGGACATCCTCGCCACCCTGATGACCCTGGACAATCAGATGGGCCGGGGCTTCTACCTGGACCAGTGCAACTTTGGCCTCCGCAATGCCGACAATAACATGATCTACCCGGACGATCTGACGGGCCAAGTCCACAACGACGGCATGATCATCCTCGGCTTCAACTGGCACGCCCTCGTCCCGATGATGGAGGAGTACGGCGAAGAGACCGGCCGCCTCACGAACGCCTCGAACTGGCACTACGGCCGCGTCCTGCTGCACCCCACGAACCAGCCGGCCCAGGTCCTCGCGACCTTCACGGCCGACGACGACGACGGCAACCTTGCCAACGGCACGCCCAACTGGCCCTTCTACGCCGCGGCGGCGGAGCGACATGGCTTCGATGTGCCCGAGATCACCGAGGGCGTCCTCATCACCCACGCCGCCCTGGATCCGACGATGAACACGCTGAATCCCTACGGGGTCAACGCGGACATCGTCTCCACCGAGGCGCCGCTCGACGGCAGCAGCGTGAGCCTCTACTGGCGCCTGGCGGACGAAACGATGTGGACGGTGGAGGCCATGACGCCCTCGGGCATGGGTGGCAGCTACGCTGGCGAGATCCCGGCCCAGGACCATGGGACGGTGGAGTACTACGTCTACGCGGAGGATACGTTCGGCGGCTCGGGCACTTCCCCGTTTGGCGCGCCCCTCTTCTTCCACAGCTTCCAGGTCGCCTGGCACGTGGACCTCATGGAGGCCTCGGGTAGCTGGCAGGTGGGGGACCCCGGCGACACGGCTTCCGACGGCATCTGGGAGCGGGTCGACCCGGTTGGCTCGGGCTCCCAGCCGGAGGACGACCACACGACCTACGGCACCGACTGCTGGATCACCGGCCAGCACGAGCCCGGCCAGCCCGACGCGACAAGCGACGTGGACGGCGGCATCACCTCTCTCCTGTCGCCCGTCTACAACTTGAACGGTGCCACCGAGATCTCGTTCAGCTTCTGGCGCTGGTTCACCACGAGCAGCATCGACGTCTGGCGCGCCTGGGCCTCCAACGACGCGGGTGCCAGCTGGTCGCTGCTGGAGATGCAATCCTTCCCGACGAGCGACTGGAGCCGGCGCAGCTTCGATCTTCTGGACACCTTCCCCGAGCCGGACCAGGTCCGCTTCAAGTTCACGGTGCAGGACGTAGGTCCCGATACCGTCGTAGAGGGTGGCGTGGACGATCTGGTCATCGCGGCGGTCTTCGGCAGCACCGGTACCGGGGACGGCATGGCGATCGAGTTCGTCACGGAGCTCGGGCAAAACGTGCCCAACCCCTTCAACCCGCGCACCGAGATCCGCTTCAGCCTGGCCGTGGACGGACCGGCGAGTCTCCGGATCTATGACGTGTCCGGCCACGTGGTGAAGACCCTCGCCGAGGGTAGCTTCCCGGCCGGCGAGCAGCGCGTGGTCTGGGACGGCACGGGCGAGTCGGGGCGGCCGGTGGCGAGCGGCGTCTACTTCTACCGCCTCGAGGCCAATAGCAGGATCCAGAGCCGCCGCATGGTTCTGCTCAAGTAGGTTTCGCGGAGAGGGGACGACCCCTCCCTGCGGCTCAGAAACAAATCGCGCGGAGAGGGGTCGCCCCCTCTCCGCGTTTCCACTTCGCCCCCCTCCCCCCCGCGCGGCATCTCTCTCGCTATTCTCTTGATATTCAATGCCTTGCGAAGTTCGGCCTCGCCTGGGTCCGCTGCTGACGGAAATGTGTCAAAAGAAAAGGAAGGATCGATTGGCTGAAATCGTAGGAAGGCTTTAAACGTTTTCCCAGAGTATGCGTCCAACGGTCGGAGTTTCGAATTGAACGAGATCGATGCGAAGCAAGAACTCGAACTGATTCGCGCCTTCCAAGGGGGTGAACGGTGGGCATTCGACGAACTCATGACGCTGCACGAGAAGCGTGCCTACCGCATCGCCCTGGGGATGCTGGGCGATCACGACCGGGCCGCGGACGTCACCCAGGAGGCCTTTCTGAGAGCCTTTCGCTCGCTGGGGGACTTCGAGTTCCGCGCGCGCTTCGGCACCTGGCTGCATCGCATCGTCGTCAATCTCTGCATCGGACAGATCCGCCGGGAGCGCCTGCAGAAGACGCTCTCGCTCGAGGCCGTGTCGGAGAGGCTGAAAACCACCCTCGGACGTCCGGCGCGGGATCTCGCCCGCAAGGATCTGGCACAGTGCATCGAGAGCGCAGTGGGCTCGCTGCCGCCGCGCCAGAGAGCCGTCTTCGTGCTGAGGCACGACGAGGGGCTCTCGCTGAAGGAGATCGCAGGCATCGTGGGCCGCAGCGAGGGCGCGATCAGGGCCAGCTACTTCCAGGCCGTGAGGAAGCTACGCGAGGAGCTGAAGGAGCATGACTGAGAAGAAGCGCAGAGGGAATGGCACCGAGCGAGCGCGCTGCCGGAGTTGGCGGCCGCTACTCGTCGAGCGCGTGGAGGGCGCGCTGCCCGCCGAGAAGCAGAGCGCTCTCGACGAGCACCTCGCGGCCTGCCCCCGTTGCGCGGAGGAGATGGAGGAGATCCGCGAGTCGCTGACCCTGCTGGAGCAGCGCGAGCTTCCCGATCCGGGCGAGGCCTACTGGGCATCGCTGCGCCGGGACGTGAGCGCGGGCCTCGCCAGGGGCCGCCGCCCCGCGTGTCGCCCTGCCCTGATTCCGCTCCGCGCCTGGGCCCCGGCTGCCGCCGCACTCGTGCTACTGGCCGCTCTCGTGTTCTGGTGGGCGAACCAGCCGCGGACGGGCTCGCCGGAGGGCCGCCGCTACCTCGCCCAGGTGGAGGAGGAGGGTAAGCGGAGTCTGGTCGGTATCGGCCAGGATCCGGCGAGCGCCGAGGAGCTCCGGCTCACGCTGACACCGGGCGACTCCCTGGCCGTGATGCTGGCAGATCTCACCGGCACACGCGGACTCCTCGAGCGAGCCATGTTGCGGGAGAGCGTGATAGAGGATCCGGAGATCTGGGATGCGGTCCTCTCCGAAGAATCCGCCGCCGTTCAGAGTTTGGATGAGCTGATCGAGGAATTGACGGAAGCCCAGCTCGAAGAGCTGTCCGCGCGCCTGGAGCGCATGCTGGGCTAGGGACAGACTCCCCAGAAGGGGGTGCACCATGCGAAGAACCTGGATCCTGCTGCTGGCTGCGACGATTCTCGCGAGCGCCGGGGTGGCTTCCGCCCTCAAGGAGGAGCAGCGAGACCGCGTGCGCCAGCAGATGCGAAACGTGAAGGTCTGGCAGCTGACGCGCGACCTCGACCTCTCCGAATCCCAGGCGGAGAAGTTCTTCCCGGCCCAGAAGGAGCACGAGGCCCGGAGGGAGCAGCTGCGCCGGGAGCGCGAGCTCGTCGAAGCCGAGCTGGACGAGATCCTGAAGGCGGGCAAGGACAAGGGCAACGAGAGGGTCATGCTGGCCAGGCTCGAGCAGCTCAAGGACATCGACCGGCAGAGCGGCGCCAACGAGATGGAGTTCCGCCGCAAGCTGTCGCGCATTCTCACCCTGGAGCAGCAGGCGCGCTACGAGCTCTTCGAGAAGCGATTCAACCGGGACATGCGCCGTACGATCCAGAACCTCCAGGAAGAAGAAAGGCTGGCGCGGGAGCGGAGGGAGCCTGCACGCCGCGAGGCCCGCGAGCCCGCGCCCCGAGATTCCGTCCGCAGAGAGAAGGACGGGCAGGGCGAGTCGCCTCGGCGAGAGAGCCGCCGGGAGGAGAACGCCCGTGAAGAGAAGAACGACAGCAACGGTGGCGAGAGCCGCACGAAGCGCGGCTCGGACGAGAAGAACTCCTCAGGCGAGCGCCCTTCCCGCGAGGGGGATTCGTCCCGGGAGAAATCGCAGCGGAATAGCCGCGAAGGGAGGCGATCGCGATGAAACGCATTCATCTTTACCACGGAGTCACTTGCGTACTGATCCTCGTGCTGCTTGCCGCAGCCTGCCGGACGACGGATCCCTGCTGCGACGACATCCCGCCGGCGGTGCCCGCCGGGGTCTGGTCGGTCACGGGGGACGGCTACGTGGAGATCCTCTGGAGCCCGGTGCGCGAGGACGACCTGGCCGGCTACAACATCTACCGCAGCCGGAGCGAGTGGGGGACCTACGAACTCATCGGCGGCAGCGGTGACAACGACTACATCGACTGGGACGTGGACAACGGGATCACCTACTTCTATGCCGTGACGTCCTATGACTGGGATGACAACGAGAGCGAGCTGAGCTACGAGTCCGTCTTCGACACGCCGCGTCCGGCCGGTCACGACCTCGTGATCCACGACGTGGACGAGCTCGCTGGCGTCGACTTCTCCGGCTTCTACGACAACATGATCCACCCCTGGGACGACCCCTTCGTAGACATGTACCTGCTCTGGCTGGACGGCCGCTACGCCCTGTCGAGCACCGACGTGGAGGTCGGGGGCCAGGTCTACGGCACGGACATCCAGTACGCGGGCTACGTCTCGTCCCTGGACGAGATCGACTGGGCGCCCGACGGCGGCTGGTCGACGGAGACCGCGGACACCGTGACCCTCTTCGAGGGGCACGGCTACCTCGTCTGGACCTGGGAGAATCACTTCGCCAAGTTCCGGGTCGAGCACATCGGCTACGACTACGTGGTCATCGACTGGGCCTTCCAGGTGGACGAGGGCAATCCGGAGCTCGTGATCATGGCCGCGGGGGACAATCCCTCGGCGGCGATCGGGAAGGAGGCGCGTGACGTCGCGGCCGGCTACCGGCTTCCGTCCGCGCGTCCGAGCCGTTCCGCCGGCGGCGCCGGCGGGGACTGGCACCCGGAAAGGAGGGACTGACATGAGACATGTCCTGATCATGCTGACGGCCCTCGGTGCGCTGGCTCTTGCGGCCGCACCGAGCGCGGCCTACCGAGATGCCGACACGCCCCCGCCGGGGAGCCTCACGGTCAAGGTGTGGCTCGACGAGCAGAACGGCGCGGTGTACAGGCCCGGCGAGCCGGTGAGCATCTACTTCCAGGTGGCCTCGGACTGCTACGTGGTCGTCTACAACGTGGACACCGAGGGCTTCGTCCACGTTGTCTATCCCAAGTACGACGACCCGCTCTGGGTGCAGGGCGGGCGCATCCACCGGATCCCCGGCTCCTACGATGACTACGAGCTCGTGGTGGACGGCCCCCGGGGCATCGAGTACGTGGTGGCCGTGGCTTCGCCCCTGCCCCTCGACCTGGATGCTCTCGCCCCGGGTGGGGATTACGTCGGCACGAGCAGCTACGCCTACATGGGACGGATCACCGGCGATCCCCACCAGGCCATCTTCGAGCTCAACGAGCAGCTAGCCTGGGGCGACGCGACCTACTCCCCCGTGGGCTATGCGAGCGATGTCGGCTGGTTCTACGTGGGCCGACGTGTGCCCTATCCGCGTTACATGGTTTACGCCTGGTATCCCGACCGCTTCTTCGATCCCCACTGGGATCCTTACGTCCACGTGGGCTTCTTCGTGGACTTCCGCTGGGACCACAACTGGTGCCGGTCCTGGTGGTGGTGTCACGGCTGTCGCCCGACTTACCACTACTGGTACGTCGACCGATACAGCGGGCGCCGCTGCCGCTGGAAGTCGCACTACCACCACGACGACGACTGGACCCAGCACTACCGACACAAGCGGATTCACTGGGCGGACCGTGACCGCAAGGGCGGATGGCGCGTCGTGAAGCCCGCTCGCGACGACGATCGTGGGCTGCCCGGCTGGCGACGCGTTCGCGAGGTCGGTCGGCGCGTGAAGGGAATCGTCGAGCGGGAGAGGGAGCAGCACCGGCGTAGCACGCGCGCGGACTCCCCGGAGCTACGACGCCGCGACGAGAGACGCAAGGGCGAGCCGGAGCTGAGGCGGCGCGAGGAGAAGCGACAGGACGAGCCGGAGAGGGCCAGGCCCGCCGAGCAGGAGCGGAAGCGCTCCGAGCGGAAGGACGCGGGCGAGAAGCCGCGACGTGAGCGCAGTGGCGATACTGAGAACAAGAAGAAGCGCGGCGACAGGGAAGCCGGCGAGAAGAGGACTGGCGAAAGGAATTCCAAGCGAGGGAGATGAAGCTCGCCCTTCCATTTCTCCATCGCAGGGGAGCCCCCGCCCGAGAGGGCGGGGGCTTATTTCTCGGCCGGCGCGAACAGGTGACGGCAAGCCCCGGCACGGCACTCCGGGGACTGGTCGGCTGGAATGCCAGCAATGACGGACCGATCACACGTCTTCGGAGACGAGCAGGACGCTGTCGCTCCTGCGCACCCTCTCGTCGACCTTCACACCGATCTGGTCGCCGGGACGGGCCACCTCGATAGCATGGTGCTCCGTCTGCATGGAGCTCACTACCTGGACGAAGTCCGTGTTGGGGCCGAGGAAGTGCAGCTTGTCGCCGAGGTGAATCTCCCCCTCCGTCACCGTGATGGCCACGACACCGACTTGTTTCCTGCCAGCAACGTCCGGACACGATGAAGCTCTAATCTAATGGACACTC
>CAZVHI010000025.1:0-50449 GCA_964627205.1 uncultured bacterium
GCCCTGCAGCATGCGTTCTCGGGTGATTCGGTGATCGTCGCCTGTGGGACCTACGATGAGAGCGGGCTGGTCATCCGCGCCGGCGTGACCCTGCGGAGCGAGACCGGACAGTTCGAATGCGTCGTGATCGAGGGCGACTACGACCGATCATCGATCCTGACCTGCAGCGAGTCCGGCGAACTCGTGCGTGTCGAGGGGCTCACCTTCGCTCACGGCGGCTGGCTCGTGTCGGATTATTATGGCTATGGTGGTGGGATCCACGCGCAGGGTTGCCAGATGGCCATCAGCCGCTGTCGATTCGATACCAACTTTGCCGGGCGGCGCGGCGGCGGTCTTTACGCCGACGAGTCGGAGGTCACGATCAGCGAGTGTGAGTTCTTCAGCAACGCAGGCGCCGGCTTCGGCGAGGATCACGGCGATGGAGGCGGCATCTACGCCTCCCAGTCGACCTTACACATCGATGCGACCGAGTTCATCGAGAACGATGCCGATCGAGGCTCGGCGGGCTCCGGCGGCGCGATCTACTGCAGGGAATCCCAGTTCGTGATCGAAGCGAGCATCTTCACGGAGAACTGGGGCGTCTCGAGCGGAGGAGTGGCCGCGATTCGGCAAGATTCCACCGTTGAATTCGAGGATTCGGAGTTCCATGGGAATATTGCGATGGTTGGAGATGTTCTACTTATTACAGAGGGCAGCAGTGCCACCACCCGATTCTGCTTGTTCACAGAAAACTGGGGTCATTTCTTTGTTGGAAGCGGATACCTCCTGATTGCGAATTCGACGATTGTACTGGATCCGGAAATATTCTGGCATCCAGTAATCGATCTATCTTCCGTCTCCACAGTGGACGTTTCCAATAGCCTCTTCGTCTTGGTGCCGGGCGGCGTTGCGTCCGAGTGCTTTGCCACTCCCACCTTCACATGCACCAACATCTTCTCCCCCGACGGGAACGCTTGGGTGGACTGCTACGCCGATCAACTCGGCGTCAACGGCAACATCTCGGTGGACCCGCAGTTCTGCGGCGTGCCGGGCGGCGGTAACTACTACCTGCAGAGCGATTCCCCCTGCGCGCCGGGCAACCACCCCGACGGCGCGGACTGCGGCCTGATCGGTGCGCTGCCCGTCGGCTGCGACGCAGTGAGCACCCGATCCACGAGCATGAGCGTCGTCAAGTCCCTCTATTGAGAATGCCTTGAGCCGGATCGTCGTCGGGCCGGGGTGTATCGCTCACGATCCGCGCCGACGGGTACGATTACTGCATGAGGGCGATCGGTAGCTTGACAGGGTGCGAGATGCCCCGTAGTTTGGCCCGCGGAGCCAGACCTCCGACACAACCCATGGCAAAGAAAAGCAAACTCTTCACTTTCGTGCTCATTCGCGAGACGGAGCATCCCATCCGGCAGCTCCGCCTCAAGGCATGGCAGGTCAAGGCCCTTCTGACCGGCCTGGGAGTCTTTTTCCTAGGCCTCATGGCCTTGGCCGTGCTCGGTCTGTTCCGCGTGGAGGACCGCCTCCACGTCCGGCAGCTCGCCGAGGAGAACGAAGAGCTCCGGCAAGGGATCCAGATCGTGGAGGCTCACGTCGACGAGCTGGAAGGCACCCTGCGCGACGTCGACGAGTTCGAGCGCTGGACCCGGAACCTGGCGAACCTCGAGCCCCTCGAAGAAGAGACTCTGACTGGCGGCGTGGGCGGTCCCGAGAACCTGCGTTTGAGCAACGAGTTGGCGGGTGTCGACCTGCGCCTGGACCGCCTCTCGGGCAAGGCCCAGGTGCTGCGCCAGAGCGCGGAAGAGGTCCTCCAGGCCATCCGCGAGGACCGCGAGAACCTGAGCCGCATCCCGTCCGTCCGTCCGATCCTCGGGGGACGCCTCAGCAGCCGCTACGGCCGTCGCGTCGATCCCTTCACGGGCCGTCCCGCGACCCATCGCGGCATCGACCTTTCGGCGCGCCGCGGCACGCCGATCACGGTCACCGCCGACGGCCGCGTGAAGAAGGTGCGCCGCTCGACCGGCGGCTACGGCAACATGGTGATCATCGACCACGGCAACGGCTTCGAGACCCGCTACGCCCACTGCGACCGCATCCTCGTCCGCAAGGGGCAGAAAGTGGCCCGGGGCGAGGTGATCGCCACCGTGGGCAGCAGCGGCCACTCCACGGCGCCACACCTCCACTACGAGGTCATCAAGGACGATAAGTCCTACAATCCCAGCCACTACATCCTGTCGAGCGAATTCATCGTTGACTGATTTTCGACTCTGCGGCTAACTGAGGGCCGCGGAGCGGGTCATCGCCTGCCAGGAGCCATCATGTGCCCAGCGTCCCCGAGGACGGATCCCGTCCTGATCAGCGCCTGCCTGCTCGGGCTCTGCTGTCGCTACGACGGCTCCTCCTGCACCCGCGACCTGCTGGTCGAGTTCGCCGGGCGATGTGCCGTCGTGCCCGTCTGTCCCGAGCAGCTCGGCGGGCTGCCCACTCCGCGACCCGCGGCCTGGATCGAGGCCGGAGCGGGGGAGGAAGTCCTGGCGGGAAAGGAGCGCGTGATCGACGAGCAGGGCGAGGACCGCAGCGAGGCCTTCTGCCACGGCGCGGCGGAGTCCCTGGCGCTGGCGCGGCTCTTCGCCTGCCGGACCGCCATCCTCAAGGAAAGGAGCCCCTCCTGCGGCGTGCGTCAGATCTCGCGGGACGGGAATGCGGTGGAGGGAAGAGGTGTCACCGCCGCCCTGCTGGCCGGGGAGGGCATCGAACTGCTCGGCGACGAGGATCCTCGCCTCGCCGAGATTCTCGTGGAGTGGTATGAGGCGGACGTTTAGCTTCCTGCTCCTGATGGCGCTTCCCGCCCTCCTGCGGGCTGCGCCCCACGTGACGGCCGTCCGCCACTGGACGGCACCGGACCACACGCGCATCGTCCTGGACATCTCCAGTTCCTATCAGTTCGAGGTGACGACGAGGCGCGCCCCCGAGCGCGTCGTCATCGACATCCCCAAGGGCGGCTTCCGCTGCGACACGGAACCCTGCCCCATCGGCGACCGCCTCGTCGAGCGACTGCGCTGCAACCAGCTGCGCCGCGGCGCGCAGGTGGTCCTCGACCTGAAGGGGGAGTTCAGCTACAAGTACTTCGCGCTGGACGCCATCCCCGGCGAGAAGCCGCGCCGCATCGTGGTCGACGTCTACCCGCGGGAGCGGTCGGTCGCCCGCGCAACGCCGACAACCGCGAAGCCGGCCCGGGAGGAGAAGCCGCCCGCGGGACGGGAGATCGTCGTCGTCATCGATCCCGGTCACGGGGGGGAGGACCCGGGGGCGATCCACAAGGGTCAGCGCGAGAAGATCATCACACTCGATGTCGCCCGGCGCCTGAAGCGGAAGCTGGACGCCATGCCCGGCTATCGGGCCGTCCTCACGCGCGACGGCGACTACACGGTGACCCTGGCCCGGCGCCGGCAACTGGCGGAGAAAGCGGGCGGCGACATCCTGATCAGCATCCACTGCAACACGGCGCCGAATCGCCACGCCCGAGGTGTGGAGGTGTTCTACCTCTCCACACGCGGAGCGAGCAGCCGCCGCGCCCAGGCCCTGGCCGACCTCGAGAACCGCGCCGACTTCGTGGGCGGCATCCACCCGCGGGCTCGCGAGGAGGAGGTGAAGCTGGTCGTCAGCGAGAGGTTGAAGACGTCGATCAAGCGCAGCGGCCACCTTGCCGGCACGCTCAGCGACAGGGCGCGCGCGCACACGGGGCTGCGCTCCCGCGGCGTCAAGCGAGCTGCCTTCGCCATCTGCAAGATGGTGTCGATGCCGTCGGTGCTGGTCGAGCTCGGCTTCCTCAGCAACAGCAACGACCGCACCCTGCTCGGCGGCAAGAAGGGCCGGCAGAAGTACGCCGACTGGCTCGGCGTGGCCGTCGATGGTTACTTCCGCCGCTATCCGTCCATGCTCTACGACCCGCTCTTCTCGCGTAAGGACAAGCTGGTCTACAAGGTGAAACGCGGCGACAGCCTTTCGCGCATCGCGCAGCGCTACGACGTCAGCGTGAACGACCTGGTCAGGGCCAACGGCCTGTCGAGCCGGGACATGCTTCGCGTCGGCCAGCTCCTGCTGGTGGTTGCCGACGAAGCCCAGCCCGTGCTGCACAAGGTCCGCCGGGGCGAGAACCTCACCGCCATCGCGCGGCGCTACGGGGTGAGCGTGGACTCCCTGGTCGAGACGAACCGCCTGGCCAAGCGCGACCTGCTACGCGTTGGCCAGCAGCTGCTAATCATCCCCGGACTGGGGAGTGGGGGCTGATGTCGAAACTGCTGACGCAGAACCTGCCCATCAAGCTCACGAGCCTCGCCTTGGCCGTGCTCCTCTGGACCATGGTGGCGGGGCAGCGCGAGGTCGTCCGGCAGCTCAAGGTCCCCCTCGCGCTGCCGGTCCTACCGGACTCGCTGATGTACATGATCGAGCCGCCCGAGAACGTCACGGTGACCTTCCGGGCCTCGGGGCGCCGGCTGTTCTGGTTCCGCCTGCAGCCGCCGCGCATCGTGCCGAGCATCCCGCTGCAGGCCCACGGCGAGCCGATCACCGTGCCCCTGCGGCAGGAGTTCCTGGATCTCCCGCGGCAGTTCAGCGGTAGCGTCCTGGACATCCAGCCGCCCTTCCTGCGCCTGCAGTTGGCCCTGGTGCTGGAGAAGGAGATCCCGGTACGTCCCGTCCTCGGCAAGGAGCCGCGCCACCCCTATCGCCTGGACGAGACGCAGGGCCTTCAGGTGGAGCCGCCGCGCGTGCGGGCGAAAGGGCCGGCGGATCGAGTCGGCCAGATGCCCTGGGTGCGGACGGAGTTCCTGGACCTGCTGGAGGAGACCGAAGGCGGCGAGCGGGAGCTGGCGCTGGAGACGGGGGACTCCTTGATCCGCTTCGTTCCGGAAACCGTGAAGGTGAGGTACCGAATCATCGAGTGGCAGCCCGACTGACGGGACCAGCGCCCTTGACTTGGACCTGAGGCGCTCATAAACTCGTTGAGACAAGCATAGGGAGGCTGTGCAAAACTATGCAGCTAACAGACTTCCTCCATGAGGACAGCATTCGGCTCGATCTCGACAGCGGATCCAAGCAGGAGCTCTTCCGGGCAGCGCTCGGACACCTGCACGATCGAGGCTACGTGGCCGAGCCGGAGAAAGTCCTCGAGGACCTTCAGGTGAGGGAGAAGATCATGAGCACGGGGATCGGGCAGGGCGTCGCCATTCCCCATGCTCAGTCCGAGGGCGTGCCCCGGACACATCTGTCTCTCTGGCGCCCCGCGAGTCCCGTGGAATTCGACGCCATGGACAAGCAGCCCGTCGACCTGATCTTCATGATCCTGGGGCCCCGCGGCATCGGGAACGAGCACGTGAAGATCCTGGCGAAGATCTCGCGGCTGCTGCACGGGTCCGATTTCCGCGATCGCCTGCGGAAGGCAGGAAGCGCGGAGGAGATCATGGCGACCATCCGGGATTTCGAGGAGAGCTGAGGCGGTTTCTTCGCCGGGAAGAACCGCCGCCAGGCGGTTCTTTTTTTATGTCCACGGAGCATCTTCGGGAGAGAGAATTGCGGTGAAGCGTCCCTGGCTGTTATATCTGGTCCTGATCTTCGGGCTCGCTTCGATCCCCGGCCACTCCGGACTGAAAAGAGCCCCCAGGTACCTGGACAAGGTCGCCCATTTGCTGCTCTATGCGGGCTTCGGGATGGTCTACGTCCAGTCCGCCGATCCCAAGGAGAGGAGCCGGCGTGGGCTGCTGCTCATGGCCGTGGGGCTGAGCGCGGCGGTGGGCCTGACCGACGAGCTCTACCAGGGACTCGTCCCGAATCGTTCGCAGGAGACGGCCGACTGGCTCACCGACCTCGCCGGCGGGTTCTGCGGCGCCTCCCTTGCCCTGGGACACAGGCGCGTGGCCAGGAAGGACGAGGGAAGGAACAAGGCATGAAACTGCAGCGCCCCCGCGGCACGAACGACCTCACGCCCGACGAGACTCCCGTCTGGCGCCATCTGCGCGGCCTCTTCGAGCGGCTCTGCGACCAGTTCGGCTATGCCCAGGTGGACCCGCCGATCTTCGAGGCGACCGAGCTCTTCACGCGGGCCGTGGGCGAGGACACCGACGTCGTCAGCAAGGAGATGTACACCTTCCTGGATCGGAAGGGGCGCAGCCTCACCCTTCGGCCCGAGGGCACGGCGGGGGTCGTGCGCATGGTGCTGGAGAACAGCCTACTCGGTCGCGGCGGGCTGCTGCGACTCGCTTACTGGGGTCCCATGTTCCGCTACGACCGGCCGCAGGCCGGCCGCTACCGGCAGTTCCACCAGCTCGGCGTGGAGGTCTTCGGACACGGCGGCGCGGCCCTGGACGCGGAGGTCATCGAGCTGCAGGTGCGCATGCTCCGCGAGCTGGGGCTCGACGAGCTGCGCGTGGACCTGGGCAGCGTCGGCGACGACTGCTGCCGTCCTGCCTACCTCGACAAGCTGCGGGCGTCGCTGGGGAATCTGGATGCGAAGCTCTGTCCGACCTGCCGGGACCGCCGCGAGAGCAATCCGATGCGCGTGTTCGACTGCAAGGTGGAGGGCTGCCGCGAGGCGCTGCGCTCGGCCCCGCGAATGCTGAACGAACTCTGCGAAGACTGCGAAGCCCACCTCGCACGGGTGGAGAGCCTGCTCGAGTCGCAAGGCATCGCCTATCGCCGCGATGCGGAGCTCGTGCGCGGCCTGGACTACTACACGCGCACGGTCTTCGAGGTGCACTATCCGGCTCTCGGTGCGCAGAGCGCGCTGGGCGGCGGGGGACGTTACGACCACCTGGTCGAACAGTGCGGCGGCCCGGCGACGCCGGCGGTGGGCTTCTCGGCGGGCATCGAGCGGCTCGTGCTGACCGTCCGCGAGGAGAAGTCCCTCGATTCCGCCGAGTGGCGGAGCCGCGGGGCCTACCTCTGCCTCATGTCCGAGGCGGCCGAGCCCGCGGCGGCGCGCATTGCCAGCCGGCTGCGTCACGCCACCCCGGTGGAGGTGGACTATACGGGCCGCGGGCTGAAGGCCCAGCTCAAGTCGGCCCACGCCCGGGGCGCGCGCTTCGCCGTGATCCTCGGGGAGGACGAGATCGCAGACCAGGCCGCGACCCTGAAGGACCTTGATTCTGGCGAGCAGAAGACCCTGCCCGAGGAGCAGATGCTGGCCCTGATCCAGGGCTGGCTAACGGACGAGCTCTTCGGCGCCGAGCGCCCCTGAGCAGCGGGAGGAGATTCCCCTATGGAGCATCTGGGTGAATGGAAGCGCAGCGACGCCTGCGCCGACCTGAGGCGAAACGACGACGGCCGCGAGGCCCTGCTCATGGGCTGGGTGCAACGGCGCCGTGACCACGGCGCGCTCGTCTTCATCGACCTGCGGGACCGCAGCGGCATCTGCCAGATCGTGATCGACAGCGAGGACGAGGCCGTGCTCGAGAAGGTGAAGAGCATCCGCTCGGAGTACGTGCTCGCGGTGAAGGGACGCGTGCGCCTGCGCCCCGAGGACATGCGCAATCCCGACATGCCCACGGGCGACGTCGAGCTGCTGGTCGCCGAGCTGAGGGTCCTGAACGCGAGCCTGACGCCTCCCTTTCCCATCGAGTCCTTCCAGCAGGAAGATGCCTCCGACGACCTGCGGCTGAGGTACCGCTACCTCGACCTGCGCCGGCGGGAAATGCAGGACCGCATCGCCTTCCGACACGATGTCGTCCTCGCCGTCCGCGACTTCCTGTCGGCCGAGGGCTTCCTGGAGATCGAGACGCCGCTGCTGATTCGCAGCACGCCCGAGGGGGCGCGCGACTACGTCGTGCCCAGCCGCCTCCAGCCCGGGTGCTTCTACGCGCTGCCCCAGAGCCCCCAGCTCTACAAGCAGCTGCTCATGGTGGCCGGCTTCGAGAAGTACTTTCAGATCGCGCACTGCATGCGGGACGAGGACCTGCGCGGCGACCGCCAACCGGAGTTCACGCAGATCGACATGGAGATGAGCTTCGTCACCGAGGACGAGGTCTTCAACATCAACGAGCGGATGCTGGAAGCCGTCTTCGAACGCGTGATGAAGCAGGGCTTGCCCCTGCCCTTCCCGCGCCTCAGCTACCGCGAGGCCATGGACCGCTTCGGCACCGACAAGCCGGACCTGCGCTTCGACCTGGAGCTCTTCGACCTCGGCGAGATCGCCGCGCGGAGCGAGTTCAAGGCCTTCCGCTCGGTGGTGGAGGGGGGAGGCTGCGTGAAGGCCCTGCGCGTGCCGGGGGGCGCGAGCTTCTCGCGCAGGGAGATCGACGAGCTCGAAAAGGTTGCGAAGACCTACCGGGCCAAGGGCCTCGCCTGGATCAAGGCGACCGACGAGGGGCTTTCCGGCGGCATCGCCAAGTTCTTCACCGGCGATCTGGCCGGCGAGCTCGAGGCCGCCGCTTCCCTCGAGAGCGGCGATCTCCTGCTCATGGTGGGCGACCGCTGGAACGTGGCCGCCACCGCCGCGGGCGCGGTGCGCACGCGCCTGGGGGAGAAGCTCTCGCTGACGGATCCGGCGGAGTTCCGCTTCCTCTGGGTGCACCGCTTCCCCCTCTTCGAGTGGAACGACGACAAGGAGCGCTGGGAGGCCATGCACCACCTCTTCTCCATGCCCCGGGACGAGGATCTCGAGTACCTGGAAAGCGATCCGGGCCGCGTGCACGGCCAGCTCTACGACCTGGTCTGCAACGGCGTGGAGCTGAGCAGCGGCAGCATCCGAATCCACCGACGCGACATCCAGGAGCGCGTGATGGCCGTGGTCGGCATCGACAAGGCGGAGGCCGAAAGGCGCTTCGGCTTCCTGCTGGACGCCTTCGACTACGGCGCGCCGCCCCACGGGGGTATCGCGCCCGGCCTGGACCGGCTGCTGATGGTCCTGGACGGCGGTAGCCACATCCGCGACTACATCGCCTTCCCGAAGACCCTGCAGGCGAAGAGCCTCATGGTGGAGTCGCCCTCGCCTATCGACCCGCTCCAGCTCCAAGAGTTGGGGCTCAGCGTAACCGAGGAGGACTAGCGGCGTATCGCGTTTCTGGAATGCTTGTTGCACGGTCCGGAACCCAGAATCCACTTGACAGGAATCGGGGCCTCCACTAAAGTTTCCAGAACCCTGTCAGGCTTTTAAGCATTTGAAATCAAACGACTTGAAAGACCAGGGGATGAAGATCATCAAGGAGGGTTGGCTTTGAGGCTGATCACTGATTGGGGACGCCTGCTTCCGATCTTGGCGTTTGCTGTCCTGCTGTTTGCCGGTTGCAGTTCTTCGCCTCCCTGCAACGTAGAACCGGTCCAGGTGGATCAGGCGCGGGCGGATTACGATGCCGCGGCGGTCGCCGCCGAGCAGGCCGACGCGGAGGCGGAGGCGCTCGAGGCTCAGATCGCCGAAACGGAAGCCAAGATCGTCTCGGACGCGGAGCTGGCTGAGATGAAGGAACACCTCTACGAACTCAAGAAGGGCAGCGGCCGCTAGGCCTCGTCCGGAAGGGAAGGAGCGCGAACATGAAGCGTATGTTGGTGCTGGCGGTGATTGCCCTGCTGACCCTCGGGCTTCTCGGGACCTCTGGCTGCAGCAAGAAGGTGACCCGCGAGGCGGATGTGTCCGCCGGCGACTACTACACCGAGGAAGAGTTCCTGAGGCTCGGCAAGGATCAGAGGGAGGCGTACTGCGCCGACCTTGCCTCCGAGCTGGAGCGCCTGAGCGCCGCGAAGGCGGAGCTCGAGGAGCGCGACGAGGCGAAGACGGATGCCCTCAAGTCCGAGTTGACCCGCCTGCAGAGCCAGTTCCAGGCTCAGAAGGCCGAGGTCTCGCAGGTCAGGGAGGAGATCCGCTACTTCGAATCGCTGCCGACGTCCTACTCCGTGGTGCGCGGCGACTGCCTCTGGCGCATCTCCGGCAAGGAGCAAATCTACGCGGACCCCGTGAAGTGGCCGCGTCTCTATCGCGCGAACCGCGACCAGATCAAGGATCCGGACCTGATCTATCCCGACCAGGTCTTGACCGTGCCCCGCGATTGGCCGAAGCAGCACGCGGTGGTGCGTGGCGAATGGCTCAGCAAGATTGCGGGCTACTGGGAGGTCTACGACAACTATCGCGAGTGGCCGCGTCTCTACGAGGCCAACCGCGACCAGATCAGCGATCCGGACTTGATCTACCCGGATCAGGTCCTCGACATCCCCCGCTAGGATCCCACTGGATGGATCTCGGGGAAGAGTCCCGGCACGATCGCCGAAACCGTAACTCTTGGCGCCCGCTTCGGCGCCAAGAGTTTTCTGCTTGAAGGCACATTGTGACGAAAGAACACAGCCAGATCCTCTCCATCGCCGATGTGGACGCCCTCAACCTGCTGGGTGTCGGCGACAAGCATCTGAAGATCCTCGAGGAGGACTTCGTCGGCCGGATCACCGTTCGGGGCGACAAGGTCGTTCTCAGCGGCGATCGCGCCCGCGTGGAGGAACTGGCCACGGTCTTCCTCGACCTCATCGAACTGGCGAAGACGGGCAGGGCGCTCTCCGAGCAGGACGTCTACTACGCTCTGGGCCTGCACCGCGAGCGCAACGAGAAGCGCCTGAGCGACCTGGACGGCGCGGTCTTCCAGGCCGGCCGGCAGGGGGCGATCAAGCCCAAGACCTACGGTCAGAAGCTCTACGTCGAGGCCATGCAGTCCCACGACATCGTCTTCTCCATCGGCCCCGCGGGGACGGGGAAGAGCTTCCTGGCCATCGCCCACGGGCTGGCCCTGCTCCGGGAGCGGCAGGTCGAACGCCTGCTCCTGGTCCGTCCCGCGGTGGAGGCGGGCGAGAGCCTCGGCTTCCTGCCGGGCGACTTGCAGGAGAAGATCGACCCCTACGTGCGTCCTCTCTACGATGCGCTCTTCGACATGGTGGGGGCGGCCAAGACGCAGCGGCTCATCGAGAGTGGAGTGGTGGAGGCACTGCCGCTCGCCTACATGCGCGGCCGCACGCTCAACTCCGCCTACGTCGTGCTGGACGAGGCGCAGAACACCACGGCCATGCAGATGAAGATGTTCCTCACGCGCCTGGGAAACAGCAGCCAGGCGGTGATCACAGGCGACATCACCCAGATCGATCTCGAGGATCCCGGCGCCTCGGGGCTCGTGCTCGCACGCCGGCTCCTGTCTGGGATCGACGGGATCAAGTTCGTGGACCTTGATGAGAACGACGTGGTCCGCCATCACCTGGTGCGGCGCATCATCGCGGCCTTCGAGGGCAGCAGGAGCAAGAGCGAG
The DNA here is from genome assembly GCA_964627205.1 of uncultured bacterium. Taxonomy (GTDB): domain Bacteria; phylum Krumholzibacteriota; class Krumholzibacteriia; order JACNKJ01; family JACNKJ01; genus CAZVHI01. The sequence goes on from CAZVHI010000025.1 coordinate 11,259, forward strand.
GAGGAGTCGCCATGAGGATCCGGCTGCGACGAGGGAGTCCGGGACGCAGCGCGGGGAACGACACCCGCGAGTCGGGCAGCGAACGCTCGCGGCGGCTCCGGATCCGCGGCCTCAACGCCCTGCTCGGCGCCCTCCTCGTCGCCAGCCTGCTCTGGCTCTATCCGCCTTTCAAGCCAGCGGAGCGCTACGAGTACCGCGTGGGGGACGTCACGCAGACCGGCGAGGAGGTAATCGCCCCTGTCTCCTTCTCCGTGCCGATCGACCCGGAGCAACTCGAGCGCGAACGCGCAGCCGCCTCCCTGGGGGTGCCTCCGGTCTATCGCCACGATCGCGGCGTCGCCCACCAGATGCGCCGCAACCTCGCGAAGCTGAAGCAGGACCTGGAAGCCGTGCAGGCCCTCGACTCCCTGGAAACTCTCGACCAGCGCACGGACCGCCTGCAGGGGCTCTATCCCGGTCTGGAGAGGGAGGCGATCCGGACCCTGCTCGAGCGCGAGGGCGAGCTGCCCATCCTGGCGACGGTATCCACGACCGTGGACAGCTTCATCGCGAGGGGCATCCTCGACACGGGGCTCCCCATCGATCAAAGCCGGCTGGACGAGCCGAGCATCAACCTTCTCCTCCCCGGCGAGGAGCGTCGTCTGGCCGCGAGCCGGATGGTGGACCAGGAGGAGCTCACGCGGCTTTTGGAAGAGGAGACGCGGCGGCGGGACGGCTGGGACGCGGAGGTCCGTCACGCCCTGCAGTCCCTCACGCGCGCGCACCTGCGCCCGAATTACCGTCATGACGAGGAGGAGACCGCCCGCCGGCGCCGCCTGATGGCCGAGAAGGTCACCGACCACATCGTCATCGCCCGCGGCGTGCGCATCCTCGGACCCAACGTCCAGGTGACCCAGGATCACCTCGACAAGCTCGCGGCCCTGGAGCGCGAGCAGGGCCTGCAGCGCCTCGATCCCTGGCACCTCACCGGTCTCTACCTCGGCCGTGCGGTGCTGCTGGTGTTCATCCTCTTCCTCGCCGCTCGCTTTCTGCTGCTCTACCTGGAGGCCTTCTTCGACGAGAACCGTCAGGTCCTGCTGCTCTCGATCCTGCTCCTGGTCTTCTTCGCCGCCAGCCGCTACGCCCTTCCGATGGAGGGCGGGGCCTACCTGCTGCCAATCACCTTCGTCGCCATGATCGTCGCGGGGCTCTACGACGCCGTGCTCGCCATACTCGTCACTATCTTGGCGCTGACGCTCCTGGGTGCCGCGGGCGCGCCGCCGCTTCCCGGGCTGATCGTGGCCATGCTGGCCGGCGGCGCGGCGATCTTCTCCATCCGGCAGATCCGTAGCCGCCTGCAGCTCTACAAGAGCGTGCTCTACGTCGCCGTGGCTTACCTGCTGGGGATCGTCTCGGTGCACCTCGGCACGGGCGAGATCGAGGGCGTGTTCTACAACAGCATGAAGGGCATGGCCAACGGCCTGGTATGCGCCTGGCTCGTGATGCCCATCCTCCCGCTGCTAGAGCGCTTCTTCGACCTGACGACCAACTTCACGCTGCTCGAGCTGACGGACCTCAACCGCCCCATCCTCAAACGCATGAAGGTCGAGGCGCCCGGGACCTTCCAACACAGCCTGGCAGTGAGCAACCTCGCGGAGGCCGCCGCCGACGCCATCGGCGCGAACGCCCTGTTGGCGAAGGTCTGTGCCTACTACCACGACATCGGCAAGCTCGCCAAGCCCGGCTATTTCGGGGAGAACGTGCTGGGCTTCAAGAGCCGTCACGACAAGCTCAAGCCCAACATGAGCGCGTTGATCATCGGCGCCCACGTCAAGGAGGGGCTCGACCTCGCGGAGTCGATCAAGCTGCCGAGCATCGTCAGCAAGGGCATTCCCGAGCACCACGGCACCACCGTCATGCGCTACTTCTACCACAAGGCAAGGGAACAGGACCCGCACGGCCAGGTCACCGACAACGACTTCCGTTATCCCGGGCCGAAGCCCCAGTCCGCCGAGACGGCCATCCTCATGCTCGCGGACACCGTGGAGGCCACGGTGCGCTCGCTCGATCAACCGAGCGCGGGCAAGATCCGCGGCGTGGTCAGCGAGTCGATCGAGAAGCGGCTGAGCGACGGCGAGTTGGAGGAGTGCGGCCTGAGCATCGCCGACCTCGCGGAGATCCGCGAGAGCTTCATCACTACGCTGCTCAGCATCTACCACCCCCGGATCCAGTACCCGGCCGAGCGCGACCCCGAGGCCGAGCGTTCGGAGCCCGAGACGGGGTCGCCGCCGCCCGAGCCCCGGGAGAGCGAGCTCAAGGAAGAGGGACGGGACGAGCCCCATGCGCCTGATGGTCCAGCCGAATCCGAAGTATCCAAGGGTGTCTGACCCCGACGCCCCCTGGCTCTGCTTTCTCCGCGAACTGGCCGCCGAGATCGGCCCCGCGGCTAGCCTCGTCGAGCTCAGCTTCGTCGACGACGAGACCATCCGCGGCGTCAACCGTAGCTACCGAGGGCTGGATCGGCCCACCGATGTCCTCAGCTTCCGCTACGGCCCCGATGCCGAGGGGCTGGCGGGCCCCGACGATGATCCCGAAGGAGAGATCCTCGTTTCCGTGGAAACCGCGGAGCGGCAGGCGCGCACAGAAGGGCACAGCCTCGCGGAAGAACTATCCGTACTGGTAATCCACGGCCTGCACCATATACTGGGTTTCGATCACGAGGATGACCAGGAGGCCGCCACCATGGAGGCTGCCGAGGCGCCCTTCCGGCTCCGGCTGAGCCGTCATCATCACTCGAGCGAGAGGAGCTAGATCCCGTGGAACCGACTTCCGTATGGTTCCTGACGGCCTTCGTTGGCACTGCGGTCTTCACGAGCGTGGCCGCGGCCTTCACTACCCTGCTACGGGTCGAACCCCAGGTCTTCGAGGGCGACGAAAAGGGCGTCCTCGCGAGGATCCACGAGCACTGGCCGCGTGAGCTGGGCCTGACCCTGGTGCTCTACCCCTTCCTGGGAGTGACGGCCACCCTCGTCCTGGGCGCCCTCCGCTTCTCGGAGCTGGCGCGATCGAGCGGCAGCCTCGCCCTGCTCCTCTGGCTCGGGCTGACCTTAGCGCTGGTGCTGGCCGTGCTCCTCCTGCGCGCCCTCGCCAACCGCTACCCGGCGACACTCATGCGCATCCTGGGCTGGATCTGCGTCCCTGCCTTCTTCCTGCTCTACCCGCTCACCTCCCTCTTCGGCCCCCTCCTGCACCGCCTCCGCCTGACGAGCGGCCTGGACCTGGCCAACCCCCTCGTCTCGGCTCGGGACGTGCAGGATTTCGTGGAGAACGAGGGCGGAGAGGATCTGCTGCACGACACCGAGCGCGAGATGATCGCGTCCATCATCGACCTTCGCGACACGCCCGTGCGGGAGGTCATGATCCCCCGCATCGACGTGAAGGCCCTCGACGTGGCGACGCCCCTGGCCGAGGCGCAGACCTTCGTCGTGAAGGCCGGGCACAGCCGCGTCCCCGTCTACAAGGACTCGACCGACCACGTCGTGGGCATCCTCTACTCCAAGGACCTGCTGCGCTATGCCGATTCGAGCGGTGAGGTCAAGCTCATCCAGATCATGCGCAAGCCCTACTTCGTGCCCGAGACGAAGATGGTCGGCGACCTCCTGCGCCGCTTCCAGGCGCTGAGGCAGCACCTGGCCATCGTGGTGGACGAGTACGGTGGCACCGCCGGGATCGTCACCCTCGAGGATCTGCTCGAGGAGATCGTGGGCGAGATCCGCGACGAGTACGACAAGGACGAGCAGCTCTTCGACCTCGTCGACGATCACTCCGCGCGCGTGGACGCCAAGATCGACCTGGAGGAGCTGGGGGAGATACTGGGCCACGAGTTCGAGGAGACCGAGGAGGACTTCGAGACGCTCGGCGGCCTCCTGCTCTACCATTCGGGCCGCATCCTCAGGCCCGGCGACGAGGTGCAGCTGGCCCCCTTCGTCTTCCGCGTGGAGAGCGTCCAGAGGCAGCGCATCGCGAAGGTCATCCTGATCCGCGAGGGCCTGGGCGAGACCGTCCGGGCGAATGCCAAGGACGCGGAGACGGAGGGCGCCCCGTGAGGCGGATCCGGGGATGGTTCATCGCGGGCGTGGCGGTCACGCTGCCCACGGTGGTCACGGCGTGGCTGCTCTGGAAGATCTTCAGCACCGTCGACCGCGTGCTCGACCCCCTCGTCGAGCGCTGGCTGGGCTTCCGCATCCCCGGGCTCGGCTTCGTAGCGGTGCTCTTCCTGCTCATCCTAGCTGGCTTCTTCGCGGGGAACTTCTTCGGCCGAAAGCTGATCCAGTTCTTCGAGGCCATCGTCGAACGGATGCCGCTGGCCGGGAAGATCTACCGCTCCGTGCGCCAGATCATGGATGTCCTCACCCACGACAAGACGGAGACCTTCAAGAGCGTCGTCCTCATCCAGTACCCCCGCGTGGGGCTCTGGGCCCTCGGCTTCATCTCGCGCGAGTCGCCGCCCTTCCTGGCGGGGGCTGGCGAGGAGCGCCACTACAACGTCTTCCTGCCGACGAGTCCCAACCCCACATCGGGTTTCATCCTGCTGGTGCCCGAGAGCCAGCTGCGTCACACATCCCTGTCGGTCGAAGAGGCGCTCAAGCTCGTCGTCTCGGGCGGGGCTTACGCGCCGCTGCCCGAGGACCCTGCCACCGTCTCCGATGTCGAGGCCTGAGCATGGATCCCCAGCCTCCCGACTTCACGTCCCGGATTCGCGTGCTGCTCGCCGCGAACGATCACGCGGCCCTGCGCGTCCTGCTCGACAAGCTGCCCCCGGAGGACATCGAGGAGATCTTCGAGGGACTGGACAGCGAGGAGCGCCGCACGACGCTGCGCCTCCTGGACCCCTCGATCGCGGCCGAGGTCCTCGGAGGGGTGGAGGAGTACATCCAGGAGGAGATCGCCGACTCCCTCGGGGAGCGGGAGCTGGCCGCCCTGGTCGAGGAGATGGACTCCGACGAGGCCGCCGACACCGTCCGCCACCTGGAGCCAGAGGAGCAGGACCGGGTCCTGGACCTGCTCGAGGACGACACCGAGGAGGAGGTGCGCGAGCTCCTCAAGTTCGAGGAGGACACGGCTGGCGACCTGATGATGGTCGAGCTCGCCGCCATCCACGAGGACGCGCTCGTCGCCGAGGCCATCGAGCTCATCCGCGAGAACGCGGACGAGATCCACGAGCTCTACAACGTCTTCGTCATCGACGGCGAGAAGCGGCTCGTGGGCACCCTGCCCCTGCGCAACATGGTGCTGGCCAGGCCGGGAATGCCGCTGAAGAGCGTGATGGAGCCCGTGATCGCCCAGGCGACCCCGGACATGGACCAGGAAGAGGTGGCGAACATCTTCCAGAAGTACGACCTGGTCTCGTTGCCCGTCGTGGACGATGCCGGGGTGCTCGTCGGCCGGATCACGGTGGACGACGTCCTCGACGTCATCGAGGAGGAGGCCAGCGAGGACCTCTCCCGCCTGGCCGGACTCGGCAGCGAGGAGTCCTTCCATGCCCTCGGCCTGCTCCGCCTGAGCCGCGACCGCCTGCCCTGGCTGGTGCTGGGTCTCTTCGGCGGCCTCTTCTCCGGCCGCATCCTCCAGAGTTTCGAGGGCTCCCTCGCCCGGGTACTCGAGCTTGCCTTCTTCGTGCCCGTCATCATGGCCCTGGCGGGCAACATCGGCATCCAGTCGTCGACCATCATCGTGCGCGGGCTGGCCACCGGCGAGGTGAAGCTCAGCGCCGCGGGCCCGCGCATCGCGCGCGAGCTGGCCGTCTCCATCCTGAACGGCGTCGTCATCGGCGTGATCACCTTCCTCGTCGTGCTCCTCTGGATGCAGAACTTCGCCCTCGGCGTCCTCGTCTCCGTCTCCATGGTATCGGTCGTGCTCTGGGCCACGCTCACCGGCACTCTCATCCCGCTCGGCCTCCGCCGCATCGGGATCGATCCGGCCTACGCCACCGGCCCCTTCGTCACCACGACCAACGACATCGTGGCCCTGACGATCTACCTGGCCATCGCCTACAACTTCCAGCACCTGCTGGGCTAGACATGAGCCCGCAGCGCTGCGCGGCCCGCGTCCTCCGCAGCTATCCGCTCGGCGAGACGAGCCTCATCGTGCTCCTGCTCACGAAGGAGCAGGGGCTGATCCGCGCCGTGGCCAAGGGGGCGCGGACGGAGAAGAGCCGCTACCGGGCCCTGCTCGAGCCGGGCTGGCCCCTGGAGATCCTGGTCTACCTGAAGCCGCGGGGGTTGCACCTGCTGGGAGACGTGTCCCTGCGCGGGCGCCTGCCGCTCCCATCCCGACGTCTCGAGACCCTGGCCCTGCGCCTGGCGGCCCTGGAGCTGGTGATGCAGAGCAGCGAGGAGGGCGAGCCGCAGCCGGAGCTCTTCGAGCTGCTCGAGGACTACCTCGAGGTCTTCGACCTCGGCGGCGAGGAGGGACCCCTGCCCTTCTTCGCTTTCGAGGCGGGGCTCCTGCGATTGCACGGCGTCGGTCCCGATCCGGAGGCCTGCGCCCTCTGCGGCCGGACCCTGGGCGCGGGCGATCTGCGCTTCCTGCCGGGGGAGGGCCTCTTCACCTGCCGCGCACACGAGAGCGAGGGGATAGACCTTGCGCGTGACGAGGGGGACTGGTTAAAGTCCATCTTCCTCGCGAACCCCTCCGCGCTGAAAGGACGGCTTCTACCGGACGCCGCCCGGCACCGGATAGGTCGCGTCCTCCACCTGGCACTCGGCCGCCACCTGCCCGGCTATCGCCTGCCCCGTTCCCTGGCGATGTTGCGGTCGTCGCGGTCGGGCGGCGCTCCGAGCGACGAGGAGCCTTCGGCATGACCTACCAGGAGATGATCCTGCGGCTCTCGCAGTTCTGGTCCGACCAGGGCTGCGTGCTCCTGCAGCCCTACAACTCCGAGGTCGGCGCGGGCACCTTCAATCCCGCGACATTCCTGCGCGTGCTGGGGCCGGAGCCGTGGCGGGCGGCCTACGTGGAGCCCAGCCGCCGTCCCAAGGACGGCCGCTTCGGCGAGAATCCGAACCGCGTGCAGCAGTTCCTCCAGTACCAGGTGGTGCTCAAGCCCGAGCCGCCCGATGTCGTGGACCTTTACCTGAAGAGCCTGGGTCACATCGGGGTCGATCTCGACTTGCACGAGATCCGATTCGTGGAGGACGACTGGGAGAGCCCCACCCTCGGCGCGTCCGGCCTGGGCTGGGAGGTCTGGCTCGACGGCATGGAGATCACGCAGTTCACCTACTTCCAGTCGGTGGGGGGCTTCGAGCTGAGCCCCGTCACGGCCGAGCTGACCTACGGGCTCCTGCGCATCTGCATGTACCTGCAGGGGGTCGACCACGTGATGGACCTCGACTGGGGCGGCGGCCTCTCCTGGGGCGACGTCAACCGCAGTTTCGAGGTGGACTTCTCGCGCTTCAACTTCGAGGAAGCGAACACGGCCCTGCACTTCGATCTCTTCGGACGCTTCGAGGCAGAGGCGGAGCGCCTGCTCGCCGCGGGCCTGGTCGCGCCCGGCTACGACTACATCATCAAGTGCTCGCACCTGTTCAACGTGTTGGAGGCGCGCGGCGCCATCAGCGTGTCGGAGCGGACGGGCTACATCACCCGCGTGCGGAACCTGGCGCGGCGCGCCGCCCAGGCCTTCCTGGCACAGCGAGAGGAGCTGGGCTTCCCGCTCCTGAAGTCGGGAGTGGAGGACCGGGATGGATAAGAAGCCCTTTCTGCTCGAGATCGGCTGCGAGGAGATCCCGGCCGGATACGTCATGCCAGCATTGGGACAGTTCGCCGAGGAGACCGTAAACTGGCTCCGCGCCGAGCGCCTCGGGCACGGCGAGATCCGCCGCTTCGCGACGCCCCGCCGACTGGCCCTGCTGATCGAGGACCTCGACCTGCGGCAGGAGGACCACGAGGAGGAGGTGACGGGCCCGCCAATGTCGGCGGCATACTCAGGCGGCGAACCGACCAAGGCCGCCCTCGGCTTCGCTCGCGGCCACGGCGTCGCGCCGGGCGAGCTCTATTCCGTGGAAACGCCCAAGGGCGAGTACCTGGCGGCGCGCAAGCGCAGCGAGGGCAGGTCCGCCGCGGAGATCCTCGCCGCGGGGCTGACCGAGCGCGTCCTCGCGCTGCGTTTTCCGAAGACCATGATCTGGGGCGACGGCCGGCTGCGCTTCGCGCGCCCCATCCGCTGGCTCGTGGCCCTGCTCGGCGACGAGGTCTTGCCCTGGGACCTGGGCGCCCTCCGCGCCGGGCGCGCAAGCCATGGCCACCGGCTGCTCGCGCCCGGCCCGGTGGAGATCCCCGCGGCGGGGGACTACGAGGAGACCCTCGCCGGGGCCCACGTCGTGGCGGATCCCGCAGCGCGGCGTGAGCGGATCCTCGAGCTGGCGCGGGAACACGCGAAGGAGATGGGCGGCCGCCTGGTCGAGGACGAGCGGCTCGCCGACACCGTGAACTTCCTGGTGGAGGAGCCTGCAGCCCTCGCGGGCCGCTTCGACGAGAGCTTCCTGACCCTGCCGCGCGAGGTCGTGAGCACGGCCATGAAGTCCCACCAGCGTTACTTCTCCGTGGAGGACAGGAAGGGGCGCCTGCTGCCCGGCTTCGTCGTGATCCTCAACGGCGCCCGCCCCGAGCCGGAGGCGGTGCGCAGGGGCAACGAGCGGGTCCTCCAGGCCCGCCTGGAAGACGCGCGCTTCTATTGGGACGAGGATCGCAAGGCGGGGCTGGACGGCCTGCAGGCCCGCCTGGAGACCGTGCTCTGGATCGAGGGCTTCGGCAGCGTGGCCGAGCGCAGCGGGAGGCTCCGGCGTCTGGCCCTCCGCATGGCCGAGAGCCTGCCCGAGCTGGAGCTGGACCGCGAGTCGCTGGACTGGGCCGCCCGCTACTGCAAGGCCGACCTGGCGAGCGAGATGATCAAGGACGGCAAGGAGTTCACGCTACTCCAGGGCTACATGGGCCAGGAGTACGCCCTCGCAGAAGGCGCGGCCGAGCCGCGCGCGCGCGCGATCCACGAGCACACCCTGCCCCGCTTCGCGGGGGACCGCCTGCCCGAGTCGGCCGAGGGCGTCGTCCTGGCGCTGGCCGACCGCCTGGATGCGATCACCGGCTTCTGGCTCGCCGGTTTCGCGCCCACCGGCTCCAAGGACCCTTACGCCCTCCGCCGCCAGGCCGTCGCGGTCCTGCGTCTCCTCCTGGAGAGGGAGCTCTCCCTCGGCCTCCGGGACCTGCTGGAGGCGGCCCTGGCGGGCTATCCAGACGTCCTGCCCGCAGAGAGGCTGCCCCAGCTCCTGGACTTCCTTCTCGGGCGGCTCCGTGGGATGCTGGAGGAGGAGGGCATCGCGCCGGACATCTTCGACGCCGTGGTGGACACGGGCGAAACCCGCGTTCTCGACCTGCGCGGCCGCGCCCTGGCCCTGAACGCGCTCCGCGGAGACACGGCTTTCGAAAAGCTTGTCATCGGTGCGAGGCGCGTGGTCAACATCCTCGGCAAGGAGGACAGGGCGATCGATCGCCACCTCGCCTTCGTGAACCTGCAGGACTGGGCCGCCTCACCCCCGAGGCCCCAGTACGACTTTCGGGCGGAGAGTCTCATCGAGACTGCCGAGAAGACGCTGTCTGGCGCCTTGACGGAGGCCTCGCCGCTCCTGCTGGGGCGCGCCCTCTCCCGGGACTTCGACGCCGCCTATCGCCGACTGGCCGAGCTGGGGCCGGTGATCGACGACTACTTCGATCACGTCATGGTCAACTGCGAGGATCCCGACCTGCGCGAGAACCGGCTGGCCTTCCTGCAGAACCTGGGACAGGTCTTCCTCTACTTCGCCGATTTCTCCCGCGTCGTGCTCGAGGGCGAACGCGAGTAGGCGTCCCCTGCCTGTTCATTCAGGAACACGAATTTGTAACTCTTTGTCACAAGCGCCGTTTTCGGACGTTGACCGCTCGTCCGCGACGGTGGTAAAATTATAGAACTCGGAAATGGTCCTCGTGTCTGTGGATACCGTGCAAGGTCGGGTTCCGCCAAGCGATCCCCCCCTTGACTGTCAATGCAGATTTCCCCCTGGAGGGGTTGTCGCGCTCATTCCTGCGGTAGCGCGACAACCACATCCTCTGGATCGACGGACGCAGCGCCGCGGCACCGCGTCTCGCCACCCGGGGATCAGGACCGGGAAGCCCCACCGACCGGATCCGGATCCGGTTCGGAAATGATTCGTCTCGAACAACCATTGCCTTCATGGGGGGTAATATGAAGAGGATCCTCTCTCTAACTCTGAGCCTCGTACTGGTGCTCGCGTTTAGCTCCAGCGTGCTCGCTCGGTCCCCGGAGTCCCTGGGTGATCGCCTGCACGTGAAGCTGCTCGAGCCTGTGGAGCCGGCCGGGTTCGAAAGTGTCCGCGAGGACACCATGTTCCTGTTCGCGACTTCCGGCGACGGCGCCTGGGGTATGCCAGGCACCAACGATCGAGGCTACGACTTCAACGGCGAGGGAGTGTGCGAGCCCGCCGGCTGGATCGAGGTCGACGAGACCTTGCAGCTGGGCGAGTACTGGCACCTCGCTTCGACGACCATCTCCACGGGCACCGGCACCGACTTCTGGGAGGCCGGCCAGCCTTGGACACCTGGAGACGCCAACAACGACTACGCCATCTGGTGCGGTCGCCTGGACGTCTGCGGCTGGGCGCATGACACCGGCTACGGCGGCAACTGGGAGCAGTACGCCGTCCTCGATACCGGTGTCTGGACCGACAGCGTCGAAGTGGACTTTGCCTACATCTCCGACTTCGAGGGCGACACCTACGATTACTTCGAGGTGCTGCTCGAGGTCGACGATGGCACGGAAATGATCTTCCAGAACCAGACCGGCGCAGAGCAGACCTACACGGAGTACAGCATCAAGGCCCTGCAGTCGGACTATCCCGAAGCCACCGATTTCGGCGACGTGATCTTCCGCTTCGTCTCGGATGGAGGCTGGTCCGATGAGGACGGCGCCTACATCTCTGACATTGGCGCGGTCTGGCTTGACAACATGCAGCTGACGGTCGACGGAACCGTGACCTTCCAGGACGACTTCGAGAGCGGTCTGGTTCCAGGGGGCCTGACTTTCACCGTCCCGCCTGCCGCTGGCATGTATGCTGACCTGTACACGAACCTCTATTCGGAGGACATGTGCATGGTCAACAATTCCTGCGCCTGGGCGTTCTTCGACCTGAACACCGAGAACCCGGAGTACCCCGTCCCCGTCGTCGTCTACGGTGGTGAGGACGGTCCGTGGATCGATGACATGATCCAGAGCCCGATGCTGGAATTGATGCACGAAGTGGGCAATCCCACGGGTGTTCCCGTCACATTGGACGCCGAGAGCCAGGTCTGGTTCTGGTACTGGGCCTACATGGACAATCCGCTCAACGCGCTGATCTTCCAGCACTGGGATGTGGCGGCGAAGGTCGAGGGCAACGACTGCCTGAACTACTGGGCGGACGACAACTTCGTCTACTACGGCCCGGACAAGGTCTGGATCCCCACCGGTCGCAACTGCACCCTGGAGCTGACCAACTCCGCTATGGGCGGCACGGTCACGGGTCTCGCCGTGAAGGTGGGTGCACTGGACGCCTGCGGTTTCTGGTGCGACATCAACGGTGACGGCACCGGCCACACACCGGCGCCCTACATCGACAACTGCGAGATCGGCATCATCAACGCCTCCGCGGTAGCCTGGGACACGAACGCGGTTTACACGTTCCAGGACAACTTCCCCGAGGAGGAGGTTCCCCGCAAGGTGCGGATCGACTCTGCGGCCGACATCGCGCCGACGGGCCACACCGCGGTCATCATCGGTGACTCCTCCATGGTCGAGCTCAACATGGACCTGGCCGGCGGCATCTTGGAGACCTTCAACACCGACGCCGGCGAGAACCGTCCCGAGTTCTACCTCTGGTGGCAGGTCGTGGCGGGTCCGCATGTCGGCTCCACTTCGGCCGGCATGGGCGATCCGGATGCCACCGACGGCATCTACTCGCCGAAGACCGCGAACCAGATCTTCGACACGGAGACCTGGAACACGATGCAGGCGGATTCCTCGGCCTACCAGGGCACGATCCAGGACAACAAGTTCTCCTTCGACTTCGCGGACAACTTCTTCGAGGCCGGCGACGTGATTCGGTGGTTCTATCGCGCCGAGTCCAACACTGGTGTGATCGAGACGCGGCCCGGGTGGGCGATGTCGAGCGATCCGGATCTGCGTAGCTACTACATGATCCGCTGCTTGCCGACATCTGGTGCGTCGTTGCTCTTCGTCGAGGACGGTCGCTACGTGAGGACGTACTGGGAGGAGGCTTTCCGCTACAACGGATACGCGGGCTACGATCAGTACGACGTGCAGGCCCCGACCTCCGGTCTCGGGAACGGAATCGCCGGTCGTCTCAAGGTCCAGGCGGACCTGAACGGCTACCAGACTGTCGTCTGGGACAGCGGCGATATCCCGTCATTCACGATCACCCAAGGCCAGGACAACACGGATGACGCGGCGGTCCTGGAAGAGTTCCTGGTGAACAACCCGACCGACAGCTACCTCTGGGCCCTGGGCTCGGAGCTGCCGGCGGATCTGGGTCTCGCCAGTGACTTCCTGTTCAACGTGCTGGGTGCTCAGCTCGAGTCGGAGGATCTCTTCTTCGACGACTACACCGGCATCCTCGTGCCCAAGGTCTTCGCGACCCACACGGAACTCCAGTATCTGGGTTCGGATCCCTACTGCTGGGTGGATGGTGGCTGCCCGAGCATCGAGAACTTCTCGGTGATCATTCCCAACCCGACCATTCCGCTCTCCTCCGAGAGCCACGATTGGGAGGATGACGGTGGCGCCAACCTGGTCGCGGGTGTATTCAACGAGGACCCGGATGGTGATGGCGAGGACACGAGCCCGACGGGCCAGATCAACCGTGCGCTGACGAATCCGTTCAGCTACTACCAGGTCTGGGACGCGGGTTACGGCCTTCCGGCCGGTACGGACTACGCTCGTCTGATGGTCGGCCACGTGCTGAACAACCTGTTCAGCCACTCGCCGAACACGGTCCCGGACGGCGTGCCCGAGGTCCCGCACATCAATGCGCTCCACGAGAACTTCCCGAACCCGTTCAACCCCAAGACCACGATTCGTTTCAGCACGGCGCAGACTGGGAACGTGAACCTCGCGGTTTACGATATCTCCGGCCGCCTGGTGAAGGAGCTCGTCAACGGCTCGATGTCGGCTGGCGATCACGAGATCGTGTGGAGCGGCAAGAACGGCAACGGCAACCAGGTTGCCAGCGGTGTCTACTTCTACAAGATGGTCACCGCCGACTTCAGCTCCACCGAGAAGATGGTGTTGCTCAAGTAACCTGATTTCGTTCTCAGTACGTTTCACTGCCCCCCTTCCCCTGGAAGGGGGGCTTTTTCACGTCCTGGGGGAAGACTGGCAGAGCCCCCTCCCGGGGCGGGCGAGGACGCCTGGGGCCGGGAGATTCGGGTTGACTTCAAATTGCCCAATTCCCTATATTACAGGCGCTTTACCCCGCTACATACCTGCCGAAGAACGAGAGGGACTCCAAGGAATCCTGGGAAGGAGCGCGTCGCACTATGCGAGAGAATCGACGACACTGGGGGGCCGGACTTGCGCTCCTGCTCGCACTGGCGATTGCGTTGGGGCTTGGCTGCCGCAAGGAGCTGCCCGAGCTCTTCGACCGCAACCAGCCCCCCGAGACCTACATCACGTCGGCGCCGGTCGAATCCCTCTTCGATGGCTACCAGGTGCACCTAAATTGGTACGGGCGGGATCCCGACGGCGAGATCGCCTATTACCTCTGGGCCTGGACGGATTCCTCGCGGGCCTACTACAACGCCTGGAATCCCGAGACGCGATCGATGGACCGCGTCCTCCGCGAATGCGATTTCGAGTGCACCCATCTTACGACGAAGACCGACTCGATCTTCTTCCTCCAGGCGAACGACAACGGCGGCACGAGCCGCGACCTGACCTTCAACGTCACCGCCGTCGACGACAAGGGGCGCCGGGATCCCGTTCCCGCCCGGCTCTACTTCACGGCGAGCGTGGATAGCCGCCCGGAGATCCTCTGGCTCACGCAGCCGCCCCCGGGCGAGATTCCTCCCGGCACCTGGGTCTCGACCGAGCCCGAGACCATCCCCGTGGGCGAGCCCTTCTCCTGCGGCTTCACTGGCAGCACCGAGAACGCCTTTATCCTGGGCTACCAGTGGGCCTACGGCGAGGACCCGCTATTCTGGCCGCGGAACGAGAACGGGGACCCGGTCTGGACCTACCAGGATCCCGAAGGCGAGTGGGGCGATACCATCACCCTCTTCTTCGACAACGACGTCGCCGGCCAGAGCCCGGAGATGGAGCAGTACTACCGGACGGGCAAGTTCCTGGTCAAAGCGAGGTGCATCGACCTGGCGGGAGTCGAGTCGCTGATCGATACGGACCTGGACGAACTGGAGGGCGTCGTGGCGCCCGTCCTCAACCGGGATCCCGACACGCGGCTCCGTCCCCACGAGGGGAACGACTTCCCACTGGTTGTCACCTACACGGCAGAGGAGGGGGAACCACAGGAGACCATCAACCTGAACGTGCGGAAGCTCGAGCCCCACGAGCACCCCGGTCTGCCCATCGGCTACCACTACGAGGTCGAGGACACGATCCCCTGGGGGCAGAACACATGGCTCACGGTGAACCTGCAGGGCTGGGATATGGACAACCCCGTCAACATCCACCCGGACAGCATCGAGACGCGCTTCCAGATCGACTACACCTGGACCAACCTCAACCTGACGAACTTCCAGCCGATCGTCGCGGACTCGCGCGAGCGCTACCCGCCCAGCTCGTCGGAGGAGGCAATCGGTTTCCCCGAGGAGCTGGACCTGCCCTTCGACCACTGGGGCCCCGCGGGCCAGCACTACAGAATGAACATCCTCTGTGCGGACTACACGGTGCGCGGCTTCGCCCTCGACCACTACCGGCGCGTGGACGGCACGCCGTTGACGGTCCGCTTCACGGGCGGCTTCGCCTCGTTGGTGGACAGCGTCGTGCTCACCTCCCTCGATGCGACGCAGGAAATCGAGATCCTGCATCGCGAAGAGCCCGTCAACATCAAGCTGCAGGCCCTGCTCTCGGCTCCGCCCGGTTTCATCCGCTTCCTTTGGGACGAGGACACGAATACGGCGACCATCAATCCCATCGAGGTCGTGGGCACGCCGCCCTACGACTCGCTGGCCACCTGCGAGTACGACCTGCTCTTCCGGGTCTACGGCCACGACGATGCGCGCAACGGCGTCGCCGCCCTGCTCGGACGTATCTGGTGGGATATCCTCGACGAGGATTACACGAACAGCACTTTGCAGTTCGTGCCGAACCGCTACTGGCTCGAGGAGGGCGGATTCCTGCTGAGCTGGGAGCCCCTGTGGGAGGAAGGGGAGGAGCCCCTGGCGGAGGGCGTCTTCACGTACCGTCTGCGCATCCGGGAGCTCTACGACACAATGCAGGAGGAGGGGCCGCCACCGCCCTGGCTGGGAGAAAAGGATGTCCGGGTCCGTTTCGTGAACACCATGCAGAGCCAGCGCTTCGAGGAGCTCATCGAAGAAACACCTCAGCGTGAATTCCAGCTCGTGAACATCGGGCGCATGAGCGCCGAGGTCGGATTCGAGCTGAACATCGAGTACACGCCCCAGCCGACGAACTGACCGTTTCTCGCCGGCGGAGCGCAGCTCACGCCGGCAGCAGACCAGGAAGTGAAGTATGAAGATCTTGAGCAGCCTAGCCGTCCTCCTGATCCTTGCCGCGCTGTTCGGAACCGGCTGCGACTCCGGCATCGGGGGCACCGAGCTCCCCAACCAGAGGCCCGAGATCTACCTGTCGAGCGGTCCCCTGGAGGGCGAACCCAACACCAACTACAAGGTGCACTTCTACTGGAACGGCTACGATCCCGACGGCAGGGTCGACCACTTCCAGTACATGATCACCGACGACGAGGTCACGGGCTCGCTGATCATCGACGAGGGCATCTACCACACGCTCGACGAGCTCGGCTACCAGTGGTTCGACATCGACGTCCACGACAGCATCTTCGTCGTCAGCGCCGACTCCATCCCCTGCGCGGACTGCCCGGAGGACTCCATCTACATCTACGGCGAGACGGAAGACGACTGGCGCTTCCTCTTCCGCGCGCAGCACACCTTCTTCATCCGCGCAGTCGATGAGGACGGCGCGTACTCGTCGATCCCCAAGCACCGCACCTTCACCGCGACGACGATCGCCCCGGAGGTGAGGATCAACCATCCCTCCGACACGGGCATCGCCGGCGGCTACGACAATCTGCCTCCCGACATCTTCTTCCGCTGGGCCGGTAACGACTCGGTGGGGGACGGCACCATCATCGAGCCGGACTCCACGCGCTTCACGCTGATCAACCGCGGCGATCTGGGACTCGACATCCAGAGCTCGGGGCGTCTGCTCGAGTTCCCGGACTCCGTCTGGTCCATCTGGCGCCACTGGGAAGAGGTGGACTCCCTCAACGAGAACGTCGGCGGCACGCGCACTCTCATCACGGGCCTCACGCCGCTGCAGCAGTACATCTTCCTCGTGCAGGCGAAGGACGAGGCCGGCGCCATCAGCAGCCACTTCGAGGATGGCGTGAACATGCGGAAGATCAACGTGATATCGAGCATCCAGCCGCTCCTGCTCGTGCGCGAACGCGCACTCGGTGTGCGGGTCTCCGACCACGACCACACCTTCAACTTCACCATCGCGGAGGATCAGCCCCTGGAGCTCAACTGGCAGGGGTCCGCCGAGCACTATGGCAGCGAGATCACGGGCTATCGCTACGGCTGGGATATCCTCGACACCGACAACGACGAGGAGTGGACGAGCTGGTCGCTGTCGAACACCAGCACCGAGGCCAGCTTCGTCTCCGGCACGCACAACTTCTACGTCGAGTGCCGGGACTACAGCGGCACGGCCACGCGTATCATCTACGACTTCTTCGTGGTGCCCTTCACCATGGAGGAGGAGCTACTCTTCATCGACGACTACAGCAACGAGGCCTCTGACAATCCCAACGAGGCCTGGCCATTGGGAGAACCCTACTACTGGATAACCTTCCCCCACGACAACGAATGGCAGCAGGCCTGGTGGAACACGATCCTCGACGACTACCCGGCCTACGTGGAGGAGCGGGACTTTTTCCGGATCACGATCACCGACGACATCCCGCCCTTCGAGCTGGTGGCCAACTACAAGCGTCTGATCTGGGAGGTCAAGGAGGAGACGGACGGCGAGTCGGCCCTGGCGAGGGTTTCGAAGTTCGTCGACAGCTACGTCGTCTCGACGGTGGCCTACGACTACCTCTCCGCCTTCATGGATCGGGGCGGGCAGCTGCTGCTCTGCGGCGTGGCTCCCGTCCACGCCATGCTGCCGATGTCCTACCAGATGGGCATCGAGGGCTACGAGCGCAAGCAGCCCATGGCCTTCCTGCGCCACCTGGGCTACTCCCAGGGCTCGCCGGAGGAGTCCCGCGCGGCAGTGGAGCGCTTCCTGCCCTGGAAGCAGTTCGGCGTCGACGCCACGGTCAAGCCCGTGGACCAGGTGCCCAAGGACCTGGGCACCATCACCGGCCTCGACTTCCCGACCCGCCGCACCTTCTGGGGCATGACCCACATGGGCTACACCGGTGAGGAGCTGGCCCACTTCCCCAACACCCAGGAGGAGCTGGGCGACACCCTGCTCTTCCGCTCGGGCGAATCGCTCAACGTCTACGACTGGTTCGAGGACGCGGGCTACGTCTTCAACGATCCGGATCTCTGGGAGGACCCCGAGTGCGAGGGGCAGATCCCCGAGGATTGCCACCACGAGTTCGGCCTCTCGCAGGTGGAGGTCTACAACTGGGACTGGTTCGGGCAGGTCTTCGATCCGCCGCTCAACTACCGCACGGACCAGTTTATCCCCCTGCTGACCTACGTCCCCGCGGACAACACGACGCGCTGGGGGACCGAACCGGCGGAGACCCACATCGCCCTGGTCGCCCAGGTGCTGAACCACTACGAGGAGCTGAAGTACACGACGGGAGGGCAGGGCGAGCACACGATCGCCCTGGTGGGCATGCACTACCCCGATACCCCCAGCGTGCTGCTGGGCTTCCCGCCCTTCTTCATCGATCCGCCCACGGCCCAGCTGCTGCTCGACCACATCCTCATCGACATCTTCGGCATGCAGAAGTAGGCCATGAATGCTTGGACGGAGGGACGCCGCCGCAGAAATGGGAGTGGGACCCGATCGCAGCGGCCCCTCCGTCGCTTTGTAACGACACGGAAGGACACGGACGGGATGACAAGGACGACGCGCGGCATGCGCTTCCAAACCGGGATTCTCTTCGTCGGCATCACCCTGGGCCTCTGCCTGCCCGGCGCGCCGCGAGCCCAGATCTGCGAGCCGGACGAGATGCCGCCCCCGGCGGTCTTCGCCGATAGCCTCCTCCTGCCCTCGGTGGACTGGGATCTGCATGCATTCTATCCGGCGGAGGGCACGCATCTGGACCAGGTCAGCACCTCCTACTACACGCTGGAATCCGAGTTCACCTACTTCGGACTGGCGGCCGACTTCGACCAGACGGAAGCGACGCCTCCCCACTACTTCCTGCCCTTTACCTGGCGCGACCTCGACCTGATGAGCTTCGAGTGGCAGGAGCCCGAAGGCTGGCAGATCCTGCGGGAACCCGAGCTGCGCGTCGGCGGCATCCGGGTCCACGACCCGGCGGCGGATGCGGCGCCGGAGGACAGCGTCCTCGTCTCTCCGATCCTGCAGATCTACGGCGAGTACACCGGATCGCGGGACCAGGTCTTCAGCCTGCAGTATCGCACCGGCCCGCGCTTCCTGGGCGACCGCGTGCCAAGCGTGCTGGATCCGGAGCTCGACGCCTGGTCCGCCAGCGCGCACATGATCGGCGGCGAACTCTGGTACGACACGGAGGATCTCTTCATCGAGATCGACGGCACGCGCACGATCACGACGGAGATTAACTGGAAGGAGCTCTACTCCCCCGACGAGGAATTCGCCTTCGCGCCGGGCGACAAGGCGCTGAGTGGGAAATTCGTGCTCTACACGACTTACGAGCGCGTCGCCGCGGACTCGGTGCGCGTCATCGACACGAACATCCACTGCGCACACGGTTTCTACCCGGAAGACTGGGATCCGGAGTCGGTTCCCCCGGCCTACGGCCTCTACGCCTCCTTCAGCCCCGGCCCCTTCCTCGGCGGGGAGTTCACCTTCACCTATCAGCTCGTTGCTGAGGACTTCGCCGGCTACCACGTCTGGCGCCGCGTCGAGGGCAGCTCCACAGGCTGGGTCAACCTCTGGCAGATCGAGAAGGGCGCCGAGCGGGACAAGAACTACTGGTGGTGGATCGACGGCGAGTACAACGAGAACCTGCCGCCCTACTACGGCTACGATCCGGCCACCCTCACGCCCATCTTCGGAGACACCCGAACCCGCATGTACCTGGACTTCGACATCCATAACGGCTTCGCCTACGACTACGCGGTCACCACCTTCGACCGCGGCTTCCGGCCTTCCAGCGGCGAGAGCGACCACTACATCAAGGACAGCGCGCCGATCGATGGTCTGGACGAGATCGCCGAGCGCATCGTCTTCAACTGGCAGCAGGGCGAGACGCTCAAGAACCTCTACGCCGTGCCCAATCCACTGCGTACCGGCAAGAGCGCGATCGAGAACCCGACCTATCACAATTATCCCGGGGACGTGGTGCGCTTCGTCGGTCTAACGGCGGGCAGTTCGCTCAAGATCTACTCACTGGCCGGCGACCTCATCGCCGAGAAGGAGTCCGACCAGCTGCAGGGCACGAACATGATCTGGGATACGACGAACCAGATGGGCGAGCCGGTGGCCTCGGGTGTCTACATCTTCAGGGTCACGAACCTCAAGAACGAGGTGGAGTACGGGCGGCTGGTCATCATCCGCTGATCGCTCCCCAGGCTCTTCACCGCGCATTCCGCCCCCGGTTCCTCGGATCGGGGGCTTTGTTCTTCGCTCAGGGCCTGGCAGGATGCCATGCGCCGCCGCAAGCGAAGTCCAGCTTGTCATCCCCGGCAGCCGCTGCTATCTTACCGGTATCCCATTCTTTGATTGCGACTCCCCTTATCTGCCCCGCACCTTTGCTCGAAGTGCTTTCTCGCCGGTGCGGACCGCTGCCCGGCCGGAGGAAGGAGAACGGGGATGTCCTCCCGTGCACGCATTCTGATCATGGTCCTGATCCTGACGCCGCTGTTGGCGTCGCTCGCCTGCTCGCTCTTCCAGGATGAAGGCTCCCCTCTGCCCAATCGGCCCCCCGAGGTCCACCTGGCGAGCGGGCCACCTCCGGACGACCTGGACTCTGGCTACCGCGTCACCTTCCACTGGACCGGCTACGATCCTGACGGGCCGATCGACCGCTTCCAGTATCTGATCACCGACGACGAGGTCACCGGCACGCTGCTCATCGACGCGGATATCTACGCGCGGCTGGACGCCCTGGGCTACGAATGGACGGACACGGAGGTCAACAGCGGCGAGTTCCTCGTGACGGCCGACTCGCTGCCCGACGCGGAGAGCGTGCCGGGCGACTCGATCTACTACTACGGCGAGCGCTTCCTCTTCCACGCGGCGCACAGCTTCTTCATCCGCGCCGTGGACGGAGATGGCGCCGTCTCGCTGATGCCAGACTACCGCAGCTTCACGTCTGTCAACGTCGCGCCAGAGGTCTTCATCGAGCACCCGTATGACATGGCCGGGCCCGGTGGCTACGACAACATGTCGCTGGACGTCTACTTCCGCTGGGCGGGCGCCGACACCTTACCGGACGGCACGGTCGCCGACCCCGACTCCACGCGCTTCGCCTTGCTCGATCGCGGCGAGCTGGGCATGGACAGCCAGGACTTCGGCCTGATGATCACACTGCCGGACTCCATCTGGTCCCCCTGGCGTCACTGGGGAGGCGAGGGCGCGGAGGACAGCGGCGGCCGCTATACCTGGGTGAACGACCTGGAGAACCTCGCGGAGTACCTCTTCCTCGTGCAGGCCAGGGACGAGGCAGGCGCGATCACGAGCCACTACGAGGACGGCAAGAACCTGCGCAAGATCCGCGCGATCGATTCGATGCAGCCTCTGCTCGTGGTCCGGGAGCCGACACTCGGCACACGCGTGACCGACCACGACGTCACCTGGCACTTCACCGTCGCTGCGGACCGGCTGCTCTCCCTCGGCTGGAGCGGCCAGGCCGATCAATACGGCAACGAGCTCGTGGGCTACCGCTACGCCTGGGATCTGATCGATACCGGGGACGACGAGCTCTGGAGCGACTGGTCCCTCGATCATACTAGCGCCCAGGCCAGCTTCCCCAGCGGGGATCACGAGTTCTATCTGGAGTGCATGGACCTCAGCGGCAACGTCACGCAGGTAATTCTGATCTTCCACGTCGTGCCCTTCACGATGGAGTACGACCTCCTCTTCGTCGACGACTACGACAACGACAACACACATTTAGGCTGGCCACTCAGCCCGGAGTACTCCTGGTCGAACTTCTCCCACGACGACGCGAGCATGAAGGCCTGGTGGGAGGTAATCCTCGGCGAGTACTCGGGTCATGTCCCCGGGCGCGACTTCTTCCGCGTCACCATCACGGAACCCGTCCTGCCGCTGGAGATCCTGGCCAGCTACCGGCGCGTGATCTGGGAGGTCAAGGAGGAGACGGACGGCGAGTCGGGCATTGCTCGCTCCGAGCGCTTCGTCGATCCCTACGTCGCTGGGAGCATTCCCAATCGCGCGCTGAGCGAATGGCTCGATCACGGCGGCCAGCTCCTTCTCTGCGGCGTGAATCCCGTCCACGCTATGCTGCCCATGTCCTTCGAAATGGGCATCTACGACTACGTGCGCAAACAACCCCTGGTCTTCCTGAATCACTTGGGATACTCCCAGGGCTCGCCGGGGGATTCCGAGGCGGCCGTGCAGAGCTTCCTGCCCTGGAGGCACTTCGGCATCGATGCCACGGTCAAAGCCGTGGATCAGAATCCCAGGAATCTCGGTGATGCGACCGGTCTCGACTTCGTAACCCGGCGCTCTTGCTGGGGCATGGTGGGGGCGACGCCCCACGCAGAGTCGCGGGAACTCTTCGGCAACAGCGCCGGCTGGATGCCGGGAGACACCCTGCGCTTCCAGCCGGATGTCTACCGTTGGTTCGCCGACGCGGCCGAGGTCTTCGGGGGCGGTGGCTGCTGCGAGGAGCTCTTCGGCCTCAGCAGGGTGGAAATCTACAACTGGGACTGGCTCGCCGGGGTCGTCGACCCGCCGCTCGCCTACCGGACGGACCAGTACCTGCCCCTCGTCAGCTATCTCCCCGCCGATTCGACGACCCGCTGGGGCAGTGCGCCCGCGGCGGAACACACCTGCGAGACCGACCAAGGCCAGCCCTACTGCGAGCTCTGCTACGCCACGGGCGAGGGCGCCGGGCACATGCTGGGGGTCGTCGGCCTCCGGGACCCGGAGCGTCCCAGCGTGCTCCTCGGCATGACGCCCTTCTATCTCGAGCAGGAGACCGCCCACGGCCTGCTCGACCACGTCCTCATGGACATCTTCGATCTGGAGAAGTAGCCCGCCCGTCGCGACCGGCCCCGCCCGCCCGTCTGGGAGCGGGGCCGGCGGCGATTGACCAAACCCCCGTCCTTTGTTAGCTTGGACGGGTTCCCCTCGCTTCACCAAGCATGGATTCGAGACCTCGGCTCTAGCAGTCAGCCAACCCGAGCGGCCCTTCAGGGAGTTCAAATGGAACGCTACATCGAGCCCTTCAAGGTGAAGGTCGTCGAGCCCATCACGGCGATCACGCGCGAGGAGCGCCTGGCCGCCATCCAGCGCGCGGGCTACAACCTCTTCCAGCTCCGGGCCGACGAGATCTACATCGACCTGCTCACCGACTCGGGCACGAGCGCCATGAGCGACAACCAGTGGGCGGGCATCATGCTCGGCGACGAGTCCTACGCCGGCAGCCGCAACTACTTCCACTTCGAGGAGACGGTCCGCGAGATCTTCGGCCTCACGCACGTGATCCCGGTCCACCAGGGCCGCGTGGCCGAGAACCTGCTCTTCGCCAGCGTCGTGAAGAGCGGCATGGTCGTGCCCAACAACAGCCACTTCGACACGACGCGCGCGAACGTCGAGTACAAGGGCGGCGAGGCCCTCGACCTCCTCTGCGACGAGGGCAAGGATCCGAATCTCGTCGCCCCCTTCAAAGGCAACATGAACGTCGAGGCCCTCGAGGAACTCATCGCCCGCGTAGGCGTGGGCCAGATCCCCCTGGTCATGATCACCGTGACCAACAACAGCGGCGGCGGCCAGCCCGTATCCCTGGCGAACATCCAGGCGGTGAGCGCGGTCTGCAAGAAACACGGCCTGCCACTGTTTTTCGACGCCTGCCGCTTCGCCGAGAACGCCCACTTCATCAAGACCCGCGAGCAGGGCTACGCCGAGCGCAGCATCCCGGAGATCGTCCGCGAGATGTTCTCCCACGTGGACGGCTGCACCATGAGCGCCAAGAAGGACGGCATGGTGAACATGGGCGGCTTCCTGGCCCTGAACGACGGCGAGCTGGCCGAGAAGATCCGCAACCTGCTCATCCTCGTGGAGGGCTTCCCAACTTACGGCGGCTTGTCGGGCCGGGACCTCGAGGCCATCGCGCGGGGCCTGAGGGAGGTGCTCGACGAGCGTTACCTGCAGTTCCGCGTCAGCCAGGTGGGCAGTCTGGCCGAGCAGCTCATCAAGGGCGGCGTTCCCATTCTCAAGCCTGCTGGGGGGCACGCCGTCTACGTCAACGCCGGCGAGTTCCTCGCCCACATCCCGCCGGATGCTTTCCCCGGCCAGTCCCTCGCCGTGAACCTCTACATCGAGTCCGGCGTCCGCGGCGTGGAGATCGGCAGCTTCATGTTCGGCGGCGCCGACCCCGCCACCGGCAAGCCGCGCCGCGCACCCCTGGAGCTCGTGCGCCTGGCCGTGCCGCGCCGCGTCTACACGACGATGCAGATGAACTATGTGGCCCAGTCCCTCCTGGACCTCCACGCGAAACGCGAAGCGTTGAAGGGCATGAGCATTGTGAAGGAGCCGCCCTTCCTGCGACATTTCTCGGCGACCCTCGACTTCCTCGACAAGCAGGGCATCGCCTCAGCCACCTAGGACGATCGGAGCACGCAATGATCGAGATCAGCGAGAAGAAGGTCTACACATTCGGCGGCGGCAACGCCGAGGGTGATGCGAGCATGAAGGCTCTGCTGGGGGGGAAGGGTGCGAATCTGGCCGAGATGGCCTCGCTGGGCATTCCGGTTCCCGCCGGCTTCACGATCACCACCGAGATCTGCAACTGGTTCGGCGCGCACGACCATCAGCACCCGGACGACCTGGAGGCGCAGGTGGGGGCTGGTGTCACCCGCCTGGAAGAGATCATGGGCGGGCGCTTCGGCGACCCCGATCAGCCGCTCCTGCTCTCCGTCCGCAGCGGCGCCCGCGCCAGCATGCCCGGCATGATGGACACCGTGCTCAACATCGGCCTGAATGACATCACCGTGAAGGGCCTGATCGCCGGTAGCGGCAACGAGCGCTTCGCCTACGACTCCTACCGCCGCTTCGTCCAGATGTATGGCGACGTCGTGATGCAGGTGCGCGGCGATGACCACGATCCCTTCGAGGAGCTGCTGCAGGCGAAGAAGGACGCCCGCGGTGTCAAGCTCGACACCGACCTGAGCGCCGACGACCTCCGCGAGCTGGTCGCGGAGTTCAAGGACCTCGTCGCCAAGGAGGCCGGCCGCGGCTTCCCCGACGATCCCTGGGAGCAGATCTGGGGCGCGATCAACGCCGTCTTCCTCAGCTGGGACAACGCCCGCGCGCGCGCCTATCGGCGCCTGAACAACATCCCCGACGACTGGGGAACCGCGGTCAACGTGCAGGCCATGGTCTTCGGCAACATGGGCGAAGACTGCGCCACCGGCGTGGCCTTCACGCGCGATCCGTCCACCGGCGAGAACCGCTTCTATGGCGAGTACCTCGTCAACGCGCAGGGTGAAGATGTGGTCGCAGGCATCCGCACGCCCCAGCCGATCAACATCGCCGGCAAGGACTCGGAGAATCCACTCCCCAGCCTCGAGGAGGAGTTCCCCGAGTGCTACGGGGAGCTGGTCGACATCTACGGCAAGCTCGAGCAGCACTATCGCGACATGCAGGACATCGAGTTCACCATCCAGCGGGGACGCCTCTGGATGCTGCAGACGCGCGCCGGCAAGCGCACCGGCTTCGCCGCCGTGCGCGTGGCCGCCGAAATGCTCAGCGAGGGCTTGATCGACGAGAAGACCGCAGTCCTGCGCGTCGACCCGAACTCGCTGACGCAGCTCCTGCTTCCCATCTTCGATCGCGAGGCCAAGGATGTCGCGATCAAGGAGGGCCGCCTGCTGGCCAAGGGTCTCAACGCGGGGCCGGGGGCCGCGACCGGCGCCATCGTCTTCTCCGCCGAAGAAGCCGTGCGCCGCGCCGCCCAGAAGGAGAACGTGATCCTCGTCCGCATCGAGACGAGCCCCGAGGACATCCAGGGCATGCATGCCGCGCAGGGCATCTTGACCAGCCGTGGCGGGATGACGAGCCACGCGGCGGTCGTCGCCCGCGGCATGGGCAAGAGCTGCGTTGCCGGCTGCGGCACACTGGAGATTGACTATGCCAACGGCGTCATGCAGGTGGCCGGGCGGACGCTGAAGGAGGGCGACGACATCAGCATCGACGGGATGACCGGCGAGGTGCTCGAGGGCGGCATCAATGTGCGGCCCAGCGAGATCGTCCAGGTGCTCATCGACGAGACGATGCGGCCCGAGGACAGCGTGCTCTTCCAGCAGTTCGACCGGATCCTTACTCTAGCGGACGGTTACGCCCGCATGGGCGTGCGCACCAACGCCGACTCGCCCGTGGACTCGACCGTGGCGCGACGCTTCGGCGCGAAGGGCATCGGCCTCTGCCGCACCGAGCACATGTTCTTCGAGGGCGAACGCATCGACGCGGTGCGCGAGATGATCCTCGCGGAGACCCCCGAGGGCCGGAAGGCCGCGCTGGACAAGATCCTGCCCATGCAGCAGGAGGACTTCGAGGGCATCTTCCGGGCGATGGACGGCCTGCCCGTGACCATCCGCGCCCTCGATCCGCCTCTGCACGAGTTCCTGCCTCACAAGGACGAGGAGATCCGCGACCTCGCCGCCAAGATGGACCTGCCCTTCGAGCGCCTGAAGGCCGCGGTGATTGCCCTCGGCGAGGCCAATCCGATGCTCGGCCATCGCGGCTGCCGGCTGGGTATCGTCTACCCGGAGATCACGGCCATGCAGTCCCGCGCCATCTTCCAGGCCGCGGTGAACGTGGCCGCCGACGGCGTGGCGGTGCATCCCGAGGTCATGATCCCGCTGGTGGGCCACGTCAAGGAGCTCGCCCTGCAGCGCAAGGTGGTCGAGGAGACGGCAAGCGCCGTCTTCGCGGAGACCGGCAAGCGCGTGGACTACCTCGTGGGCACCATGATCGAACTGCCCCGGGCCGCGCTCACCGCCGACGAGGTGGCCGAGGAGGCGCAGTTCTTCTCCTTCGGTACGAACGACCTGACCCAGACGGCGCTCGGCCTGAGCCGCGACGATTCCGGCCGCTTCCTGCCCTTCTACGTGGAGCAGGGCATCTACGGAGCCGACCCCTTCGCTCGCCTCGACCGGTCGGGCGTGGGGCAGCTCGTGCGCATGGGATTCGAGAAGGGGCGCAGCACGCGCCCCGACCTGAAGGTCGGCATCTGCGGGGAGCACGGCGGCGAGCCGATCAGCGTGGCCTTCTGCCACGAGGTCGGCCTGAACTACGTCAGCTGCTCGCCTTATCGGGTGCCGGTAGCGCGCCTGGCCGCGGCCCACGCGGCCTTGAGCGAGTCGGCCGGCCAGGGGGATTAGATCTCGCCGCGAGGAGAGCGCATGGCGCAGGAGGCCGCCCAGCTGGGGACGGAGCGCATGGACCGCCGGGCGGTCGGGCGCTCCGTTCTCCTCTACACCCTGATCTTGGCCATGGTGCAGGTCGGCATCGCCTGGCTGCTCGGCCGGCACCCGGGTCCGCCCCGCCTGGGCTGGTTCTACCTGGCGAGCGCCGTTCCCTGGACCCTGCTGACCGGACTGGTCCTTCGCGGCAACATCCACCTGCTATACACCCTGGAGGGCCGCCCTCTCCGCCGCCTCAATCTGGCCACGCGGGTCACGCTGATCCGGGTCCTCAGCGTGCCCCTCGTCTTCCACCTGATCCTGGTCGGGCGCCTCTTCGAGTCCGCCCTCGTCTTCCTCGGTGCCGCCCTCACGGACTGGCTGGACGGCTTCCTGGCCCGGCGCATGCACGACGTGACCCAGCTCGGCCGCATCGCCGATCCCAGCATCGACGCCCTCTTCTGCGGCATCACCTTCGCGGCCCTCGCCTGGCGGGAGCTGATCCCCCTCGGCGTGCTCGTCCTGGTTCTGATCCGCTACGGTGTGCTTCTGGGCGGAGCGGCGGCGCTGAAGCTCGTCTTCGGCTACCTGCCCGTGCGCGCCACCTTCTCGGGGCGCCTCTTCTACTTCGTCCAGTACTGCCTGCTCGTCCTCCTGCTCCTCTTCCACGGGCGCCCCTGGGCAATCTGGCTGCCGCGCCTGCTCGGCGCCATCCAGGCCTTCGTCACCATCCAGCTGCTCTTCCTGGGCCGCTCGCTCTACCGGGAGGCGCGCCGTGCCGCCTGAGAGGAGGCGGGCTGGCCGCATGCGATCCGATCGTCGCAGGGGCCCACGGCTGCGCGCACTTTTGCTGACGGCCCTCCTCCTCGCCTCCCTGGTGTCCTCTTGCGCTGGGCCGCCGCCCCGGCCGCCCGCGGCCGTCTGGCAAGGGGACGGCATCCGCGTGGAGCTCGAGTACCCGGGCGACGCGCTCGCCGTGTTCGCCGCGGGGGACTTCAACGGCTGGAACCCGCTCGAGCATCCATTCTACCAGGCGGACGGCCGGGCCTGGACCTGCTCGCTTCACCTCGCGCCCGGCCGTTATCACTATCTGCTCGCGGTGGAGACGGAGACGGGTTGGTCCTGGCGACCGGACCCGAGCAATCCGGAGCGCGCCCGCGACGCCACGGGCCGCGAGCTCTCGCTGCTGGTCCTTGGGGCCGACGCCGACGCCGACAGCGCGCCGCCGGGCCGTCAAGGCCGTTGACAGCGCTCCGCCGCCCGGAAGGCAGGATCCTTGAAGCTCAGCCTCGATCTCGACCATCCTCTGCTCGCCCTCCTGGTCTTCGCGGCTCTTGCCGCCTGGGCCCTGCGGGCCTACGCGCGCAGTCTTCCTCCCCTGCCAGCGGCGCGACGTCTGACGCTCACGGGGCTGCGCCTGGCGGCATCCCTGTTGCTAGCTCTGATGCTGGGCGGGTTGGGGGCGACGCTGACACAGCGCGAGGAGGAGCCGCCCTGCCTGCGGATCCTCGTCGACGCCTCGGCGAGCATGGCGCGCCCGGCGGGAGCCGATTCGGTCTCGCCGAGCCGCTACGATCTCGCGCGTGAGGCCGCGGCTGCCGCGCGCGAGCGCTGGGCAGGCCGCCTGGACGTCTCCCTGCAGACCTTCGGCCTGGATCTGCGGGAGGGCCCGCCGCCCGAGCGGCCCGCAGAGGCGGGCACGGATCTCGGCGGGGTGCTCTCGTCACTACCCACGCCGAGGCCGGGCGAGAGCGTGCTGCTGCTCTCCGACGGCCGGGACAGCGAGGGCGGCCTCTGGGCGAGCGAGCTCGCGCCCGGCCGCAGGGTGCACGCTGTCCTCTTCGGCGACACGCTCCCGCCGCCGGATCTGCGCATCGAGCGGATCGACGCCGCCCCGCTGCTGCGCAAGGGCTCCCGCCTGCTGGTGAGCGTGGAGATCGTGTCCCAGGGCGGAGCGGCCCAGAGCGGCGCGGTGGAGATCCGCGAGGGGGGCCATCTTCTCGCGGAACAGGAGTGGTCCCTCGAAGGAGAAGCGGGCTTCGCGCGCTGCGAGATTCCCGTGACGCCGGAGGAGACGGGCCGGCACCTGCTGGAAATCCGAGTCCGGGGGGACGGGCCCGACGCCGCCCCCGAGAACGACCGCCGTCTGCACACCCTGCGAGTGGTGGAGGGTGAGCTGCGCATCCTGGTCCTTGCTGGCCTGCCGGACTGGGACCTGTCGGCCCTGATGCGGGGGCTCTCGGGCGAGCGGACCCTGAAGCTCACCCTGGTGACGGCCGGAGCGGAGGGCGGCCTCCGGGACGCCGCCACGGGCGCGGCCTGGGAGCCGGGCGCGGAGGAGTACCATGGCCTGCTGCTCCACTCCCTGCACCCGGACTGGCCGCCGGGTCTGCTGGGGGAGGTACAGGTGCGGGGAGGCGCCCTGCTCATGGGCGCGCTCCTGACAAAGCCGGGGAGCGCGACGCTCCCGCGCGAATGGGGGATCGATCTACGCTTCGCCTCGCCGCGTGTGACGGAGGCTGCGCTTGACTGGGGCGCCGATGCGGCCCGCCATCCCGCCCTGCGGGGCTCGGTGGCAAGGGCAGCGAACCCGCGCGAACACGCCCCGCTGACGGCCGTGCTCGCCAACCCACTGGTCGGCGGGCGGGTGCTCCTGCGCAGCGGACGCCGGCCCGTGCTGGCGACCCGCGTGCTCGGGGATCGCCGCCTGGCCGTCTGCAGCGGCCGCGGCTTCTGGCGCTGGCCTTTACAAGATGACGGCGGCGCGGCCCTCTTCGAAGGGATCTTCTCCGGCGTTCTGCGCTGGCTCGCCCGGGAGGATCCCCCCGATCGCCTGCTCGTGCGCTGGGAGGACGACGCACTCCAGGCCGGACGGGCGGGGCTGCTGCAGGCCGAGCTCTTCGACGAGGACTTCGATCCGCTCGCCGGCGCGCGCCTGAGCTGGCGGCTCCGCGACGACGCGGACCTCGTCGCCGCTGGCGAGTTCGAGGCGGAGCCCGGCGCCGTGGGCTACCGAGCCGAGCTGCCCGCCCTGCCGGAGGGCGTCTACCGCCTCGAGGTGGAGGCTCAGGAGCCCGGCGGCGAGATCCTGCGGCGCGAGTTGGAGCTGCCGGTCCTGCCGCCTGAGCGCGAGCTGCTGCACCCCAGCGCGAGCGCGGAAACCCTGCGCTGGCTGGCGGGCCGCAGCGGTGGGCTCTTCCAGGCGGTACCCGACCTGGACGCCCTCGAGGGCGCCCTGGACTTCACGCCCCTGCGCCGCACCCTCACCCGCGCCGTGCGGGTCTGGCAGCATCCCCTCCTCTTCCTCCTCCTCTTGGCTCTCCTCGCGGGCGAGTGGGGGCTCAGGAAACGCTTCGGCATGGTCTAGGCCTTCCCCCCGGTGGAAGGCCGGGGGGCTCCCGTGTTCATCTTCTCGCGTCAGAAGCCAGCGGAGGCGCGGCCTCACCGCCGGCTTCGTCCCATCGGCGACATCTTCCTCGCCATCGTCTGCGCCGGCCTGCTTTTCTCGGCACTCTGCGCGCCGGAGCCCGCCCTGGCGGCAGGCGAGATCATCCTCAACGAGCTGCTCTACGACCCCGAAGGCGCCGACGGCGGCCGTGAGTTCGTGGAGCTGATCTCGCTGACAGCCGAGGCCCGGAGCCTGGCCGGCCTGCGTCTGGAGTTCTGCAACGGTTCGGTGCCCGGCGAATGGGATCTGCTCTGGGAGGGCCAGCCGGGAGACAGCGTTGCGGCGGGGGCGCTCTTCCTGCTCGGCGAGGAGGCGGTGGTGGGCGCGGACCGCATCGTCGCGCTCGGCATGCAGAACGGCCCCGAGGCCCTACGCCTCGCGCGCGCGGGGGAGACACTCGATCTGCTGGGCTACGGCGACGGCCTGCCCGCCGATCTCTACGAGGCCTGGCCCGCCGAGGACGTCTCCGGGCGCAGTCTCGCCCGCCGGCCCGATGGCGTCGACACCGATCAGAACCGGCTCGACTGGTTCGCCGCCGAGCCCAGCCCCGGCCGCATCAACTTCCCCGCCTTCCGCATTCGGCTCCTGGGCGCGGATGCGCCCTTCCCGCCCGCGCCTCCCGGCGAGGACCTCATGTTGCGCGTGCGGGCGGAGAACACGGGCCTCGCGGACTGGCCGCAGCCCCTGGCGCTGAGCCTCGACGCAGTCGCCGCGGGCTTCCCGTCCGCCGAGGGAAGCCTGCCCGCGGCGGCGCCGGGAGTCGTCGTCGAGGGGAACATGGTCCTGAGCGCTCCGCCCGCCGGCCCCTTCGCCGCTACCCTCGCCGTCGGTCTGCCCGGCGAGGCTCCCGCCGACAGCCTCGGCGTCGAGCTGCGGATCGGCGTCGGCCCGCTGATCGTCAGCGAGTTGCTCTTCGCGCCGGCGAGCGGAGAGACGGAGTGGGTCGAGTGTTTGGCGCGCGAGGCGACCGGCGGGCTCGAGCCCTTCGTCCTCGCCGACCTCTCCGGGACGGAGGGCGTCTTCACCCCGCCGCCGCTGGCGCCGGGCGAGCGCATCCTGCTCTGTCCCGATCGCGTCGCCCTGCTCGCGCAGCATCCCGGCCTGCCAGCGACACATGTGCTGGCGCTCTCCCCCTGGCCCAGCCTCGCCAACAGCGGTGAGTCGCCGGACGCCCCGGGCTGGACCGACGGCCTGCGCCTGGACGACGTGCGGGGGCGCCGCTCCGACGGCCTGCTCTATCGCGGGGACTGGATCCCCGCGCGCGGCGTCAGCCTCGAGCGCCTGCGGCTCTACCCGCTGCCCGGCCTCGCCCCATGGTGCCCGCCGCCCGCGGGCAGCACGCCTCTGGCCGGCCCCGCGCTGGAGCCGGAGCCTTTGGCGGGCGCGCTCCTCAGCCTCGCACCCAACCCCTTCGATCCCGGACGCGAGCGCCTGAGCATCTCGCTGCGGGCGCGGGGCAGCACCCTCCGACTGCGCCTTTTCGACGCCGCCGGCCATCTCGTGCAGAGCCTGAGCGCGCCCCTGGGCAGTGGTCAGGCCCGCCTGCTCTGGGACGGCCGCGACCGCGAAGGCCTCGCCCTCGCGGACGGCGCCTACCCCTTCGTCCTCGACTGGGAAAGCGAGGAGGGGACCGGTCAGAGCCTGAAGGGCGTCTGCGGTCTGAGGAGGGCACGGTGAGCGGGCGGTCCGCTCGTGAGGGGGCGCTGAGCGGGCGAGCCGTGCGGGCCGGATCGCGCCTCGCCAGGGCGGCCCTGCCGCTCGTCCTCCTAGCCATGTGGAGCACGGCCGCGCAGGCGGATGGGCTCTCGCTGTTTCCCGCCCGCGATCCGGCCGCACTCCTCTCCGCCTTCGACGGCGCGGGTAGTTCGGAGCCGCGCCTCGCCCTCGCGCAGTGGCGCCCCTACGGGCTCTCCGGCGTCGACGTGCTCGTCGCCACCGGCTCGCTGGGCCTCGGACCCTTGCGCGTCTCTGCCGCCTACGAGGAGCAGGACTGGGGGGTCCTGCGCGGGCGCTGTGTGCGCCTGGGCCTGCACGCGGCCGCGGGCGAGGCGCTCCGCCTGGGCCTCGAGGTGGAGCGGGAATCGCTAGCGGGCGCTCCGGCTTTGTCTGACCTGCGTCTGCTGCTGTCGGGCGGCGGCGCCCTGCGTCTCGCGCTGCGCTATCGGCTCGGGGAAGGTGCCACCCCCGCGGGCGACGAGCGCGGTCTCGTCGGCCTCGCTTTACATCGTGGGGCCTGGACCCTGCGCCTCTTCCGGGGGCTCGGCGCTCGAACGAACCTGGAGGAGGGGGTGGCGCTCGACTGGGAGCGGGGGCCGTTCACCCTGCGTCTGCTCGCGGGTCCGGCGCCCTGGCAGGGCATCGAGCTGCGCCTGCGGCGCGGGCGCTGGGGCATGGCTTTCCGCAGCCGCCTCCATCCGGCCCTTGGCTCGAGCCATGGAGTCGGTCTCCTTGTTTACTAGAATGAAATCAAGGGTTTACGCCTGGCACCTCGCCTTGATTCTCGCCGCACTGTTCGCGGTCCCGGCGCTCGCGGGGGAGGAGGACCTTCCCCTCGGAGAAGAGCTGCCCGAACACGAGCCGCTCTGGTCCGGGTGGGGCAGCCTGCGTGGGGCGGAGGCCTGGCAGGGCGAGGGGGGCTTTCGCCACCGCCTGCTGGCCGACTGGCGACGGGGAGGCCTGGCGCTGCGCGCGGCCTGGTCGCCGGGCGAGCCGGGTCTACCCCGCGCCGGGCTGGCCTGGAGCCGGGGTGGCTGGGCCTTGGCGGGAGGGCGCCTTTCGGGCCGCTGGGGCGGCGGGCTTCTGCTCGGCGCGCGGCGGCGGCAGGGCCTGGGTCGCGTGCCGTCGCCGCTTCCGGGCGAGGCGATTCTGCGTCCCGCCAGCAGCCGCAGTCCCGTCCTAAGTGGAGTAGTCCTGGGAGTTCCGGCCGGTCCCCTCGAGCTGTGTCTAGGGCAGCTGGTCGACCTGGAGGGGAAGAAGGGTACGGGGAGTGGACAGATCCTCTCTCTCCTCTGGCGCACCTGGCGGCTGGATGTCCTGGGCAGCCCCCGGGCCCGGGCCCTCGCCCTGGACTGGCGGAGTGGCAGCGAGGAGGCCGGCCTGGAGGTCTCCCTGGCGGCGGGACGCTCTCCGGCGGGACCCGCGCGGACGGCCGGGCTCTGGCGCTGCCGGGGAATCGTCGGCCCATTCACGCTGGGCGGGGAGAGCATGGTCCTCGCCGGACCCGCGCTCGGCGAGCCGCTGGTCAGCGGCTGGCTCGGCGCGCCTCCTGGAAGGGAGCTCCACGTCTTCCTGGCTGGCGAGCGGGGAGCGTTGCGCTGGCGCCTGGCCCGCAGGCGGCGGGAGGGCATCGGCCTGGCCAGCGGCGCGCGGCGACTCGAGACGGGCCTGACTTGCACGGCGCCCTGGCGCGCGGGCCGGCTCCGCGCCTCGGTCCGGCAGATCGAGACGCTGGGGCGGGAGGAGCAGCCGCACGCGCCGGGCTTCCCGCGCAGCGCGCCGGTCCGTGCCGCGCGTCAGGAGTTGCGCCTGGGCTGGGAGGGTTCCTGGCTCCTGCGCGGAGTCCGCCGCCAGGGAGCGGGGACGGCGGCAAGCACGCTGCTGATCCTGGGCTTCCAGCCCCTGGCGGCCATCTCCTGTCGCCTGGCCCTCTTCGAGACGGCGAGCGGCGACGGGTCCTTCCTGCTCATGGATGGGGGCGCGCTCTACCGGCGCGTCGAGGCCCTGGCCGGCAGCGGCTGGCGACTCGCCCTGCGGAGCGAAGAGGCGGGCGGGCGGCTCGCGCTCCGCGGGGGCGCGTCCTGGACACGGCGGCGAGGAGCAGAGGACCGCGTGGCCCTCTGGGTGGAAGGTCGTCTGGGCGGCTAGCCCGACCGCGAAGCCGATGCGCCGGTGAGCTGCACAGTCGCGAGTCCGCGTGGGAGGAAAGGGAAAAGGGTGGAGCCCCTAGGGGCCCCACCCTGCCGTGACATGGCCGGCTCGGCTAGAAGTTCTTGCCGAAGCCGATGCCGAAGGAGTTCTGCGACATGGTCAGGTTGGCCTCGCCGCCGCCCATCTGGCCCTGCTCCGGGTCGGTGCCGGGGATGATCGAGCCGTCGCC
This sequence comes from uncultured bacterium, assembly GCA_964627205.1. Classification (GTDB taxonomy): domain Bacteria; phylum Krumholzibacteriota; class Krumholzibacteriia; order JACNKJ01; family JACNKJ01; genus CAZVHI01. The sequence goes on from CAZVHI010000025.1 coordinate 45,860, forward strand.
CTCGACGGTCGACTCGAGGGCGTGCATGAAGGAGCAGGTGACCTCGATGCCGTTCGCCGCGGCGAAGGTGGCGCCGAGGGTGGCGTGCTTCTCGACCACGCCGGGGGCGAGGATGTTGAACATCGTCTCGGAGGTGGGGATGGGCTGCGCGCCGTAGTTGAAGCCGCCGCGCAGGGTGAGTACCTCGGTAGCATCGTAGGCGACGCCCGCCTTGAAGACGTTCATGTCCGTCCAGCCGAAGCCGGGGCCGCCTTCCGTGCCCAGCTGCGCCTGCTGGAGGTTCGGCAGGAGGGGATTGGCGAGCGAGTTGACCTGGCTGTACATGATGCGCTGGAAGTCGAAGGCGACCGTGGCCTTCTCCGCCTCGTAGGCAAAGCCCGCGCAGAAGGAGGCGGGCACGTCGAAGTCGCCGTTCTCGGCGAAGAGGCCCGCGTACTCCGTGAACTCGCCCATGTAGGTACGACTCTGGTAGGCGGCGCCCAGGGTGAGGCCTTCCATGATCGAGCCCAGCCAGCCCACGCGCACGCCGAAGCCGGTGGACGAAGAGTGGTCGTTGTTCGTGACGCTACCCGACGCGAAGCTCGTCATATCGTTGTCGAAGTTCTCCAGGCCCGTCGCCTTGAAGCGCTGCCAGGCGACGTTGACCGCGATGCCCAGGGCGTGCTGCTCGCTGAGCTGGAAGGCCAACGTGGGGGCGATGAAGAGCTGGCTCAGGTCGACGCCGGGGGCGGTGGTGCCGAAGAACCCCGCAGGTCCCTGGGTGAGACCGATCACGTCGGTGTAGGACGTGTTCATGCCGCCGTTGCCGTAGACCGAGAGGCCGAGCGCAGCGCGCTCGCCGACCGGCTTGCAGAAGCCGAGCTCGGGTACGAAGAAGTTCGCGGTGTCGTTGGCGTCGTATGTGCCATCGAAGCCGAACTGGTTGCCCGTGATCTCGCTGCTGCGGCTGGGGCGGAAGACGTCCACGCCGAGATCGAGGCGCTGGCCGAGCAGGGCCATGGCCGCGGGGTTGTTACCGCCTGCCAATGCGTCCTCGGAGAGGGCGATGGCGGCGCCGCCCATGCCCTTGGCCTTGAGCCCCACGCCGTGGCTGAAGTAGCCGTTGGTGGCACTGGCCAGAACGGGCAGCAGCAGAAGCGCCGCGCAGGTCAGACTCACGAAAGCAGCTCGGGAGATTTTCATACTTTCCCCTCCATACATCCTTAATAGTTTCGTGTTGTGAAAACCTTATCAGGCGTGAGCGCTCCTACGGATCCCGCCTCGACAGATACTCGATATTCAGGTCTGGTTTGTCAATCCCTGTCTCCGTGCCCTCTGAGAATTCCCTTGCCAAGATCTACATCGGGTTTCAGAATAACGAAACTGTTGTTTCCGAATCGATTGCCTGTGTCACATCTTGTGGTATCGAGGCAGGGAGCTGCGGGGGAAGAGCCGGCGAGAGGGAGCGGGGCGAGGGCGGGAAGAGTTCCGCCGCGCCCTCGACGCGACGCGAGAGGGGTGCGCCGCATGTTCAAAAGGTTTTCGGGTTCCGGATCCTGGGTCGTGCTCGGCCTTATGAGCGGGACGAGCCTCGACGGAATGGACGCGGCCCGCGTCCGCTTCACGCGGGAGGACGGACGCCTGCGCTCCTGGGAGCTGCTCGCATACCGGGAGGGGCCGTTTCCCGCCGCGCTGCGCGGGGAGCTGGGGGCGCTGGTGCGCGGCGAAGAGAGGAGCGCCTCCGCCTTTGCCCGCCTGCACGTGGACCTCGCACGCGCCTTCGCCAACTTTGTGCTTGCAGCTTTTCCCGGGAAGGGTGAAAACACGATCGCCGACCTGGCGGCTTTTCCGGGTCACACCCTCTGGCACGACCCGGCCGGTGCGGGTCTCAGCTTCCAGATCGGCAGTCCGTCCGCCTTCGCCAGCCTCACGGGCATCCCCACGGTAGGGGACTTTCGTCTGCCCGACGTGCTGCTGGGAGGGCAGGGCGCGCCCCTGGTGCCGCTCGCCGATGCGATCCTGCACCGGGACGAGCAGGAGTACCGGGCGCTGGTCAACCTCGGGGGGATCGCCAACCTCACGCTGCTTCCACCGGGGGAGGGCGTGGAAGGCGTGCGGGCCTGGGACACGGGGCCGGGGAACACGCTGCTCGACCTCGCCGCGGGGTTGGCCACGGGCGAGCCCTGCGACCGCGATGGCCGCATCGCCGCAGCGGGCAGCGTGCGCACCGATCGCCTACGGGAGTGGCTCGCGCACCCCTGGTTCGGCCAGGCGCCGCCCAAGTCGACGGGTCGTGAGCTCTTCGGTGGGAGCTTCCTGGGTCCGGAGGATATGGCCCGCGAGCTGGAGGCGGTGGGCGCCGAAGACCTGCTCGCGACGCTGGCGGAACTGACGGTCGAGCCGATCGTAGGAGCGCTTTCCGGTCTGCCCGTGGATCGGCTCTGCGTCGCCGGCGGCGGCACGAGTAACGCGCACCTGATGAGCCGCCTCGCCGAGCGCCTGACGCCTCTGCCGGTCCTGAGCAGCGACGCGCTGGGCATGCCGCCCGCGGCCAAGGAGGCGGTGGACTTCGCCCTGCTGGCCCTCGAGGCCGCTGCGGGGCGGCCGGTGGCCCTGCCCGCCGTGACGGGCGCGCGTCGCGCCGCTTCGGCCGGCCTCTTCAGTCCCGGCGAGCCATCCGTTTAAGCGGGCGCCCGCCGGCGGGAATGCTCGACCGAGAACAGGGGAGATCATGCATCGAGCCCTTCGCCTCTCGCTACCCTGGATCCTGCTCGCGGGGATCGCCCTGGTGGGTTGCAGCCCCAAGACGCCCGTGCGGACCGATCCGACGAGGCCGGTGAGTCCTCCCGATCGCGGGCCCCGCGTGCCCTACACGCAGATCCGACGCGAGCCGGACCTGCGCATCCTCCTCGTGCGCAACGTCAGCGCGGTAGAGATCCGCGGCAGCCGCGGCTTCGTCGTGCTGGACGAGGCGGGACGACGCCTGGCCGGCTACGGCGCGGGGCAGCGCATCCACCTCTTCCAGCGGCCCGAGGCGCCCGACCGGCTCGACGTCCACAGCGAGCTGCGCCGGGGCGGCAAGATGTCGCGCGCGGCGCGGCGCCGCCTGCCCTTCCGGGGGCCAGTGCTGCTGCAGCCCCAGCGCGGGGGGACGCTCACACTCAATGGAAACAGTTACCGCGGGCGAATCCGCCTGCAACCCCGGCGGGACCACTTCGACTGCGTCAACCTCGTACCCATGGAGCAGTACCTGCGCGGCGTAGTGCCCCACGAGATCGGACACCTGAAGCGAAAGGGCTTCGAGGCCATGCGGGCGCAGGCCGTGGTCAGCCGCAACTACGCGGTGCAGCGGCTCGCGGACAGCCGTGACAAGCCCTGGGACATGGTGGCCACCGTCTACGACCAGGTCTACCGCGGTGCACGCGAGGAGTGGCACCTAGCGAACCGTGCCATCGAGAGCACGCGAGGGCAGGTGCTGTGGACGAGGGGCGACCTCGCGGAAGTCTACTACGCCTCCACCTGCGGCGGTGCGACGGCGGACATCCACCAGGTCTGGAGGCACCCGACGACCCCGCATCTGGTGTCCCTGCGCGACGCGGACTCGCGGGGACTGAGCTGGTGTCGGAGCAGCAAGTACTACCGCTGGCGGCACAGCTGGAGCGCCCGCGAACTGGGACAGATCCTGCGCGCCTTCCTGCCCGCGGCCGCGGGTCTGCCCGGAGGCACACGTATCGGCCGGGTGAAGGACCTGCGTATCCTGAGCTACACGCCCGAGGGTCGCGTGAAGGAGCTGGAGGTGATCACCGACCGGGGCCGCTACCAGGTCTTCGGCGATCGGATCCGCTCGGCCCTGAAGCGTGACATGAAGGGCAATGCGCTGCGGAGCATCATGTTCAGGCTCGAGAAGGAGCACGACGCACAGGGGCGGCTGGTGCGCGTGAGCGCCGTGGGCGCCGGCTGGGGCCACGGCATCGGCATGTGCCAGGTGGGGGCCATCGGCCGCAGCAAGGCGGGCCAGGGCTACCAGAACATCCTCGCGGCCTACTATCCTGGCACCCAGCTACGCCGCCTCTGGCGCTGAGGGGTGTGGCCAGTGGGATAGTGGGACAGCCGGGGTGGCGGGTACCCATGCCGGTGCCTCTATTGACTTTCCGCCTTTCCTTTGCTATTTTCCCGCCTGCCTAGGGGGCGTAGTTCAGCCTGGTTAGAACGCCTGCCTGTCGAGCAGGAGGTCGCGAGTTCGAATCTCGTCGCTCCCGCCCAAGCAAGACCCCCTCGCCGCTCATGCGGCGAGGGGGTTTCTCTTTCCGGGCACCCTGCACTCGGGTCCTGGCTTGGGGCCTGCCGATCAGTACAGCGACTTGACGGTGGAGAAGCTGAGATCGGTGCTGGGAGTGACGCCTGTTATCTCCACATAGTCGAAGAAGTAGTTTGCGGGATCGGCACCGTTCAGTTCGTAATGGAAGCAGATCTCATGGCTACCGTCTATGAAGTCGCTGACGTCTGTGAATTCTTGCATGTATGTTATGCCATCTATCCAAGGCGGGATATCGTAGACTAACCTCAATCCGTCAAAAGTCACGCAGCTTGAGCGAGACGGTCTACGATTCG
>CAZVHI010000026.1:0-47518 GCA_964627205.1 uncultured bacterium
CACCTGATCCACGCCGCGCGGCGCAACATCGACCTGACCGTTTTCCTGGTGAACAACTTCATCTACGGTATGACCGGCGGGCAGGTCTCGCCCACAACGCCCTTCGGCACGCGCACGACTACCACGCCCCACCGCAACGTCGAGCATCCCTTCAAAATCGCGGACCTCGTCGCCGCCGCGGGCGCGAGCTACGTGGCCCGCTGGACCACCTACCACGCCTTCCAGCTGATGGAAGGCATGCAGAACGCCATCCGCAAGGAGGGCTTCAGCTTCATCGAGATCATGAGCCAGTGCCCGGTCAGCTACGGCAAGATGACCGGCATGAAGGACGCCGTCTCGATCCTCCACTTCCTGAAGGACTCCTCGGTGCACGTCGACGACACGGCGGGCATGAGCGAGGAGGAGCTGGAAGGGAAGATGGTGGTCGGCAAGCTCATAGAGAGACAGCGCAGCGAGCTGGGCGTGGAGCTGCGCAAGCTGAACGCGGAGCGGACCGCGGCACTGCGCGAGCGCTTCGACGGCGCGGACCAGGTGCCGCGCGACACCGAGACGGGGATGGACGAATGAGAGTCAGGTTCTCGGGCTTCGGCGGGCAGGGAGTCGTGCTCTGCGGCTTCATCTTCGGCAAGGCCGCCATGCTCGACGGCAAGAGCTCCGTGCAGACGCAGTCCTACGGGAGCGCCTCGCGGGGAGGGCTCACGCGAAGCGACGTCGGTATCGAGAGCGGCGAGATCCACGACCTCGCCAACGAGGAGATCGACGTACTGGTGACCCTCTCGCAGCAGTCCTACGGCGCCTTCCGCGGCATACTCAAGGAAGGCGGGACGCTCTTCTACGAGTCCGACCTGGTGCAGGTCGAGGAAGAGTCGGGCTCACCCGCCCACGGCGTCGGCGTGACGGACATCGCCTTCAAGCAGTTCGGCCGCAAGATCATGGCCAACATGATCATGATCGGTTTCGTGAACGGCATCGCGCAGCTCGTGTCCAAGGAGTCCCTGGAGCGCACGATCGAGGAGAGCGTGCCGCGCGGGACGGAGGAGAAGAACCTCGCCGCCTTCGCGGAGGGCATGCGCCTGGCGGCCGAGCGGATGGGGAAGACAGCATGAAGAAGGAGATACGGATCTGCGGTTTCGGCGGGCAGGGCATCGTCCTGGCGGGCGTGATCCTGGGCGACGCGGCCGTGCGTGCGGGCTTCGAGGCCGTGCAGACGCAATCCTACGGGCCGGAGGCGCGGGGCGGCGCGGCGCGCTCGGAGGTGGTGTTCGCGTCAGCGCCCATCGACTTTCCCCGCGTGCTCGCGGCAGACGTGACCGTCGCGCTCTCGCAGCCCGGCTACGACAAGTTCTCGGGTGATGGCGGCGCGGGCGGGCTGGTGGTGGTCGACCGCGACCTCGTCCAGGCGGAGAGCGCGCTCGCCCTGCCGTTCACGAAAACGGCCGAAGACGTGGGGCACAAGATCGTCACGAACATCGTGATGCTGGGCTTCCTCTGCGCGCAGCTTGGCGAACTGATACCCATGGACATCATGGAAGGGACCGTTTTGGCGAACGTGCCCAAGGGCACCGAGCAACTCAACCGGCAGGCGCTGAAGGCCGGCCACGAGCTCTACACCGAGAACACGCGGCGGGCGTGAGAGCGCCCCGCCCGCGACGAAGCGACGGTACCATGGCAAGAGACATCGACCGCGAGCGGATCCTAGAGGTCCTCGGTCCGCGCGAGCAGTTCGCGCAGGGGGACGTGGCCTGCGCCTACGGGGCGATCCTCGGCGGCTGCGACTTCTTCGCGGGCTATCCCATCACGCCGGCGACGGAGGTCGCGGAGGCGCTGGCGCGTTACCTGCCGCGCCTTGGCGGGGCCGTCATCCAGATGGAAGACGAGATCGCCTCGCTGTCGGCAGTGATCGGCGCCTCCTGGGCGGGCAGCCGGGCCATGACCGCCACGAGCGGCCCCGGCTTTTCCTTGATGCAGGAGAACATCGGCTACGCCTGCATGTGCGAGGCGCCGTGTGTGATCGTCAACGTGCAGCGCTCGGGGCCGTCGACGGGCCAACCCACCGAACCGGCCCAGGGCGACATGCTGCAGGCCCGCTGGGGCACGCACGGCGACCACGAGATCATCGCGCTCTCGCCCGCCACGGTGCAGGAGTGCGTCGACCTGACCTGCCTGGCCTTCGAGCTGGCGGAGGAGTACCGCAACCCCGTGCTCGTGATGACCGACGGCGAGATCGGGCACATGCGCGAGAACGTGAGACTGCCCGCCCCAGGCGAGATCGCGATCACGCCGCGCGCGCAGCCGTCGGGCCCGCGAAGCGACTACGTGCCCTTCCAGGCGACGCGGGGCATGATGCCGGTGAGCTCGGACTTCGGCCGCGGCTACCACACTTATGTCACGGGGCTGACCCATGACGAGCGCGGCCTGCCGGCCACCGACGACGCGGGCGCACACACGCAACTCGTGCGGCGGCTCTGCGAGAAGATCAGCGGGGACGTCGACAAGCTGACGCGCGTCGAGGTGGATAGCGAGCCCGGCGCCACGGTCGGCCTGCTCTCCTACGGCATCTCCGCCCGCTCGGCCTCGGCCGCGGCGAGGCTTTTACGAGAGGACGGCGTCAAGGTGAGCCTGATGCGCCTGATCGGCGTGTTCCCCTTCCCCGAGAAGGCAGTGCAGGACTTCGCCGCGCCGCTCGAACGGATCATCGTGCCGGAGATGAACCTGGGGCAGATCTGCCACCTCGTGCGCGAGGCGGTGGACGGCGGGGCGCGGGTCGAGAAGGTCTCCCGCATCGGCGGCGAGATGATCAGGCCCGACGAGATCATCGCGGCCGTGCGCGGCGAGGGCGAGGCGGTGCGGGCGGGGCGCTAAGAGGCGTCCCCGCGATCGCGGCAAGTAAAGCAGCGAAGCGAGGAGTCAGCGTGTTCAACCAGGCGATGAAGATCCGCGAGAAGTACATCCGCGAAGCGATGTGGCCGTCGATCTTCTGCACCGGCTGCGGCATCGGCAACGTGCTCAACTACACCCTGCGGGCGATCGACGACATCGGCCTCGACATCGACCGCATCGTGTTCTGCTCGGGGATCGGATGCTCCTCGCGGCTGCCGGGCTACATCGAGGCGGACGGCCTGCACACTACCCACGGCCGGGCCATCGCGTTTGCCACCGGCGTGAAGCTCGCCGACCCGGAACTGAACGTGATCGTCTTCACGGGCGATGGCGACATGGCCGGCATCGGCGGCAACCACTTCATCCACGCCGCGCGGCGCAACGTCGACATGACGGTGATCTGCGTCAACAACTACAACTACGGCATGACCGGTGGCCAGGTGTCCCCCACCACGCCCGTCGGCGATCTCACGACCACCACGCCCTACGGCAACGTCGAGGCGCCCTTCGACCTCTGCCGCCTCGCGATCGGCGCCGACGCGCCCTTCGTCGCGCGCTGGACGGTCGGCTACCCCTACGAGACGCTGAAGGCCATCGAGAACGCGATCCGCAAGCCGGGCTTCGGCTTCGTCGAGCTGCTGATGCCCTGCACCACCGCCTACGCGAAGACGAACAAGCTGGGCGACTCGCGGGCGATCTGGGACTGGTACAAGGCGAACACCATCACCCGCCGCGAGCTGGCGGAGCTGAGCGCCGAGGAGCGGGCCGCCAACCGCAAGATCGTGATCGGCACCCTCTGGGACGTGGACAAACCCGAATACACTGCCCGCTGGGCGGACTTCCTGAAGGACCTGGGAGCGGGGACTGCACTTCCATAGCCCCTCATCGAGCACCCCGACCGAGACGGCAAAGGCTACTTGTCGACCAGGCAGTGTTTAAGCAGCTAAAGTTGCAGTGTCCGAGGATTTCATCTCGGCCTCAACGCATGCTCCATTCACATGAGGCTTTAGCTACTCGGAACGCAGCTTTTGAGAAGGGACATGATTGTGAAGCGCCTGTTTCTGTTGATAGTAGGCCTGCCATTGATCGCAGGATGTTCGCACAAGATGACGATTGCACCAACAGTCAAACCTACTGTGGTTTTGGCAAGACCACACCAGGGCACTGTTGGAGTTTTCATTTCCTCGGATCTTAGAACAGTAATCGTGAAAGGAACTCCCTCATCCATTGGCATCTTTGGCTCTCCTACTTATGAATACGAAATTGGCCAAGCCTTGAGTATGGCTCTTCAGCGAAGTGTGAGGGTTGCCTACAAGCACACTACAATTGTGGATACGCTGCCATCCCCAAGGGAATTCGAGCACGTGTTCGGACTTTCCTGCGGGGCATCTAAACTCGATATCGAAATCGAAGAGGGGATGCCAGCAACCTACACATGCAAGGTGCATTGTGCATTGGAGGTTTTGCTAGAGTTCTATAGTGGTGGCAGCATGGCCCTGAAGCAAAGGATCCCTATCACTGGAAGGAGTCAATTATCGGAGGGAATTGGCAGCTTACGAGTTGAAGATGTATGCGCACGGACTATAGAAGCGGCCATCCAAGATGTATCGAATCAAGTGGCTGGCACTTTGATCTCTCACGCTGAATCGAACTCAAGGCGATTGTCGAGGGATCGCTGATTCTCAACACCAGCTTGACCAACTCCTACCCATCAATAGGCCGACCTGAGCGCGATATTCCAATATCCAACAGTTGGCGGGCTTGACTTCCTCGGAGCGCGTGCTAGTCTATCGAACGTTAGTTCAATTCATCCTCGTCTGAAGATCTTGAACTCCTGGCGGCCCGTCCATGGAGATCTGCGACTTCACCTTCCACCGCCCGAGCACGCTGGCCGAAGCCTGCGAGCTGGGCCGGTCCCTGGGCGAAAAGGGTCGCTTCTTTGCCGGCGGCACCGAGCTCCTGATCGACTTCCGCTATCTGCGCGATACCGCCGAGCACCTGATCACATTGCAAGATGTCCCCGGCCTGGACGCGATCGTCGCCAACGAGGACGGCCTGCACATCGGCGCCATGGCAACCCTCAGCCAGGTCGCGGAATCGCCCGAGGTGGCGGCGCGCTTCCCCGCCCTCGCCGAGGCCGTGCTCAGCATGGCCGGCGAACAGATCCGCAACCAGGCCACCATCGGCGGCAACTTCTGTCGCGCGGTCTCCTGCGCCGACACGCCGCCGGTCTGCATCGTGGGCGAGGCGAGCCTGCAGATCGTCGGCCCGGACGGCGCGCGCAGCCTGCCCGCCGAGGACTTCTTCACGGGCCCGCGGCAGACCGTGCTCGCACCCGACGAGATCCTCGAAAAGGTTACTATTCCCACACAGTCATTTAGCTCCGGCGCCAGCTACCAGCGCTTCTCCCTGCGCCGCGGGCAGGCCCTGGCGGTCGCCTCGGTCGCTGCGCGGCTCGTCCTGGACGACGATAAAATCGATGACGCCCGCGTCGCCCTCGGCGCCGTAGCGCCGACGCCGCTCTTTGTCCCCCGCTGCGGCGAGGTTCTGCGGGGCAAAGCCCCGGGCAAGGTGGCATTCACGGAGGCCGCCGAGATCGCGGCCACGGAGGCGGCGCCCATCTGCGACCTTAGGGGCAGCGACGAGTATCGGCGCGAGCTGGTGGAGACGCTGACCGTCCGCGCGCTCGAAGAGGCCGCGGCGCGGGCCGCAGATGCGGGGGGCCGAACATGAGCGAGCGCATCCTCGTCACCCTAACGGTCAACGGCAGCGAGCGGGCCGTGGCGGTGAAACCCAACACGACGCTCAAGGCCGTGATCCGCGACGAGCTCGAGCTCACCGGCACGAAGAGCGGCTGCGAGGCGGGCGACTGCGGCGCCTGCACGGTGATCATGAACGGCCGCGCGGTCGCCAGCTGCCTCGTGCTTGCCGCCTCAGTGCAGAAAGCCACGATCACAACAGTAGAGGGCCTCGGCGAGGACGGCCGGCTCCACCCCCTGCAGAAGTCCTTCATCAAGCACGGCGCCCTGCAGTGCGGCTTCTGCACCCCCGGCATGATCATGGCGGCCAAGGCGCTCATCGACCGCAGCCCGGACCCCTCGCACGAGGAGATCCTCGCCGCGCTGAGCGGCAACCTCTGCCGCTGCGGCACCTACCCGCGCATCATCGCGGCAATCCAGGGCTGGCGCGAGTTCGAGGGCGTGGAGCTCGACACGACCCCCGCCATCCCCGGCCGCGAGGAGCACCGCCCGCAGGAGCGCGATCACAGCACGGTTGGCCGCGGCGTCACGCGCTACGACGCGCCGGACAAGGTGTCCGGCCGTGCGAAGTACACGGCCGACATCCGCCTGCCGGGCATGATCCACGGCAAGATCCTGCGCAGCACGGTCGCGCACGGCCTCATCCGCCGCATCGACACGAGCAAGGCGCGAGCGCTGCCGGGCGTACTCGCGGTGATCACGGGCGAGGACGTCCCCGACATCCGCTACGGCGTGAGCCCCGCCCGCTACGACGAGCACATCCTCGCCAAGGAGCGCGTGCGCTACGTAGGTGATGAGGTAGCGGCGGTCGCTGCAATCGACGAGGAGACGGCCGAGCGCGCGCTGCGTCTGATCGAGGTGGACTACGACGAGCTGCCCGCGGTCTTTGACGCCGAGGAGGCCATGGCCGAAGACGCGCCGCTGATCCACCCCGAGGACGCGCGCTTCGAGCGCAACGTCAACACGAAGGTCAACTGGCACTTCGGCGACGTCGAGCAGGGCTTCGCAGACGCCGACCACGTCCGCGAGCAGCGCTTCGTCGGCAACCGGCCCTACCAGGCGCCCATCGAGCCCCACGCCGCCATCGCGCGCTGGGAGCACCACGGCGAGCGGCTCACGCTCTGGATGTCCGCCCAGGCGCCCCACTACACCCACCACATGCTCGCGCGCGTCTTCGGCATTCCCCAGGGCAGGATCCGCCTGATCAAGCCCGCCGTCGGCGGCGGCTTCGGCGTGAAGGCCGAGACCACGCCGCTCGAGCTCTGCTCGGTCATCCTCGCGAAGATGACCGGCCGGCCCGTGATGATGAAGTACTCCCGCGAGGAGATGTTCTACCACTTCCGCGGCCGCCACAAGCAGACCATGGACCTCAAGATCGGCGTGAAGAAGGACGGCACGATCACCGCCGTCCAGTCGCGCATCCTCCTGAACGGCGGCGCCTACACTTCCTTCGGCATCGTGACCGCCTACTACGCCGGCTCCATGGTGCCGACGCTCTACCAGATTCCCAACTACAAGTACGACGGCTACCGCCTCTACACGAACCTGCCGGCCTGCGGGGCGATGCGCGGGCACGGCGTGCCGCAGCCGCGCTTCGCCTTCGAGTCGCTGCTGGACATGATCGCCAGCGACCTGAACCTCGATCCCGTCGAGGTCCGCCTGCGCAACGCGATGACGCCCGACACCATCACCTGCAATGACCTCGACATCTCGTCCTGCGAGTTCACCGCCACGCTGGAGAAGGCGCGCCGGATCACGAAGTGGCGGGACAAGCACGGCAAGCTGCCGAAGGGCAAGGGCATCGGCATCGGCTGCGGCGGCTTCGTGTCGGGCGCGGGCTACCCGATCTACCGCTCGGACTTCCCGCACTCGAACGCCGTGATCCGCGTGCACGAGGACGGCATGGCCGTCAGCCTGCACATGGCGTCGGCGGAGATCGGCCAGGGCTGCGACACGGTCCTGCCCCAGATCGCCGCCGAGGAGCTGGGCATCCCCTACGACCGCATCTGGCTCGTCGAGTCCGACAGCACGCTCGGCCCCGTCGACCTCGGCTCCTACGCGAGCCGGGTCACGTTGATGGGCGGCAACGCGGTCAAGATGGCGGCGGCGGCGGTGAAGGCGCAGCTGCACTCGGTCGCTGGCAAGCAGCTCGGCTGCGACCCCCACGGCCTGACATCGCGGGACGGGCGCATCTTCGTGGCGGAACATCCCGCGAAGGGCATGGACTGGGACGAAGCCGCGCGCATGGCTTTCTCCAACGCCGGGCCCGTGGTCGGCACCGGCCACTACGCGCCGCCGCCGAACCTGGGCGGCAAGTACAAGGGCGCCGCGGTCGGCACCTCGCCCGCCTACAGCTTCTCGACCGCGGTCGCGGAGCTGTCGGTCGACCTGGAGACGGGCTTCGTCACCGTCGAGCGCTTCACCGACGTCAGCGACGCCGGCACCGTGATCAATCCCGTCACCTTCCACGGACAGGTGGAGGGCGCGGCCATCATGGGGCTCGGCGAGGCGCTGCTCGAGGACACGCTCCACCACCCGGATGGCAGCATCGTCAATCCCGACCTGCACGGCTACCTGCTGCCGACCATCTGCGAGTCGCCCGAAATCGACTCCCAGGTCGTCGACAGCTTCGAGCCCCACGGCCCCTTCGGCGCCAAGGAGATCGGCGAGGGCTGCATCGTGCCCATGATGGGCGCCATCGCCAACGCGATCTACGACGCCTGCGGGGTGCGGGTGACCGAGCTGCCGATCACGCCGGAGAAGATCCTGCAGGGCCTGAAGGCGAAGAAGAAAGGGAAGGTCACGTGAAACGGGAGCGTTCGCGATGAAGAGGACGGAAGGCTCGCGCCGGGACGACACGGGCGCCGGGGGCGGCGCTAACCCCGGAGGCGGCACGGGTGCCCAGGACGGCGCCGGCGCCAAGGCCCGGACCGAGCGCAAGCTCGAGCGGCTGCTTGCCGCCGCCTCCGATCTCATCGCGCGCCAGGGCTACGGCCAGACCTCCATCCGCGACGTCGCCCGCGAGACCGGCTTCAGCCTGGCCGGCATGTACTACTACTTCGAGAACAAGGAAGACCTGCTGTATCAGATCCAGCATCGCAGCTTCGCCTCGCTCGTCGAGGAGCAGGAGCGCGTGGCGGGCGAGGAGGGCAGCCCCGAGGAGAAGCTGCGGCGGCTGGTGGACAAGCACCTCTCCCACTTCGCCGACCACTTCAGCGAGATGAAGGTCTGCACCTTCGAGATGCACTCCCTGCAGGGCGAACACTACGCCACCATCGAGGACCTGCGGCGGCGTTACTTCAAGTGCATCGCGAAGGTCGTCGGCGAGATCATGGGGCGATCGGCGGACGAGGTCGAGACCGACGGCCGGGTTCGCCGCAACACGCTCTTCGTCTTCGGCATGCTGAACTGGATCTTCACGTGGTACGATCCGCAGCGCGACGGCGGCGTGGCCGAGCTGGGCGACGAGATGATCTCGCTGCTGCTGGGCGGCTTGCCCGCGGGCGGCTCCGGGCGGGGAGCGGAATAAGCGCGGAAAGAATCGAGAGGAAAAACATGGATCTCGGACTCGAGGGAAAAGTCGCCATCGTTACCGGTGGCAGCCGGGGCATCGGGGCGGCGGTATCGCTGGTCCTGGCCCGTCAGGGCTGCGACGTGGCCCTGACCTGCCGCGGCCGCATCGACGCGGCGGGGGCGATCGTGAAGCGGATCGAAGAGATGGGGCGGCGCGGCCTCGCCATCAAGACGGACGTCGCCGACTTCGCCGCGGCGGAGGAGACGGTGCAGAAGGTCGTGGCCGAGCTCGGCGGCCTGGACATTCTCGTCTGCAACGCGGGCATCACCTGGGACGGCGTCATCTGGAAGATGAGCGAGCAGCAGTGGGACAGCGTCATCGAGACCAATCTCAAGGGTTACTTCACCTACAATCGCGCCGCGGCGCGCGTCTTCAAGGACCGGCGCGGGGGCAAGATCGTGAACGTCTCGTCCATCAACGGGCTGCGCGGCAAGTTCGCCCAGAGCAACTACTCCGCGTCGAAGGGCGGCAACAACGCGCTCACGAAGGCACTGGCCCGGGAGCTGGGCAAGTTCAACGTGAACGTCAACGCGGTCGCGCCCGGGATGGTCATGACGGAGATGGCCGAGAGCATTCCGCCGGAGTTCCTGAACGCGGCGGTCAAGGAGACGATGCTCGGCCGCATCGCCACGTCCGAGGACGTGGCCAACGTGGTCGCCTGGCTCTGCTCGGACTACGCCCGTCACATCACGGGCGAGGTGATCAAGGTCGACGGCGGCCAGTACATCTAGCAAAGGAATCGCCATGGCAAGAGTGGGAGTGGTCGGGATCGGTCACGGCGTCTTCGGAAGACGCAGCGACGCGTCGGTGCAGGAGCTGGCCTTCGAAGCCTACCGCGCCGCGCTCGCGGATGCGAAGCTCGCACCCGACGTGATCGACGCGTCGGTGATCGCGGCGGTGCCCGAGTATCACAAGCAGCGCTCCATCGCCGGCGTGGTGCAGGAATACCTGGAGCTGAACCCGAAGCCGACCTGGCTGACCGAGGTGGCCTGCGCCTCGGGATCGGCGGCGATCCGGACCGCCTGGATGGCCATCCGCTCCGGCCTGCACGACGTGGTGGCGGTGATCGGCTGCCAGAAGATGACCGAGCTGAGCACGCCTGAGATCCTCGCCCTGATGGGTCGCGTCGGCGACGTGCAGTGGGAGTCGGTCTTCGGCACCACCTTCCCCGGCTACTACGCGATGTTCGCGCAGCGGCACATGCACGAGTTCGGCACCACGCCGGAACAGCTCGCGCTGGTGGCCGTCAAGAACCACCATTACGGCGCGCTCAACGACAAGGCGCTCTTCCGCAAGGAAGTCACAGTCGAGAAGGCGCTCGCCTCCGATCCCGTCGCCTCCCCCATGCGCGTCTACGACTGCTGCGCCAACGCGGACGGCGCCGCCTGCCTGATCCTCGCCTCCGAAGGCAGGGCGAAGGAAATCAGCGAGCAGCCCGTCTGGCTCGACGGCGTCGGCTGCGCGACGGCCAGCATGTCCGTGCTGCGGCGCCCGCAGCTGACGGGCCTCCCCTCGGCGACGGAGGCCTCCGCCCAGGCCCACACCATGGCGGGCAGTTCCCCCGGCGACGTCAAGGTGGCCGAGGTGCACGACTGCTTCACCATCGCGGAGATCATGGCCTACGAGGACCTCGGCTTCTGCGCCAAGGGCGAAGGCGGCGCCTTCATCGCGGAGAAGCAGTCCTACGTCGGCGGCTCGACACCCGTGAACGTCGACGGCGGGCTCAAGGCCAAGGGACACCCGATCGGCGCCACCGGCGTCTCGATGGCCTACGAGATCGTCCGGCAATTGCGCGGGGACTGCGGAGAGAGACAGGTGCCGGACGCCGACCTGGGGCTGACCCACAACGTGGGCGGCATCGGCCAGTACTGCTTCGTGAACCTCTACAGGAGGGACTAGCCCGTGTTCGAGTGGTTCGGATTGGTCAGCTTCTGTCCGCACACCAAGGTGACGGACTTCGCGCGCCACCTCAAGGACGGGCGCCTCATGGCCTCGCGCTGCACAGGCTGCGGTCACAAGTCCTTTCCGCCGCGGGCCGACTGCCCCAAGTGCCTGGGCGACGAGTTCGAGTACGACGAGCTGAGCGGCAAGGGCACGCTCCAGACCTACACGCGCATCGACGCCGCGCCCGCCGGTTTCGACGACCAGGCGCCGTTTATCGTCGGCGTCGTCGACCTGGCGGAGACCGGCCGACTGCTCGCGTGGTTCGGCGAGTCGATCGACGAGGACGCAATCCAGATCGGCATGCCGGTGCAGGTCGTGCCGCGGATCTTCGAGGAGCTCGAGGCGATCAAGGTCTACTACAGCCTGGAGAAGCCCGGCACGGACTGGGCCAAGACGGATTCGAGTTGAGCTGACGAGTCGCCGCGCCAGCGCGAAGCGGGCGCGGGAGGAGGAGAGCGAGATGAAAGCGGAACAGGGCAGCGCCGTCGAGTACTCGGTGCGGGATGACGTCGGTTACATCGTCCTCGACAACCCGCCCGTGAACATCCTCAGCCAGGCCATGATGGACGAGATCGCCGCGGTCTTGGAAGACGTCGCGGCGGACGCCTCGCTGAAGGCGCTGGCCTTCACGGCGAAGGGCAAGGCCTTCAGCGCCGGCGCGGACGTCGGCGAGCACGAGCCCGAGCGGGCCGCCGGCATGATCAGTTCCTTCGGCCGGCTCTTCCGCCGACTCGACGCGCTGGAGCTGCCGGTCGTGATGGCCGTGCAGGGCGCCGCCCTGGGCGCGGGCTTCGAGCTGGCGATGATGGCGGACGTCCTGCTCGCCGGCGAAGACGCCACCTTCGGCCAGCCGGAGATCAGGCTCGGCTTCTTCGCTCCAGTCGGCGTGGTCGAGCTGCCCGCGCTCGTCGGGCGGGCCAAGGCCATCGAGATGACCTGCTCGGGCCGGACCTACGGCGCCGCGGAGATGCGGGACTGCGGGTTCGTCTCCCGGGTCGTGCCCGCGGCGGAGCTGGACGAAGCGCTGGAGGCGACCCTGAAGGACTTCCGGCGCGCGAGCGCGCTCGTCATGCGCCTGAATGTCCGCACGCTCAAGAAACTGCGCGGGCGCCCCTTCGGCGAGGCGCTCGGCGAGGCGGAGCGTGTGTTCCTGGAGGAGCTGATGGCGGCCGAGGACCCGCGCGAGGGAATCGCCGCGTTCTACGAGAAGAGGCGTCCCGCCTGGAAGAACCGCTGACAGCATGGCCCTTCCCACTGGAGGGCCACATCGTGATCGGAGGCTGAGATGCGGATCGTCGTAGTCGGTGCCGGTGCGCTCGGCGGACTCGTCGGCGCGCACATGTGCGAGTCCGGGGAGGACGTCACACTCGTCGAGATCAACGAGTCGCGCGCGCGACTGCTGAGCGACACCGGCCTCTTCATCTCCGAGGGGAACGAGGGCGAGCGCTGCGTGCCCATCCGGATCGCCACGTCGGCGGCGGACCTCGAACCGGCTGATCTCGTCTTCGTCGCCGTGAAGAGCTTTCAGACCGCGGACGCGGTGCACGGTGCGATGCCGGCCATCGGCGCCGACACCTACGTGCTGTCGATGCAGAACGGCATCGGGAACACGGCGGTGATGGCGAAGATCCTCGGCCCCGAGCGGGTTCTCTGCGGGATCACCTATCACAGCATCCAGCACGTGGGGCCCAACCGCCTGCGCTACCGGCCCGGCATCAAACCCATCCAGATCGCTCCCCACGACGGCAAGATCACACCCGCGATCGAGGCGATCGGCGAGGTCTTCCGCAATGCGGGTCTCGACACGAACGTCGTCGAGAAGATCGACGACGTGATCTGGCAAAAGCTGCTCCACAACGCCGTGGTCAACCCCGTCTCCGCGCTGACGGGACTGACCTGCCGCCAGCTTCTCGACGACGATGACCTGCAGGACTTCATGCGCGAGCTCTGCATGGAGATCATCGCAGTGATGCGGGCGCGCGGGATCCCGATCGTCGACGAGGAGGACCCCTACCGGCCGGTCATCGGCTCGCAGAAGGCCCTGGGCAAGAACCGGCCTTCCATGTGGCAGGACCTGGCGCGTTCGAGCTGCACCGAGGTCGACGCGATCAACGGGGCCATCGTTGCGGAGGCGGAGCGCCTGGGCCTCGAGGCGCCGCTAAACTACGGCTTGGTGCGTTTCATCCACTCGCGGGAGCGCCAGAAGATCCTGTGCAAGCGGGAGATCGCGGAGACGCTCGCCGCGGCGGCCGCGAAGGCCCCCCGCCAGGAGACACGTCCGCTACCGAAGCTACACGTCCGGCCGACGCAGAAGGCGCCCGAGGGCGGCATGCCCTCCGGCCGCGTCCCCCTGCAGACCGCGCCCCGGCTCAAGGAGCTGCTGCACACCTACTACCAGGATCTCCAGGCGGCCAGCGACGACACGGAGCGCCTCGTGGCCTGCTGCTCGGGGACGGGACCGGTCGAGATCGTGCGCGCCTTCGGGATGACCCCCTACTTCCCGGAGAATCACGCGGCGCTGATCGGCGCCAGCCGACAGAGCGGCAAGTACATCCCCCGGGC
The DNA here is from genome assembly GCA_964627205.1 of uncultured bacterium. Taxonomy (GTDB): domain Bacteria; phylum Krumholzibacteriota; class Krumholzibacteriia; order JACNKJ01; family JACNKJ01; genus CAZVHI01. The sequence continues at coordinate 13,720 of CAZVHI010000026.1, forward strand.
CCTGACGGAAGGATTCTCCCAGTTCGCCAGCTCCGCGATGACCTGCGACATCGGCGCGATGCTGATCGGCGACAGCCCGCTCGTCTCGGTCTACGGTATCGCCGGCCCCCCGCGGCCGGATGTGGTGGTCTACAACACGAACTACGGGCACGGCCTGATACGCTGGTTCGAGTACTACGGCCGGCACTTCCAGGTCCCGGTGTTCGGTCTGCACCCGCCGGCCGCGCTCGGGGAGGTCGACCTCATCGAGACCGGGGCCGCCGCCCAGCAGATCTTCCGCCTCGTGTCGCAGCTCGAGGCGGCCACCGGCCGCAGGCTCGACATGGACAGGCTCGCGGAGGTGGTTGCGCTATCCTCCCGCGCGGCGCACCTCTGGGGCGAGATCATGGATCTGGCGCAGAACGTTCCGTCGCCGCTGACCTACTTCGACACGCTCATCCACCTCGCGCCGATGGTCCTGATGCGCGGCACGCCGGAGGCCGTCGAGTACTACGAGATCCTGAAGGCGGAGCTAGAGGAGAGGGTGGCCGGCACGGTCGCCGCGGTGCCGGGCGAGCGCTTCCGCTTCTACTGGGAGGGTCCGCCGATCTGGTGCGCGCTCAGGCCCCTGTCCGAGCTCTTCATGAACCAGGGCGTGGCGATCGTCGCATCGACCTATTGCGAGATCTTCGAGCTACCCGGGCTCGATCCGAAGAATCCCATCGAGAGCATGGCACGCACCTACACGAGCATCTTCTCCAACCGCTCGGACGACCACAAGAAGGACTACCTGGTCAGCAAGCTCAGCCACTACGCGGTGGATGGCGTCGTCTACCACGAGGGACGCACCGCGCCCGAGCACAGCAACGTGCGCTACGGCCTCGAGGTCAACCTGCGCCGCGCCACGGGACTGCGGGCGATCGTCCTCGAGGCAGATACGCACGACCTGCGCCTCTTCTCGATGGACCGCGTCGTGCGCAAGCTCGACGACTTCATCGAGATCCATGAGGCGGCCGCCGGTAGTGCGGCGTCGGCGGGCGCGGACCGGCAGAGCTTCGAGAAGGGAAGAGGCCATGAGTAATAACGAGACCTTCGTGGCGGGCATCGACGTCGGAACGGAATGCGTCAAGGCCGTCGTCCTCGGCGCCGACGGGATCATCCACGGGCGCTCCGTCGTGCCGACGCGGGGCTACTTCCAGGAGCGCGTGCGCGAGGCGCTGGACTCCGCGCTCGACGACGCGGGGCAGGCGGAGTCCGGCCTCGCAAGCGTCTGTGCGACAGGCTTCGGCGCCCGCCTCGTACCCTCGGCCACCAAGAACTGCGGCGAGGCGGTCTGCCACGCGCTGGGCGCCTGGCATCATTTTACCCGGCCCATGACGATCGTCGACATCGGCGGCCAGGAGTCGCGCGTGATCCGCGTGGAGGACGATGGCCACCCCAGCGAGGTCTCGACCCTCCGCCAGTGCGCGGTGGGCGCGGGCGCCTTCCTGCTCTTCGTCGCCCGGCACCTCGACGTGCATCCCGCGCAGCTGCAGGAGCTGGCCGCCGCCGCGGACGAGCCCGCCCCCATCGGGAACTACTGCAGCGTATTCTCCGGCTCGGAGGTCCTCGAGCGGCTGCGCGAGGGGGCAAGCCGCGAGGAGGTGGCGCTCGGCTGTATCCACTCGATCGTCGATTGCATCGTCGAGATCGGAGGTTTCACCGACCCTGTCAAGCTCACCGGCGGGGTCGTGGAGTACCTGCCCGGGTTGGCGCGGACCCTCGGCGACATCACACAGCACCCGGTCGAGACGATCCCCGAGCCCATCATGGCGGGGGCCCTCGGCGCGGCCCTGAGGGCGCAGCGCAGCGCGGAGATCAGCACGGGATGACGCATGCGCCCCACGGCGGGGCGCGGATCGAACGAAGGGAGTAGCCAGATGACGGCGGAACGGACGATGAAGGCGTGGGTCATGACCGGGCAGGGACAGCCCTGCGAGAAGCGCGAGCTGCCACTGCCGGCGACGCCGCCCGGCGAGGCTCTCGTGGCGGTGGCCGGCTGCGGGGTCTGTCACACGGACATTTCCTTCCTCTACATGAGCGTGCCGACGCGGCAGGAGCCGCCTCTGGTCCTGGGACACGAGATCAGCGGTACGGTGCTCGAGGTGGGCGAGGGAGCCGACGAGTCGCTGGTGGGCAAGCCGGTGCTCGTGCCGGCGGTCATGCCCTGCGGCGAGTGCGAGCTCTGCCGGTCCGGGCACGGGCGCATCTGCCGCGCCCAGGTCATGCCCGGCAACGACCGCCACGGCGGCTTCGCCTCCCACGTGCTCGTGCCCGCCCGCTTCCTCTGCCCCGTCGGAGACGAGGTCCTCGCGAAGAACGAGCTCTGCGAGCTGTCTATCGTCTCGGACGCCATCACGACTCCTTTCCAGGCCGTCAAGAACTCCGGCTTGGCGAGTGGCGAACTCGCGATCTTCATCGGCGTCGGCGGTATCGGGATTCACGGCGTGCAGATCGCCGCCGCGACGGGAGCCCTGGTCATCGCCATGGACATCGACGCGCAGAAGCTGGAGATGGCGCGCGCGCACGGAGCCAAGGCCGCCATCGACGTCACCGGGCTCTCCATCAAAGAAATCCGCGGCCGCGTGAAGGAGGAGGCCAAGGGAATCGGAGCGCCCAGGCATCTGTGGAAGATCTTCGAGACTTCCGGGACGCGCGCGGGCCAGGAGGCGGCCTTCTCGCTCATGGGTTTCGGTTCCTACCTGGCGACCGTCGGCTTCACCATGGACAAGCTCGAGGTCCGGCTGAGCAACCTCATGGCCTTCGACGCCACGGTGGCAGGCAATTGGGGCAGCGATCCGGAAGTCTACCCGGAGGTCCTCGACTGGATCGGGGCGGGCCGGATCCAGGTCAGCCCCTTCGTGGAGACGCATCCCCTGGACGAGCTGGGCAGCGTCCTCGAGGCGGCTCACGGCGGTAAGTTACTGAGACGGGCGGTGATGCGGCCGTGATGCCCTCAGAGGACAAGGATCGGAAAGAGCCCCAGGGCCCGGACGCCACCCCACCTTGCCAATTTCCCTTGACATTCCCGACCGATCGGTCCAAGAATGTATCGAACGTTCGTTCTAACCGCCCTAACTCGCAAGGAGACAGCCGGATGTTCAGCCAGTTTCGAGATTGGGAGCAGAACCGCCACGATTACGCCAAGGCGTGGAAGGAGCGCACGGGCGGCAAGGTGATGGGCTATTTCTGCACCTACGTCCCCGAGGAGATCCTCTACGCCGCCGACGTGCTGCCGGTGCGCATCCTCGGCAGCCACGAGCCCCAGGACGTCACCGAGCCGCACATCTTCGGCATGTTCTGCCCCTTCTGCCGCGACTGCCTCGCCCAGGGACTCAAGGGCCGCTACGACTATCTGGACGGAATCATGATCTCGCAGTCCTGCCTGCACATCAGGCAGACCTTCACATCGTGGCAGAAGCACGTGCCCATCGATTTCAGCTACTACCTCTGCATGCCCCACCACGTGCAGAGCCCGCGCGCCACGCCCTACTACACCGGTGAGCTGGCCACCTTCAAGAAGGCCATCGAGGACTGGACCGGGAAGACCATCACCGACGCGGACCTGGACCGTGGCATCGAGATCATGAACGAGAGCCGGCGTCTGATGCACGAGGTCTACAGCCATCGCAAGGAGCCGACTCCGAAACTCACCGGCGAGGAGGCCATGGAGCTGGTCATCTCCGGCCAGATGACCGACAAGACCGAGCACAACGCGGAGATGAAGAAGATCCTCGCCGAGCTGCCCCAACGGGGCAACGGCCGCGACGGCAACACGCGGCTCATGATCATCGGCAGCGAGGACGACGACATCGATTTCATCAACATGGTCGAGTCCTGCGGCGCGACCTTCGTCGTGGACGACCACTGCACGGGCACGCGCTACTTCTGGAACGAGGTCGAGCCGCGGGACGACCGCCTCGAGGCCGTCGCGGCGCGCTACGTGGACCGCGTGCCCTGCCCGACCAAGGACTGGGAGGAGCGCACGCGGATCACGCACATCAAGGCCCTGGCCAAGGAGTACGACGTCGCCGGGGCCATCGTCATCCAGCAGAAGTTCTGCGATCCGCACGAGCTGGACATCCCCGCCATACGCAAGGCCCTGGACGAGGTCGGCATCAAGTCCCTCTTCCTGGAGTTCGATGTCACCGTGCCCATGGGACAGTTCAAGGTGCGGGTGGAGGCGTTCCTGGAGATGATCGGCGAAGAAGACCTATTCGATTGACGGGAGACTAGGATGGCTACACAGGAAAAATACGAGACGAGACCGCTCCAGAGCTGGAAGAAGGCGAAGGAGATCCGCGAGAACTACTATCGCAACTACGCCCAGGCTCACGAGAAGGGCGGGCTGAGATGGGCCGGCGGGGCCTGGACCCTGGGGGCCGTCCCCTGCGGGTTGGGCGACGACGTCTGGAGCATCACGAGCGAGCCCTACGCGGCGTCGATCGCCGCCGACAAGGATTTCTCCCGCCGCTGCCTCGAGGCGACGGAGAAGGCGGGCTACGCGCGCGATCTCTGCTCCTACATGCGCAACTACTGGGGTTCGTTGCTGCTCGATGAATACCTCTGGGGCGGGCCCTTTCCCAAGCCGGACTTTATCTGGCAGGACCACATCTGCTGCAGCCACGCCAAGTGGTATCAGGTGGTCTGCGACATCGAGCCGGGCATTCCGAGCAAGTGCGTGGACGTTGCGGTGGGTCCCTTCAGCGAGGTCAACGACAACAAGATCGACTACATCGTCGGGCAGTGCCATGACGGCATCGAGTGGATGGAGAAGGTCACCGGCCGCAAGTACGATGACGAGAAGCTCATCGAGGCCGTCAACAACGAGTGCCGCGCCACCGCGCTCTGGGCCGAGATCTGCTGCCTCAACAAGGTGAAGCCGGCGCCCCTGGAAGAGAAGACGATGTACTCCCTCTACGTCCTCGGCACGCTCATGAAGCACAGCAAGGTCGTAGCCGACTACTACGAGGAGCTGCTCGACGAGGTCAAGGACCGCGTGGCAAACAGGATCGCCGCTATTCCCAACGAGCGCATCCGCCTCATGTCCGACACGCAGCCACCCTGGGGCTTTCTCAGCCTCTTCCGTTACCTGGAGGAGTTTGGCGCGCTTTCCGTGGGCTCCCTCTACACCTTCGGGCTCATCGGCATGTTCGAGGTGAAGGAGGACGGCAGCTGGGGCCCGCGCGCGACGCCCCAGGAGAAGGGGATCGAGATCAAGGATCGGGATCAGGCCCTGCGCGTCATGGCCGACTGGAACCTCAGCAAGCCGGAGTGGCAGCACTTCTACTCGCCGCACCTGAAGACCGAGATGATGCTGCGCATCGCCAAGGAATGGCAGCTCGACGGCGTGATGCTTCACTACAACCGGGGCTGCGAGGGCCTGAGCGTGGGCATCGCCGAGAACCGCCTGGGGCTGATCGACGCGGGCTACCCGGTAATGACCTTCGAGGGCAACATGGGCGACGAGCGGGAGTTCGATTTGACGAAGACCATGACCCGCGTGGACTCGTTCATGGAGACCCTGGACGCGACCAGAGATTGATAGGGGAAACACGACGCCGGAAACGAACCGGGAGGTAGCAGTGATCAGCGCCGGAATCGACATGGGATCCAAGACCATCAAGGTGGTCATCCTCAAGGACGGCGAGATCGTCGGCAAGGCCATCGAGACGGCCGGATTCGAGGGGCGCGAAGCCGCCGAGAAGGCCTTCGCCAGCGCCCTGGACCAGGCCGGCATCGGCCAGGATCAGGTGGCGAATATCGTCTCCACGGGAGCCGGGCGGAAGGCCGCGCCCTACGCCGACAAGAACGTCACGGACGTCACGGGCTGCGTGAAGGGGGCCGCCAGCTGGTTTCCCGCCGTGCGCACCGTCATCGACGTGGGCGCCGAGGAGGGCCGCGCCATCCGCTGCGGCGAGAACGGCAAGGTGATCGACTTCGCCATCAACGAGAAGTGCGCCGCCGGCGCTGGAGCCTTCACAGAGTCCATGGGCCGGGCCCTGGAGATGAAGGTGGAGGACCTGGGCAAGCTCTCCCTCAAGTCCACCCAGGCGATCCCCATGAACGCCCAGTGCGCTGTCTTCGCCGAGTCGGAGGTGGTTTCCCTGCTTCACGCCAAGACGCCCAAGGAGGACATCGCCCGGGCCGTGCACGACGCCATCGCCAGCCGAATCGTCTCGCTGGCGCGCAAGGTCGGCTTCGAGCCCGACGTCGTCTTCGTGGGCGGCGTGGCGCACAACATCGGTTTCAAGGACTCCCTGGAACGGGCGCTGGAGTGCGAGGTCGCCATTCCAGAGGAACCCGAGTACGTCAGTGCTTACGGCGCCGCGCTGATCGCGGCCGGGGGCTAGGGCTCAGTCGGTCGGGCCTCGCAGCCCGCTAACGGCAGGAGAAGGGACACAAGATGGCAGAGACAGAGACCAAGACCGAATACTGGCGATGGAAGGAATACCGCTGGCACGACGAGTCGAAGGACTGGCGCGACGCGGACCTCGTCACGGCCGGCGTGGACGTGGGCTCCGTGTCCTCCCAGGCCGTCATCGTCGTCGACGGCGAGCTCTACGCCTTCTCGAACCAGCGCACGGGCTCCAACAGCCCCGATAGCGCCCAGAAGGCCATGGACTGGGCCCTGTCCGAGACGGGCATGACCCTGGATGACATCGGCTTCGTGGTGGGCACGGGCTACGGGCGCGTTAACGTGCCCTTCTCCCAGAAGGCCATCACGGAGATCGCCTGCCACGCGCGCGGCGCGAACTACATGTACGGACCGAGCGTCCGCACGGTCCTGGACATGGGCGGGCAGGACTGCAAGGTGATCCGCTGCGACGAGAAGGGCAAGGTCACCGCCTTCGCCATGAACGACAAGTGCGCGGCGGGCACCGGGCGCGGCATGGAGGTCTTCGCCGACCTGCTGGCGGTTCCCATCCAGGACGTGGGCGAGATGTCCTTCGACGTGGAAGAGGAGCCCGAGCCGGTATCCAGCACCTGCGTGGTCTTCGCGAAGTCCGAGGCCACGGGACTCCTGCGCGAGGGCTGGCCCAAGAGTAAGGTCCTGGCCGCATACTGCTCGGCCATGGCCCACCGCGTCGTTACGCTGCTGGAGCAGGTGGGCGTGGAGAAGGAGTTCGCCATCACCGGCGGCATCGGCAAGAACGTCGGCGTGGTCAAGCGCCTGGAGAAGGAGATCGACTTCGTCGCCCTGGAAGCGAAGCATGACACTCAGATCGCCGGCGCTCTGGGCGGGGCGCTCTTCGCCCAGAACCTGCTGAAGAAGAAGCGCAGCGCCTAGCAGCGCCCGGAGAGGTGGAGGGGGTCGAGTTGAAAGCGAACTATGGTTACAAGGACGGCTCGGGCGACTACTTCATCGTCATCGACACCGACAAATGCCTAGACTGCGCTGATCGCGGCTGCGTTGCCGCCTGCCCAGAGGGCGTGCTCGAAATCATCGAGGACGACTACGACGACACGGTTGCCGCCGTCGTCGAGGAGCATCGCAAGAAGATCAAGTACACCTGCGCCCCCTGCAAGCCCGACCGGGACCGCCCGCCCTTGCCCTGCGTCGCCGCCTGCGGGCCCGGCGCGATCACTCACTCCTGGTGATGATCAAGCTCTCTGTCGACGGGATGGAGATCAAGACGCCGGCGGGGTCGACGATCCTCGCCGCCGCCGACGCCGCCGGCCTCTACATCCCCCGCCTCTGCTCGCATCCCGATCTACCCGCTGTCGATCCGGCCGCCCTCGAGCCCTGGGCGGAGATCCACCAGGGGGCAGCAAAGAGGAAGCACGAGCCCTCCGCGGACGGCGATAGCGACCGCTACGAGGGCTGCCGGCTCTGCCTGGTGGAGATCGAGGGGCGCGAGGAGCCGATCCGCGCGTGCACCTTGCAGGTGGATGCGGGCATGCGGGTGGTCACTGCCAGCCCCGCGCTCGATTCGCTGCGGCGCGCTCGCCTCAGGGAGATCTTCGCCACCCACCCCCACGCCTGCGTCCAGTGTGCGCAGAAGGCCGGCTGCGTCCAGGAGCCTTGCTCGACCAATGTCGACAAGCAGGAGCGCTGCTGCCCCATCTTCGCCGACTGCGAGCTGCGTAGGGTGGCCGAGCACGTCGGCATTCCCGCCGACACGCCCCGCTATCTGCCGGCCGGTCTCCCTCTGATCGAGGACGAGCCCCTCATACTGCGCGAGCACGAACTGTGCATCGGCTGCCTACGCTGCGTGCGCGTGTGCCGAGACGTCTGGAAGATCGACGCGCTGGGCTTCGTGCGAGACGGCGGCGGCCGGATCATGGTGGGGACCAAGGCCCCCACCCTGAAGGAGTCGGGCTGCAACTTCTGCCTGAGCTGCGTCGAGGTCTGTCCCACCGGCACCCTGCGCCCGAGGCGCGAGGAGACGCGGCGGGAGGGAAACAGGGTTCCCCCCTGCGTTGCGACCTGTCCCGCCGGGATGGACGTCCCCCGCTACATCCGCGAGATCCGCCGCGGCGAGTTCGGCCGGGCCGAGGCCGTAGTGCGCGAGGCGGCCCCCTTGCCGCGAGTCCTCGGCCAGGTCTGCTTCCATCCCTGCGAGGAGCACTGCCTGCGAAGCGACGTCTCCGAACCCGTCGCCATTTGCGCCCTGAAGCGCGCGGCCCTGGAACACGCGGGCGATCCCATCTGGAAGTCCTTTCTCGCGCCACGGCCGGAGTCGGGCAAGCGCGTAGGCGTCGTGGGCGCAGGTCCGGCCGGGCTCAGCGCGGCATGGTACCTGAGGCTGATGGGGCACGAGGTGACCCTCTTCGACTCGCAAGCGCAGGCCGGCGGCTGGCTCCGAAACGGCATTCCCGCCTACCGCATCTCGGCAGAGGCTCTCGACGCCGACATCGTGGACCTGCTCGGGCTCGGCATCGAAGTTCGGACCAGTGTCGAGATCGGGCGCGATCTCGACTTCGCCGAGCTCCGCGCCGGACACGACGCGGTCTGCATCGCCGCCGGCGCCCGCCGCGCGAAGCGGCTGCCATGCGAAGGAGCCGAGCTCTCCGGCGTCGAAAGCGGACTCGAGCTGCTTGCGGAGTTGGCGGGCGGAGAAACGCGCTCTCTCACCGGCGAGACGGTAGTCGTCATCGGCGGCGGCAACGTGGCGATCGACGTCGCCCGGACCGCGCGGCGCCTCGGCCCGGAGCGAGTGCTGCTCTACTGCCTCGAGACGAGGGAGCAGATGCCCGCCCACGAGTGGGAGATCGCGGAGGCCGAGGGCGAGGGCGTGGAGGTCCACGCGGGCTGGGGCCCGGCGCGCATGGCGGGCGAGGACCGGGTCCAGCGCGTCGACTTCCGCCGCTGCATCTCCGTCTTCGACTCCACGGGGCGCTTTGCGCCGGAGTTCGATGAGAGCGAGACCGCAAGCCAGGCCGCCGACCGTGTCCTGGTGGCCATCGGCCAGGAACCGAGTCTGGACTTCCTCGGGAATGACAACTTCGAGCGGAGCGGCGCCGGGACCGTCAAAACCGACGGCGGCAGCCTGCGTACTTCCCTGGCCGGAGTCTTCGCCGGTGGAGAAGTCGTGAGCGGACCGGCGTCTGTGATCGACGCCGTCGCCCAGGGGCGCCGAGCGGCGGCTGAGATCGACCGCCACCTGGGCGGCGACGGTGAGATCCGTTTCCCGCTCCTCGACGAAACCGAGCCCGACCGGGAACTGAGCGGGGCCGAGGGTTTCGCCGCCCTGGAACGGACGCCGATGTCCCGCCTGCCCGCGGAGGAGGCCACGACCTGCCTCTCCCTCGTGGAGGCCGGCTACTCCGCCGAGGAGGCCATGCGGGAAGCGGCCCACTGCCTGCGCTGCGACCTCCGTCTCCGGCTCGGGCAGAACCCGCCGCCACCCGAACCCTGGCTCGAGTTCGGCGCGGAGGCCGTCGCCTCCCTACCGGAGACGGAAGGGGTCTACCAGCTTCTGGACGAGGAGAAAGCGGTCTACGCCATCAAGGGAGTCGATGACCTGAAGGCGGCACTGACGGAACTCCTGGAGACGTCGGTCAAGGCCAGGTTCTTCCTGATCGACGAGGATCCCATGTACTCGAAGCGGGAGAGCGAACTCATCCAAGCCTACCTGCAGCAGCACGGCTGCATGCCCCCCGGCGAGGGCGACGACGACCTGGACGATCTCTTTTAGCTCCGCGCTTGTTGGGCCCGCCCTCCGAGCCCCCATCCCGGCCCGCGGGATCTCGCCCCGCCGTGCTTCATTCCACGATGAGCTCGTCTAGGGAGCGCTTGGGCACGTGGTGCGTGCCCTCGGCGTCCCGCCAGTAGCGGATGTCACCGTTTGGGCCGACAGTCTCGATCTGGACCGACTCCGCCGGCCGGCCCAGCGCGAGAATGAGCAGGATCTCGAGGTGCCGGGGGATCGCGAGGGTCCGGCGGAGGCCCTCCCGCTCGATCGAACCGATGATGCAGCCGCCGAGTCCGAGTTCCGCCGCCCCCAGCAGGATGCTCTGGGCGGCGATCCCCGCGTCGTAGTCGAAGGCCTTGCCGATCTCCGTGTCGCCGAGGATGACGATGTAGGCGGTTGGCCGCTCGCCCAGCGCGGGTCCGGGCCAATCCTCCAGGTATCCGGCCCAGGCGAGGTGGGGAAAGACGCGGGCATTGCGTTCCTCGTCGTGAGAGAGAACGAACTTCAGGGGTTGCAGGTTCGCGGCCGAGGGCGAATGACGGGCGAGCTCCAGCAGCTCCCGGAGCGTCTCCCGCTCGATGACGGCCCCGGCCTTGAATCGCCGGTAGCTCCGGTTCCGCTTCACCAATTCATGGATCATTGCCATCCCCCCGCGTTGCCATCGGATACCGGTCGAGGTACGAGCCCCAAGAACTCCGAATCTAGCATAGAATTATGATAGAATCACGCGTCTCGGCGAAGACGGGCAAAGGAGGTCCGGCATGCGTCTCGTCTCCTTGTTGCTCATCGCGCTGCTCTCGTCCGGGAAGGTGGCAGCGCTATCCATCGTCCACCCCGACGGCAGCGGAGACTATCCCACAATCCAGGCGGCCATCGACGCCATCGAGCCGTTCGACGAGGACACGCTGCTGCTGGGTGACGGCGTCTTCACGGGGGCCGGGAACCGGGATCTGCTGTTCTTCCTCGTCGAGGTCCATTTGGCCTCCCTTTCCGGGGTACCGAGTGCCTGCATCATCGACACGGCCTCCGAGGACGTCATCTCGCAACAGACGGACGTCTCCACGATCCATTTCTCGTCGATCCGCTTCCGCAACTGCGGCTCTCTCCGGCCCGACCGCAGCAGCGTCTTCCTCACCGACTGCGAGTTTGTGAGCTGCAGCGACATCATGGCCCTGCAATGGGAAGCTTCCGTGGAATGCCACTCCTGCCTTTTCACCGACTGCACGGACATCGGCCACGGCTATGCAGACAGCGGTAGCGGAGTCGGTTTCTACTCCTGCAGCTTCCTGGACAATCACGGAGGAATCGGGGCGGACGCGTACGAGTTCTACGGTTGCCAATTCGAGGGCAACGCCAACGACTCGGGACCCCTCCTGGGAGTCTCGGGTGGCGACACCTACGGCGGCTATCTCACGGTTCAGGGCTGCCTCTTCGTTGGCAACTCCTCTCCGTTCCTAATCCACTACCTGAATCTTGGCAGCAGCCTCCTCCACATCGAGGACTGCGCCTTCATTGGGAATCAGGGAACGATCATCCAGTTCGATGGAGTGTCCCTGTCGGGCATCTCCGCGTCGATCCGGGGCTGCGACTTCGTCGGCAACCGTGGCGAGGCGAACAGCGACATCCGGATCGTCGGCGCTTCCTTCCCGAACACGATCGACATCGAGCGCAGCATCTTCGCATTCCGGCAGGAGGGAAGCGCCTTCCACCTCGACCCCAGCGAGGAGAACCTCCAGCTTATCGACTGCGACATCTACGGTAACAGCGGTGGCGACTGGGTGGGGCCCATCGCCGATCAGTACGGCGTGGGCTGCAACATGAGCGCCCACCCCCAGTTCTGCAACTGGGCGGCCGGCGACGTCTCGCTCTACGCCAGCTCCCCCTGTCTGCCGGCGAACAACGACTGCGGCGTGCTCATCGGCGCCGATAGCCTAGGCTGCAGCGATCCCACGGCCGTGGCGCCGCCCGGGCCGGTCACACCGAGCCTCAACGCACACCCGAATCCCTTCAATCCCTCGGTGCGACTGAACATCGCGCTGGGCGCCGCCGTGCCCAGCGCCCATCTTGGCATCTACGATCCCGCCGGACGCCGCGTGGCTGTGCTGGTCGATGGACCGCTGCCTGCTGGCGAGCATGGTCTGGACTGGAATGCGCAGGGCCAGGCCAGCGGCGTCTACCTGGCGAGGCTCGTCACTGCCGAGGGGATCCGGGAGATCAAGCTCACTCTGCTGCGCTGATCCCGATCGTCGAAGACCGGGCCGAAAGGCTAGCCCTTCTCCGGCTCGCCCAGCACCTCGGCGAAGACCTCCTCGTCCAGCTTCCGGCCTTCGGCGATGAGCTGACGGAAGCGCACGAAGTCGATGGTGTCCTTCCCCGTGATCTTCCTCGTGTTGAAGGCGGTGAAACCAAGGAAGGCCTCGCCGGCCATGTTCGCGGCCAGCCAGTGCCGGTTGGGCAGCTTCGTCTGATCCCAGAAGAACTTCTTCTTGGCGCGGATGCCGTCGATGGACTTGATGACGCAGCCCGGGAAGAGGTTGGTGAGCTTCCAGACGATGGAGTACACCTCCCGGTCCAGAAGCTCGAAGTCCGTGCTCCCGCCCTTGATCAGCGCCTTGGCATCCTTGGCGTCATCGCCCCTCTTCATCTCGCCGTAGACGATCTCGCCGTCGCCCACGTAGCGGTCGGTGATCACCATGGGGTTGCGGACGAACTCGCCGCCGCTCTTCAGCACGGGCAGGGCCTTCGTGATCAGGCCCTTCATCTGCATCTTGTAGGCGCTCCACATCTCGCAGGAGACGCAGTTCCACATGGCGTTCTCGATCGTGAGCATCCAGGGCAGGAAGTCGGTGGAACCGCCGTCGGGCGCGGAGCCGTGCTTAGGGCCCGCCTGGCCGAAGATGGCCAGATCGGAAGAGACGGTCAGGTCGCAGGCCATGCCGATCTCCTGGCCGCCGGCCACGCGCATGCCGTTGACGCGGCAGATCGTGGGCTTCTTGCAATTGAGGATGGAGTCAACCATGGCGATGAAGAGATCCATGTACTCGCCATACTCGTTGGGCCGCTGGCTGTAGTACTCGGCGTACTCCTTGGTGTTGCCACCGGTGCAGAAGGAGCGGTCGCCCACGGCGGTGAACACTGCGGCCACGACGCTACGGTCTTGGCTGGCGGCCTGGAAGCCCGCGATGACGCCCTTGACCATCTTCGTGGTGTAGGAGTTGAACTGCGCCGGGTTGTTCAGGGTAATCCAGGCGCAGTAAAGCCCCTCGACCGGATTGCCGTCTCCGTCCAGCACCGGCCTCTTCTCGTACATGGTGCAGGGGGCCTCCTCGCCCCAGTGCTCCGCACCGAAAAGCGAGTGATCCTTGATCCGGTCGTCCCTGGGAAGCCATTCCAGCGCCATTTCCCTTCCTCCTAGCGTTGCGAGCCCTCTATTCGCCGGTGCCCGCGCCATCGTCTCCGGGCAGGCTCTTCCTCGGCGAGTGTACTCCAGCGTATTGCGAAGGGCAATGGGCGTCTCGGATCACTGCCGCGGGAATCGGGAAAGCGTTGTGTCCCGTGTTCCGGCGACATACAATCTGCCGATCTGGAGAAACCTGCCCGCGCCGATGCCGGCGCCACCCAATGCCAAGGAGACCCATGAGCTCAATCCAGCCGGGCAGCGGTCCTGTCACGCGGGAGGAGAGAATCGCGAGCCTGGATGTCCTCCGCGGCTTCGCGGTGCTCGGCATCCTGGCGATGAACATCCAGAGCTTCTCGATGATCCGCGCGGCCTATTTCTTTCCCACCGCCTACGGCGACCTGAGCGGCGCGAACCACTGGGTCTGGTACCTCAGCAGCCTGCTCGCCAATCAGAAGTTCATGACGATCTTCTCCATGCTCTTCGGCGCGGGCATCGTGCTCATGTACGAGCGAGCCGCGGCAACAGGCCGTGGCTTCGCCGCGCTGCACTACCGGCGCATGGGCTACCTGCTCCTCTTCGGGCTCGTCCACGCCTACCTGCTCTGGGAGGGCGACATCCTCGTCGCCTACGCGCTTTGCGGCATGATCGTCTTCCTATTCCGCCGCGCGCGGCCGGGTCGGCTCCTCTTCTTCGGCCTGCTCACGCTGGGCATCGGCTCGGGCTTATCGATCCTCGGCGGCTGGTCGGCCCAGTTCTGGCCGCCCGAGGAGCTGGAAGCCTTCCGCCTCGACTTCCTCCCGACGCCCGACATGATCGCCGAAGAGCTCGCCGGCTTCCGTGGCGGCTGGGGAAGCGAGTTCGCCCTGCGTGTGCCGTTGTCCGCCGAGCTGCATCTCATGGTCTTCCCCTGGTACATGCTCTGGCGCGCGGCGGGATGCATGCTGCTCGGCATGGCGCTCTTCAAGTGGGGCCTCTTCGCCGGCAGGGCGAGACGCTCGACCTACGCCTGGCTGATCGGGCTCGCGATCGCCATCGGCCTGCCCGCCACCGCCCTCGGCACCCGCCTCGCGACGGCGGCCGGCTGGGAGCCGGTCTACTCCTTCTTCCACGCGGCGCAGTTCGGCTACTGGGCCAGCCTGCTGATCGCCATGGGCTGGATCAGCGCCGTCCTGCTGATCTTCCGCGGACAGCGTCTATCCGGACTGAGCACACGCCTCGCCGCCACGGGCCGCATGGCCTTCAGCAACTACATCCTGCAGACGCTGATCTGCACTACCCTGTTCTACGGCCACGGCTTCGGCCTTTACGGGCGGGTTTCGCGCGTGGGCCAGGCGGGAATCGTGCTCGCGATCTGGTTGCTTCTGCTCTGGATCTCACCGCTCTGGCTGCGCCGCTTCCGTTTCGGGCCGCTGGAGTGGCTCTGGCGCAGCCTCAGCTATCGCCGGCGGCAGCCCATGGAGTTCTGACCCACCTTGACGCATGCCCGCGCCCTCGTGGACACTAGCAGGCGGCTGGGCTCGTCACCCATCTTTAAAACCACGAGGACACGATGAAGCGCGCCGCCCTCTTCGTCCTGCTGCTCTTCACGCTCTCCGGCGTGAGCGGCCTGATCTACGAGATCGTCTGGATCCGCCAGCTCAGCCACCTGCTCGGCGGCACAAGCTACGCGATCGCCACGGTGCTGGCCGCCTTCATGGGCGGGCTGGCGCTGGGCAGCCGCTTCTACGGCCCCCGCGCGGACCGCTGCGAACGCCCCCTGCTCCTCTACGCCAAGCTCGAGTTCGGCATCGCGGGACTGGGCGCTCTGGCCTACCTGCTGATGCTGGCCACGCCTCCCGCCTACGCCGCTGTCGCCGACGCGCTGCCCGGGCCGGTCCTGGCGCTCCTGCGCGTGCTCATCGCCGCCACCCTACTCCTGCCGCCCACCTTCCTGATGGGCGGTACCCTGCCCGTGCTCAGCCGCTTCGTCGTCACCGACCGCGAGCGCCTGGGCCGCGGCCTGGGCCTGCTCTACGCCGTGAACACCCTCGGCGCAACGCTCGGTAGCTTCCTGGCCGGCTTCGCGCTCGTCGCCACCCTCGGGCTGGACGGCTGCATCATCCTCGCCGCGGGTCTCAACGTCCTCATCGGCGCGGCTGTCTGGACCACCTTTCGGGGGCAGACTCCCCTGCCGCTCGCGGAGGCCGAGCCCGCGCTGTCGGCCCCCGCGCAGGCAAGGCCTGAGCCGCTGAAATCTCCCCGGAAGAGGGCGAAGCGGAAGGCCGACGCGAAGGAGCCCCCGTCCGCGGAGCTGCCCTACGTCCTCCTCGCGGCGATCTTCGCGCTCAGCGGCTTCGCCTCCCTCGGCTACGAGCTCTACTGGACCCGCGCCCTGCAGCACTTCCTCGGCAACTCCACCTACGCCTTCAGCGCCATGCTCAGCACCTTCCTCCTGGGCCTGGCGGCGGGGGGCTGGCTGGGGGGCCGCCTGGCCGACCGCGCCGCTTCGCCCGCGCGCGCGCTGGCCTGGGTGCAGACGGCCGTGGGTGTCGCCGCCCTGCTCACGCTGCTGCTGATCTGGGAATGGCTGCCGCGCGTCGAGAGCAGCATCTGGATCAGCAAGCGCGAGCTGTCATGGAACGCCTACCTGGCGCGACGCTTCGCCGTGGCCTTCCTGGTGATGGCCCCCGTCACCTTCCTCACCGGGATGACCTTCCCCCTGGTCAACCGCATCGGCATCGCCAGCCTCGCCCGCCTGGGACGCGGCGTGGGCGGGCTCTACTTCGCGAACACACTCGGGGCGATCCTGGGCAGCCTGGCGGCTGGCTTCCTCCTCCTGCCACTGTTCGGGGCCAAGGGTGCCCTGCTGGCCACGGCGCTGCTCAGCGTCCTGCTCGGCCTGACGGTCCATCTGGGACGGGCCCGGCGCGGGGCTCTCGAGCCTTGGCTGGCGGCGGCGATCTTCGTGTTGCTCCTGGCCGCGGCGCCGAAGCTCGCGGGGAGCGGCCGCGCGCTCCTCGCCGACACCCAGGAGGCGGGCGACGCCGTGCTCTTCGCGGCCGAGGACCACGCCGCCGAGACGCGGGTCTACCGCAAGCGCAGCGGCGATCTGCACATGAGCGTCGACGGACACCACATCGGCGGCACCAAGGAAGCCATCGCGCGCAAGGAGAAGATCATCGCGCACCTGCCCATGCTCCTGCGACCCGATGCGAAAAGCTGCCTCTCGATCGGGCTGGGCAGCGGCATCACGCTCGGCACTCTCGCCCTCTACGAAGAGCTGGAGATCCTCGTCTGCGTGGAGATCGTGCCCGGCGTGGTCGAGGGCGCGCGCTTCTTCGCGCAGGCCAACGGCGGCGTGCTGCGGGATCCCCGCCTCGATCTGCGGGTGGGCGACGGCGTGCAGTACCTGCTCACCACCCGCGAGCGCTTCGACATCATCAGCAGCGACTCCAAGCTGAACCCGGAGTACGTGGGCAACGCGCCCCTGCTCTCGTCCGATTACTACGAGCTCTGCCGGGACCGCCTCGGCCCGGGTGGCGTGATGCTGCAGTGGCTGGCCTGCCACCTGCCCCACGAGGACCTTCGGGTCATCGCTCGCAGCTTCGCCCGGACCTTCCCCCACGTCGGCGTCTACTGGTACGACCCTTACAACATCATCCTGGCGGGCAGCAACGAGCCCCTGCTGTTCGACATGGACGCCGCCCGCGCTTTCGCCGCGCGCGATGGGCTTGCCGCGGATCTGTCCCCGCTCCAGCTCGCCGATCCATATACGCTGGCCGCCCTCTGGATCTGTGGGCGTGAAGCCCTGCTCGCGAACCTGGGCCCGGGGCCCGTCAGCAGCTGGCGGCAGCCGCGCATCGAGTTCAGCATGGGTCGCAACTTCCGGAGCAAGTCGACGGCGTCGCACGAGGACGACAACCTGCGCTGGCTTCATGTCCTCCGGGACGAGGACAGCCAGCGCCTGAGCGGCACGGTGGACGAGGTGGCCTATCGGCGCAACCTCCGCTCGGCGGAGAAGCTGCTGGCAGGATTCTCTCAGGGCGGCGGCACCCAGCGACTGGAGAGCGGGATCGAGCTGTTCGAGGAGGCCCTGGCCGCCAATCCCGGCGATCCGCGAGCGAGCGCCGTGCTCGCGGGCTGGCGCCGGGGAGACGAGAGCCTCGAGAAGGCCTACAGCGCGGGCGCGCTGGACTCGCCCGAGGAGCTGGCGAGGATGGGGCTTCTCCGCCAGGACCAGGGCAGGCACGAGGAGGCGCTCCAGCTCTTCGAACAGGCCTTCGCCCAGCGGTCCGACGACCCCGCCATCCAGTACAACCGTCTGCTCTCCCTGCGCGCGCTCGGCCGGCACGACGACTTCTCGCGGGACCTGCGGGACTTCATCGAGCAGTTCCCCCAGGACGCACGCGGCTACACCCTGCGGGGGCGCATGCTGGGAGAGGCCGGCCAGCCCCGGGCGGCGCTGGGAGCTTTCGAGAAGGCGGCGGAGTTCAATCCCAGCAATCCGACCTGCCAGAACAATCGCGCCACGGCTCTTGCCCAGCTCGGGCGCTTCGAGGAGGCGGCCCGCGTCTTCGAGCAGGTCTGCGAGCTGCAACCATCCTTCCCCCATGCCGCCTACCGCGCGGCGGCCACCTTCAGCCTGGCGGGAATGCAGGATGATGCCGCCCGCTGGGCGAAACGCTGCATCGAGCAGGGCCTGGCGACGCCGCGGCAGTTCGCGAGCGATCCCTCCTTCGCTGGATTGCGCGCCTCCGAGCAGTGGGACGCGCGGAGGAACGCACCCCGCTGATCTTCGCCGAAGCCCCTCTCGACTGTCGAGGGGCAGAAAGAAGCCTCCCCATTGCGTCCATGCGAAACAATATCCCCCCCGGCCGCTGGCAAAAGTAGAACTGGACCACGAACGCCTTCTATGGAACGATGACCCGCTCCTGGGAACGGAACCGCCGCCGGCTCAAGTTGGGTGCTGATTCGGCCGATCCCTAACAGAGAGGACTGCCCTCGAGCAGGGGCGGAGCTTGCGTTTCCCGGCCGGGAGCGCGGCGACGGTGAGAAGCGCCCGAATCCGGAGGCGAGCGCGACACATCTCGACCGCGATCCCAGCCAGAGGCTGTTTTCGAAGGAGCGCTCATTGGATTTCGTCATCCTCGCCAATGCCTGGCAGGACGGACTGCAGAACCCGACCAGCAAGCACCATGTCGCCCACGAGCTGGCGCAGGCCGGACACAGGGTGCTCTGGGTCAACGGCGCAGGTATGCGCACGCCGAACCTCGGCACTGGCCACGACCTCTCGCGGATCGTTACCAAGCTCGGCCAGGCCGCATCGGGAATCCAATCCTTCGATGACCGTATCTGGGTGATCGCGCCCCTGATCCTGCCCTTCCCCCAGAGTCGACTCTTCCGGTCCCTCAACGCGAGGATCTACCTACACGCGAGCCGGGTGTCGAGCCGTCACCTGGGCTTCTCCAAGCCCACGCTCATCAACTTCCTGCCCATGGTTCCTCGCTACCAGGAGCGCTGGCCCTGGCGCAAACTCTACTACTGCGTCGATCGTTGGGACGCCTTCGATACATACGATGCCGAGCTGATGAGGGATCTCGACGAGCAGTGCTGCCGTAGCGCGGACCTGGTGATCACTACTTCCAGGGAGCTGCAGAAGCGCGCCCGGAGCTACAACGACAACACACACATGATCCTTCACGGGGTGGATCATGCGCACTTCGCAACAAGCCTGTCGGTGAACGAACAGCCCGACGATCTCCCGCAGCATGGTCGTGTCTTCGGCTTCATCGGACTGATCAGCGCCTGGGTGGATCAGGAACTCCTGATCCGGATCGCCCGGGCCTTTCCCGACGACCACGTAGTGCTGATCGGCGGATTCGACGTACCCGTGGACGCCTTGCGTGGCGAGCCCAACATCCACGTGCTCGGCCCGCGTCCCTTCTCCGAGCTGCCACGCTACCTGGGACACTTCGACCTGGGACTCATTCCCTTCGTCCTCAACGATCTCACGCTCTCGGTCAATCCCATCAAGCTGCGCGAGATGATCGCCGCGGGTTGTCCCGTGGTCTCCACCGCGCTGCCCGAGGTGGCCCGGCTCGCCAGCGAGATGGAGGAGGTGGCCGTGGCCGCAGATCCCGAGGAGTTCATCGCCAAGATCGCATCGTTCCTGGACTCTCCGCCGGAGGCGGCGAGCCGCCAAGCCCTCAGCGACATGGTGGCGGGCGAGACCTGGCAGCACAAGGTGCAGAACATCCTCGAGCTGCTCGCCAACCCCACCGGCAGGGCCGCCGCGTTAGGCGCTCTTCATCAGAAGAAAAAGTAACAGGATCAGCAGCAAGCCGAGCGGCGGCGCCAGGGCCACGAGTCTGGCCTTCCTGCTGACGGAGAAGCGCTGCATTGCGCCGAGGTAGGTGATCCAGGGTCCCATGACGGGCGTGGGCGAATCCGCGCCCCGGGCCGGAACGCCGTCCCTCTCCAGCGGTACGGCTTCCCCCCCAGGTCGCTCGTCCTCTGCTGCGGCGGCGCCTTCCGCGTGCAGCAGATCGCGATACTCCCGGATCGTCAGCAGTTCGTAGTCGAGCATTGCGGCCTCGTCCAGGAGAGCCTGTAGGCGCTCGTCCGCGGCCGCATCGAAGCGGAAGCGTTTACGGTCGGCGCTGACGCTCAGGAGGCTGAAGCTGTGGAGCAGAACGAGGACATAGGGCAACTCCAGGCGCTTGGCTTGGCGGAGCAGGGTCCTACCCTCCGAGAGGGTTACGGAGTTGAAGTCGAAGAGCCGGTGACGGCTCAGGGGGGGCAGCTTCAGTGAAGTGAAGGCGGTGATCGGGATCTCGAGCAGGCCGCCCGACAGGCTGGGGCGGTTGACCGCGAAGAGGTCCGCCAGCGCAGCGCATCGGGGCCAGCCGGGGCCATAGGAGCTGTCGACATCAATCGAGAGCTCGCGCAGAGCCGCGATGGTGTCCTCGTTGGCGGCGAGGTCACCGGCCCGATGGGCCACCGGCGCGCAGCCGGTCCAGGCCTCGATACAGCGCCAGCACTCCTCGAGGAGCTCGCGCTGCTCATCCCGCGAGTACTGCGGCATGGTGTTGCGTTCGCTCACCCAGAGCGGATGCGTGTGGATCTGCACGTCGTGGCCGCGGGCGGCCAGCAGCTCCGCGCTCTCCCGCAGACGCTCGCCGTAGGCCCTGCGCGCGAGGACATCCAGGAAGAAGGTGGCCTTGCCGCCCGCCGCCTCGCTGAGGGCCATGAGGCGCTCGATGCCGTGGACGCCCCCATCCAGGCGTCCCTCCATCATGATTTCATAGGGCAGGGGCTTGCCGCAGTAACGGCTCGGCTCGGCGTCCACCGTGACGAGGAGTTTGGGCACCGGAAATCCTCTCTTCGTTCACACCCGGGCCGATGCGCGGAGGCGCTGGAACCTCGGGATCCAACAGAGAGGCCGAGCATGCAAGCGCCCGGCCAAAAGAGCAAGCCCACAAGATCGGATGGCGGAACCCGGCGGCTCAGTAGGGACCGATGCCCCTGCGATCCCTGTCCTCGTAGGAGCAGGAACCTTCCTCCACGTGACCCTTGTAGCGCTCCTCGAGGCTGTTCTTGTAGTGCTCTTCCAGAGAATGGCAGATGTCCGGCCTGTCGAGCCATGCGCCCTTGGTAGTCGTGCAGCGCTCGGTCTCCAGCGGGACCTGCCTTCCCCGGTAAACGCCAAAGAGTTGCACCTCCGCTGGCTTGATGCCGTTGTCGCCCAGGTATTCGATCAGGCCACAGATCGTGTCCGAGTAGTAGTGTTCGAAGAGCGGCTCGCTGCCGAGGCCGAAGAGCTTGTCGACCCGAGCCTCGTAGGTGTAGGGCAAGGTCTTGTCGTATTTCGATCGCGGACCGAGAATCTTCCTCACGATGCCCATCATCCCCTCCCTTTGGATGACCTGTCCTCCACGGCCAAGCTTGACCCCAGGTAGCCCCCCTGTCAACCGAATGGGAACAGGGGAGCAGTAATGCCTGCGGAGACGATCGCTGACTCGAAATGATGACACATGCTATCGCTCCTGAGCCTCGCCCGTCATGGGCACGAAGCGGACCGGCAGGACCGCCTGCCGGTCGAAGCGGAACTCGCCGGGCTCGTCGCCTGCGCGCTTCGTGTGGATCTCCAGTTGCTGATAGAAGTCTCCCACCGGGATCACCAGCCGGCCGCCGACGGCGAGCTGGTCCAGCAGGGGCTGGGGGACGTGATCCGGCGCGGCGGTGACGATGATGCCATCGAAGGGCGCCTGGTCCGGCCAGCCGCGGTAGCCGTCCCCGATCTGCACGTGGACGTTCTCGTAGCCCAGCGCGTCGAGCAGGCTCTCCGCGCGCCGCCCCAGCGGCGCGACGATCTCGATGCTCCAGACCTCGCTGCAGATCTCGGCCAGCACCGCGGCCTGATAGCCCGAGCCGGTGCCGATCTCCAGCACCCGGCTGTCGGGCCCCGGCCGCAGGAGCTCGGTCATGAGGGCCACGATGTAGGGCTGCGAGATGGTCTGCCCCTCGCCGATGGGAAGGGGGTGATCGTCGTAAGCCTGCAGGACGAATTCCTCCGGCACGAAACGATGCCGCGGCACCTCGCGCATGGCCGCCAACACGAGGGGATCGCCCACGCCCCGCGTCTCGATCTGCGTGCGGACCATCTCCGTGCGGAGTCGCGCCCAGTCTTCCGCCGACGGGCGGGCGCGCTCCTCCCGGCCGCTGTCCGCTGCAGCGGTCGGCGCGATCGATAAAAGCACCAGCAGCGTTAGCGCGAGAAAGTGTGTTTGCATGGCGACGACCTCCTTTCCGCTGGCAGTATTCTAGCCCCGGTCGCCCCGCTTCGCCCGGCCACTCACGGCGTGGCGGCGGCGTTCGACTCCGTGGCCAACTCCGCGCGGTAGCGCGCGGCCAACGCCACATCGCCCCGCGCCCCACAGACGGCGACGAGCCGCTCGAGGCACCTGCGCCGCGCCCAGGGCCGCGCGGCGATCACCTCGTCGGAAGCCTGCAGGACAGGGAGCGCCGCCTGGAGCAGCGACTCCGCCTCCGCGAAGCTCCCCTGGGCCGTCAGGCACTCTCCTAGCGCGCTCTGGATCTCCGCCGGAAGCCAGTCGACGGGAGGCGCGTTGTCATCGACGACCGCGAGTGCGGCCCGCAGCTCCTCCTCCGCCTCGTCGAGGCGGCCGAGGCCGGTCAGTGCCGCGCCGAGGCTCTGGCGTGTGAAAACAACGTAGACATGCTCGTCCCCATGGCGTTCGCGGAAGGCGGACAGCGCCTGGCGCAGGAGCATTTCGGCCTCCGCGTGCCGCCCCTGCCGCCAGAACTCGACCGCCAGGTTGTGCCGCGCGATGGGAACGGACTCCGGCACGACATCCTGGTTCTTCAGATTGATGTCGAGCGCCTCGCGGAGCGCCGCTTCGACCTCTTCGTAATCGCCATCGGACGTTAGGACCTTCGCCAGCAGGCCGAGATCGGCCGACACGAAGCGGTGATCCTCCCCGTAGAGCCGCCGGCTCATGCCAACGAGCTCCCGACAGACGACGGTGGCCTCCGCGTAGTCGCCCTTCCGACGCAGGACGTGAAAGAGATTGCGTATCGTTTCCCGGATCGATGGGTGATCGCCCGCGACTTCCCTCCGCTTGATCGCCAGAGCCTCGCGGAGAAGGGTCTCGGCGCGGTTGTATTCGCGGGTGTCGATGTAGACCAGCGCCATGTCGTTCAAGCCCCTGCCCACATCGGGATGCTCGTCGCCGAAAAGCCGCCGGCTCAGTTCCACCGACTCGTGGTGGATCTGTTCGGAGGTCTCGTAGTCCCCTGCGCGACGGCGGAGCTCGCCGATCAGGCGAAGCAAGGCGGGCTTTGTATCGAGCCAAATGCCTTCACCCGGCGGCATGGCGGCCAGGATCTCCCGCGCCATCGCCTCCGCCTCGTCGAAACGGGAGAGCTGGTAGAGCACGAACGCGAAGTAGTAGTGGCTCAGGATCACATCCGGGTGAGCGTCTCCGAGAGCGTCCCGGAGGAACTCGTAGGCCTGACGCAGGTGCGGTTCCGCCAGATCCAGGCGGCCGAGCTGGCGATAGGCGCTGCCGAGCTGACTGTGCAGCTCCGAGCGGATCTCGGGCTGCCTCTCCAGATCGCCTTCCAGCTTCTTGGCGGCCTCGTCCAGGATGTAGCGCACACTCACCTCGCGTCCCTGCGCCTCGTCCGGGGCCACCGACGAGATCATGCCCGAGAGGAACTCGCTCACCGCCTCCGCCTTCTCCCGCTCCGCGTCGGCGCGCTGCCTTTCCCGCCGCTGCACGCCGTACATCACCGACATCATGATCGCGAAGGCCGCCAGCAGCACGAGCAGCGTGCCCGCGAAGGCGAAGAGCCCCTTGTGCCGGGAGACCAGCTTGCGCAGCTGATAGGCCGTGCTCGGCGGGTGCGCCAGGATGGGCTGCTTGCCGAGGTAGCGCTCGATGTCTCCCGCCAGCGCGAAGACGCTCTCGTAGCGGCGCTCGGGCTCCATCGCCAGGGCCTTAAGGATGATCGTCTCGAGATCGCCGCGGAGCGCGCG
Source organism: uncultured bacterium (assembly GCA_964627205.1). Lineage (GTDB taxonomy): Bacteria > Krumholzibacteriota > Krumholzibacteriia > JACNKJ01 > JACNKJ01 > CAZVHI01. Next base: position 37,817 of record CAZVHI010000026.1, read on the forward strand.
GTTCAGCGCGCCCGGCCGTTTCGGCGCTTCCGTGCTGAGGGCGCGCACCACCTCGTGCAGGGGCAAGGAATCGAGGTCGTGGGGCAGCTCGCCGGTGAGCATCTCGAAGAGGAGCACCCCCAGCGAGTAGACGTCGCTGCGCAGGTCCACCGTTGCGATGTCGCCGCGGGCCTGCTCGGGGCTCATGTAGGCGAGCGTGCCCTGGACCGTGCCGGGGCGGGTCAGGCGCGTCGCGGCCTCCGGCTCGGCGTCCATGAGGCGGGCCAGGCCGAAGTCGAGGATCTTGACCCGCGGGCCGCGTGGGAGCGACCCGCCACTGCTCCCGCCGGTGGATAGCTCTTCCGCAGGGTCCGAGGCGACGAGAATGTTGGCCGGCTTGAGATCGCGGTGGATCACGCCGCGCTGATGCGCGTAGCCGATCGCATCGCAGATCCGCAGAAAGAGACCGAGGCGAAAGGCTATCTCCATTTTGCCTACGATGTCTCCATGCGGCGCCGACTCCGAGCGTGCGTGGAGGAAGCGATCGAGCGGAACCCCGTCCGCCAGCTCCATGGAGAAGAAGGGCTGGCCGTCCTCGGTCACGCCCGTCTCGTAGAGGACGGCGATGCCGGGGTGCTTGAGGTGGGCCAGGGCCTGCGCTTCGCGCTCGAAGAGCCGGCGCAAGGGCTCGCCCACGAAGGCACCGCCGCGGATGACCTTGAGCGCTACCCTGCGGCGGGGCTCCTCCTGCTCCGCCTCGTAAACGACCCCCATGCCCCCGCTGCCGAGCTCGCGGAGGATGCGGTAGCCGGGAACCCGGACATCCCGCGCCGCACCCTCCGGCCGGGACTGCGCGATGGTCTCCTCCGACGAGGGATCTCCCTCCCGGCGCGGTCGATCTTGCGGATCTCGGGGACGCTCGGAATCCATGACCTCACCTCGCCGTTCGCGTGACAAGAGCGAGCAGGGTTCTGGCAAGGCGAACAATACCCGCGTTGGCGCGGCCGCAGAAGAAAAAAGCCTGGGGGAGGGATCTCCTGGCCTGGTAACTCACTGCAAAACAAGGTATTATATGGAGTGCCCGCCACACGTAAGGCGGCAGCGAGAGGAAATCATGCTCCGGCACTCGGTCCCCCATCTGGCGCTCGCCCTCCTGCTGCTTGCGGGAACGGTTTTCGCGGCCGGTCCCGATGACAACGTCGAATGGGCAGGTGTCTCGCACATCGGCGCTCTCGACCGCCGGCCCCTCTGCCCCGTGGGCGGCCAGGCCTTCGCCCTGCGCTTCCAAAGCTATGCCGAGGATCTCACGGCCGCGCGCGTCCGCGTGGACGATGGCGCCGTGACCTGGATCGACGCCGCGCGCATCGGTGCGCGGGGACCCTACGAGGTCTGGGAGGCGGAGCTCCCCGCGACGGCCGCCATGCAGCTTTCCTATTACTTCGAGCTCACGGACGGCGCGGACACCGACTTTCTCGGCGCGGCGGGCATGTCCGATTCCCCGCCCGCGGACAGCTTCGCCATCGATTACGAGACGCTTGCTCACGCGCCGGTCGGCGCGACGCCCGTCGAGGGCGGAGGCGTCGTCTTCAAGGTCTGGTCGCCCGAGCGCACGAGCTGTAACGTGCGCGGCGAGTTCAACAGTTGGTCGCTAAGTGATCCCATGGGTAAAACTGGCGAGCACTTCATCGCCCACGTTCCCGGCGCCGCTACGGGCGACATGTACAAGTACTACTTCCAGAACAGCCACTGGAACAGCGACGCGCGGGCCCGCGCGCTCAACCCGGGCGACAACTACAACGCCTTCGTCGTGGACCCGCTCGCTTACGACTGGCAGGTCGTGGACTTCGACACGCCCGACTTCGAGGAGATGGTGATCTACCAGCTCCACGTGGGCAGCTTCGCGGGCAGGAACGATCCCTACGGCGCCGCGCCCTTCCCCGCGCGCTACGTCGACGTGGCGGACCGGGTCGGCCACCTCGTGGAGCTGGGCATTGGCGCTGTGATGCTGAATCCCATTACCGAGTTTCCGGGCGACCACTCCGCGGGCTACAACCCGATCACGGCCTGGGCGCCGGAGTGGATCTACGGCTCGCCCGACGATCTCAAGCACATGGTCGACACACTCCACGCGCACGGCATCGCCGTCCTCCTCGACATCGTGTGGAATCACTTCTCCCACATCGACAACTACCTCTGGTACTACGACGGCACCCAGATCTACTTCGACGACCCCGCCGTTGAGACACCCTGGGGCAGCCAGGCCGACTTCGACCGGAATGCCGTGCGCGAGTACTTCGTGGAGAGCGCGCGCATGTGGCTCGAGGAGTATCGCCTGGACGGCTTCCGCATGGACGCCACGGGCTACATGAACATCCCGCCGCAGGAAGCCTCCGGCTGGAGCCTCATGCAGTGGCTCAACGACGAGATGGATCGGCGCTGGATCGATAAGATCGCGATCGCGGAGCAGCTCCCGGACAACTCGTGGATCACCAGGCCGACCGCGTCGGGTGGCGCCGGCTTCGATTCGCAGTACCACGACGCCTTCACCGACCGGCTCCGCGACGAGATCTTCGACGCCGCTTACGGCGATCCCGAGATCTGGAAGATCCGGAACATCGTGAACGGGAGCGGCGAGTACTTGAACGGCCGGCACGTGACCAACTACCTCGAGCTGCACGACGAGGCGTGGCCGAGCAGCGGCGGGCAGCGCATCGTCAAGACGATCGACCCGAGCTTCCCGCACGACGACGTCTGGGCGCGGGGCAGGGTGAAGCTGGCGCAGGGGCTCGTCCTGACCGCGCCGGGGATCCCGGCGATGCTCATGGGCAGCGAGTGGTTAGAGGACACGGACTTCGGCACGGACGCCGGCAATCGCATCGACTGGTCGAAGAAGACCACGTACGCGGGCACTTTCGCCTACTTCCGCGACTTGATCACGCTGCGCACCCAACGCGCAGCCCTGCGGGCGGACGCTCCCCACCAGGTCTTCCACGAGAACGAGGGCGCGAACGTGCTCGCCTTCCAGCGCTGGTCCGGCGAGGAACTACTGGTCGTCATCGCGAGCTTCGCGAACGACGACCATGCGAGCTACCGGGTCGGCCTGCCCCAGGCCGGGGACTGGCAGGAGCTGCTGAACAGCCAGGCCGAGGTCTATGATGGCAACGGCCTCACCAACCCCGGCACGATCGCGACGGAGAGCGTGCCCGCGGACGGCTTCGAGCAGTCGGCGCTCGTGGCCGTCCCGCAGATGGGGCTCATCGTCCTCGCCTACGAGGAGGGAACGGCGGTGCCCACGGAACCACCGGCGCCTCCGCGTGCGCGCCTGATCGGCGTCTCGCCGAATCCCTTCAACCCGCGGGCCGTGATCTCCTTCGAGCTGCCCCGGCGCGAGCGGGTTCGTGTCGATATCATCGACCTGGCCGGCCGCAGGGTCGTGACGCTCGTCAACGAGACCCTGGCGGCGGGCCCGCACGAGACGATCTGGCAGGGTGGAAACGAGACGGGGCTGTCCGCGGCCTCCGGCGTCTACCTGGTCCGCCTCCGCGCGGAGAGCGGCGCTGACGCCACGAAAGTCGTACTCCTCCGCTAGTCCTGTGTGGAAACAGACGAGAGGACGGCCGCCTTCCCGCGCGAAGTTGTTTCTGAGCCGCGGGAAGGCGGCCGTCCTCTCGTCAGGTAGTTACTTGAGCAAGACCAGTCGCTGCGACTCTCGCAATTCGGCCGTGTGCAGGATCGCCAGGTAGACGCCACTCGCGACACTCGTGCCACCGTCGTCCGTGCCGTCCCAGCTGTACTGGTGCTGGCCCGCACTGATCGCGCCCTCGTGAAGCGTGCGGACCTTGCGGCCCTGCGCGTCCACGATCACTAGGCTCGCCGCGGCGTCCTTCTCCATGCTCACAGGGATCACGGTCCGGGGATTGAAGGGGTTGGGGAAGCTCCGCCCCAGCCTGAGGCCCGCGGGCACCTCGGCCACACCAGTCTGGTCCGCGAGATCGGCCAGCGCCACGGAGCCGGCCTGGAAGACCTCCCGCGTGTCGAAGTTCTGCAGGAAGTAGACGATGTCGCAGTTCTCGGTTGCGAGATCGCTGGCGTCAAAGGCGGCGGTGGCCTCGACGACCTGCGGGAAGCCGCCGGCGAAGGTGACGGGCGTACCGCCCGCGTCCGGGTACATGTCCCGCATGATGAAGTCGTGCCAGTCCATGCCGTTGGGAGCGGCCCAGAAGAGCTCGCTCTCGGTGAGCACGATGTGCAGGCGGTAGTCGCCGGCCGGCAGGGCCGCGTCCGTGCTGGCCGTCACCGTGATGTCTACGCTGCCCGTGCCCTCGTCGAAGTAGCCGGTGCGGGACAGGGTGACGGTCGTTGGCACAGCCTTGCGCGCGTTGTAAGCGGCCTCGATCCGCTCGTAGGTGTAGACCCAGACGGGCTCGATGACGCCGTCCACCCACTCCCAGGGCGTGGCGTTGACGTTGTAGTAGTTGGTCCGGTCAGTGTTCTCCGGGATGTTGTACTGGTAGAAAGGATCCGCGGGGCCGGGCCACCAGGTGTGGTACTCGACGGCGAAGACATCCGCGTGGTCATGAACGAACTGGACAAAGATCGGATCCACCGATCCACATGTCCCTCAGTAGCCGTTCGTGAAGTTCTCCATCAGGACGATGCGCTCGACGTCCGCCGCGCCGGGCAGCGCGACCGCGAGCATCGTCAGGCAGAGGGCGAGAGTAGCGGCGTGTTTCATGGGGAGACACTCCTGGCTGAGGTTGCGGAGGCAGTAAAGGGGAAATTATAACAGAAATCGCAGTAAATGGAAAGTTGTGTAATTCCAACCTAATACGGCGATTCGAAGGCCGCCCTGCCACCTCAGCGAGAGATCTCCTTGAGAGCGCCGAAACTCGTCCGACCCCCGCAACTATTGACTCATAGACAAAGCCCCAGGGACCGTTCCCCGGGGCTTGCGTGTCGATGAACGATGCGGACGCTCTGGATCAGAGCATGTCCTTGATGGCCTTCAGGGGACGCACGCGTACGGTCCGCGAAGCCGGCTTGGGCTTCTGCTTCACCATCTCGCCGGTGAAGGGATTGCGGACCATCTTGCCGCCTCTTACCGCCGGCTTCTTCACCAGCGTCAGCTTCATCAGGCCAAGGTAGTTGAAGGTGCCGTGCTTCTTGACGGACTTGACCATCACGTCGGTCAACGCGTCGCAGACCGAGACGACATCCTTGCGGGCCAGGCCGGTCTTCTCGGCCAGGGTCCGGTAGACCTCCATCTTGGTCGGCGGCTTGGGCGCGGCCTTCACGGCCGTCTTCTTGCGGGAAGTTTTCTTTCGAGCCATCAGGTCGATCTCCTTCATGCTTTCACGAAACGATGAGTAGTTCATCGAAAACTCATGCGGATGATATCGTAAAAGGGTCGATTGGAACAGAAAAACCCGTGGCGCCCTCCCATTGGTGCCCCCGTTTTTCACTCCCTGGCGGGAAGCACCGGTCCGACATGCCGGGAAACCGACCTCGGGCCTCGGCTGGAAGGCCAAAGCGGCAACAGCGTAGCAGGCGTGCCATCCGAAACATGCGGTCCCGATGCGACTGCAGCCGGCACTCGGTCCCGACCCCGCCTGCTCCATCCTGATTTGATACACACCTGATTGCTGTCAGCGTGGACCTATGCTATGTTGCGGTCGGGCATTCACTTGGGAACTATCACAAGTGATTTATCGATTTCAGGCCAGCCTGAACTTCGGCATCGGGCGGGATTATATTGGATTTCAAGGCATTCATAGAACGCGGCCTGGGAGACTACCGAGTCGACGATCATGGCATCGTTCACGTCGACGAGGAAGACTTCTACTACCGAGAGGTGCCCCGGGAGTTCTTCGACGGCATCCTGGCAGCCCAGAACCGGGACGAGGTGATTGCCGAGTTTTACGATGCATTGGCCGCCCTTCCCCTCTTCAAACGACAGTCCCTCCGGCATTACGCCCTCAACCCGATCAGGGCTGCGTCCGCCGTTCTCGGCTCTGTCGGCGACGATAACGTCACGCTCGACTACGGTTGCGGGTGGGGAACCGTGACCCGAACGATTTCCAGGTTCGGTGGCACCGTGGTCGCCATGGACGCAACCTATGAAAGCCTTCTATTGTCCAAGTACCTTTCAAACCGTGGCAACGAGATCTATATCAAAGGCGGTCGCAAGCTCCCGCTTCCTCTCAAGAGCGCTGTGTTCGACACCGTAATACTGAATGGTGTCCTCGAGTGGCTTCCAGAGGGTAACTTGCTCGATCTGAATCCCAGGGAAGTTCAGGTCGAGTACTTGAAAGAGTTTCATCGCATCTTGAAGCCGGGGGGGCGGCTCATCATCGGAATCGAGAACCGCAACAGCTTTCTCTACTGGGCCGGACAAAAAGAGGATCACACGGGGCTGCGCTTCGGTGCCTTGCTGCCCCGATGGGCGTCCAACCTCTATTCGAAGGCAGCACGCGGCCAACCCTACCGAACCTACACCTACACGAGGAGAGGCTACCGGCGCCTGCTGTCACGGAGCGGCTTTGAACCATGTCGATTCTACATTCCGTGGTTGAGATACAGGCGCAGCCACATCCTCCTGTCTGAAAACACGGTCAACACCCATCCAATCGCCGCCCTCGTTCCTGGAAATGCGGTGCTCAAGAAAGTCGCGAGGATCGCACTCCTGCTGATGCAGAGACTCGGAATCCTCGAACACTTCGTTCCTGACTATCACGTTATCGCCGAGAAACACACCGGAGACGGTACGGCAGCAAGGCTGTCTCTTCTCGAGACAATCGTTGCTGAATGCGGCGATAGCCTCGGAGACCAGCTTGTCGCGACGCTCTCGACCGTTCCGACCCTGCATTTCTCGACGAAGACGCGATTCTACAAGATCCCGTTCTCGGATGAATCCCGACGCAGGATGGCTGCGGAGATCGAAGCGCTCAAGCGTCTCGGCTTCTCCGAGCTGGACCTCGAAAGTCACGTACTGCCCGCCTCGGAGTGCGGTCTCGGTCAGGACGCTGGGTATGCCTACTTTCCGCGAGTCAATCATGTCCCGCCTCATCGGATAAGGCGCAATAAAGTAGCAGAACTCGGGGAAAGAATACTGGATGGACTGCTCGCTGATGCCAGGGAGATCCGGATCGATAACACGGATCTGGGCAAGCGCCTGCGATCGTCGCCGCCGCGCGAGTTCATCGCGGAATTTTCTGGAGATATCCTGGAGGACCGGCTATCAGGGCTTCAGAAGAAGATGATTCCGAGCGGAATCGTTCACGGCGACTTCTGCGAGCAGAACGTTCTGCCGACACAGGCGGGGGAATTGACCGTCATCGACTGGGACCGCTTTGAGGCGTGTTCTCCAAAAGTCATAGACCCGCTCCACTGGTTCATCGACCACAAGATGAAACGCGAACGCATGTCACTTCCCATGGCGGTGAAGCAGATCATCGGCGGGGAAGCCCAACCCTGGGTGAAATCGCGCGTCAGGTCGCTCCTCGGCGAGCTTTCCCTGACCGAGGTCTTGCTTCTCCACCTTGCCGACAGGTTGTCCAAAGACGTGTCGGGTCACGACTTTAAAGACTACAACAATGCGTACTTCGATCCGATCTGGGAGAGCAGCTACCGTGAGGCGTTCGAGATCATAGGACGTGCAATGGCCGCCCACGAAAGGTCGAGTTTACCTTGAGCTCCCACCGTTCGGGAAGACTCGGAACGAATATCGGAATCACCTTCTTCCGACAAGGTATGTCACTTGCCGTTGGCCTGCTGCTTGCGGCGATCATTGCCCGGGTCTTGGGGCCCAATGGCCAGGGCAAGTATTCGTTGTCGATCCTGTTGCCCATGGTGATTCTGACCCTCTTCAACCTCGGCGTGCCATCGGCCAATGTCTACTTTCTCGGCCGTGGCGATGTGTCTGTGTCTGTGGCTATGAAAACCGCCCGCAGGTTGTGGGTGATTCTGGGCATTGCCGGCACCGCTCTAGGTGCTGTGCTGGTGCATTTCTTCGCTGACGCCTTGCTTCCAGGAGTCGACCGGAACCTCCTCTGGCTCATGCTCGCCGTTTTTCCGATCGCTTTGCTCCAGGCCTTTTTCGTGAGCATCCTTCACGGCGTCCAGGATTTCACCCGATACAACCTGGCTCTTTTTCTCCTGCCGGTCTTGACCCTGGCTGCGACATCGATTGCGTTCTTCGCGTTCGGTTGGCGCCTGGCCGGAGCTCTCGGTACTTACATCTTGGCCTATGCGGCGAGCGCTCTCTTCGCCTGGTTTCTCCTCCGCTCCCATCTTCGCGACGAAGCGCGGATGGACCACGATAAGACGACGGACGGGTACGCATCCCGATGTATCGGCTACGGCTGGAAGGCTCAGATCGCCAACAACCTTGCCTTTCTGAACTACAGAGCTGACACATTCTTGATCAACTTGTTGATGTCGCCCACAGCGACGGGTTTGTACATGATCGCAGTCGCTATCGCCGAGAGGATCTGGATGCTGTCGAGGGCAGTGAGTTCGGTGATGCTGCCGCGACTCTCCGAACTCCACGATAACGAGGAGCTTCGACGGCGACTGACGCCTCTGGCCACCAAACTCGTTTTTCTCGTATCTGCCGCCATTGCGGCTCTGTTGTTCATTCTTGCCAGACCGTTGGTCATATCTATCTTCGGCGACGAATTCGCGGGATCGATCGGCGCACTACGCTGGCTTCTCCCCGGAATCGTAGTCGGGGCCGTCGCGAGGGGGATTTCAGTCGATCTTGCGGCCCGCGGCCGCGTTGATCTCAACCTCTACAATGCCCTGTTCATTGTGGCATTCAATATCGTTGCCAATGTCCTTCTCATTCCGCGCTTCGGCATCAACGGCGCGGCCATGGCGACTTCGCTGGCATACACGCTCAACTTGGTCGCCAAGGTCGTCATGTACAGCCGGATCTCCGGCAACAAGTGGTACGAAGTCATAACACTCAACGGAAATGATATCGCCCTCTTGAGGATCAAGATCGAGTCTTTCAAGAAGAGCGGCAAGCTCGCGGATTAGCAAGGTCTCGCGGGGAAGGATTCGGGGCAAGGCCGGCCAGAAATCTCGACAGGGGGGCCGAATCGCACCGAAGTCCCGGGCAGAGAAAGCCCCCGCCGTTTCGTGGCCGGCGGGGGTCATCGTCTTCGAGGGATTCTCCCGGTAGGCGCGGAGACAGCCCTGCGGCGATCAGCGGTAGAGGCTCTTGAGGAGGCCCCAGCTGGTCGGCTGCACCGGGACGGCGGAGCCGGTCACCTCGCCCCAGACGTGGATCATCTCGGCTGTTGGCGCGGCATAGGCATCGAAGATGATGTAGTAGATGCCGCCGCCAATGGACTCGTAGACGAAGCTTTCCTCTCCGCCCCCCACCGTGACATCCGAGCCGATCACGCATGTGTTCACCGGGTCGGCGCAGTCGGTGACCAGGTAGAGGCTCGCATCGTAGGAGGACATCTGGTCTACCGGCGCCATGTGCACCGTCAGCTGTCCGCCTTCTTCGAGATTCACGTAGAGGACGGCGTCGGGCCCGGCCGATGGCCATCCCGTGCAGGCTCCCATCTGGTCGTAGTCGTTGCTCATGTCACCGCTGTAGTACTCGAAGTCGAAGGGACCATCGACGAGCTCCGCGGATTCATCGCAGAGGTTCGAGACCACCGCCGAGAGGTCACGGCAGTCGCAGTAGCTGTGGTAGATGAAGTAGCAGTG
>CAZVHI010000027.1:0-45651 GCA_964627205.1 uncultured bacterium
AGGATACCAGGAAACTAACTCTCGTCGTGGATCAGATTGAAGGGGGAAGGTCACCAGGACGCTATACAGAACGTTCAGGTCATCCTCTATGACCCAGACCTCTACCCGACTCCGACGGGTGACGGCGAGATCGTCTTCCAGTACGACACCGTTGACAATTCCGATTGGCGGGACGGGCGCGCGACGGTCGGGGTCCAGAACCGGGACCGCACGGACGGCGTGCTCTATACCTACGCGGATGCCTATGCACCGGGTGCCGCCACGTTGCAATCCGGCCGCGCCATCCGCTTCGTTCCCCTTGGCCTCGGACTACCTCTCGGTGTACTCGAGGGCGATGCGAGGAATGCCAGCAATGGAGATTCGCCGATCGAGGGCGTGCGGGTCCGCGTGGTGGGGGCCGACGAGACGTTGATCTCCGGAAGCGACGGCCGCTATGCCGGCGATGTCCAGGAGGGCAACTATACAATCGTTGCCCAGCACGAGAGCTTCTATCCCGCGCAGGTGAATGGGGTGGAGATCATCGAGGACGAGACCACTGTGCTCGACTTCGAACTGACAGACATCCTCGGACCTTATATCGAGAACACGACCGTGCTATCCCACACGGACGATACGATCGGACCCTACATCATCGACACTTTCATCATCGACTACTCGGATATCGCAGAGACACACTTCTACTATGAGCTTGGCGGGGCCGGGCAGCATGATGAACCCCTGACGCTGATCGATCCGGAAACGGGCCAGTACCAAGCCGAGATCCCCGGCCAGCCGCTGAACACCCGGATCAGCTACTGGCTCGAGGCAGTAGACGTTGTCGGTAATGTCAGCCGCGATCCCGAGACGCCGGGCAGCTACTACGAGTTCTTCGTGGTGCCCGCGTTTAACGCCATCGACGATGACTTCGAGCAGGATCTGGGCTGGACAGTGGGCGACACGGGTGATGATGCCACCGAGGGTATTTGGGAGCGTGTGGATCCCATCGGAGTTTGGGAAGGCGATGTGCCAGTACAGCCCGAGGATGACGCCTCCCCCGACGGCACTCTCTGCTTCATCACCGGCAACAACGAGTCGGGCCAGCAGGGCGATGACGACGTGGATGGTGGAAAGACGACCTTGCTCAGCCCCTGGTTTGACCTCAGCAATGCGCTGACAGCTTCTGTGAGCTACCGCCGTTGGTACACCAACGACACAGGGGGATACTGGCCGTACTTGGACATATGGGAGGTCCAGGTCACCGGCGACGGCAGCAACTGGATGTCACTCGAGTTGACGGATGAGAGCGAGCGCAGCTGGACCTCATATAGCTTCAACCTGAGCGATTTCATCGAGCTGACCGGCACAGTGCGCTTCCGCTTTATTGCCTGGGAAGATGACATCCCGTCCATCGTGGAGGCTGGCCTGGATGAATTCATGATCACCGGCTTCCTGCAACCCGGGCCTACAGTGGCTGACGGGAATGTCCCCGGGCAAGTGACACTCCTGCAGTGCGCGCCCAATCCGTTCAACCCGGTCACACGCATCCGCTTCGGTTTGCCGGAGGATACAGAGGTCAGTCTGCGCGTCTTCGACGCCGGCGGGCGCCTCGTGCGCACCCTGCTGGCCGATGAACCCCTAGTGGCGGGCTACCACGACGTCGTCTGGGACGGCCGTGACGATCTCGGCCGACCCGCCAGCAGCGGCGTCTACCTGTACCGCGTGTCAACGGACATGGAACAGCTTTCGGCCAAAGCAATCCTGTTGAAGTAATTACCTGGGCGAACCCACCAAGGATCGACCCACTCACCAACCTCGTATGTATTTCACATTGGACAGCGTGAGGATATCAATAGGCCAGATTTCCTAAAGCGGTGGTATGAGAGGACAGAATGGAAACAGTGCGGGTAAGCGGGGGCTGCCAGACGTCGGTCGCCAGATTTCTCAAACTCGGAAGGGCGTACCTGTCGGAAGCCGGACCGCCGGAAGGCTATGACATCGACCGGCACCTACAGGCGATTGTGACCAGAACGAAACGGAACGACCACTGGCTGTTGATCGCAGTGCAGGACGGTGAAGACATCGGCTTCGTTGAGGCTGCTCTGGAAGAGCAGAGACGCCCGGGGTTGGGATTCATTTCCGAGTTCTACGTGATCCCAAGCAAGCGTGGGGTTGGCTGGGGGCGCAGCCTGTTCACCATCGTAATGAGCATGCTGCGCGACTGTGGTGCGAACAAGATCTGGCTCAGAACCGACGAGGATGTCAAAGGATTCTGGAAGGCATTCGGGTTTGTGGAAACAGGCGACACCGAATACGATCAGGAGGTCATGATTCTGTCGGCATAGGAAAGGCTGTCCAACAAATCGCTCCAGCGGACGCGAGTATCGTGGTTGGAGACACGTTTCGCATCCAGGTGGAGGCTCACGATGTGGATGGGGATCAGCTTGCCTTCTACAGCTTCGTTCTCGACATAACCTGGGCGGATATCGCGAACCTGCACACTTCTTCGTCCTGTGCGTGACCTTGCAGCGCTTCGTCGGCGAGTCCACCCGAGTGGACTCGCCCGCCAGCAGAGTCGCCACGTGGCGACTCCGCGATTACAGCCGGCTGTAGTCCTGAAGCGCGCGCGGCCGTAATTGCACTCGAATGCAATTCTCCCCCCTCATTGGCGCTAGTGCTTCGGGGCCCGTATCGTGTATAGTTGTAAGCACATCCCCATCAGCGCCGGCCGCTTCCGGATCACCACGACTCGCCCCACGCCGATCCGATCCTCGGAGGATTATTCATGCGCAGGACCCTCGGGCTCGTCTTCATCGTCAGCCTTCTCGCCACTTCCGCCCTCGCGGCCTCTACTGCGACAGGGGCGCGGCAGCTGGTCCTGGATGGCAAAGGTGGCGCGCCAGAAGTCTCCGTCGTCGCGCGGGGCGAGGACAGCATCACCCTCGAGTTCGAGCTGCCCGTCCTGGAGCGCGAGGACTTCCGCGTCGCGGGCGAGAGCTACCAGGCCCTCGGCATCCCCGGAGGCGCGATCCGCGGCGAGGCGGGCATGCCTGGCCTGCCCGCCCTCACACGCCTGGTCGCTCTGCCCGGCGGCACGACAGCGCGCGCGCGGCTCGTCTCCCGCGAGGACAATCACTTCACGAACCTCCGCCCCTTCCCCGTGCAACCCGACGGCGCGGAGGACTTCGTGATCGATCGCGCCTACTACGCAGGCCTCGGCGCGCGCACCGACGACAGCCCCGCGATCACCCTCGGCGAGCCGGCCATCCTCGCGGACCTACGCGTCCTACCGCTGACCTTCCACCCGGTCGCCTACGACCCGGCAACAAACGAGCTGCGCGTGGCGCGGCGCATGACCGTCGAACTGGAATTCGAAGGAGCGGGCGAGCGCGCCGCAACAAGCACCCACCGCAGCCTGATCCCCCAGTCCTTCGACCACCTCTACTCCGACCTCGTGCTGAACTACGAGCGTGCGTCCGACGCAGAAGTCGGCCCCGGTACCTACCTGCTCATCCATCACGACGATGCGGCCGTCGAGAGCGGGCTCCGACCCCTGCTCGACTGGCGCCGCCGCCAGGGCTACAACGTGCTGGCAGTTGACATCGCCGAAACGGGAAGCAGCGCCGCCGCGATCCAGGGCTATATCCAGGGCGTCTACAACTCGGTCAATCCGCCGCTGGAGTTCGTGGTATTGGCAGGCGACGCCACCGGCGGCTATGGCGTGGCTACCCACCACGAGACCATGTCCGGCTACTGGGGCGAGGGCGACCACTACTACTCGCTGCTCGCGGGCGGCGACATCATCTCCGATGTGCACGTCGGCCGCCTGTCCTTCCAGGATCTCGAGAACCTCGACACCATCGTCGACAAGATCGTCACCTACGAGTCGGCGCCACCCACGGACGACGCGGGCTGGTTCACGCGCGCGGGCCTCGCCGGCGATCCCTCCAGCTCCGGCATCACCACGATCTTCGTGAACCAGTGGGTGAAGCAGCAGCTGCTCGCCCACGGCTACACTCAGATCGACACCATGTGGAGCCCGAACCCCGGCAACATGAGCGCCAGCATCAACCAGGGCCTCTCGGCCTTCGGCTACCGCGGCTTCTGGAACATGAGCGGGATGACCACGGGCTACATCAACGCGCTGAGCAACGGCGACGAGCTGCCCTTTGCCGTGATCCCCACTTGCGGCACGGGCTCCTTCGAGCAGTACGGCACCTGCCACTCCGAGGCCTTCCTGCGCGCGCCGAACGGCGGCGCGATCGGCTGCGTGGGCACGGCCACCCTCGGCACGCACACGCGCTACAACAACTGCTACTACAACGGCGCCTGGGAGGGCGCCATCAATGGCAGCGACCACCGCCTCGGCGTCGCCCACACGCGCGGCAAGCTCGAGCTCTACCTCAACTATTACGGCTGGGACAGCCTAGAGGCGGAGATCTGGTCCGTGTGGAACAACCTCATGGGCGATCCCGCCACCGACATGTGGATGGCCTTCCCGGCCACGCTGGACGCGAGCCACCCGGCCCAGCTCGCGCAGGGCGCCAACTCGCTGCCGCTGAGCGTGAGCAGCGGTGGCGCGCCGGTGACTGGCGCCCTCGTTGCGCTCTACAAGGAAGGCGAGCTCCGCAGCACCGGCTACACGGACGCGGCGGGCGACATCAACCTGCCTATCGCGGACTACACTGCAGGCGAAATCCTGGTGACGGTCACCAAGCATGACCACATGCCATACCGTGGCGGCGTCGACATGGGCAGCCTACCGGTCTTCGCGGCCTACGAGTCGTCGACCATCGACGACGACGCCACGGGCGGCAGCGCCGGCAATGGCGACGGCGCGATCAATCCCGGCGAGACGATCGAGCTGCCCGTCGCCCTGCACAACCATGGCCTCGACCCCGCCATCGGTGTGACGGCGAACATCACGAGCGCCGATCCCTTCCTCACGATCACCGATGCCACCGAGAGTTTCGGGGACATCCCGGGGCGCGAGACGGTCTGGAGTGCCGAGGATTTCGACTTCACCGTGGCGCCCGGCGCGCCGGACGGGCACGTGCTGGCGATCGACCTGGAGGCGGTAAGCGGCCTGGAGACCTGGACCTCGCTGATCGAGCTGACGGTGGCGAGCGCCGCCTTCGAGATGCAGGGCTTCACCTGGGGCGGCGACGGCGCCACGCTGGACCCGGGCGAGTCGGGCACGCTGGCCGTCGCGCTCGAGAACGTCGGCAGTATCGCAGGCACGGACATCGGCGCGACACTCGAGACCAGCAGCCCCTGGGTCGTCATCACCGACCCCGACGGTTTCTATAGAGACATGCCCCCCGGCGCGACCGCGCAGAACACGGCCGACCTCTTCTTCCTCGAGATCGCGCCCGACTGTTTCTCCGGGCACCTGGCCGTCTTCACGCTGAGCCTTGACTTCGGCGCGGGCTACACGGCCTCGCTGGAGTTCGGTCTGCAGGTGGGCTCCGCCGCCACCAACGATCCCCTGGGCCCCGACGCCCACGGCTACTACGTCTTCGACGACACGGACACCGCTTCGGGTTTCGCGCCGATCTACGACTGGGTGGAGATCGATCCCAACCACGGCGGGCCGGGCACGAGCGTGGGGCTGAGCGACTTCGGCTACGAGCAGGACGACACGATCGTCATGGACCTGCCCTTTGCGTTCAGCTTCTATGGCGAGCTCTACGATCAGTTCTCCGTCTGCTCCAACGGCTGGATCGCCATGGGCACCACCTCGCTCACGCACTTCCGCAACTGGAGCATTCCCGCCGCCGGCAGCCCCGACGCGATGATCGCGCCCTTCTGGGACAACCTCGTGCAGCTCGGCGGCAACCAGGTCTACTCCTGGTACGACGAGCTGGGACACCGCCTGATCATCCAGTGGAGCCGGATGCGCAACTACATCCACTTCTATCCGGACGACATGCAGAACTTCCAGGTCATCCTCTACGATCCCGCCTTCTGGCAGACGCCCACGGGCGACGGCGAGATCGTCTTCCAGTACGACATCGTCAGCAACTCCGACTACCGCGACGGCCGCGCCACCGTCGGCATCCAGGACCAGGATCACAGCGTAGGCCTGCTCTACAGCTACGCGGGGCTCTACCCGGACGCGGCCGCGATTCTCAACTCGGGCCGCGCCATCCGCTTCCTGCCCCTGACGCTCGGCCTGCCGCTGGGCACGCTCACGGGCGAGGTGACGAACGCCAGCGACGGCGGCGCGCCGCTCGAGGGCGTGCTCATCCGCGTGCTGGGCAGCGGCCAGAACCTGCTCTCGGCGGAAGACGGCAGCTACTCGGGCGGGATCCAGGCGGGAACCTGGACGGTGGACACCCAGCACGAGAGCTTCGCCACGGAAGAGGTCGCAGATGTCGTAATCCACGAGGACCAGGTCACGGTTCTGGACTTCGCGCTCACCGACATCCTCGGACCCTACATCGAGAACACGACCGAGCTGCCCGACACCGGCGACACGGCGGGGCCCTACGTCGTCGACACCTGGTTCAGTGACTACTCGACGATCGCCACACGCCGCTTCTTCTACCGGCTGAACGGCGGCCCGCACTTCGAGCTGATCCTCGCCCCGGTGGATGTCGAGACGGGGCAGTACCGCGCGGAGATCCCCGGCTATCCTCTCGGCACGAGTATCTCCTACTGGCTGGAGGCCGAGGACGTCGCGGGCAACCCGAGCCGCGACCCCGAAGAGGACGGGACCTACTACGAGTTCGAGATCCTACCCACGCTCACGGCCATCGACGAGGACTTCGAGCTCGACACGGGCTGGACCCGTGGCGACACGGGCGACGACGCGACGGCCGGCCTCTGGGAACGCGTCGATCCCCATGGCACCTGGGACGGCGACGAGCCCGTGCAGCCGGAAGACGACGCGTCCGGCGACGGTACGCTCTGCTTCGTCACCGGCAACCTGGAGACCGGCGGCGATCCGGACGGGGACGACGTGGACGACGGCAAGACGTCGCTGATGAGCCCCTGGATCGACCTCAGCGAGCTCACGTCGGCGACCCTCACCTATCGCCGCTGGTACACCAACAGCACGGGCCAGAACCCGGGCGAGGACTACTGGATGGTCCACGTCACCGACGACGGCTCGAGCTGGTTCTCCCTCGAGTTCACTAACGCGAGCGAGCGCAGCTGGCAGGAGATGGTCTTCGACCTGCTCGACTACATCGATCTCACGAGCACCGTGCGCTTCCGCTTCGTCGCCCAGGACCAGAGCTACGACTCCACGGTCGAGGCGGGCCTGGACGAGTTCCGGATCTACGGCATGACGCAGCCCACCGAAACCGCCACGCCCGCCGAGGAAGCGCCCGCGCGGCTCACCCTGCTGCCCAACTCGCCGAACCCCTTCAACCCGTCGACCCTCATCCGCTTCGGCCTGCCCGAGGCGCAGCCGGTCAGCCTGCGCATCTTCGACGCGAGCGGCCGCCTCGTACGCACGCTCCTGGACGAGCTCCCCTTGGACGCCGGCTACTACGAGATGAGCTGGGACGGCCGCGACGGGCGCGGTCGCGCTCTGAGCAGCGGCGTCTACTTCTACCGCGTGTCGACGGAGACCGAGCAGATCTCCGCCAAGGCGACCTTGTTGAAGTAGTTACCCCGGCCTGCTCCCGCGTGCCTCGCGGCGGCGCCCCCGCCCCCGGTGGAGCGGCGTTGTGGCATGGCCCGTCCCCAGGCGGCGGGAAGCGCTTCCGGCCGCCGAATGCCCCTAAATATCACCGAATCGAAACATGGGCCGCAGCCGCCTTCAGGTTGTATTTCGTTTCATTCGAGGGGATTGGATGATGTATAATTGAACGGCTGATTGAGGCAAACGACGTCTTGTTTCTCATCTTCGGGCACGTGCACATAGCCCCCCTTTACTGAACCGGTTTTGGAGGCCTCCCCATGCGCTGGATACTTGGGCTCACCCTTTGCGGTATTCTTATCCTTACTGGAAGCGCCCTGGCCAGGGTCGAAGTGCAGCGCGTCGCGCTGGACCCGACCGCAGGCGATACGCCCCGCGTCGACCTTCTCTCCCAGGGCACGGAGTCGCTCACCCTCGAGCTGACCCTTCCCTATCTGAACCTCGAAGAGTTCGCCGTCGAGAACGAGGTCTTCCAGGCCCTGACCCTGCCGGGCGGCGGCATGCGCGGCGTGGAGGGACAGGCCGGCCTGCCCACGATCTCGCGCCTCGTTGCCGTGCCAGACGGCGCGGCCGTGCAGGCGCGCGTCCTGAGCCGGCGGGACCGGAACCTGCCGGGTTACCGCGTCTTCCCCGTGCAGCCCGAGGGATCCGAGAGCTTCGTCATTGACAGGCAGTACTACGAAGGCCGCAGCCTGGTCGCGGACGCCCCCGCCGTCGAGATCGGCGCGCCGGCGATCCTGCGCGACCTGCGCGTCGTGCCGATCACCTTCCGCCCCGTGAGCTACGACCCCGCGAGCGGCGAGCTGACGGTGGCCGAGCGCCTCGAGGTGGAGCTCGACTTCAGCGGCAACGACGACCGCAACGCCTCGCCGACCCGGCGTCGCCTGATCCCCGAGTCCTTCGACCGCATGTACAGCGACGTCGTGCTGAACTACGAGCGCGACGCCGACGTCGCCGTGGGCCCCGGCACCTACCTGCTCATCTACCCGAACGTCACGGGCGTGCTGACCCGTCTCCAGGACCTGATCGAGTGGCGCCAGCGCCAGGGCTACAACGTCCTCGTGGCCAGCGACTCGGAGACCGGTACCTCGCGCACCCAGATCAAGAACTACATCCAGAACATCTACAACACGGTCGACCCGCCGCTGGAGTTCGTGACCCTGGTCGGCGACGCCAACGGCAGCTACGACCTGCCCTGCTGGTTCGAGAACCTCTCCACCTATGGTGGCGAGGGCGATCACTACTACACGAATCTCGAGGGCGGGGACGTGCTGTCCGATGTGCACCTCGGCCGGCTGTCGATCCGCAGCACCGGCGAGCTGGACGATGTGGTCGACAAGATCGTCACCTACGAGACCGCGCCACCGACCACCGACTCCGGCTGGTTCACACGCGCCGGCCTGGCGGCCGATCAGGGCTCCTCGGGGATCACCACCAAATACGTGAACCAGTGGCTCAAGCAGGAGCTGCTGGCCAACGGCTACACCCAGGTCGACACCATGTGGAGCCCCAATCCCAGCGGGATGTCGAACTCCATCAACCAGGGCCTGACCGTCTTCGGCTATCGCGGCTGGTGGGGGATGAGCGGCATGACGACGGGCTACATCGGCAACCTGAGCAATGGCTACGAGCTGCCCTATGCGGTCATCGTTACCTGCGACACAGGCTCCTTCTCCGACGACTCGGAGTGCCAGTCCGAGGCCTTCCTGCGCGCCTCGAACGGCGGCGCCGTCGGCTGCGTGGGCACGGCCACCACCGGCACGCACACGCGCTACAACAACTGCTACTACAACGGCGCCTGGGACGGCGTCATCAACGGCTCGGACCACCGCCTGGGCGTGTCCCACACGCGCGGCAAGCTCGAACTCTACAACAACTACAACGACTACGAGGACAGCAAGGTCGAGATCTGGTCCGTGTGGATGAACCTCATGGGCGACCCGGCCACCGACATGTGGACGGCCTACCCAGCCGACCTCGACGTCAGCCACGAGAGCACGCTGCCCGTGGGGGCCAACGCGGCGCTCGTCACCGTGACCTCCGGCGGCAGTGCCGTCGAGGACGCCCTGGTCTGCCTCTACAAGGACGGCGAGGTCCGTTCGGTCGGCTACACCGATTACGCGGGCAACGCGAACCTGCCCATCTCGGGCTACAGCTCCGGCGACCTGCTGGTAACTGTCACCAAGCACAACCACATGTCCTACCTTGGCAGCGTGAGCCTGAGCACGGTCTCCGTCTTCGCTGGCTACCAGAGCTCCACCATCGACGACGACAACTCCGGCGGCAGCTCCGGCAATGGCGACGGCACAGTCAACCCCAACGAGACGATCGAGCTGCCGGTGGCCCTGCACAACTACGGCACCAGCAGCGCCAACGGTGTCAGCGCTACGATCGCGAGCCTCGATCCCTACCTGAGCATCACCGACGGCAGCGAGAGCTTCGGCAACATCCCAAGCGGCGCGACCGTCTGGAGCGCCGAGGACTACGACTTCGACGTCGCCGCGAACGCCCCTGACGGGCACGTGCTCGCGATCGACCTCGAGGCCACCAACGGCGCGCCGACCTGGAACTCGCTGATCGAGCTCACGGTCGTCAGCGCGGCCTTCGACCAGGAGAGCTACTCCTGGGGCGGCTCGGGCAGCACCCTCGATCCTGGCGAATCGGGCACCCTGGCCGTCGGCCTGCGCAACAACGGCAGCATCACCGGCACCGGCATCACGGCGGTGCTCGCCTCCGAAAGCCCCTGGATCACGGTGACCGACGCCAACGGCTCCTACAACAATATCGGGCCGGGCTCCTGGGCCGACAACAGCAGCAACACCTTCGCCCTGAGCGTCTCGTCGGACTGCTTCGAGGGGCACCTGGCCATGTTCACGCTGACGGCGACCTTCGGCGACGGCTACGTGGACGTGGTGGAATTCGGCCTGCCGGTGGGCACCGCGTCAAGCAACGACCCCGTCGGCCCCGACGCCTACGGCTACTACGCCTTCGACAACACGGACACCGCCTACCCTTACGCGCCCACCTACAGCTGGGTCGAGATCGATCCCAACTACGGTGGACCGGGCACGGACGTCGGCCTGAGCGACTTCGGCTGGGAGGATGACGACACCCAGGTCATGAGCCTGCCCTTCGACTTCCAGTACTACGGCGAGGTCTACGACCAGGTCTCGATCTGCTCCAACGGCTGGATCTCCATGGGCGTCAGCTCCATGGTGCTCTACCGCAACTGGAACATCCCCAGCGCCGGCAGCCCCAACGCCATGATCGCTGCCTACTGGGACAACCTCTACCAGACGGGCAACAACAGGGTTTACTACTGGAACGACACGGACGGCCATCGCTACATCGTGCAGTGGAGCCGCATGCGCAACGACTACGCGAACTCCACCGAAACGGTGCAGGTCATCCTCTACGACCCGGCGCACTACGTGACCTCCACGGGCGACGGGCAGATCCTCGTGCAGTTCCAGACTGTGAACAACAACGACTCCCGCGACGCCTACGGCAGCGTGGGCATCCAGAACTGGGAGCGCACGGACGGGCTGCTCTACACCCACGCGAACAACTATCCGCCCGGAGCGGCCACCCTCGCCGCGGGCCGGGCGATCCTCTTCATGCCCCTGCCCAACCTGATCCTCGGCTACCTCGAGGGCGACGTGACGAACGCGAGCAACGGCAGTACACCGATCGAGGGCGTCGACATCCGCGTGGTCGAGCTGGATCAGACCCTGGTCTCCCAGGCGGATGGCCACTACTACGGCGCGGTCGCGCAGGGCACCTACACCGTTCGTGCCGAGCACGATAGCTTCGACCCGGTGCAGGTGAACGGGGTGGACATCGTCGAGGATCAGATCACGAACCTGGACTTCGCGCTGAACGACATCCTCGGTCCCTACATCACGAACACGACGGTCCTGCCTTATACCAGCGACACGGCGGGCCCCTACGTGGTCGACACCTTCATCAACGACTTCTCGGACATCGCGGAGATGCACTTCTACTACAAGATCAACGGCGGCGGGCTCTTCGAGCTGCCCCTTGCCCTGATCGATCCCGGTACGGGCCAGTGCCGGGCGGAGCTCCCCGGCTACCCGATCAACACGCAGATCAGCTACTGGATCGAGGCGAGCGACACGGGAGGCAACGACAGCCGCGATCCCGAGACCCCTGATACCTATTACGAGTTCTGGATCCTCAGCGAGTTCACGGTCATCGATGACGACTTCGAGACCGACCTCGGCTGGACGGTGGGCGACGCCGGCGACAATGCGACGACGGGCATCTGGGTGCGTGCCGAACCCGACGGCACCTACAACGGCGGCGCCGAGATCCAGCCGGAGAACGACGCCTCGGCCGACGGCACGCTCTGCTACGTCACCGGCAACGCCAACACGGACGACCAGGGCACAGACGACGTGGACGGCGGCAAGACGACGCTGCTCAGCCCCTGGTTCGATCTGAGCGAGGCCTTGGGCGTCACCGTGAGCTACCGTCGCTGGTACACGAACGACTCGGGCAGCAACCCCGATTCGGACTACTGGCAGGTCCAGGTCACCGACGACGACGTCAGCTGGGTAAGCCTCGAGAACACCAATGCCACCGACCGCAGCTGGTCCTATCGCAGTTTCCCGCTGGACGGGCTCATCGACCTGACGAGCACGGTACGCTTCCGCTTCATCGCCTCGGACGAGGGCGGCGGCTCGATCGTGGAGGCCGCGATCGACGAGTTCATGCTCATGGGTTTCAGCTCCCCCGACGCGACGTCCGCTGACGGCGCGGCCCCCGCGCGGCTGACGCTGCTGCAGAACGCGCCCAATCCCTTCAACCCAGTTACCCAGATCCGCTTCGGCCTGCCCGAGGCGCAGTCGGTCAGCCTGCGGATCTACGACGCGAGCGGCCGCCTCGTGCGCACGCTCCTGCACGAGCGTCCGCTGGAGTCGGGTTATCACGACCTGAGCTGGGACGGCAGCGACGACCGGAAGCACCCGGTGGGCAGCGGCATCTACTTCTACAAGCTCTCCACCGAAAAGGAGCAGCTCTCGAGCAAGATGACGCTGCTCAAATAGGCAAGCGGAGAGGGGGTCGCCCCCTCTCCGCGTGCCGCTTCGAACAGCGGCATCCTGGTTTGCTCGTGGGAATTCGCGGTGTACTTCGGCGGATGGGGTGTTATGATGGCCGGGAAGAGAAGGAGGTTGGTCTTGCGTTCTGTGGTGTTCGCTGCGTTGATCGTGATGTCGGGAGCTGTGCTGTTCGCGGGCTGCGGGCAGGAAGTCGTGCAGGAGTTCAAGGACGCCCAGGCGCGTCTCGCCGAGGATCCCTCCTCCCTGGACGGTGTCTTCCGCTGTGACGTCACGTTCTGCCGTAAGGTGGGCCGCAAGACCGGAAAGCGCATCGGCATCGGCGATGAGTTCATCATGAAAGAGAAGAGCCGGGTCAACGCCCTCGTGGACTTCATGGACGTCGAGGCCGGCAAGGTCCACGCCATGCACCTGGTCTGGTTGCGCCCGGACATGCACGAGATGTTCCGCAAGTACGTCGAAGTCGAGGTCGAAGCGGCGGAAACGGGTTACCGCAGCACCATCCGCTGGCGGAAGACCGACGACCTCAACTACGTCAAGGAGGAGATCCAGGAGGGGCCCGATCCCTCGTTCTCCTTGAAGACGCGCCTCAACACCTCTCTCGGGAAGATGCGCGTGCCCGGCACCTACACCCTCCGCGTCTACTATCATCGGGAATTGATGCTCGAGGAGAGCTTCACCCTCAGTTTCTGACCCCCGCCCCGCCAAGATTCGTGCAAGGAAGCGGGAGGACCTTCCCCTCGCTACGACCTTCGAACTCCGCTCGGGAAAGGTCCTCCCGCTTCCCGGTCCGTTCGTAACGGGGCGGGGGTCCCTACTGTGTGCGCAGGGGGCGCGCGGACTTATTCCCCCGAGCGGAGTTCGAAGGTCGTAGCGAGAGGGAAAGTTCGCGCGGCTCTTCCAAGACCGCGGGCTGGGATCAGGGGACGTCCCAGTGGACGAAGACGAAGCGGGGGGTGTCCGCTGCTTGGCGCTGGGGGCAGAGGGAGAGGGTGTCCGCGCCCGCGGGTCCCTCACCCGGCAGGACTCGACCGCTGTCCTCGATCAGCCGCAGGATGCGCGTGCCCGGCGGCGGGCTCTCATGCCAGAAGGTGTTGAAGTCCCCCCGCGTGGGGATGGCCTGCACCCGCGAACCCAGGAGCAGGCTCGGCGCCTCCGCGCCCACGACGACCTTGCAATCGCCGCCGTTTTCCAAGGGCGCGGACAGTCGCGCGGCGGCGTCCCGCAGGGTATAGCGGGGCAGCATCCAATCGGGCGCCAGCACGAGGAAGGCGAGCAGGGGCACCATGGCCGGCAGCCAGCGCCGGCCTCGCTCGAGCAACGCGAAGCGCGGGAGCAGCCCTCCCCGCGCCAGCGGCAGCCAGACCAGTGCGAGCGTGAGCAGCCCCCAGGGGAGCGACCACCAGGCGCCGCATTCCAGCCATACTCGTCCCGCGTCGTAGCTTCCCCAGGCCTGCGCCAGGCCGGCCCAGATCAGGAAGTCGAAGGGCTCCAGGCACACGAAGATCCAGCCCGCGATCAGACCGACCCGCAGCACTGCGCCCGTGCGCGCGGGGCGGCGGCGCAGCCAGAACCAGACGACGAGCAGCGTTGCGACGAAGAGGATCGCCGCCGCGGCCCGCAGGGGAAACTCCCCCGGCGGACGCCCGGCAGCGCGCAGGAGACGCTCGATCCAGATGGCCATTCGCCCCGGCAACACGAAGGCCGCGGCCAGCGCCGCCAGAAAGGCGGGCGCCGCGCCCGTTCCCGAGCGCGAGAGCCACAGGCGCAGGGGGCGGACGGCGCTCGCGTCCTCGTCCTGCCCACGGATCGTTTCGCCCGCGGCGAGCGCCCGCCAGCCGCGCGCGGCCAGAATGGTAAGGGCGGGCAGGAAAAGCAGGAAGCGCCGGTCGGCGGGGTTGGCCAGCGCGCCCTGCGCGAGGGCTGTCAACAGGAGGAAGGCCAGGGCCTGGGACGCCAGGCTCCGCCCGCGCCAGGCGAGCCCGATCTGCCACGCGCCCACGCCCGCCAGCGCCAGCAGCGGCGCGACCTGATAGAGGAAGGGCGAGGGCCAGGGGAAGAAGGCCAGGTTGGAGAGCAGGTCGACCGGCGAACCGGGCAGGTTCTCGCCGCGGTAGATCGCCTCGAGCGCGCCCAGCTCCGCCGGGTAGCGTGAGAGGAAGGGCAGGCGCAGGAGACTCCAGGCCAGCAAGGTCCCGAAGAGCAGATACAGGGCCGGCTGCCAGCGCATGAGGCGGGGCGCGTCGTCGGGCGTGTCGTCGTGGCGATGCGCGAGCCAGGCCAGCGCGGGCACGGCCACCACGGCAGACAGCTTGGCCGACAGCGCGGCCCCAAGGAGGAGGCCCGCTAAAATGGGACCTGCGGGCAGGGCCCGTGTCAGGACGGCCTCCCCGCCGTCCCCGCCCATGACGCGCAGCGCGTTGCCGCCGGAAGCGCCGGCCAGCGTCCACCAGGAGGCGGTGACGAGCAGCAGCGACAGGGGCTCGGGCGCCGCCAGGCGCGCATACTGTGCGAAGGGAATCGCCGTGGCGAGAAGCAGCAACACTGGCGCCGGGCCTTCTTCCCAGCCCTCGCCGGACAGAGGGTCACGGCCTCGCGCCCGGCGCAGCATCAGGCCGAGCAGCACGAGGATCAGCGCCGAGGCCAGCAGGGAAGGCATGCGCGCCGCCGCCAGCGTCACGCCCCCGATCGCGAAGGCCCAGCGCCAGACCCAGGTCGCCAGAGGCACGGCCAGACCCTGGTTGTACTCGTCGAGCACCCAGTCGCCGAAGAGCGCGTGGTCTCGCGCCTCGGCCGTCCACCAGCCCTCGTCGGTGATGAAGTCGCGCCAGAGCATGCGGCCGGGATCCGCGTCGAGTGCGATCAGCCAGCTCGCCGCCACGAGGATGCAGAGGACGAGACCCGCGCGGGCGCGGAAGGATGATATCGAAGACATCATGCCCGTCAGCCTAAGGCTTTTCCCTGAAATTGCATCCCATTTCCACCGCGATCCGCCCCTCGGAGGGGCTGGCCCGAAGGCTTGGACCCGGGTACAATCCCCATCGACCGAGTAACTGGAAGGGAAGCCGCGATGATCATCATCCTCAACGGTCCCCTCGGCGTGGGGAAAACCGAGACCGCCTGGGCGCTCCTCGGCCGCTGCGAGAACGGCGCCATGCTCGACGCTGACTACGTGGCGGCGCTGCACCCCTTCGACTACTACGACCCCGCCGATCTCGAGCGGGCCCACGCCGCCCTCGAGGCCCTGATGCGCCACCACGCGAGCGCCGGCGCACGGGACTTCGTGCTGAACTGGGTCTTCGAAGAGCCGGAACAGCTCGCGTGCCTCCGCGCACGCCTCGAAGGTGTCACCGGACCCTCGGCCGCCTTCCGTCTGCGCTGCTCTCCTGAAGAACTCGAGCGGCGCATCCGCGGACGCTCCCGCCCATCCTGGGAGCTGTGGCACGAGCTGAAGCGCGGGCGCGAACTGCGGGGAATCCTGGATCGCGCAGCGAAGACGGGCAATCTCGGTGACGTGATCGAGACCGACGGCCTGAGCGCGGACGAGGTGGCCGCCCGCATCTGGGCCGCCGCGCAGGCGCGCGGCAAGGAGGGATAGCGCGATGGCGATCACGATCCGGCCTTACGAGGAAGGCGACCTCGCGGCCTGCCGCGAACTCTGGCGCGAGCTGACCGAGCGGCACCGCGAGATCTACGAGGACGCGTCCATCGGCGGGGAGGATCCCGGCCTCGCCTTCGACGACTACCTCGCGCGACCGGAGCTCGCGGGCCCCTGGCTGGCGGTGGCGGGAGCGAAGGTCGTGGGTCTGGCCGGGCTGCTCGTCCGCGAGGGCGAGGCGGAGATCGAGCCCGTGGTCGTCCGTTCGGACCAGCGCTCGCGGGGCGTCGGCACGGCGCTCATCGAGTTCCTGATCGAGGAGGCGAAGCGCCGGCGGGTCCCTTACCTGAGCGTCCGTCCCGTCGCGCGCAACGCCCGCGCCATGGCCTGCTTCCACCGCGCGGGCTTTTCCGTGCTGGGGCACGTGGAGATGTTCCAGATGCTCGACTCCGAGCGCAGCGGAAACTGGAAGGCCGGCATCAAGATCCACGGCCTCGATTTCGAACATTGAGCGCGCTTCAGCGCCACCCTCTTGCATTCGACATCCCCAGCGGTAATGATGGTCGCGGAATCCATCGACCCATGCGACCAGACCGGAGGCAGTCATGGCAGACAAGGCGGCGAGCGACGCGCTCGATGTGCAGGCGGCCCACAGGGCCTTCTCCGCGGCCTGCTTCAACAAGACCTGGGAGTACATCGACAAGACGGAGCGGACGCCCGCGGAAGAAGAAGCGATGCTCCGCCTGACGATGGCGTCCCACTGGCACTGGACCCAGCGGGAGGACTGCGCGCCGGAGAACCTGTCGGTGGCCTGCTGGCAGGTCTCGCGGGTCTTCTCGCTGCTCGGCCAGGCAGAGAACGCGCGCCGCTACGGGCAGCGCAGCCTCGAGGCACTGGGGGACCGGAACGACCTGCCCTTCTTCTCGGGTTTCGCCTACGAGGCCCTGGCGCGGGCCGAGGCCGCGGCGGGCGACCAGGCGAGGATGCAGGACTACCTGGACCGGGCGCGCACCCTGGCCGACGAGATCCAGGACGAGGAGAGCAAGCAGATCCTGCTCTCCGATCTAGAGTCGATCGGCGCCTAGCAAGGAGGAACGAGATGGCAAGCACGCTGGACGATCTTAAGGAAGCCTTCGCCGGGGAGAGCCAGGCGAACCAGAAGTACCGAGCCTTCGCGAAGAAGGCGGAGAAGGACGGCTTTCAAAATGTGGCGAAGCTCTTCCGCACGACGGCCGAGGCCGAGCGGATCCACGCCGAGGATCATCTGGGCGCGATGGCGGGCATCGGCTCAACGGCCGAGAACCTGCAGGCCGCGATCGACGGTGAGACCTACGAGTACACCGAGATGTACCCGCCCATGCTCGAGCGGGCCGAGGCCGAGGGGCACAAGGCGAGGCGCATGTTCGGCTGGGCCGTGTCGGCAGAAGAGGTCCACGCCAAGCTCTACGCGCTGGCCCTGGCGGCCGTCGAGAAGGGCGAAGACCTGAGCGAGACGAAGTTCTATCTATGCCCGGTCTGCGGCCACATCGAGTTCGGCGAGCCGCCGGAGAAGTGCCCCTTCTGCGGCGTGCCGGCCGCGAAGTACGTGCAGGTCTGACGGGCGAACCCGGGAGGGTGGGATGAGCCGCACATCGCTGCGGGGACGCATACTCGACGTCGCCTATGGTGCCCACGGGCTCATGGGCCTGCTGGCGGGCTCCTTCCTGCTCCTGGGCCTCATCGGCTACCTGCGCGACGGCAACTTCGAGCTCGAGGCCCTCGCGATCGTGGCCCTGATGTGGACGCTCTTCCTGCCAGGCATCCTGATGATCGTGGCCACGCTCGCCAGCCTGGCGAGCCTGCGCAGCCTCGTCCCCACTCTCTTCCTGCTCGCCTTCGCCTTCGGCGTCGACCGGGAGATCACTGCGATCGTCCTGCCCTACCCGCCGGTCGCCATCGTGGCGGCTGTGTGGTGGTTCCGCCGAGGCCGCACTTACACCACGTGGCAAAAGCCATGAAGCGCGGACAGACGGGTATGAGAGCTCGGCGCAGGGGGGACTAGCGAGCGCCGAGGTAGCGGCGGGCGACGCGGACGAGCAACTCGGCGCCGATGGGCAGGGCGTCCTCGTCGAGGTCGAAGGCGGGATGGTGGTGCTGTGCCCCAATGCCCTTGGCCTCCGAGCCCGCGCCCACGAAGAAGAAGCAGCCCGGCACCAAGGCCAGGTAGTCAGCCATGTCCTCTCCGCCCAGCGCGGCGTACTCCTCGACGTTCTCCTCGCCCAGCAGGTCCACTGCCACCTCGCGCACCAGCGCGGCGATCGCGGGGTCGTTGACCGTGGGGATGTTGATGCGCCGGTAGTCCAGCTCGTGCTCGCAGCCGTGGGCGCTGCAGACACCGGCGACCACTTCTTCGATCTGGCCGGGGATCGCCTCCCAGATTTCGCGGTCGAAGCAGCGCACGGTGCCGGTTAGCTTCGCATCGCCGGCGATGATGTTGAAGGCCGTGCCGGCGTGGAATTCCCCGACGGTGAGCACTGACGCCTGCATGGGATCGCTGCGCCGCGAGACCACGGTCTGCAGCGCGCCAACGACCGCCGCCGCCGCCACCAGCGCGTCGGCGGTCTCGTGGGGCAGGGCGGCGTGGCCGCCCCGGCCCTTCACGGTGATGTGGAACTCGTCGACTGAGGCCAGCACGGGCCCCGCCTGCACCGCCACCTTGCCCGTCTCCAGGCCGCTCCAGTAGTGCAGCGCCACGGCGGCGTCCACCCTGGGATCCTCGAGCACGCCCTCTGCGATCATCTTCTCTGCGCCGCCGAAGCCTTCCTCCGCCGGCTGGAAGATCGCCTTGATGCGTCCCCGCAGCTCGCCCGCCTCACGCGCGAGGACCGAGCAGGCGGCGAGCAGGGTGGCCATGTGCCCGTCGTGGCCGCAGGCGTGCATCACACCTTCATTGATGGAACGGTGCTCGCGGTCCTCCACCTCGGTGACGGGCAGCGCGTCCATGTCGGCGCGCAGGAGCAGAGTGGGGCCATCGTCGCGCTCGCCGAGCATCGCCACTACGCCCGTGTCCGCGACGCCCGTGACGGGCCTTAGGCCCAGGCCGCACAGCTCTTTAGCCACGACACCCGCGCTGCGCTTCTCCTGGAAGGCCAGCTCGGGGTGGCGGTGGAAGTCGCGGCGCAGGCGAACAAGCGCCTCGCGCTCTTCGGGATTCAGACTGGGGCTCTTGGCATCCATGCTGTTCTCCGATGACGTATCTGGCTCGCGCGGAAAACGCGCAGCGCACGGCCTGTCGCGCCGCCGCGTGCTAGGCGATGAACTCCACCTCCACCGGGTCTTCCAACAGGCCCGCCTCGTGGGCGCGCGCGAGGAAGAGCGAGATGGAGCGTCGCCCGCGCTCACCGTAGTCGAGCGTCAGCTCATTCACGTACATGCCGACGAAGCGGTCGGCGAGGTCCAGGTCGAGCCCGCGCCCAAAGTCCAGCGCGTAGCGCACGGCCTGGTCGCGGTGCTCCAGGCCGTAGCGGATGCTGGCCTTCAGGATGCCGTTCAGCTCGTGCATGCGCTCGGGCCCGAGGTCGCGGCGCACGGCGTTGCCGCCGAGGGGCAGCGGCAGGCCACCGGTCTCTCCGCCCCACCAGACGCCGAGGTCGAGCAGCAGCGATAAGCCTTCGCCGGCGTAGGTGAGCTGTCCTTCGTGGATGATCAGCCCCGCGTCGAAGTCGCCGGACGCCACGCGCCCGGTGATCTCGTCGAAGGGCAGGACCTCGTGCTCGAAGTCGCCGATGGCCAGGCGCAGGGCAAGGTATGCGCTCGTCAGCGTGCCCGGAATGGCGATGCGGCTCTTCTTCGCGTCCTCCAGCGACACGCCTTCGCGCGCGACGAGCATGGGGCCGTAGCCGTCGCCCATGCTGGCGCCGCAGCCCAGCAGGGCATAGCGATCGCGCAAGTATGCGTAAGCGTGAATGGAGACGGCCGAGATGTGCAGCTCGCCCTTCAGCGCGCGGCGGTTGAGAGTTTCGATGTCCTGCAGGATATGGGTGAAGCGATAGGGGCCCGGGTCCACGTGGCCCTTGGCCAGCCCGTAGAACATGAAGGCATCGTCGGGATCGGGGCTGTGCCCCAGCAGGATGTCCATCGGCGCCATGAGGCCTCCCTGAGCAAACTTGCGATTTCCGGCGGAAACGCAGGATGCTAGCAGATGCGCCGGAGGCGGATCAAGGCGGCGCGGCTCCTGTCAACGGCAAATTTCGCCGCGGAGATATTTCACTCGCGAACGGCTTCCGGTGGCCTTGACGTTTTGCTAGACTCCCGCTTCCAACCCAGGCCGAGGCATCACGGAGGATCCATGCGGACACCCGAGCTCATCCGCGTCTGTACGCTCGCCGAAGTCCCCGCGGGGGAGGCGCGGGCCTTCACGGTAGAGGGCTACGACATCGCGATCTTCAACACGGGCGACGAGGTCTACGCCATCGAGAACCGCTGCCCTCACATGGGCGCGGAGCTTGCAGAGGGAGAGATCGTCGCCGGCGCGGTCTGCTGCCACAGCCACGGCTGGGTCATCGACATGCAAACAGGCGAGGTGCGGGACCGCGAGGACGCGCAGGCGGCCACCTTCCCGGTCAGCGTCGAGAATGGAGAGATCTACATCCAGCTCGCCTGAGCGGCGCCTCTTCCCCGCACTCCCCGGCACTTGCGGATCCTGCCCCGGATCGCCCGCGACCCCCGCTTCTTCATCCGCACGAATCAGCGCAGCAACACGACCCGTGTCGCTGGGCCGGCGCTCTCGCCGCCCGGCGCTCTCGCGCGCGCGAGGTAGACGCCGGCGGGGAGCCTGCGGCCGGCCTCGTCCAGCAGGTTCCAGACCGCCTCCTCGCCGCGGGCTTCCAGCTGGCGTACGAGGCGTCCCGCGGGCTCGTAGAGGGAGAGGGTCCAGGTCGCGTCCGGGTCTTCCCCACGTTTGGACAGCGCGCCGGGCAGGAGCCGGAAGCGTGCCTCGTCGCGCGCGGGATTGTCCAGGAGGAGGAGGCGCGGGGTCACGCTGCTGGCAGCTCCCGCCGGCGCGGCGGTGAGGTCCGTGGGTAGGATGCGGAAGGGTCCGATCGTTGCCGAGACGGCCTCCCAGCCCTGCAGCAGCGTGATGCGCAGGTGCGCCTGCTCGGTCGGCGCGCCGGCGACGAGCCACTGCCAGTGCCCGCTGTCCGGAAGATCGAGGGCCAGGAGGATCCAGGGCCCGTCCGGGCCGTCCGGCGACAGCTGGAGGTCGACGGTCGCCTCGCCTTCCAGCTGCGCTGCGCTCCAGCGGATCGTCTGCGCGGAGCCGAGGAAGAAGGCCTCGCCGCCGCGCGGGAACTGGGGGACGACGAAGCGCGCGCTAGGATGGCTCGTTTCGCGATAGACGTAGAGGTGGTTCTGGTAGTTGGGCCAGGAGCCTTCCTCCTGCACGAAGACAACGTCGGCAAGGCCGTTGTGGTCGATGTCACCCCGCGTGGCGAAGGCCGCCGTGTCGATGGCGGGCGGCGCGTTCACGCCGCCGCCGTGGGCCCAGGCGCCTGCGCCGTCGCCGAGCCAGACGTCCATGCTGCCGTCACCGCAGGCGGTCACGTCGACGAGGCCGTCGCTGTCCATGTCCCAGAGATGCGCGATCTGGTAGTTACCGGAGGGCGGCAGCCCTGTCGAGGACGACTCCCAGTGGTCCGTTCGCCACACGTAGACCTTGACGCCGCCGTTCTGGCAGAAGGCGAGGTCGGCGTGGCCGTCGCGGTCCGCGTCGCCCAGGGAGACGCCGGCGATGCCGCTGCCGGGCAGGCCGGTGTCGGCGCTGGTGAAGCCGCCCTCGCCGTCGCCGAGCCAGACGGTGCCGTTCTGGTAGCTGGCGGCGAAGTCGGGGTAGCCGTCGCCGTTAACGTCGCCGGTGGAGACCTGGTGCTGGCTGTTGCCGCCCGTGCGCGCGAAGGTCTGGGTCCAGCTGCCGTCGCCGTTGTTGCGGTAGACGTGCACGCCGTTGCTGCTGCCGAATGAATTGGACACGACGTCGAGGTCGCCGTCGGCGTCGAAGTCCGCGAAGTCCGTGGCGAACATGCCCCAGCTCTCGCCGTTGGTGGCGAGACCGTCGTCCCAGGGGGTCCAGCTCGTGCCCGTGCCGTCGCCGAGCGCGACCTCGATGAGCTGATTTCCGAAGTCGTCGCCGGAGTAGTTGTGGTGCATGCCGTAGCCGACGTCGAGCAGGCCGTCGCCGTTCACGTCGCCCACGGCGATGCCGCCGTAGCCGAAGTTGCCCTCCATGTGGATGGACCAGCCGCCCGCGCCGTCGCCGAAGTAGACCATGACGCCGTGCTGGGTCGTGCCGACGTAGGGCGAGCCGTGGTCGCCGATGGACAGGAAGTCGGCGTGGCCGTCGGCGTCGATGTCGGCGAAGACGAGGCCGGTGTCGCCGCCATCCCACTGGGGGAAGCCCGGTCCCGACGGGGTGCTGTTCACGTAGACGAGCTGAGCGTTGACGGAGTGAGGTGGTGCGATCAGCGCCGCGATGGCGAGGAGGAACAGGGTGGAGCGAAGCGCGGAAGATCCCTTGCGGCTGCCCATGACGACCCCCTTGGCGTGACCTCCATTATACACCTTTAGCCGCGGGATTCGAAGCGCGCCAGCTCCTCGCTGAAGACCTCCACGCAGAGCTCGAAGAGCTTGCGGCCCTTGACGGCGTCGGCCAGCGAAGGGTCGCTCATCATGCGCCCGTC
Source organism: uncultured bacterium (assembly GCA_964627205.1). GTDB lineage: Bacteria > Krumholzibacteriota > Krumholzibacteriia > JACNKJ01 > JACNKJ01 > CAZVHI01. The sequence goes on from CAZVHI010000027.1 coordinate 23,023, forward strand.
GGGGAAGGCGGCACGGAAGCTCTCGGGGCTCAGGGGCCAGTCGAAGTCGGGGCGCGCGATATCGCAGGGCTCGATGGCGGCGACCTGGCCGGGGAAGAGGTGCTCCGTGATGGAGATCTCCGCGGCCGAGGCGTGGTTACCATTGCGTTCGCCGAAGAACTTGTCCTCCAGCTCCTTGACGCGGGGGTGCGTCCACCAGGACTGCCAGGTCCACTCGAGGTCCGCGCGGCGACCGAAGAGGTCGCAGGCGGCGGCCTGGGCGACGGGCGTGTTGCCGCCGTGACCGTTGATGAAGAAGAAGCGCCGGAAGCCGTGGCGCGCCTGCGACTCGACCAGTTCGTTCAGCACGTGCAGGAGCGTCTCGCTCGTCAGGCTGGAGCTGCCCGGGAAGCCGAGGTGGTAGAGGCTCATGCCGACGGTCAGCGGTGGGTGTACGAGTGTGCCGGTGCCCTCGCCGACTGCGAGCGCGATGGCGTCGGCGACCAGGTGGTCGGTGCCGATCAGGCCGTTGGGGCCGTGCTGCTCGGTCGAGCCGACGGGGATGATCAGGGTCTGCTTGCCCTGCAGGTAGTCTTCCACCTGCGGCCAGTTCATCAGTGCCAGTCGCATGCTTGCCTCCCGATTGAGCTGCGCGCGTTTGGAGATTGCCCGAGAGGAGACCGCAGGTACAAGGGGAAAGGTGCAGTTTGATCGATCGTCGAAGGGCGAGTATAATTGATGTAACTTGTTAGGGAGGTACCGGAATGAACTTGGGCCGAATTACTTCCCTGGCGGCCTTCGCCGCCGTCCTCATACTCTCCTTCCCCGCATCCGCAGACATCGTCGAGGTCGATGGGATCGTGACGATGGAGCACGGCGGACCCTTCACGCTCGCGCCCTGCGGGACGGAGCCGATCCCCACGATCGAGATCTACGTCTGGGCCGTGATCACCGGTGAGCCGATCGAGCTCGTGGAAGAAGATATCTGGCTCGAGGCCGACGATGCCCTGCAGTTCTGTCTGGGGGAGGTCTTTCCCGATAGTTCCACCTACGCCCCTGATCCGGGCCACACCACGATGAGCGGCGTCATCCACGGCGGTGCCTTCACCGGCGTGGACTGCGACGCGATCGGGGCGCAGGTCTTCGCCCTCGGCTGGGCGATCGGGGATCCGCTCGTGTTCGGCGCCAATAGCCCCGACCTGAACGGTGATCTCGAGGTGAACCTCGCCGACTTCGCCCGCTTTGGAGATCTCTTCCACAGCGACAATGCCTGCGCGAACTACAACGAGAGCACCGTGAGCCCTCTCGTCGATGTTGCCGACTTCGGCATCTTCGCGAGCTTCTTCAACGACTGCGAGTGCCCCTAGGGCACTGGCACCGGCAACGCAAGCCGTTTGACGACCGGCCGCCTGACGGCTATCCTGGATCCGTCCCCAGGATCCGGAGGTAGATCATGGCCAAGGTAGGAGTCGTTCTCTCGGGCTGCGGCGTCTTCGACGGCAGCGAGATCCACGAGGCCGTCATCACCCTGCTAGCGCTGGATCGCGCCGGCGCGGAGGTCATCATGGCCGCCCCGGACGTGGAGCTGGAGGTGGTGGACCATTACTCCGGCAAGGCCAGCGGCGAGAAGCGCAACGTACTGGTGGAATCGGCCCGCATCGCGCGCGGCAAGATCATTCCCCTGAGCGAGCTCGGCGCAGACGACATCGACGCGCTGATCTTCCCCGGCGGCTTCGGCGCGGCCAAGAACCTCTGCGACTTCGCCGTGAAGGGCACGGACGCCACGGCCATCCCCGAGGTGGCGCGCATCGTCCGCGAGGTCCACAAGGCTGGCAAGCCCATCGCCGCCATCTGCATCGCGCCGGCGATCCTCGCGGCGGTCTTCGAGGGCGGGGGCTTCTCCCCGCGCATCACCATCGGTACGGACGAGGAGACCGCGGCCGCCCTGGGCGGCATGGGCGCCGAGCACGTGTCCTGTCCCGTCGAGGAATTCGTCGTGGACGAGGAGCAGAAGCTCGTGACCACCCCTGCCTACATGCTCGGCGAGCACGTGCGCGACGTCGCCACGGGCATCGAGAAGTGCGTGGCCGAGGTCCTGCGCATGGCGGGAAGCTAGGATGCCGATCTTCCACGCGGAGACCGCGGAGTACCTGCGCCGCCTGGCGCGGAAGGGCGAGGACGAGCTGCTCGCCGAGATGCATGCCCTCGCCGCCGAGCGGAAGTTCCCGATCGTCGGACCCGAGGTGGGGCGCTTCCTGGCGCAGATCGTCCACCTCACGGGCGCGAAGCGCGTGTTCGAGCTGGGCTCCGGCTTCGGCTACTCCGCGCTGTGGTTCGCGCGGGCGCTGCCCGAGGGCGGCGAGGTCTACGTCACCGACGGCGACGCAGAGAACATCGAACTGGCTCGGAGCTTCCACGCCAAGGCGGGCATCGCGGACAAGGTCACCTACCTTACGGGTTACGCCCAGGACATCCTGCAGGTCACGCCCGGACTCTTCGACATCGTCTTCTGCGACGTGGACAAGGAGCAGTACCCGGAGGTCTACGACCTGCTGCGGAAGCACCTGCGCGTGGGCGGCGTCTTCGTGATCGACAACCTGCTCTGGAGCGGCCGTGTCGCCGACCCGGAGAACATGGAAGCCAGTACACAGGGTATCCGCGCCTTCACCGAGCGCATGTGGGAGAGCCCCGAGTTCCTGAGCAGCCTGCTGCCCATCCGCGACGGTGTAGGCTTCAGCGTGCGCCTCCGCTGAGTTGACCGGGCGACCGAGAGGGGAAGATGGTGCGGACACTGGCCATCCTGGCGCTGCTCGGCTTGATCGTCCTCCTGCTTGCGGCAGAATCGGAAGCCCGCACCAAATTCGGGTACGGTGAATCCCCCGCGGCGAAAGACAGCACCTGGACCGACCCCGATTTTCAATCGATCATGTTCTGTCCTACGCCGGCCACCCAAGCCGGTGGCCACGTCTACCTCCGCAACTTTATGCTCTTCGTCTTCAATTTCGGATACTCGCCGGGTGATCGGGTTAACCTGACCTTCGGTTCCGTCATTCCCATCAACGATCACCCAGTTACTTTCGGCCATGTTGGAGCCAAGATCATGCTCCTGGATCGTGAGAGCTTCCCGGTGGGTCTTGCCTTGACGGGAAGCAGTAGGGTTCTAGGGGGGGATGTCTTCAGACTCCTGGGAGGCGTCATTGGGGTGGGCGACAGGCAAAGAAGCCTCAATCTCTTTCTGAGTCGTAGATATCTGGAAGAGGGAAAAGCCGACCTGCTCATGGCAGTAGGCGGTGACCTGGAGATAGCTCGCGGCTTGAAGATCTTCCTGGAAATGGCTTCGACCGACACGCGCCTGGAGGAACAGGAGGACTACGTGGGCTATTTCAATGTCGGGCTCAAGTTCTTCTGGGAAAGTGGCTCGTTTCTCGTGGGTGCTTGGGGCGCCGTGCGCAAGGAAGGACCGACCAAGCCGGTACCCTTCCCATTGGCGATGTTCTCCGCCCACTGGTAGGCGATTGTACCCGGGTGCACAGCGTGGATCAGAAACGCGCGCGTCCTACCGGTTGGACTTTACAGCCGGCTGTAAAACTCCCGCATGTAAAAAACCCGAGTCGCCACGTGGCGACTCGGGTAGAAGACTCGAACCGGCTTGACACCAGCCGTTTCCATACTACTTCAGCAGAACCAGGCGCAGGGTGCGCGTTTCGAAGTCGCCGCTGAGGCGAGCGAGGTAGACGCCGCTGGCGAACCCTTCAGCATTCCAGGATAGCGAGTTCGCGCCCGCGTCCCGCCGGCCGTCCAGGAGCGTGGCGACGCGCCGGCCTCCCACGTCGAAGACCGCCAGCTCCGCGCGGCCCGCCTCGGGCAGCGTGAAGCGCAGGCGGGTCTGCGGGTTGAAGGGGTTTGGCCAGGCGCTGAGCGCGACTTCGGCGGGTGCGGCCGGCCCGTCCGGTGCGCCCGTCACCACGTCGGCAACGAAGTACACGCCGTTGTTGGCGGTGCAGACGTAGAGGCCGTCGTCGTAAGGCGAATAGGCGACGTCCACGGGCGTGCCGGGCAGGTCGCCCGTCTCGTCGCTCCAGCTCCCGCCGCAGTTCGTCGAGACCATGACCCGCCCGTCGAAGGTGACCGCGGCGATGTGCCAGGGCGGCGGCGGCCACAGGTCCGCGCCCGGGTAGGGCGCGACCTTGCGGCAGGCCGTGTCCAGGATCTGATTCCAAACACCGACGACATCGCTGAAGTAGAGCCCCAGGTCGTTGCTGGCGACGAGGCTGATCTCGGGCATGATGTCGCCGCCGGGGTGGGCGTACTCGACGCAGTAGATCCCGTAGGCCGGCGACAGGTTGCCGCCCACCGAATCCCAGGTGTCTCCATTGTCCCAGCTGCGCATCACGCGGTTGTCGCCGGCGAGGTAGATCTCGTCCAAGGCGCCGACGGCCAGCGAGGTCATCACGTAGTGCCCGTGGCCGCTGAGCAGGGTCCAGGTCTCCCCGCCGTCGGCCGAGCGCAGGAACTCGCCGGGCGAGATGTCCGACCAGGTGCAGGCGAAGTGGTAGGCCGGATTGTGGTCGAGATCGGTCACGCTGCCGCCGTCGGAGTTGTAGGCGATCGTCTCGCTGGCGCCCAGGTCGTCGCTGTACTCGATGTATCCCTTGAAGAAGGCGTTCTCGCGCCCGGTGATCACACGCTGGTCGAGCAGCCGGTGGTAGTCGATCGACCAGACCTGGCGGCCGATCCAGCCGTCCCAGTCGCGGCTGGTCCACACGCCGGTGGACTGCTCGAGGTAGTGGAAGCCCTCCACGGTGCCCACGAAGATGCGGTCGTGCAGGGGATCGTTCACGACGCAGGTGCAGTTCTCGCCGTTCATGGACAGGTAGGTCCAGTCGTATGCGTGCGCGCCGGTGGCCGCCAGCAGGGTGGCGCAGAGCGCAAGCAGGATGAGCGGACGAAGCGCAGTCATGGGGTCTCCTTTGCGAATGATCATTTCAGCAGGACCATCTTGCCGTCGGCGCTGTAGTCCCCCGCGCGCAGCGTGTAGAAGTAGACGCCGCTGGCGACCCGGTGGCCGGCCGCGTTCCTGCCGTCCCAGCCGACCTCGTAGTAGGCGGGCTCGAGCCTCTCGTCGACGAGCGTGCGGACCTTGCGCCCCGCGAGGTCGTAGACGGCCAGGCGCACGTGCTCCGTGCTCGCCAGGCCGAAGTGGATCTTCGTGTCGGGGTTGAAGGGGTTCGGGTAGTGACCGGCCAGGCGCGTGACGACGGGCGTGTCCTCGGGCACGCCGTCCGGCGCGGCGTCCGGATAGTAGCCGAACAGGTAGGCCAAGATGTCCTGCACCATGAAGCGGGCGTAGTCCAGACCGGGGTGGGAATCACAGCCGGCGTCCGTCACCTGGGGGTAGCCGTAGGGATTGTGGGCGACCCAGTTGTAGTGGCCGGTCGCGCCGGTCGACAGGCCGTTGCCGTCCGGATCCATGTTCAGGGTGCCCGCCACCGCGCCGGGCATGCCCTCCACCTCCCACTCGAAGGCGGTCACGGCGAGCGGGTTCGAGCTCAGCGGCGCGACCAGCGAGATGTTCTCGACCGTCGGGCAGCCGCCGAGCACCCAGTAGGAGCAGTCGCCGAGGAGCGCGGGGTGGACAGGAAAGGCCAGCGGCACGAGGATATCGGTGACGTCATCGTAGTAGCTGACCGAGTCGAGCAGGTCGACGCCGAGGGTCTGGGCGAGGAAGGGCTCGCCGACGCCCAGGTCGTGGGCGACCTGGTTGCCGAGCACCCAGAGCCAGGTGTTGTGCGGCGTGCTGGTCAGCCAGTCGTCGAGTAGGAAGCTGTCGAAGGCCTTGTCCGCGGGCGCCGCGTTGCCGATGGTGAAGGCCGAAAGGTCGCCGCTGTCCCAGACCACCGCCTCGTACTGGGCGAGGTCGCCCAGATCGGCGTGGGCGCCCAGCCCGTTGTGCTGGCCGGAGCTCGGTGCCTGCGTGCTGAAGATGTCGTAGAGCGAGTAGCCGTTGTACTGGAAGGCCTCGCGCCAGTAGGCGAGGTGTCGGCTGTCGTCCTCCACGAAGAGCAGGCCCACGGCCGAGCTCGGCAGGCAGCGGATCGGGTGGTACTCGCGCAGGTCGGGGTCGCCGCTCGTTGCGTAGGGCGGATCGGTCACGATCGTGCCGTTCACGGATTCCGCACGGAAGAAGAACGCGATGATGTCGCCCGGCAGGAAGTAGGCGTCGTTGAAGTCAAAGGCGAAACGATAGGGAGAAGGCGACAGCGGCAGGACCTGTCCCTGGTAGCGCGCGCTGTCGGCCTGCATGCCGTTCCAGATCTCGGTGTTGAAGATCTGCGTGCCGACCGTGGGCGACCAGATGCCATCGCTGGCGTCCTGGTCGGCCATGGCCCAGTGATCCGTCGAGCCGGCGTGGGGGCCCTCGATCACGCGGTACCAGAGGTGGAGTGCGGGCAGCATCACCCCGGAGTTCGGATTGAAAAGCTCGAGGATGCCGCCGTCGAGGTCCATGTTCAGGCCCACGACGGTCGAATCGCCGATCACCAGGGTCGGACTCGACACCGGCTCCACGTTGATCGCGCTGTCCAGGCGCACGTTGCTGTCGCCACCGAGCGGGAAGCTGTCCTGGAAGCGATGGAACTCACTTACGTTCCACGCGATCCCCGACTCGGAGACGAGCATGAGCCGAACGTTGTCGAAATAGGGCGCGGGCGTGTGGCCGAGGCCTGTCCCGACGCTGCCGCACCAATAGCCGCACATGTCGACCACGTTCAATTTCACCGTGACGCCCGTGACCGTGCCGCCCAGGGCCGACTCGGCCACCTGCTGCGTCACGTTGTGCGAGCGGACGAGCCACTGGCGATTGTCCGCGTAGTAGACTACCTCGTCGCCGCGGAAGGTGCTGAGGCAGGGCAGCTCCTGGGTCTGCGCCGCAACGGACCAGGTCTGGAAGACCAGGGGATCCAGCGGATTGTCCATGTAGGCCCAGTAGCTCAGGTGGAGCGCCGTGTCGCTATTCAGCGCGAGTGGCGAGCCGAGCGGATCGCCCAGCTCGTGGGCCATCTCGAGCGGGGGGCTCTGGATGCTGTTGTCCAGGTAGGACGGTCCATAGACGATCACCGGCACCGGGTACATGGGGTTGCTCGTGGCCGGGTCGAAGAAGGCCCAGGCGTGGCTCGTGTTCTCGACGCAGACGTCCTCCTAGAAGAGGTTCGAGTAGAGCTGCGCGAAGTCGCCGGCTCCGGCCGGCGTCGCGAATAGCACGCCCTCGGCTGTGCCCGACTCGAAGTTCGCGCTGAAGTAGAGAGCGCCGTCGAGGGTCATAGCGATGTTGTCGATCCATGCTGCGCCGATGTCAGACGCGTAGCCGCCGTCCTCGTCGGAGCCGCTGCCGTCGGAGCGGAAGCGAAAGACCAGGTCTCCGAACACGGCACCGGGCGGGAAGTCGGCGCTCGAGACGCTGATGGAGACGATCTGGGTGAGCTTCTCGCCGCGGATCTCGTTGCGGTAGATCTCCTCCAGAGCGAAGCCGTCGCCAGGGTCCACCTCGAGGAGCACCTGGAAGTAGTCGCGTTGCCCCCTTCGAAGTCGCCGCAGTAGAGGAAGTCCACGTCGAGGGTAGACGTGAAGGCGCAGTTTTCGATCAGCGCATACTGGTCCCAGCCGTTGCCGTAGCCGTCGGCGCCGATCCAGCCGCAGGTGCCCTCCAGCCCGCACCAGAGCGAGAAGTCGCCCGCGGTCGGCCCCATGTCCGTGTCGTGGCCGGCGACGATGCTGTTGTTGGCGAGGTGCCAGAGGGCGCTAGGCTGCGCGGTCTCGTCCACGCTCGTGAAGCCCGCGTCTGCGGGGCCGCCGGCGTCGTCGAAGGTGAAGCCGCGCACGTCGGTGCCGGCGCTGCCCCAGGCGCCGGGCCCAGAGGCGGCGAAGCAGAAGAGCGTGTCCTGGCGGACGCTCGCGGCGCCCCCCACTGGTAACTCCTTGCGCTGGACGGGATCCATGTCGTCGTCCGAGTCCTTGGAGTTGGACTCATCCTCCTTGGCGGCGAGCTCCGCGGAGAAAAGGAAAAGGCCCAGCGCGAAAACGGCGAGGGCCGACAAGAACAGGGCGAGCGGGCGTCGGCGGATCATCTCCCTACCTCCTGTTGTAGACGGTGGGACCGATCGGGGGACACAATTATAAACCATGGGGGATGTCATTGGCAAAGACGCCCGGACGGGCCGGTCCGGGCGTCGGGCGTGTCGGGAAATGGCAGGCGGCGATGAGGCCGGTCCGGCCTTCGTTCGGACGCTGGTGTGAGTGGTGGCGTGCCGCCTACCGCCGGAAAGATAGGCGCGTCTCGTCGCGAGGGAAAGCCCGGACTTGGCGGGGCGGCCGCGGCGCCTAGGCCCCGTGCTCGAAGACGTTGATGCCCTTGACGTTCACGAACTCGCGCAGGCCGTACTTCGAGAGCTCACGCCCGATGCCGCTCCGCTTCACACCGCCGAAGGGCATGCGTGGATCCGACTTCACGATGGAGTTGACGAAGACGATGCCCGCCTCGATCCGCCGGGCGACGCGCAGGCCGCGCTCGAGATCGCGCGTCCAGACGCTGCTGCCCAGCCCGAACTCGGTGTCGTTGGCCACGCGGATCGCCTCTTCTTCGCTCGCCACCGCGATGATCGGCGCAACGGGCCCGAAGACCTCCTCACGCACGATGCGCATCTCGCCGCTGGCATCCGCCACTACCGTGGGCGCCAGGTAGTAGCCGACCCGGTCGAGGGTTTCGCCGCCGGTGAGCAGCTTGCCGCCCGCCGCCAGCGACTGGGCGAGCTGCGCCTGCAGCTCGTCGAGGCCAGCGGCATTCACGATGGGTCCCACCTGCGTGGCGGGATCGGCCGGATCGCCGACGACCAGCTCTTCCATGAGCGCCGCGAAGCGGTGGGCGAATTCGTCCGCCAGCTTCTCGTGCACGATGAAACGCTTGGCGGCGACGCAGCTCTGACCTGTGCAGACCATGCGTCCCTCGACGGCGCCGCGGGCGGCGAAGTCGAGGTCGGCGTCCTCCAGGACGATGAAGGGATCGGAGCCGCCCAGCTCGAGGACGACCTTCTTGAGGTTCATGCCCGCTTGGGCGGCGATGCGCGCGCCGGCGTCCGTGCTGCCGGTGAGCGACACGCCCGCGATGCGCGGGTCGGCCATGAGCTCGGCCACGGTGGCGTGGTCGGCAAGGACGTTACGGAAGACGTCTGGGGGGAAGTCCGCCTCGATGAAGGCCTCCTCTATGGCGAAGGCGCACTGGGGCACGTTGCTCGCGTGCTTCAGGATGCTCGTGTTGCCCGCCACGAGGCCCGGCACCGCGAAGCGGAGGGCCTGCCAGAAGGGGTAGTTCCAGGGCATGATCGAGAGCAGCACGCCCAGGGGCTCGAAGACGATGAGGTGCTCCGCGCCGCCGGCGTCGACCGCTTCCTCGGCCAGCCAGGCTTCGGCGTTCTCCGCGTAGACCTCGCAGAGCCAGGCGCACTTCTCGACCTCGGCGCGCGCTTCGGAGATCGGCTTGCCCATCTCGAGGGTGATGATCCCGGCGTATCGGTCCAGGTTCGAGCGGAGCGCCCGCGCCAGTCCCGGCAGGTATGAGCAGCGCTCGGCGACGCCGAGCTCGCGCCACCGGGTGAACACCGCGCGGGAGCGTTCCAGGATCCCGAACACTTCCTTGCGAGACATGGTCTCCCAGCTCGCGATCTTCTCCTCCGTCGCCGGGTTGATCGTATCGTAGTTCATCCTCGCCTCCCTCCCGTCTGTGACGGGCGGTTCACGGAATCCGATCGGCAGCAACGAAAAACTATCACGAATTGACGGACGAGATCGAGCGATGAAAGCACGCGACTTGCTTGCAGGATTCTGCGTTCGGACGATGCCGAAGGCGAATGCCAACGGTGTCGCAGGCGGGCGTGTCGAGCCCATCCCTTACCCGTGATGTGGGGTCGTTTCGGTGCGTTTTCTGCTGTTGATCGTCATTTTGGCCTGTGTCCTTGCCTTGCTGAGGACCTTTCTCCCTTCCCAGAGAGGGAAAGCCCGGAGCTCGGGGAGAAGCGGTCGGGCGAAGAGATCCCGCCGGGTCGAGGCAGGCGCTCATCGGCGGGCGGCCGCGGCGCCCTCGCCGAAGAGTCCTCCCTGCCGTGAGACGGGGTTGGACTTTTGCGTTCTGCAGGCGCTTCCTGAAGGGGCTTGCGTCCAGAATGCGGAACTTTCCGGCGAAGAGCTGAAGCGGGCCGAAGCCAGCACGCGAGAGATCATCGATCGCTTGAACGCACGGCAGGAGCTCCTGGACAAGCTCTCAGTCGCCACGAGCAATCCCAATCATGTGTCGGAGCTCGTCATGGGAGATCCGATGCTGGCGAGCCGGGTCCTCAAGGCGGTCAACTCGCCATTCTTCGGTCTCTCCCGCAAGCTGTCTTCGGTCTTCCGGGCCGTGGTTCATCTGGGACACAACGAAGTGCGGAACATCGTCCTGCAGGCTTGCGTGGAGGAAACCTTCTCGGCGCCGGATGATCGCACTCGACAGATCATCACGGATCTCTGGGCCCACTCCCTGGCCTGTTCCCGTGTGGCCTTTGCCCTAGGCAGGTCGCTGCAATACCCCGAGCCGGACAGCATCGCCACGATGGGGCTTCTCCACGACATCGGGAAGTTGATCGGTACGAGGATCAGGCCGGAGAGGGCTCCCGAGCTCTACTCGCCCCTCGTGTTCAGCAAGCACTCCCTTCTTTCTGAGGAGGGGAGTATGGGAATCGTCCACTCGATCCTCGGCGGCAAGACCGCCCGCACTCTTGGGGTTCCCGAGAGCGCGTGCACGGCCATTGCCGAGCACCACTCGCCCAGCTATCATCCTCCGGAAGATGTCCCCGGCGATACCCGCGCCATCGCGATCCTCCATGTCGCCGATCTCCTCTGCCACTTGAAGGCTCGATCCTTCGACGCAGAGGACGACGACGGAGCCATCTACACACCGAGACCCGGCTGGCTCGAAGCGCTCGGGATCAAGAACGGGCTAGAGGAGCTGTGTGTGGAGAACGTACTCAAGGAGCTGGATCGGATTTTGCCGCAGCATGGGGCTCGCGAGGAAGACGAGGAGCGGGAGACAGGGGACGCCCCGCAGGATGCCGCGCTGCTTCACTAAACACGTGACGAGAACAATCACACGGGTATAGATTGGCCCTATGAGCGACGACGATCGCATAGGCTGGCAGGAGGCTTTCGACCAGCTGCGGGCGGGCAACGCGCGCTTCGCCTCCGGAGAACCGGCGCACCCTCACGAGTCGTTCTCGCGTAGGGCCGAGCTGGAGATCGGGCAGCAACCCATCGCGGCCGTACTGGGATGCGCGGATTCGCGCGTGCCGCCCGAACTGATCTTCGACCAGGGGCTCGGCGATCTCTTCGTGCTGCGAGTGGCGGGGAACATTCTGGACGACGCCGTGCTGGCGAGCCTCGAGTACGCGGTGGGGCATCTGGGCGTGCCGCTGATCGTCGTGCTGGGACACGCGGGCTGCGGCGCCGTGGCGGCCGCGCTCGGCGGCGCCGAGACGGAAGGGCACCTGCCTGTGCTCACAGACGCGATCGCTCCCGCACTGCGCATCGCCCAGGGGCGGCCCGGCGATCCCGTGGACGAGGCCGCCCGCGCCAACGCGCGCCTCGTGGCCGAGAAAGTTCGCGCTGCGGGGCCCCTGCTCGCCGGGCGCGTGCGCGAGGGCGCGCTCAAGATCGCCGCGGCCTTCTACGATCTCAGAACCGGCGAAGTCGAGTTCCCGAGCTAGCCCTCCCGGGTGTGCCATCTGCCCGGCTTGTGATGTACTCACGCCGGGCCGCGGGGCGGCGAGGCCTCAGGCGATCTCCTCCATTATCTCCAGGAACTGCGTCCAGGGCAGGGCCGTCCAGCTCTCGGCCTGCAGGGCGCCCTGGACCTGCGTGATCATGGAGACCTTCGCGGCGATCTGCTCGTTCGGCGCCTCGTAGATGTCCAGGAAGTCGTAGGGCCCCAGCAGGGCGTAGTGGCAGATGAACTTCACCTCGGGGCACTTCTTCTCGATTTCCTGCTTCCAGCGGCGGCCGATCGCCTCGCGATGCTTCGCGTCGCGCGCGACGTCGGGCGCCAACTTCGTCATCAGGACGTAGGTTGCCATGGCATGCCTCCCTTTCTCTCATCATGAACTGTAGATGCGATTCGGGCGAGGGAAAAGGGGAGGCGATCCATGAAGCCGCACGGGACGAGACCAACCGGGGGCTAGCGCATGTAGCACGCGGCTTTTCCGCCCGGGCATATTTTACAGCCGGCTGTAAAATTTTCCCGGGACTCTGGCAACTTAGCGGGTGGCGAGTACGGCCTCGCGGATGGCGCGGATGTGCTCGGGCGTGCTGCCGCAGCAGGCGCCGACGACACTCACGCCGGCATCTACCATCGCGACCGCCATCTCCGCCATGAAAGCCGGCGTCTCGGGATAGACGACGCGCTCGCCCTCGGGGCGGGGTAGACCCGCGTTTGGCTGGATGATCAGCGGCAGCTCCGTGTGGCGACGCAGCTCTCGCGCGATGGCGAGCATCTGCTCGCTGCCGTTGCCGCAGTTGGAGCCGACGATGTCCGCGCCCGCGTCCGCGAGTCCCGCCACCGCGCTCGCCAGATCGTTGCCCATGATCGTGTAGAAGCCGCGGGGCGTCTCGTCGAAGGTCATGGTGGCCAGTACCGGCAGCCCGGGCGCGACGGCCTTGATCGCCTTCACCGCCAGCACGGCCTCGGTGAGGTCGGTCATGGTCTCGACCGAGAAGACGTCCACGCCCGCCTCCGCGAGGACACGCGCCTGCGTCTCGTAGGACGCGTAGACCTCCTCCGGTGCAACGTCGCCGTAAGGCTTCAGCAAGCGACCCGTCGGCCCGACGTCGCCTGACACGTAGGCGCGCCCACCAACGCCCTCGCGCGCGGCCGCCACGGCGGCGCGGTTGATCTCCTCGAACTGGTCATCGAGGCCGTGGGCGGCGAGCTTGAGGCTTGTGGCGCCGAAGCTGTTGGTCACAACGATGTCGGAGCCCGCCTCCGTGTAGAGGCCGGCGATCTCGGTGAGCAGCTCGGGTCGGGAAAGATTAAGCGACTCTGGCGCCAGGCCCGGTTCGAGGCCGCGCTCCATGAGCCAGGTGCCCATGGCGCCGTCGCCGATCAGGACCTCGCCCGCCGCGATTCGCGCAAGAAGCGGTTTCATTCGTCCCTTCCCCATTCCGCGTCAAACAGCTTCATACGCTCTCCTCGTAGAGTGCCTTGACACGCTCCACTGCGTTGGCACCGTCGAAGCCGTAGGCGTCTGCGCCGATCTCGCGCGCGTAGTCGGCCGATACCGGCGCGCCGCCGACGATGGTCCGCACGTCGTCCGCTAGTCCCTCCTCGTGTACGAGGGCGACGACCCGGCGCATCACCGGCATGGTGGTCGTGAGCAGGGTCGACATGCCCAGCACGCGCGCACCCGTCTCCTTCACGGTCGAGACGAACTTCTCCGGCGCCACGTCGTTGCCCAGATCGATCACCTCGAAGCCCGCTCCGCGCAGCATGATCGCCACCAGGTTCTTGCCGATGTCGTGCAGGTCACCCTGAACGGTGCCGATCACCACCTTACCCCGCGCCGCCACGTCCTCCTGCTCGAGCAGGGGGCGCAGCAGGTCGAGGCCCGCATACATGGCCCGCGCCGCGAGCAGCACGTCCGGCAGGAAGATTTCGTGCGCGCGGAACCGCTCACCCACGACGTTCATGCCGGCGATCAGACCGTTGTCGAGGATCTCCCTCGGCGGCAGCCCTTGGGCGACGGCTTCGCGCGTCAGCTCGCCCACCTTCTCGTCCTCGCCCTGGCGCAGCTGCTCGGCGATGTTTGTCAGGATCTCCATGGGACCATCCTTTCCTTTCCTGCGCACGGGCCGCGGCGCATGCGCAGCTCAGCCTTCGAGGGCGCCGGCGATACGGGTCCGGCAGCTACGCGTCGCGCAGTCCGCACAGAACTCGTAGTCGTCGTCGAAGACGTGGATCCTGCCCGGGCCTGCCGCCATCACGCCCGAGATGGATTTCAGCGGCTCCATCAGGCAGCTCTCCCGGAGCGTGATGCCGATCTCCTCCGGCCGCAGTACTGCGAAGAGAGCCCTCTGTCCGCTGACGTGCCAGCCGCAGTAGCCGGGGCTGTAATGCAGGACGCGCGTGGCGACGTCGGCGGAGCCGCGGGATTGAAGCCGTTCTTGCCAGAGCCGCTGGGCGGCATCCGCCGTGCGTTCCGCGCCCTCGGAGGCCGCAGCGTCCAGCAAGGTCGCCAGGGCGAAGTCCCGCGACGCGAAGAGGGCGGCGATCCGTGCGCCGAGCGCGGGGCCGACCGTTACCGCGAAGAGGGCCAGGACATCGGCGTGCGGGTAGACCTCCGCCAGCGGCGTGCGCGGCGCGTTCTCGCCGTCGCCCTCGTAGACCGACGCGAACAGCGCCGCCGCGATCTCGCTCAGGACGCCGACCGGCGCGGCGTGCTGAGCGAAGAGCGCGACGGCCTGACGACAGAGTTCGGACGTCCGCTCGCTGGGCGCGGCGCTCACCCCGGCGCCAGACGAGGCCGCTCCCATGCCCTGCGCGGTCAGCAGCGCTTCGGGCTCCGGCGCGATCTCACGCGCGTCGAATGTGACGATCTCCCTCACGCCGGGTCGCGCTCCGGTAGAACCTGCATGTCGTGGCGCCGCACCTCGGCTTCCATGAGGCGGGTGAGCTCCCGCTTCACAGCATCGTCCAAGTGCGACGGCTCCCAGTCCGCCACGTGGGCCTCGACCTCCCGATGAGCCCGCTCGCCGAGGGTGAGCGCGCCCTCCTCGCGCCAGCGCGCGCTGTTCGCGCGGTCGATCACGGGACCGGGGAAGTAGTGCTCCGCGCGCAGGTACTTGCGCGAGTGCTTGGAGATGAGCAGGTGGCCGTCGGCGAGCAGCTCCTCGAAGCGTGGCAAGGAGGGGAAGTCCTCCCGCTCTTCGACGCCGCGCAGCATGCGTTGGGTCATGCCGCAGATCTCGTTGTCGAGGACGAGCTTCTCGAGGCTCTGGCAGCTTTCGAAGTCGAGCATGCCCGGCCCCGACACGCTGTTGATGCCCGACAGCGCCGCGAGGGTCGCGCCCATGGCCGTCTCGAGGCCCGCCTGCGCGTCGAGGAGCTTCGCATCGCTGAGCGAGATGTAGGCCTGGGTCGGCAGGCCCAGGCTCCTCCCGATCTCGCTGGCGGCGCAGTCGATCATCTGCGTCTCCACGGCGCCCATGGGCGTGGTCTCGTAGCGCACGTCGAAGGCGGCGGGCGAGCCGCCCCAGAGCGCGGGCGCGCCAGGCCGCGCGAGCTGGGTGAGCACAACGCCGCTCAGGGTCTCGGCAGTGTGTTGCACGAGGGTGCCCACCAGGGTGACCGGCGACATGAAGCCCGTGAGCGGCATGGAGATGTACTCGACCGGGATACCGTGTCGCGCGCAGTCGAGGAGGTTCTGGCTGGTGACGTCGCTCCACTTCAGCGGCGCGGTCGGGCAGCAGGAGAAAACAGTCAGGGGCTTTGCCGCCAGGGCCTCGACCGATCCGCGCACGGCCAGCTGCAGGTCCCGCATCAGGTCGAAGGACTCGATGGTGAAGGCGCCGGTCACCACCGGCTTCTCGCCGTAGAGCAGGCTGAGAAAGAGGCGGTAGCTGTCGGAGATCGTCTCTGGAACGTCGGCCGGGATAAAGGCCGTGCTCTGCGAGTCGATGTGCTCCAGGCGGCAGGCCAGCTTCACATAGCGTACGTAGTCGCCGGTCGTCGGCCGGCGCATGGCGCCCGTCTCGTGGTCGAGGACGTGGATCGCCGCAGAACCGGGCGTGAAGTGGACGCGGTCGCCGGCGAAATCGCAAGCCATGTCGCCGAGGATGTCGTGAAGCTGGAAAGCGGAGGGAGCGGTCTTCAGGGTTGCGTCGATCAGCGCGCCGGGGATGCGCGCGCGGCGTGTGTCTGCGTCGACCTCGGCGCCGTGCTCGGCGAGGAGGTCCAGAGCGGAGTCGTTGTGGATCTCCACCCCGAGCTTCGCGAGCAGCTCGCGGGCCTCGTCGATGATGCGCCCGGTCAGCGTGTCGTCCAGGAACCGGAGCTTGGGCCTCATGCCATCCTCCCGGGAGTCGGCTCGCCCGTCGCGATACCCCGCGCCGGACCGGTGATCCCACGCGCCAGGGTATCACCGCTCCCTGGATAGATCCAGAGCCGGTCCTGTTTTTCGTGGCATGTTCCGCGCCCGATCAGCGCAAGAGGACGCCCTTGGCGGTGGACACGCCCGCTGCGCTCGTTGCACGGAAGAGGTAGACACCGCTCGCGGCCGTCGCACCGTCGCCCTGCAGGCCGTTCCAGACGAGGACGTGCTCGCCGGGGCCGGCCGGGCCGTCGTGGATCACGGCCACGCGGCGGCCGGACGCGCCAACGACCTCGACGCGCAGCGCACCACGCTCTGGCAGCGAGAGTCGCAGTGCGACGTGGGGGTTGAAGGGGTTCGGGTGAAGGCGCAAGCGCGGGCCCGGAAGCGGGGCGGACTCCACACCGGTGGCGTCAGAGAACTCGTGGTACTCGCCGGCCTCGAGGTCGCCGTCGCCGTCGCCCGCAGGGGCCTGGGCGGCGAGCCCGCCGCCGTCGGGGCTGTCGTAGCCAGCTGCCGCGAGCCAGAGCACTGACGGGGGTGCGCCGGCGTAGAGCGCGTCCAGGTCGAGCGTGCCCTCGAGCACGTCACCCTGCGCGCATGCGAAGCTCGCGCCCGACTGCAGGTCGTCCGCGCCGTCGAACCAGCCGCACCAGCCGTTGAATTCCTCAGCGCCGAGGTAGAAGTCCCAGGGCAGCGCGCTGCCGGCCTTGGCCCAGGGCGCGGCGCGCGAGCCGAGCGTGTCCGGGCTGACGAAGAGGAAATGGTCCAGGCCGGCGGTTCCCTCGGTGGCCAGGTAGATCAGGTCGCCGTCGCGGGCACCCCAGAGCGAGAGCCCATCGCCCGCGGCGAGCAACGGCACGCCCTCGTCGAGCAGGCCGTCCATGACGAAGACACCGCCCGCGCCGCCGGTCACCGGCACAATCCAGTCCGCGCCGCCGTTGTTGTCCCAGGTGCCGGCGTTGTCGTGGAAGACGAACTCCACGGTGACCGCGTCGGCGGGCACGACGAAGGCCGCCTCCCACGCCTCCTCGCCGGCGTTCCAGGTCATGGGCTCGTCGACGACACTCTGCCAGCCGTTGTGCCCGCGGTGGATCCAGACGGCGGGTGCGCCATCCAGAGGGCGCCCGGTGGGATCGTAGAAGACCGTCATGGCTTCGCCGGCGACCGGCTCGGCCGGGAACCACCACACAGCCTCGCCGCCGCCGTCGCCTGTGCCAACGTAGACGTGCTGGATCGGGCTGCGCTTGATCAGGCCGAGCGAGTCCTCCGCCTCGATGTAGTAGTCGAGCAGGACGTCCGAGTAGCCTGCCAGCTCGAGCCAGTACTCGTCGGCGATGGTCTCCGGCAGCACGGTGAAGTCGATACCCGGGATATCCCAGGGCTCACCCAGCGGCATGGCACGCCGGTTCATGGCGAGCGCCTGCCAGGCGCCCACATCCGGCCCGCCGGCGTAAGTCTCGTTGTCGTGGGTGGCGGGGTCGTTGTTGCCGTCGGCGTCCTCGCGAACCATCAACTCGATGCGGGCGAGGCCCGACACGTCGTGCGCGAAGGTCCAGACGAAGAAGTCGCGGCTCATGGGCGCGCCCTGACCGCCCGGGTAGCCCCAGAGGCTGCCGCCGCCGAATCCGCCGGGGTTCCAGGGCAGGCGCTGAGGCAGCCAGACCGTGGGTGCGGTCTCGTCGCTGCCACCCGCGACCACGGGTGCCGCCGCGGCATGCGCCTTGTTGCAGGCCAGCGTCGCCTTGATTTCCATGTCCAGCGAGCTGCCGTAGTACATGTAACCGCTCTCGTAGCCCGCGAGCAGGAAGTGCCACGCGGTCTCGGCGGCGTTCGCGCCCGAGAGGGGGAAGGCCACGCGCTCGGGATCGGCGGGCCCGAGGATCTGCTCCGCGGTCTCGACGACGTTCTGCGCCGCGGTCAGCACGGCCCAGTTGCGCTCGTCCTCGGCCCAGCCGCCCGGGATATCGAAGTTGCCGCCCGCGTCCACCAGCGGCCAGTTCCAGTTGATGTACTGCGGGCTGCCGAAGTCGCCGTCCGCGTTGACCCAGCCGCCGTCCTCCACGTGGACGACGTCCTCCGCGGATACGGGGTGCTGCGCGAGATAGCTCGCTACGGTCGTCGGCGTGTAGCCCGCCGCCGCGGCCGCGTGACTGAACTGCGTCACGCTCTCGTAGTAGTAGCTCCAGCCGCCGCTCCAGGCGTTGTCGCCGTCGTGGGCGAGCAGGATCAACATGGGCTGCGACGGGTTGTTGGCGCCGGCGATCTCGTCGATGGAGCCCGTGCCGAACATGCCGTAGCCCTCGTCCCAGCTCATCGCGTTGGCCGCCGGCGCGACCACGATGCTCGCGACCTCGCCCGTCGCCGGGTCCACGTGCTCGGCGCGGTGGGGCGTGAAGCCGTAAGGATAGGGCACCTTCAGCGTCACACCGCGTGGGATGAAATGCTGCGTGTAGTCGGCCTGGGCCGGGTTGATCTTGTCGGCCCGGTTGGGCGGGTCACAGTTGTCCTCGTGGGCCTGGTAGGGATAGTTCGCGCAGGCGCGGGCGAGGTGCAGGTCGGGCACGAGGGTCCACTCGATGCCAGCGTCGACCAGGGCCGGAATGAGCCGCTCGCTGAAACAGCTCTCTGCGGGGAAGAACCCGCGGGAGATCTCGCCGCCGCCCCAGGCGTCGCCGTAGATTGCCTGTGCGCAGGCGAGTTCCATACGGAAGGCGTTCTCGTCCATGAGGGGACCGATCGCGTGATGGAATCCCACGACGAGTGGCTCGAGGCGCGGCTCGCCGGCGCTCGTCGTCCAGCTGCGCGCCTCGCGGTACCAGGCATACCAGTCGGGGGCGTAGCGCCCGCCGTTCCAGCCGGCGTCGCCGAGGCTCGTCAGGTTCTCGATCAGCGCGCCCGCGAAGGAGACCTGCGCGCCGCCGTCGGGGAGGTCGAGCATCGAGGCCACCGCGTCGCGAGGATACCACTGATAGTCGCCCACGCGGTCGTCCTTGTCGAAGATGTCGAAGACGTCGTTCTGGCTGTGCCCGAGGGTGATCGTCTCGTAAGCCGTCTCGTAGCGGCCGGGTGTCCAGCCGCTCTCGTCCGGCCAGTAGATGGGCTGGTGCATGTGCCAGAGGTAGCTGGTGTGCACTCCCGTCGCGGCGGACGCGGCGGCGGCCAAGCAGATGAGCGGCAACAGGATGGCAAGGCGGGGCATGCTTATCCTTGGATGGGGTGGCAGAAGTCGGCAAAGCTTTCTAAGTATACATGATCGCTGCCCGTTGGCGGACGGCTTCCACCGGCTCCAGAGGTGAAACGGATTCCAGCAGGGCCCGTAGGGGATGGGTCTTGAGCCCGAATCCCAATCCAGTACACGAAAAGAGAGGTGTCTCGATGACCAGGGTCATCCTCGCCTGCTGTCTGCTCGGAGCGCTGCTGTTCGGCCTGGCTGGCTGTGCGGCCGAGGCGCCACGCGAGCCGGCGCCGCTGATTCCCATGAAGGACTTCTTCCGCAATCCCGACCAGACCAGCTATCAGCTCTCCCCGGACGGGGAGCACCTTGCCTTCCTGCAGCCCTGGCAGGGTCGCTTCAATGTCCACGTGCAGAAGATCGGCTCCGAGGAGGTCACACGCGTCACGGCCTCGACGGAGCGTGACATCTTCGGCTACGCCTGGCTCAACAACCAGCGGCTCGGCTGGATCCAGGACAAGGGTGGCGACGAGAACTGGCATGCATACGCCGTGAACCTCGACGGTTCGGACTACCTGGACGCGACACCCTTCGAGGGCGTGCGCGTGGAGTTCGTGGACATCCTCAGGGACGACGATCAGCACGTGCTGATCTCCATGAACAAGCGCGACCCGCGGCTCTTCGACGTCTATCGCCTCGATGTCGACACGGGCGAGCTCGAAGTGATCGCCGAGAACCCGGGCAATGTGATCGGTTGGCAGACCGACCACGACGGGCTATTGCGTGTCGCGATCACGAGCGACGGCGTGAACCAGAGCATCCTCTACCGGGCAAGTGAGACCGACGAGTTCCAACCCATCCTCACCACGAACTTCAAGGACACGGTCACGCCGCTCTACTTCACATTCGACAACAAACACCTCTATGTGCTCTCGAACATCGACCGGGACAAGGAGGCCATCTACACCTTCGACCCCGAGACGGCCGAGCACCTGGAGATGATCTACGAGAACGACGAGGTGGACGTGGGCGGCCTGATGATCTCCCGCAAGCGGAAGCTCATCACCGGCGTCTACTACTTCACCGACATGCGCCACTTCCACTTCTTCGACGAGGATCGGGGTCAGCTCCAGGCGGAGCTCGAAAGGCGCCTGCCCGGGGACGAGGTGGTCGTCGCGAGCATGAGCAAGGACGAGCGCAAGGTGCTCGTGCGCACCTACAGCGACCGCACGCGGGGGGCCTACTACTTCTTCGACCGCGACACGGAGGAGTTCAGCAAGCTGGTGGACGTGGCGCCTTGGCTGCAGGCGGAGCAGCTCTCCGACATGAAGCCCGTGTCCTACACCGCGCGCGACGGGCTCACCATCCACGGCTACCTGACCCTGCCTGCGGGGCTGGGCGCCGAGCGCCTACCGACCGTGATCAACGTGCACGGCGGTCCCTGGTACCGCGACAACTGGGGCTTCAACCCCGAGGTGCAGTTCCTTGCCAATCGCGGCTACGCCGTGCTGCAGGTCAACTACCGTGGCTCCACCGGCTACGGCAAGGAGTTCTGGACCAAGAGCTTCAAGCAGTGGGGCCGCACGATGCAGGACGACGTGAGCGACGGCGTGAAGTGGATGATCGACGAGGGCATCGCCGACCCGGATCGCGTGGGCATCTACGGCGGCTCCTACGGCGGCTACGCCACCCTGGCCGGCCTCGCCTTCACCCCCGAGCTCTATGCCTGTGGTGTCGACTACGTGGGCGTGTCCAACCTCTTCACCTTCATGGAGGCCATCCCGCCTTACTGGGAGCCGTTCCGCGAGATGATGTACGAGATGATCGGCAATCCCGAGACGGAGGAGGAGATGATGCGGGCCGCCTCGCCGCTCTTCCACGTCGACAAGATGGTCGCGCCGCTGCTCGTGGCGCAGGGGGCGAACGATCCGCGCGTGAAGCAGGTCGAGTCGGACCAGATGGTCGCTGCCCTCGAATCACGCGGCATCGACGTGCCCTACATCGTGAAGGAGAACGAGGGTCACGGCTTCGCCAACGAGGAGAACCGCTTCGACTTCTACGAAGCGATGGAGGTCTTCCTGGGCAAGCACCTCGGCGGTAGCGTGGAGGGGCCAGCCCCGCCCGCGGAAGGTTGAAGCCAGCGGCGTCAGCTCCGCGCGCGGGCCGGCACGCGCTGCCGTGCCCGCACGCGGATCGCGCCGAGCCCGACGAGCAGCAAGAGGGCGCCGATCAGCAGCAGGTCGCCGCCGGGCAGGCCCGGCAGCACCGATGAGTAGCGGGCCAGCCGGAACTCCTCATCGCTGGGCGCCTGTTCGAGCACGAGGTCGCCTGTCATCTCGTCCGCCGTGTAGAAGCGACGCAGCTTGGTCAGGAAGGATCCGGACGGCAGGATCTGACCGAGCTCCGGGAAGCGGCGGGCGATAGCCTCGTGCTCGTTGCTGCTGATGCGGTTTGCGTACTCGGTGGAGGCTTCCTCGAAGGACATGCGGTGATCCGAGCAGACGTAGAGTAGAAGGCGGCTGCCGTAGCCCGCGCTGAGGGCCGAGATGCGCAGGGGGTAGACAGGTTGCGCGCTCGCGAAGCTCAGGCGGATGGGATCGATCCCGCCATACCAGTAGCCGTCGCCGCCGGGCTCTCCCACTTCGGCGTCGTCGATGCGCATGACGACGAAGAACCAGCCCTTGTCGACGTAGAACTGGAAGGCCTCCAGGACCTCTGCCTCGCCCTCCCCTTCCCCTTGCAGGTAGCCCCAGGCCGTAAGCGAATCGACCAGGGCCCCGGCGTCGCTGGCGCCGAGGGTCATCGTCTCGTAGATGCCCACGGTCTCCTCGGCGATGATCTCGACCTCGCTGTCCCCCGGGGAGTTCACGGCGTAACGCGAGCCGCAGCCGAAGTCCACGCCGCGCTTGCGACCGCCGATGGGCCGCGTGAGGTCCGAGCACTCGTAGAAGAGCCGCGAGCCCACCTCGTCCAGCTCGGGGACCGCTGGCACCGGCACGATCCACGCGAATTCCTCGGCGTTGCCGTGGAAGGAGACCTGCAGGTAGAGGTCCTCCCTGCCGGCGGCCTCGTCGTGCACGAGCAGGGCGATCTGGTCGGGCTCCTCGATGTCCCTCCAGTAGGGCGGGATCATGCAGCCGTCTGCGGCGGCGCGCCCGACGAAAGCCGCGAGCACGAGCAGCGCCGCCAGGGCGTGGGGCACGGGCGCCGGGACTCTCGTGAAACGCTTTCGACTCATCATCTCCCTCCTTTTAGACGCTGTTAGAAGAAGCTCGTTATGTAGGTACTCATGGACACGGCGAGGGACGTTACCCT
>CAZVHI010000028.1:0-41286 GCA_964627205.1 uncultured bacterium
AGCCCTCGGTCAGGCCACCTCACCCGAATTTACAGAAGAGAAGTTACACGCCCCAAAATTACCTTGATATCCATACCCGTAATACGGACAATTGAACGCGATTGGAGCTTATCCCTTACGGGGAATAGACATCCAATCGAGCTATGGAGGACATCGTGACCGCCAGTCTACCAGGCATGTCCGCGTTCCACAGCCATTCCTGCCGCATCATTCTCACCCTTGCAATACTCACCATCCTGGCGGGGTCGAGCCTCGGAGTCGAGACTCGGGATCTTGGCGTGCCGAGCGCTTCCGATAAGGACGCCGCGGAGAGCCCAGGCGCTTTCCGCACGGCGGAGTTCGCCTTCCCGGTCCAGGTGATCCAGCCGGCGGCCGTGGTCCCGGGGGCGGGCCGGCCCTGGCCCGTCCGCGCGATGATCGTGCTTCTGCTGCTGATCATCTTCGTGATCTGCATCTACCTGGTTCGGCACTACTACTTCACGCTCAACCGGCTCTTCGGCAGGCAACGTCATCCATATCTGGACGTGGACAGCGCCGACTGGCCCGAGGTCACGGTGTTGATCCCGGCCCATAACGAGGAGACGGTCATCGGCGACGTCCTGCAGGCCCTCGTCGAGGTGGACTACCCCCACGAGAAGCTGCGGATCATGCCCATCGACGACCGCTCCGAGGAGTCGACCGGCGAGATCATCGACGACTTCACCCGCCGGCACCCGGACCTGTTCACGCCCTACAAGCGCACGAAGGGCCTGGCCGGCAAGGGCGCGGCGCTGAAGGACGCGACGGAGAAGGTCGAGACAAGCATCATGCTCGTCTTCGACGCCGACTACATCCCCGGCAAGGGCCTGATCAAGCAGCTCGTGGCGCCTTTCTTCGATCCCGAGGTGGGGGCAGTGATGGGTCGCGTGGTGCCGAACAACGTCGAGGAGAACCTCCTCACCCGAGTCCTGGACCTCGAGCGCGCGGGCGGCTATCAGGTCGACCAGCAGGCGCGCATGAACATGCACCTGATCCCGCAGTTCGGCGGAACGGTGGGCGGAGTGCGAAAAGAAGCGCTCCTCGCCGTGGGCGGTTGGAACGAGAACAGCCTGGCCGAGGACACCGACGCCACCTACCGCCTGCTCCTGGGCGGCTGGAAGACCGTCTACCAGAATCGCTCCGAGTGCTACGAACAGGTGCCGGAGACCTGGCCGAACCGTCGCCGGCAGGTCACGCGCTGGGCGCAAGGACACAACCAGACCATGGCCCGCTACGCCGGCAAGCTGCTGCGCAGCCGCCGCACGAGCTTCTTCGAGAAGCTCGACGGCCTGCTTCTGCTCGGCGTCTACATCATCTCGCCGGTCCTGCTGGTGGGATGGTCCCTCGCGCTGGCGCTGTGGCTGATGGGCATCAACAAGCCGGGGATCATCATCATCCTCGCCGTCACCTGTTATAGCACCCTAGGCAACTTCGCGACCTTCTTCGAGGTCGCCGCCGCCGCGCACCTCGATGGCTCGCGGCAGCGCGTCACGCTGATGCCCTTCGTCTTCCTCGGTTTCCTGGTGAGCCTCTTCTCGGTCTCCCGCATCACCGTGCGACAGCTCCTCCCCCGGCGGAGGAACGAGGCCCTTTACTGGCACAAGACAGAGCACAACAATCATCGGAACAATCACCGGAGTCCTCGATGAGCCCAGCCCTGGCCGTGCCTCTCTTCTTCGTCTTGTTGTCATTCTGGATCTTGATCGCATTCCTACCCGGCATCATCGAACTTCGCAGAAGGCGGGACATCGACCCGCTGCGGGTCGTGCCGGAATCCGAGGTGAAGATAAGGCACTTCGCCCGGCGCTTCCGCGAGCTCGTCGATCGGGAGCTCCGAGGGATCATGAAAGCCTGCAAGGAGGCGGGCGGGACGCGCGAGGGAGTTCTCCCCGATGGAAGCGCCTACCTGGCGGTGGCGGGGGGACGGGAACTGCCTCTCAGCGCCGAGGAGGAGAGAGCCTCCTGCACCGAGCGTCTGGTGCTCAGCAGCAGCGATCTGAGCCTGCCGGAAAGCTCCTCTTATCTCGGCGAGGTATACATCGATGGCTCGCTGCGCGGCGGGATGCGGAACATCTACCGCGCCGTCTTCGCGGAACGGAACCTCCGCCTCGAGGAGGAGAGCAGCTCTCTCCGTTGGCTGCACGCGGGGGACACCTTCGAGGCGGGCACGGACTGCGCGCTCTACGGCAGGGTCTCCGCGGACAAGCTGCTGCGCCTCGCCGAGAGTTGCCGCTTCGAGCGGCTGAATGCCCCCCGCATCGAGTTCGGCGGCCGAGAAGGCGAGGATCCCCCCGCCCGCTCCCATAGCGAAGATCTGAAACTGGTAGAGCCACGCGATCTGCCCCATGTCGTCGAGTTCAAGGCCGGGCGCTGTCTCGTACTCGGTAACCTGGAGCTGCCGGCTCGGAGCCTCTTCGAGGTCGATCTGGTGGTCAAGGGGCGGGTGAAGATCGGCGAGGGCTCGCGTTTTGTGCGCAGCCTGAAGAGCGGCAAGAACATGGTACTCGGCGACGGCGTGGAGATAGACGGCAGCGTGGTCAGCGGGCGAGGCCTGAAGCTGGGCAAGGGCTGCAGCGTGCACGGACCGCTGCTCGCAGAAAGGGACGTCGTTCTCGGCGAGGGCTGCCTGCTGGGGTCGGAGGAGAAGCCGACGACTCTGAGCGCGGAACGCGCGGAAATCGGAGTCGGCACCGTGATCCACGGCACGGTCTGGGCGCACCGCAGCGGACGTGTCGCGGGGCCGGCAGCGGAGGGGGAGGCGGAGGATGCCTAAGGAACGACGCTATCCCCGCTCCTACGACCGGGCGCTCCGCGACCAGCTGGACCAGCTGCGCGTCCGCGGCTACGCAGGCGGCGTCATCTCCGCGCACCGCGCGCTCCTGACCCTGCCATTCAAATCCTACCGCATCATCGGCTCGCTCCTGCTCATGGTCGCGATGCTCCTGGCCTGGTTCCTCCTGCGAGGCACCGTGAGCGACACCTGGGCCGGCATCTTCGACTTCTGGCGGCGCGCCATGGGCATCGACGGCTACGTGATCCTCGGCCGCTACCACATCGGCGACTGGTTCCGCTTCGAGGTTCCCCTCCTGCGCAGCGCGGCCACCCCCCTCAGCTGGGGGATCTGGTGGGGCGGCACCCTGGTCACGGCGCTCGTCTTCCTGGTCAGTTTCTTCCTGCCGCGACGGCTCATGCCCTACACCTACATGCTTCGCTCCGTGGCCTTCGTACAGGTCGTCTCCCAGGTCTTCTTCGCCCTCGTACCCGAGCACTTCCCGTACTCCCTGAGCGGCTACCTCGAGGTCATGATGATCGCGGGCTTCTTCCTGCTGCCGCTCGTGCCCTTCATGCTCGGGTTCATCTACTACATCTTCGACTTCACGTTCTTCCAGCGCGTCGGTCTCACCCTGCTCGTACTCGTCTACCTCTTCCTCATGATCCCGATGCAGTTCATGGCGCAAGCCTACATTATGTACCACGGCTCCCTGCTCTTCATGCCCCTGCTCTTCCTCGTCTTCGGCCTGCCGCTGAACGTCTTGGTCTTCATCTCCTTCTACTCGTGGGGGATGAGCTGGCGGGGAATCGTGTCGCGCGAGGGCGAGAGGCCGGCCGCGGCGCGCAGACAGTGGCTCGACAGAGGAGGCGACGGCGCGCGACCGACCGAGGAGGAAGCGCGATGAGTCGTCCCATCCCGCATTGGCCTGGCAGGCTGCTTCTGTGCCTGGCGACCGTGACGGCTCTCCTGGCGCTGCCGGGGGGCGCGTCGGCCGAGCTGGTCCGCACGCTCGAGATCGGCGGGGACTACGCCTCACTCCGCGACGCCGACGTGGACACGCTGATCTGCCACGCGAACGGTCAGTTCGCCCGCCTCATGATCTCGCAGCCCTACGTCTGGGACTGGCGAATCGAGGCTGGCCGGACATCGCGCTTCGACGAGGTCAGCTTCGGCTTCGGCACGTCCATCACGCGACACCTGCCCCGCGCCTGGAACTTCAGCCTCGGCGTGGGCACGGGGACGGGTGAGATCCTCGCGCCGGAGTACCGCTTCGACGCCTCCGTTGGTAAGGGCCTGCTGCACGAGACGCCGCTCATCCTGACCCTGGGCTACACCCGCATCCAGAGCAGGGGTGAGAATCGCTCCGACGGCGTGGGCCTGGGGCTGCAGTACTACTTCACCGAGCACTGGATCCTCGGTGGGCACTATCTCTACGACATGGGCCATCCCGGCGATACGATCTCCCGCTCGGGCGGCGTGGGCCTGACCTACAGCGTCTGGCGAAGGACGGACATCGGCGTCGGAGCCACATTCGGCAAGGTGTCCTACATGCTCATCGGCCAGGGGCAAGCGCTGGTGAATTACGACAGCCGCGGCTACAACGCCGGCTGGTCGCAGTGGCTCAGCGACGATGCGGGCTTCAACCTTCGCGTCGACTACGGCCTCTGGGCCAATATCCGCACCTGGGGAGTCACCCTCAGCTTCTTCAAGGAGTGGTAGGCGCCGCTCCAGCGTCCAGCTTCCGCGCATCCTCCCAGGGCCGGAGCAGGATTCGACCCAGCATCCGCTCCACATCCTCCTCGTCGTTCAGCCCGGTCGGTGGCCTTCGCGGCCGGTCCGTTTCGAGACGCCACAGGGAGAGCGATCCGTCCTCGTTCCGGCCGACCTCGCTGAGTGCCGCAGCCGCCCGGAAGGCCGGCACCTGATCGTCTCTCAGCAGGACGTAGTCTGCGCCGAATGCCTCCGGGTCCTCCGGCAGGGATGTCCGGAAGAGGGTGATCACCAGGTGGCGGAAGTCCCGCCCCATCAGTCCATAGGTATTGAAGGACTCCGTCACGTTGAAGATGCGGCTCGGCGCGAGCTCGTCCACCTGCACGGGCAGCGAGAAGCGGGCCGCACCCTCCCGGTCGCGGTAGAGGCGCGAGTAGAGATGGCCGCCGAGGATCGACTGCGCGAGCAGGACCGTCATCAGCAGATAGGCGGCGAAGATGAGCCCCCGGAAGAGGCGCGAGCGCAAGGCCGTCCAGATCTCCCCGACGAACACGAAGGCGAGCAGCAGAGGGAAGATGCCATAGCGCATCATCGTGGTGTTCGAGAGGGCGAAGAGCGCGAGCGAACCGATCACAGTCCCGTAGACGATGTCGCGCCCGTCCGGCAACCCGCCCCGCGACCGGGGAGAACGCAGGAGCAGCCAGAACAGCAGCGCCGGCAGGGCAAAGCCGGTGAAGACCGCGCCGAGGCCGTCGTCGTAGGCCGAGGCGAAGCTCAGCTCGTTCCACGGCAACGCCAGCCGCGACCAGAGAGAACCCGCGTAGGCGGGGTCGATCAGGACGATCTCGCCCGTTCCGTAGCCGGCCAGACCGGCGAAGCCGACGGGGAAGAGGGGGGTTCCCGTCACCGCGAAGTTCCGCACGAGCCAGTAGCCACAGCCGAGGAAGGCGGGCAGGGAGAAGGCGAGGAGGGAGCGTCCCAGGTACCGCCAATCCAGCGAGCGCGAGCGGGTGGCCATCCTGAGCCGCAGGGGGGGGCTCAGCCACAGTGCTCCACTGCGCCACATGGCGACAGCGGCGAGGAGTACGAGCACAAGCGCGGCGGGCAGGAGGGATAGCTTCGTGCCGATCGACAGACCCCATGCCAGACCGGCGCAGGCGAGCAGCGCCACACGACGGCAGGCGGAGTCGCGCCACTTCAAGACAAAGAAGACGCTGGCGAGCAGGAAGGCCGTCCCCGCGATGTCCGTGTACGCTACGTAGGCCAGGTTGGGGAAGAAGGGGAGAGTGGCCGCGCAGCAGGCGGAGACCAGCGCGGCGCTGCGGGACTGGCCCATGGCAGTCGCGACCTTGTAGAGCATGTAGAGGCAGAGGATAGCCGCGAAGAAGGGAACCAGGAAGACGTAGCGATCGCTGCCGGCAACATAGGTCCAGCGCATCAGGAGTTCCGCGTCGCTGGGCAGGAGCGACTGAACCAGATAGCTGAAGCTCAGCCGCGCCTCCTCGTACCAAGCAGCAGCCAGCGGGAGATGGTAGGCGAGTGCGTCGGTTCCCTTCACCGTCACGGAGCCGCTGAGGAAGGCGAGGCCGAAGAGGGGGACCAGCGGCACTAGGAAGGCGGTCGTCCAGGCGTTCCAGCCGGAGAAGCGCCAGGAGCGCGGCGCTGCTTCGGAGGGGGCTCGTCGGCGACGGAGCCAGACGAGGAGCGCGAGAAGGGCGTCCAGGAAGAGTCCGATCCCCAGCAGCAGGTCCGAACGTATCATCCCGCGGCCGTCGGGGAAGAAGACGAGACCGAGCAGGAGCGGCGGTACGATGGCCGCGCCGAGGGAGAAGAGCCACAGCGTCGGTCCGACCGGCAGGTCGCGTCCGAGGAGGCTGTGGCACAGCCACCCCGCGAGGATGCAGGAGGCGGCGAATACGAAGAGCTGCAGCCCCTCGCCCGTGGTCGGCCAGAGGGTGTCAAAGGGCAGATGGTCCGGCAGGGAACTGAGGACCTTTCCGGTGGGAAAGGCATCCCGCAGGAGCATGCGGTGGTAAGGCCAGCTCTCGAGCAGTTGGCGCAGCCCATGGCTATTGACCAGGTAGGCGACGAGGGATCCGCAGCAGGCCAGGCCCACGAGAATGCGCGGCAGAAGCTTCGCAGCGGTACCCTGTCCTTCCTTCATCCGTGGCTACCCCCTAATCTGAAACGGAGACGGACCGCGCTGCCGACCCAGGCGAGGGCGGCGATGAGGCACGCGTCGAGGAGGGCGTGAAAGAGGAAGAGGTGCTTCGGGATCTCGTAGCAGCCGTCGCCGACGATCGCGACGAGGAAGGCGATCGGCGCCATGATCGCGAGGAACAGGAAGAGGAGCGGCAGCGATCCGTCCCGGCCGCCGAGGCGGCTCTCGCCCATGGCGATGAGCGCTCCCCCGGCGACGGAAACGAAGACGGTGACGAGGAAGAGAAGAGAGGCGGGGAAGAAGCGCTCCTGGAAGCGGTGCCAGAAGGAGAACGACTTGCTCTGAGCACCCCAGTCGCGGCCGGCAGACGGTTCGAAGTGGCCGATGTCGGGCGGCAGGCGGACGAGGGCCTGCTCGGCGCCGCGCCGGCAGAGTGCGAGGAGCCGCCCTGGATGGGTGATGTAGAATCGCAGGATCCGGCCGTAGCCGAGCTCGATCCCGGGGTCGTAGACCGGCACGCCCTCGTCGAAGGCCGACTTGCCTGCAAAGGCGGCGAGGCTGGGATCGAGACCAAGGGCGGCGAGGTCGTGGCGGGGATCGGGGGAGTCGACGAGGACGCCGGTGAAGACGGTGTTCCAGCGGTTGCAGGCCTTGAGCTCGGCGGGCAGACGGAGGAAGAGGAGCGCCGCGAACAGCACGAGGGCCAGGGAGAGGGGGAAGAGCAGCCGCCGTCTCACCGGCCGCCGGCCGTGGACGCGGAGCGTGGCCACGAAGAGCGCCAGGGGGATGGCGAACGGATAGTTGTGCGGCTTGGCGCCGATGAAGAGGGCTGCGGCGAGGAGGATCGCGAGCAGGTAGGGCAGAGAGGAGCCGCTGCCGCGGATGTAGCACAAGGTCAGGCCGATGAGGATGACGAGGAAGACGAGGGAGGCGCTCTCGCTGTAGAAGGAGTTGAAGAACGCGACCTGGGCGACGTCCGTGGAGGCGACGACGAGTACCACGCCGAGGAGGTAGCGGGTCACGCCGCGGAAGGAGCCCGCAGCGACGAGGATGAGGTAGATCCCCAGCAGGTAGAAGGCGAGGTTGGTCCCGCCCATGATGGTCAGGTCGAAGCGGTCGTCACGCGAGAATGCCCGGTCGATGCGCAGGGCCAGCTCTGCCAGCAGGTTCTGTGTCGTGAGCAGCCGCGCGGGATCGCGCGGGACGTCGACATATTCCCGATCGAGGTAGCCGAAGTACTTCTCGCCGTAATCCGTCGCGGAGTGCTCGAGGCCCAGGGGGTGCAGGATACGGCGGTAATCGCCATTGTCCGCGAGGCCGACGATGGGAGGTGCGAAGAGCTGCCATACGATGATGCCGACGGTCAGGAAGAAGAAGAGCTGCTCGGGGCTGGCCAGCTGCCAGCGCAGGGAGCGGAGTTCGCTCTCGATCCGAAGGCTCCTCTTCCGCCTGCCGCCCACGTCAGCCCGCGCCGCCGGCGATCAGGTGCCGATCCCGCCGGTCCCGCGCCGCGAGCGCAGGCCGACCGGTGGGCCAAGGATCTCTGTGAGGACGATCGCCTGCCGCCAGCCCTGCGTTCCGGCGGGCCGGCGAAAGACGAAACGGCGGGAGGCGCGGCGCTCCCTCCGCGCGACGGGGACGACAGGTGGCGGGGTCACGGGGCCCGGATCCCGGTGCACGCGGGCCGCCTTCGCGGCCGCGCGCTCCTCGTCATACCCGGCGAAGGGCTCGTCGAAGGCGGCGTCCCATTCCGTGCGCTCCGTCTCCACGGGGGAGACGTCGTGGGTCTCGACCAGTGTCTCCGTCTCCATATCCCTGCGTCGGGAGTCGAGGCGCCCGACCAGCTCGCCGAGCCACTCGGGGATCTGCTCGGCGGGGCCGGTCGTGCTCTCTGCGGATCGCTCCGCCTGTGGGGTCGTCTCGCTCAGGCCACCGCCCGCGGGTTGCTCGCCGGGAGCAGGACGCCCCCGGCGAGAAGCGGTCTTCCCCTTCTGTGCGCTCTTGGCGAAGCGGCGGATCAGGCCGGGAAGGGCAAAGAGCAGGAGCAGGATGATAATCTGTTCCATGACTAGCTCTCGGGCGTGTCGCCGCCGGACGTTTCGTCATCGGCGATCGAATCGCGCATCTTCGTGTCGCTCTCGATGTTCTTCATCCGGTAGTAGTCCATGATGCCCAGGTTGCCGCTGCGGAAGGCCTCTGCCATGGCCAAAGGCACCTCGGCCTCGGCCTCGACCACGCGCGCGCGCATCTCCTGGACGCGGGCGAGCATCTCCTGTTCGGCCGCCACAGCCATGGCGCGCCGCTCTTCGGCCTTGGCCTGAGCGATGCGCTTGTCCGCCTCGGCCTGGTCCGTCTGCAGTTCGGCGCCGATGTTCTTGCCGACGTCCACGTCCGCTATGTCGATCGACAGGATCTCGAAGGCGGTGCCGGAGTCGAGCCCCTTGGTGAGCACGGTCTTGGAGATGTTGTCCGGGTTCTCCAGCACGGCCTTGTGGGAGTTGGCGGAGCCGATGGTCGACACGATGCCCTCGCCGACCCTGGCCAAGATCGTCTCCTCGCCGGCGCCGCCGACAAGGCGGTCGATGTTGGCGCGCACCGTTACCCGGGCGATGGCGATGAGCTGGATGCCGTCCTTGGCCATCGCCGCGACCTTGGGCGTGGTGATGACCTTGGGATTGACGCTGACCTGCACGGCCTCGAGCACGTTGCGCCCGGCGAGGTCGATGGCCGTCGCGCGCTTGAAGCCCAGATCGATGTTGGCCTTGTCGGCGCTGATGAGCGCGTTGACCACGAGGTTGACGTTGCCGCCGGCCAGGAAGTGGCTCTCCATCTCGTTGATGTGGAGATTCAGCCCCGCCTTGGTCGCCGCGATCAGCGGCCGGATGATGGCGGGGGGGCTCACCTTCCGCAGCCGCATTCCCACCAGGGTGAAGAGATTCACCCGGACGCCGCTGAAGAAGGCGGTGATCCACAGCCCCACCGGTATGAAGTAGGTGAAGAGGACGAGGAAGACGATGATCAGGAACACGACGAGGAGCAGGACTAGCTCCGTCGCGAGCAGGAAGAGGGGGACTGTCATGATGCTCCTTTGCGGTCTGTGCGCGTGGCGGAGACGGCTCGCCCCTAGGCGGGCTTGTCCGGTTGCTCCTCCACGACGACACGATTGCCCTTGATTTCCACGATGCGCACTCGCGCGCCCTCGTCGATGTACTCGCCGGCTGTGATCACGTCCACGCGCTTACCCTCGATCTCCATGGTGCCGGCCGGTCGTAGGTCGGTCATGCAGTGGCCGATCATGCCCGGAGAGAAGCGGCCCTCGTGCTGGTCGGCGTGGAAGCCAGCGCTGTGCTGCTGGCTGTCGGAGAGGACGATGTGCCCCATCCACCGCACCTGGGGCAGGTAGCGCAGGAGGAGGACGAAGAGTACCAGCGTGACGAAGAACGAGGTGATGAGCAGCCCGAGCGCGCGGCCGATGTCGCCCATGCCGCCGTGGGGCGCCACGCGGCTGAGCAGGAGACCGGCGGCAAGCATGAGTCCGCCGAGGATACCGGCGGCGCCGAAGCCCGGGATGACGAAGACCTCCAGAACGATCAGAAGGAGGCCGCCGAGAAAGAGGAGGAGCTCAACATTGCCGGCCAGGTGGACGAGATAGTGGCTGCCGAAGTAGAGCGCGAGGGCGATGACGCCGATCAGGCCGGGGATACCGAGGCCGGGAGTGCGGAGCTCCAGCAGCAGGGCCAGGCCGCCGATCGACAGCAGCAAGCCCGCCATGATGGGATGCGTGAGGAAACGGACGAGCAGCTCGGACCAGTTCGGCTCGACGGAGCGGATCTCGGCGTCTTCCCATCCCAGCACCTCGCGCAGCTCCCTGCGGCCGGAGACGACGTGGTCCGCGATCTTCAGCTCGAGCGCCTCCTGGGAGGTGAGGGTCAGCAGCTTGCCCGCCTCGCTGACACCCTCGATCTCGATGTCGGCGTCGACCATGGCCTCGGCGATGCGGGCGTCACGGCCACGCGCCTCGGCGGTGGCCCGCATCTCGCCGCGGAAGTAGGAAACGACCTTCTCGCCGGTGGGCTCGCTGCCGCCCGGCGAGATATGGACCGGCTGTGCGGCGCCGATCGAAGCGCCCTCGTTCAGGACGACCGTCTCGGCGGCGAGGGTGATCAGGGCGCCAGCGCTGATCGCGCGGCCGTCGACCCAGACTACCGTGGGCAGCTCGCATTGCAGGAGCGTGTCCCGGATGCGCACGGCTGCGTCGATGCGGCCGCCGAAGGTGTCCAGGCGGCAGAGGATCGCATCGGCGTTCTCTCGTTCCGCCTCCTCAACCGCCCGCTGCACGAAGGGGGCGAGGCCCATCTCGATGGTGCCCTGGATCGGAATCTCGACGACGACCGTGCGCGCCTCTGCGTCGGGCAGAGGCGCGGCGGCGAAGAGCGCGAGGGAAGCGATCAGAGCGCAGAGCAGGGAGGCGAAAAGCCTCCGGCTGGGACGCGCCAGGCGCGAGCGCAATGCATGCTCGAACTCCACTAAGAGTCTCATTTCCACACCCTTTCGGCTCCTTTCCCCCCTTGACTTAGCATTCCCGTTTGTTATTGTGCAACCTGTTTCGGGGCCGTAGCTCAGATGGGAGAGCGCATGACTGGCAGTCATGAGGTCAGGGGTTCGATCCCCCTCGGCTCCACCGGAGAATATTGAATGACGAGGGCTTGCCGCGGGGCAAGCCCTCGTCATTTACCGGAGGGCGTTCCGGGTATTCAGACGTCGACGCGTCTCGACGACAAGGGGTGGGGGAGTTGGATCCGTTCCGTCGACTGTCCCTGATTCTCTGGGCCGTGGCCCTGCACTCCGCCGCGATCGGCCTGAGTCTCATCCTGACCACGCCGGAGCGCATGCAGGACTACGGTTTCAATCCCGTGAGGGAGAGCTTCTTCCCGATCCAGGGCGGGGTGTTCCACATCGTGATGGCGTTCGCTTACTCGCTGGCGGCCTGGCGGCCGTCGCGCTACGAGGGCCTCGTTCTGTTTTCCATCGCCGCCAAGTTCACTGCCCTTGTGTTCTTGCTGCTCTATTTCTTCCTTGTCCGGCAGCTAGGAGCGATTCTCCTCTCCGGCGCGATCGACGGCCTCATGGCACTCGCGATCCTGGCCGCTTACCGGTCGTGCAGAGGGGCCAAGCCGCCTCCCGCGTGAGGGGAGGCCCGGCTCCCCGCGGAAGGACCAGCAGCGTGTGTGAGGGAATGCGATGACTGTGCGTCTGCCGACGATCATCGTCACGGGAGCCTCGGGACTCGTGGGCCGGCATTTCCTGGAGGCCGTCAAGGACGACTACCTCATCTACGGCCTCGCCCGGCGCTCGCAAAAGGGCGCGAACATCCCCGAGCACCCGAACATCAAGTGGCTCCAGGTCGACATCGCGAACCGGCCCGCCCTCGAAGGCGTCGCGGAGCTGATCGGCGAGCAGGGCCCCGTCGACTTCATTCTGCACCTCGCCGGCTACTACGACTTCACCTACAAGGACAATCCCGAGTACGAGCGCACGAACGTGGGCGGCACCCGCAACATGCTCGAGATCGCGCGGAAGCTGGATGTGCGGCGTTTCCTCTTCGCGAGCTCGCTGGCGGCCTGCTCCTTCCCGGCCGCGGGCGAGAGGGTGACGGAACGCACGCCGCCCGACGCGGACTTTGACTACGCGCGGAGCAAGAAGGCGGGGGAGGCGCTGCTCGAGGAGTACTCCGTCCATGTCCCCTGCTCTGTGATCAGGCTCGCCGCGGTCGTCAGCGACTGGTGCGAGTACGCTCCCCTGTACTTCTTCCTCTCCACCTGGCTCAGCAGCAACTGGAACGCCCGGATGCTCGGCGGCAAGGCGGAGACCGCAGTCACTTACATCCACGTGCGTGATCTGAGCAAGCTGATCCAGAACGTGTTCCGGCGCAGCGACAGGCTGCCCGACTATGCCGTCTATCACGCCAGTCCCGACGGCTCCACATCTCATCGCGAGCTCTACGAGCTCGCCAACCGGTTCTTCTACGGCAAGATCCAGCGGCCCATCTTCGTCCCCAGAGCGCTCGCCTACCCCGGCGTGCTCCTTCGCGCGCTGCTGGGGAGAATCACCGGCAATCCGCCCTTCGAGCAGCCCTGGATGATGAAGTACATGGATCACAAGCTGGTGGTGGACTCGCGCGAGACCCGGCGCGCGCTGGGCTGGCGGCCGGCGCCGAGGGATCACGTGCTCCGGCGCGTGCTCTACATGATCGAGAAGATGCGAAGCAACCCGGTCGAGTGGCGGATACGCAACGAGGCGGTCTTCAAGAAGGTTGCCGTGAGGCCCAACCTTGTCCTCTACGAGGAGCTGCTGGCGCGCAAGGAAGCTCTGCAGGATCGCATCGAACAGCGCCTTCTCTCGCCGCACCGGAAGAGCCGCTTCGCTTACTTCCAGCGCATGATGGCGGGCGAGCGGAAGCAATACATCAGCGTGCTCTACGGATTGCTGCTGGCCTCGATCCGCACCGTCAACCGCTCGCTGCTACTCGACTACATCGACGAGCTCGCCCCGACGCGCTTCTCGGACGGAGCGAAGCCAAGCGAGCTGCGCAACCTCATGTTCGGGCTCAACGACGATCTCCTCTCCGAGGTGGAATCCGACGCGAAGCTGAAGGAGCTGAAGCAGGAAGCGCACAACTACGTTACCCTCACCCTGCAGCTCGCCGCGGACCAGATCGACGTTGCTTACGAGGACTTCCTCCATCGCGAGCGCGAAGCCGGTCCGGCGATCAGGAAACCGCCCGAGCCGGAGCCGGAGAAGCAGCCCTTCGGAGACTACGAGGGGATCATCAGCGAGCTCTATGCCTTCTATCAGCTCACGCCCCAGGACGAGCTGAGCATCGAGGATCTGCGGCAGCTCCTCGCCTACATGGCCAGCAGGAAGAAGATCCGCTCGGCGGACTGAATTCCCTAAACTACGATATCTGATAATGTTACTGAAATAAGGAAAACAGCTCTTTTTGTCTTGTTGTATGTGAAATCATTCACTAGACTGTATGTCGCAACGACGCTCAGCGGCTGCCTTTCGAGAATGTGAAGAGTTTTCCTTCTTGGTCGAGCGGCCCATCGAGTCAGATTTCTGCTGAGCTGGAAGCTGCGCGTTGCGGGAAGCGAACGGCGATCTCTCGCCGCGCGACGGCGGAAGAGGGCACAACATGGTGCATCCTCTGGTCGGCATTTCCTCTCCCGAGTCGCGATCTCGCGACGCGTCTACCAGATTCCGATCTCCCCTTGACCGCCTACCTACCCAACGGCATGATGCCATTAAAGACAGTAAGGCCTGTTTACCGGGATGGGGGTTCCCATGAACGCGCTTGATGCAAGCGAGTTGATCAGGCCGGGCATCGGACTAGCGGCCGCGGTCCTCGCCGAGTCCGACGTCGATGTGAACCTCTGCTTCCAGTGTGGCAAATGCGCCGCTGGCTGTCCGATCGCCTACGCGATGGATCATCCACCCGCCCAGCTCATCCACGCCATCCGACTCGGGATGGACGAACTCGTACTCGACTCCAAGACCATGTGGCTTTGCGCCGCCTGCGAGACTTGCACGACTCGCTGCCCGCAGGACGTGGACATCGCCCGTGTCATGGACGCCGCGAAGATCATCGCCATGAAGAGGGGCAGGAAGCCGTCGGTCGGCGCGGTGCGCTCCTTCCACCGGGCAGCGCTCGCCAACATCAAGCGCTTCGGGAGGATGTGGGAGGCGGGCATGATCGTGTCCCTGAAGCTGCGCACGGGCGAATACCTCAAGGACATGGAACTGGGCAAGCGAATGCTCCGCAAGGGCAAGCTCAAGCCCCTGCCGACCTTCACAGGTTCACGTCGGGCCCGACGGATCTTCACCAGGGTACAGAAGGTCGAACGAGAGGCGGAGGGGCGGACATGAAATACGCCTACTATCCAGGGTGCTCTCTTCACTCCACGGGCTCCGAGTTTGATGTTTCGTTGAAGGCCGTCTGCGCGAGGCTGGACGTGGAGCTCGAAGAGGTCCCGGGCTGGATCTGCTGCGGTTCGACTCCGGCGCACTCCGTGTCCGAGCTACTCGCACTCGCACTACCGCTGGCGAACCTGCGCCTGGTCGAGGAGATGGGAAAAGAGGAGGTCGTCGTACCCTGCGCGTCCTGCTTCCGGCGGCTCAAGTCGGGGCAACACGAGACCGCGAAGAAGCCGGAACTGGCGGAGAAGGTAAGCCGGGTCTTGGATAGCCCTTATGGCGGCAGCGTTGAGATCCGCCACGCGCTCGAGGTCTTCCTGAAAGGGGAGATGCTCGCCGAGATCGCCAAGCAGGGGACGGAGGACCTCTCTCAGCTACGGGTCGCTTGCTACTACGGCTGTCTCCTGACCCGACCGCCCAAGGTCATGCAGTTCGACCAGCACGAGTACCCCATGTCCATGGACGCTGTGCTGCGTGCGGCCGGCGTGACGACACTGGACTGGAACTTCAAGACCATGTGCTGCGGAGCCGCGTTCTCCCTGACCGAGACGGAGATCGTCTACAAGCTGACAGCGGATGTCCTCGCCGAGGCCGAGGCGGCGGGAGCAAACGCGATCGCCGTCGCCTGCCCGCTCTGTCACGCGAACCTGGACACGAGGCAGAGCGAGATCGAGGAGAGGCTAGGGAGGAAATTCGGACTGCCGGTCTTCTACTTCACGCAGCTGATCGGCCTGGCCATGGGCATCCCCGGCGATGAGCTGGGGCTGGGCAAGCACCTGGTCGAAACGGCCGACTTGTTGGGCGCTGTGAGCAGAGAACCGGTCGGGTGACGGCGGAACGTGTTCGAACGCAGGCCGGACAAGGTCCACCGATCGGCGCGTTTGTTTCGAGGCGATGATCGAGTTACAGCGAGAGGGCAAGGACGATGAGCGAGAACGGCGATAAAGTCGGATCGGTGCTGGTCGTCGGAGGCGGCATCGGCGGCATGCAGGCCTCCCTGGACCTGGCGGCGTCGGGGTTCAAGGTCTACCTGGTGGACCGCAACCCCGCGATCGGCGGGGTGATGGCCCAGCTGGACAAGACCTTCCCCACGAACGACTGCGCCATGTGCACCCTGGCTCCGCGGCTGGTGGACGCCGGGCAGCACATCAACATCCAGCGGCTGACCTACTCCGAGGTGGAGGGTGTCGACGGAAAGGCGGGGCACTTCAAGGTGCAGGTCCGCAAGAAGGCCCGCTACGTCGACGAGGAGAAGTGCACCGGCTGTGGCGAATGCGTTCAGCACTGTCTCGTCCGGAACGACGCCTACATCGACGCGCCCGCGGTCATGCCGGAATTCGCGATCGACGACGAGAAGAACGCCATGGTCGAGAGCCTGACGGCGCAGTACCAGGGCGGTCCGGAGACGTTGGTACCCATCCTCCAGGACATCAGCTCGGAGCTCAACTGGCTCCCGCCCGAGATGCTGATGAGGCTCTCCGAGCTCAAGGAAGTGCCCCTCGAGCGCATCCTCCGCATAGCGACCTTCTACAAGTCGTTCAGCCTGGAGCCGCGGGGCAAGATCATTCTGACGGTGTGCATGGGAACGGCCTGCCACGTACGCGGCGCGCCGCGCATCGTGGACCGGCTCGAGCGGGAGTTGAACATCAAGAGCGGCGAGACGACGCCGGACGGCCAGTTCACGCTGGAGACCGTCCGCTGCGTGGGGTGCTGCGGGCTGGCCCCCGTGCTGACTAGTGGCGAGGATCTCTTCGGCAGCGTCGATCCTGCCAAGGTGCCGAAGCTCCTGAAGAAGTACGCCTGAAAAGGAAGTGCCAGACGAGGAGGCGGGTGTGTCGAAACTGAAGCCGGGTGATCTCGAGAAGATCAGGCAGCAAATGGCCAAGGCTATGAGCCTGCGCGACGGCGAAGCCAACGCGCGGGTCACCGTGCACATGGGGACCTGCGGGATCGCCGCCGGCGCCCGGAAGATCATGAGCACCCTCCTGGAATTGCACGCCGGGGTCGATCGCGAAGACATCGTCGTCACTACGTCGGGCTGCGCCGGCTTGTGCAGCCGTGAGCCGATGATGACGGTCGAGATGAAGGGCGAGGCGCCCGTGAAGTACGTCGATCTGGACGAGAAGAAGACGAAGGAAATCTTCGAGGGCCACGTGCTATCCGGCAACGTGGTCCGGGAGTACGCGCTGGCGGTGGGCAGCGAGCGCATGGGCTAGACCGCCAGCCGCCGGAAGGAGGCCGCCTGGACCGATGAATCAGTACCGAATACACCTGATGCTCTGTTCGGGCACTGGCTGCGTCTCGAACAAGGCATTCAAGATCAAGGACGTGCTGGTCGAGGAGCTCGGCAAGCACAGCCTCCAGGATGAGATCCAGGTCGTGCTCACCGGCTGCAACGGCTTCTGCGCGCAGGGCCCGGTGATGGTCGTCCAGCCCGACGAGATCTTCTACCAGCTGCTGACGGAAAAGAACATCCCGCACCTGGTGGAGGAGCACTTCCTCAAGGGCCGTCCGGTCGAGAAGCTCATGTTCACGCCGCCGGGAGAGAAGACGCCGGTGCCCATCATGGGTGACATCGGCTTCTTCAGCAAGCAGGTCCTGATCGCCCTGCGCAACCGAGGGATGATCGATCCAGAGAAGATCGACGAGTACATCGCGCGCGACGGCTATACCGCCCTGGTCAAGGCGCTGACCGAGCTGACGCCAGAACAGATCATTGGGGAGGTGAAGGGATCCGGCCTGCGCGGTCGCGGAGGTGCTGGGTTCCCGACTGGCTTGAAATGGGAGTTCTGCCGGAGCGCAGAGGGTGGCGCCAAGCACGTCATCTGCAACGCGGACGAGGGCGACCCCGGTGCGTTCATGGATCGAAGCATTATCGAGTCCGATCCGCACTCCGTCCTGGAGGGGATGACGATCGGCGCGAAGTCGATCGGCGCGGCCCACGGTCACGTCTACATAAGGAACGAATATCCCCTGGCCCGCGAGAGGCTGATCCTGGCGATGGAGCAGGCCAGAGAGTACGGCCTGCTCGGCGAGGACATCCTCGGCACCGGCTTCGATTTCGACATCTCGATCCACCGGGGGGCCGGCGCCTTCGTCTGCGGCGAGGAGACGTCGCTCATCGCGTCGCTGGAGGGCAGGCCGCCCGAGCCGCGCGTGCGCCCGCCCTTCCCCACCCAGGCGGGCGTCTACGGCGAGCCCACCAACATCAACAACGTCGAGACCTGGGCCAACATCCCGGAGATCATCAACCGGGGCGGCGAGTGGTTCGCCAGCATCGGCACGGAGATGAGCAAGGGGACGAAGGTCTTCGCGCTCGTCGGCAAGGTCAAGAACACGGGCCTGGTCGAGGTGCCGATGGGTATCACGATGCGGGAGATCGTCTACGACATCGGCGGGGGAATCCTGGGCGACAAGCGCTTCAAGGCCGTTCAGACGGGCGGCCCCTCCGGGGGCTGCGTGCCGGAATCGCTCCTCGACCTGCCGGTCGACTACGAGAAGCTGACCGAGGCCGGATCGATCATGGGCTCGGGCGGGCTGATCGTGATGGACGAGGAAACGTGCATGGTGGACGTGTCGCGCTACTTCCTCGAGTTCCTGCGCGACGAGTCCTGCGGCAAGTGCACCGCTTGCCGCGAGGGCGTAGACGTGATGTTCCGGATCCTGACGGAGATCTGCGAGGGGGAAGGCAGCGAGGGGGACATCGAGATGCTCGAGGAGCTCGCGCTCGCGGTCAAGGACGCTTCCCTCTGCGGACTCGGGAGCACGGCGCCCAACCCGGTCCTCTCGACGCTCAAGTACTTCCGCGAGGAGTACGAGGCACACATCCGGGAGAAGCGCTGCCCGGGTGGAGTTTGCAAGGCGCTGATCACGTTCACGATCGATCCGGAGCTCTGCACCGGCTGCACACTCTGCGCCAGGGATTGTCCCCAGGATGCGATCACGGGCGAGAAGAAAATGCCACATGCAATCGAGCAGGAGAAGTGCATCCAGTGCGGGGTGTGCCGCGACTCCTGCCGCTCCGATGCGGTGCTCGTGGACTGACGGGGTGAGAGGAAGAACGACTGGAAAGGACTCGAATACCGACATGAACCTACGAGACGTACAGAGGATCCTGGATGCAGAGCTCATCGCGGGGCGGGACCTCGAGTCCGTCGATGTGCAGATGTGCTGCGGGGCCGACCTGATGAGCGACGTCCTCGCTCACATCAAGGCCGGCGCGCTGCTGCTGACCGGGCTGACGAATCCGCAGGTGGTGCGCACCGCCGAAATGGCCAATATCGAGGCCATCTGCTTCGTCCGGGACAAGAGACCGGCCTCCGAGACGATCGCCCTGGCCAACGATAGGGGTGTTCCCCTCCTGGCGACCGAGCTGCCGATGTTCGAGAGCTGCGGGCGTCTGTACAAGGAGGGGCTCATTGGCTGCTCGGAGGAAGGCTAGTTGTGAGGGATTCGAAGAGAGTCACGA
Source organism: uncultured bacterium (assembly GCA_964627205.1). GTDB lineage: Bacteria > Krumholzibacteriota > Krumholzibacteriia > JACNKJ01 > JACNKJ01 > CAZVHI01. Next base: position 19,105 of record CAZVHI010000028.1, read on the forward strand.
AGCTGCAGGAGGTGGTCTACGAGCTGAAGATCGGCGACGTGATGTCCAGAAACCCCATCGCCGTTCACCCCAAGGCGCCCATGAGTGATTTGCGGGAGATCCTGCGCTCCAACCGTATCTCCGGGCTTCCCGTCGTCGACAAGGAGAAGCTGGTCGGCATCATCAGCATCGAGGATTTCATCAAGTTCCTGGCCGATCGCCAGGCGGACTGTCCGATCGAACGGAAGATGACGAAGGACATCGAGACGCTCTACGAGGACGATTTGCTGGCCTCCGCGATCGACAAGTTCGAGACGACAGGCCGCGGCCGCTACCTGGTCGTCGATCGCAAGAGCGGGAAGCTGGTCGGCATCGTAACGAAGGGGGATGTGATCGAAGGGCTGCTGCGGAAGTTCGAGATCGACTACCACAAGGAGGAGATCCAGCAGTACCGGGCGAGCCATATCTTCGAGGATATCGAGGCGGACGACACGACCCTGGTCTTCGAGTACTACGTCGAGGGTGAGAATTTCAAGAAGGCGGGGGAGGGATCGAGCCGTCTGAAGCGGACCCTGAAGCACCTCGGCATCCATCCGGATATCGTGCGGAGGATCGCGATCGCCAGCTACGAGGCCGAGATGAACCTGGTCATCTACACGAAGGGCGGCAAGATCGGCGTGCGTGTGCAGCCCGAGAAGATCCAGGTCGAGGTGACGGACTCGGGACCAGGCATCCCCGACGTGACCAAGGCCCTCGAGCCGGGTTACTCCACCGCCGCGGACTGGGTGAGGGAGCTCGGCTTCGGTGCTGGGATGGGGCTTCCGAACATCCAACGGATGGGCGACGAGTGCGACATCGAATCGCGGGTGGGCGAGGGCACTCGATTGCGAGTCACCTTTTACACGGGCGAGGGCAAGCATGACGCTGGCGAATCTGGTTGAAGAGCTGGGGTTCGTGGCCCGGTCGGCGAAGGACGACCTGGACAGAGTCGTGACGGGAGGATACACGAGCGATCTTCTCAGCGACGTCCTCGCCCACGCCGAGGTGGGAAACCTCTGGCTCACGCTGCAGGTCCACGAGAACATCGTGGCCGTGGCGAGCATCAAGGAGCTGGCCGGCATCGTCCTGATTGGCGGGAGGGAACCCCACGATGAGACGCTCGAGAAGGCGGAAAGCGAGGGGATACCCATTCTCGTCAGCGAGCTGCCGGCCTTCGAGCTCAGCGGGAGACTGTACGGCCTCGGGATACGAGGCGTTTCGGAGGGTGCGACGGATCGGGAGCCATGAGGGAGCTCAAGGCGGACCTGCACGTGCATACCTGCCTCTCTCCCTGCGGCGAGCTCGAGATGCTGCCGACGGCGATCGCGCGACGGGCAAAGGAGCAGGGTCTGGACATGATCGCGATCTGTGATCACAACTCCGTCGGCAACGCGCTGGCGGTCGCGAGGGCGGGCGAGCGGGAATCGCTGTCTGTCATCCCGGGCATCGAGATCACGACGCGCGAGGAGGTGCACATTCTGGGGCTCTTTGGGACGGAGGAAGGTCTGGGCGGCCTACAGGCGCTGATCGACGAGACCCTGTCCGGAGAGAACGATGCGGACGTCTTCGGGCCCCAGGTGATCGTCGACGAGCAGGATCAGCCGACCGCGCTCGATCCGGCGCTGCTCATCGGCGCCACGACGCTGAAGCTGGAGGAGACCGTGGATGCCATCCATGAGCACGGCGGGCTCGCCATCGCCTCCCACGTGGATCGCGAGGGCTTCGGCCTGCTCGGCCAGCTGGGTTTCATCCCGCCGGGCTTGGAACTCGACGCGCTCGAAGTGTCCCCCCGCGCGGCGCTCGCGGACTGGCGGAATCGCTGGACGGACTACCCTGTGATCACTTCCTCGGATGCACACCGCCTGGAGGATATCGGGAGGAGCCGCACGACGTTCCTTTTGGAGGAGGCGAGTCTCGAGGAGATCGGCAAGGCACTGTCAGGAGAAGGTGGCAGAAAGGTCGTGATTGGCTGAGATGGAAGACCTGTCGCTGCATGTCCTGGACATCGTGGAAAACTCGGTCGCCGCCAGCGCGCGGACGATCGAGATCCGCCTCGTCGAGGATAGCGCCAGCGACCGCCTCTCGCTCGAGATCCGGGACGACGGCAAGGGGATGGACGAGACGATGCGGCGGAAGGCCCTCGATCCCTTCTTCACGACACGGACGACCCGTCACGTGGGTCTCGGCCTGCCCCTGCTGGCCCAGGCCGCCAAGGACAGCGGCGGGGACCTCGAGCTGGATTCGGCTCCCGGCCGTGGAACGATCGTAAGGGCGAGCTTCCAGCTGAGCCACCCGGATCGAAAGCCGCTGGGCGACCTCACGGCGACCCTGGGGGCGATCGTGGCCGGCCGACCCGATTTAGAGCTTCTGTTCGAGTACAAGAAGGACGGCGAGATCGTCGCCTGCCTGGACTGCAGGCGACCGGACCAGCAAGCCGGAGTGCGAGATGATTAGCCTGATGATAGACGACAAGAAGGTGGAGGTAGAAGAGGGGTCCACCGTCCTCCAGGCGGCGGAGAAACTGGGCATCGCCATCCCCACCCTGTGCCACCACAAGGCGCTGTTGCCCTATGGCGCCTGCCGGCTCTGCCTGGTGGAGGTGGACGGGCCGCGGCCCGCCCTCCAGGCCGCCTGCGTCGCGCCGGCACAGAGGGGCATGTCGATCAAGACGGCGTCGGAGCGCGTGCTGAGGACCCGCAAGGTGATGATGGAGCTCCTGCTGGCCCGCTGTTCGGATATCGAGTCCGTCCAGAAGATGGCGGCGGAGCTTGGCGTCGAGGGGACGCGCTTCCCGGAGAAGAAGGACGACTGCATCCTCTGCGGTCTCTGCGTGCGGGTTTGCGAGGAGAGGATGGGAGTCGGCGCGATCGACTTCGTCGGCCGAGGCACGGAGAAGGTCATCGCACCGGCCTACGACCGGCACTCCCTGCGCTGCATGGTCTGCGGTGCCTGCAAAGTCGTCTGTCCGATCGAGACGGTGGATCTCGCGGGGATCTCCGACAAGGCCGTGCGGCCGATCATGTCGGAGTTCGACGAGGGGATCGGGCCGAGACCCTCCATCCACATTCCCTATCCCCAGGCGGTGCCGCGCGCCGCGGTGATCGATCCGGAGAGCTGCATGCACTTCCGCCGCGACGCGGAAGACGTCTGCAAGGCCTGCGCGCAGTTCTGCGATGCCGACGCGATCGACTACGGGCAGGAGGATCTCACGCAGGAGGTGGACGTCGGCGCCGTGGTCCTGGCGCCCGGATTCGATCTCTTCGATCCCGAGCTGGTGCAGGAGTACGGCTACGGCCGCTATCCCAACGTGGTCTCCAGCCTCCAGTTCGAGCGCATCCTGTCCGCAAGCGGGCCCTTCGAGGGGAAAGTGCTGCGCCCCTCGGACCTCCACGTGCCGAAAAACGTCGCCTTCATCCAGTGCGTCGGCTCCCGCGAGGCGGACAAGCGCGACTACTGTTCGTCGGTCTGCTGCATGTACGCGACGAAGCACGCGATCATCGGCATGGAGCACGAGCAGGATCTGAAGTGTACGATCTTCTACATCGACATGAGGGCCTTCGGCAAGGGCTTCGACGACTACTACGAGCGCGGCAAGGAAGCGGGCGTTCGTTACATCCGCTGCAAACCGTCGGCCATCCACGAGGATCCCGCGACGAGGAACCTGCGGCTGGTCTACCAGGACGAGGGAAAGAGCTTGGTGACCGAGGAGTTCGACATGGTCGTCCTCTCCTGTGGGTTGTCTCCCACGGAGGGTGTGAAGGAGCTGGCGGACAAGTTCGGCGTCGAGCTCGACGAGCTCGGCTTCTGCCGCACCGACGAGTTCTCGTCGGTGGAGACCGGCAAGGACGGAGTCTTCGTCTGCGGCCCCTTCACGGAGCCGAAGGACATCCCCGAGACGGTCATGCAGGCCTGCGGCGCCGCCTCGAAGGCGATGTGCCTGCTAGAGGAGGAGCGGGGCTCGCTCATCACCGGCAAGGCCTACCCGCCCGAGAAGGACGTCGCGGGGCAGGAGCCGCGCGTCGGGGTTTTCGTTTGCCACTGCGGGAAGAACATCGGGGGCGTCGCCGACGTGCCCTCGATCGTCGAGTACGCTCGCACGCTGCCGAACGTGGTCTACGCGGAGGACAACCTGTATACCTGCTCCGTGGACACGCAGGTGCGGATCAAGGAGATGATCCAGGAGCACGACCTCAACCGCATCGTGGTGTCGTCCTGTTCTCCGCGTACCCACGAGCCTCTTTTCCGCGACACCTGCCGCGAGGCGGGTCTGAACGAGTACCTGTTCGAGATGGCCAACATCCGCGACCAGAACACGTGGGTGCACATGCATGCGCCGGAGCTGGCGACCGAGAAGGCGAAGGACCTAACGCGCATGGCCGTGGCAAAGGCCCGTATGCTCGAGCCGCTCTCGCGGATCAAGGTGCCAGTCACGCAGGACGGCCTGGTCATCGGCGGCGGCATTGCCGGCATGACCGCGGCCCTGGACCTGGCCAGGCAGGGCTTCGACGTGCATCTAGTGGAGAGGGAGGGAGAACTCGGCGGCAACCTGCGCAAGGTCCACTACCTGCTGGGTGGGGCGGATCCCCAGGCCCGTCTGGAAAAGACGATCGCGGAGGTGATCGATCATCCCCGCGTGCACCTCCACCTGGACAGCCGTCTCACCGAGGTGGACGGTTTCTACGGCAACTTCGAGTCGAAGATCGAGAACGGGGCCGGCGAGGAGATCGTCAGGCACGGCACGATCGTCGTGGCGACGGGAGCTCAGGAAAGACAGCCCGCGGAGTATCTCTACGGGGAGAACGAGAAGGTCCTGACCCAGAGGGAGCTGGAGTCGCGACTGGTGGCTGGCGCCAGCGGTGTGACAGGCCTGAAGTCAGTGGTCATGATCCAGTGCGTCGGCTCCCGCGAGCCGGACCGCCCCTGGTGCAGCCGCATCTGCTGCTCCCACGCTGTCAAGAACTCGCTGAAGATCAAGGAGCTCAGCCCGGACACCGAGGTCTATGTCCTCTACCGCGACATTCGTACTTACGGCCTGCGGGAGAAGCACTACGGACAGGCTCGGAAGGCGGGTGTGCGATTCCTGCGCTACGACACGGACAGGAAGCCCGAGGTCACGTCAGACGGCGACGAACTGCGGGTGAGCACGCGCGATCTCATGCTGAACCGGGACTTCGTGATCGACACCGATCTGCTCGTGCTCTCCACGGGAGTCATCCCGCAGGACGACGCGGAGGACCTGGCCAAGATGCTGAAGGTCTCCCAGTCCCAGGAGAAGTTCTTCCTCGAGGCGCACATGAAGCTGCGGCCCGTGGACTTCGCCACGGAGGGTGTTTTCATGTGCGGCTTGGCCCACTGGCCCAAGGCCGTCGACGAGTCTATCGCCCAGGCCTGTGCCACGGCTTCCCGGGCGGCGACGATCCTGTCGCAGGAGGAACTGGAGATGGAGGGGGCGGTCTCCACGATCCTCGACGCCAACTGCGACGGCTGCGCTTACTGCATCAGCCCCTGCCCCTATGACGCGATCACGCTGATCGAGTACATGAGCGCTGGGACAATCAAGAAGACGGTGGAAGTAAACGAGTCCCTCTGCAAGGGCTGCGGCTCCTGTCAGGCCACTTGCCCCAAGCAGGGCGTCTTCATCAAGCACTTCAAGCTGGCGCAACTCGAAGCGATGATCGAAGCGGCGATGGAACGATGAGCTGCGCATATGACGGTCCGGTAGCAAGGAGCGAAGAATGAGCGAAAATGGTTTCGAGCCCCTGATCATTGGGTTCTGCTGCAACTGGTGCGCCTACGCGGGCGCGGATCTGGCTGGTGTTTCGAGAACACAATACCCGGCCAACATCCGCATCATCCGCGTGATGTGTTCCGGCATGCTCCACCCGAATCTGATCATCAACGCGCTGACCAACGGGGCGGACGGCATTCTGGCCTGTGGGTGACACATCGGCGACTGCCATTACCAGGATGGTAATGTAAAAGCTCAGCAGCGCGCCGAAGCGATCGAGTTGATGCTCGAGGATCTGGGGATCGAGCCGGAGCGCTTCCGGCTGGAGTGGGTGTCCGCGTCGGAGGGACAGAGGTTCGCCGAGGTGATCAAGAACTTCACCGACGAGATCAAGGAGCTCGGCCCGAGTCCCTACGCATGAGAAGATGAGGGTGGCTGACATGGCGGAACCGAGAGCGAAATTCATCGACGGCATGAAGTTCATGTGGGACGGGCAGGAGTACGAGAGCGTGGAGGCGGCCGGACAGGTTGCGGAGGAGTATCAGACGCACGACTTCGAGACCCGGGTCGTGGAGGAGGGCGGGAAGGTCTTTCTCTACACGAGGAGGGTGGTCACGGAGGTCGTGGTCGAAGGGGATTCCCCTGGGTAATCGAATGCGATCACATGGACAGGCAAAGGAAGGAGCCCCTCGCCCAATAGGCCCTTTATCTTGAGTTTCGGTTCCAGTATACCTTGATCAGGTTGCGGGCGTGTCGCTGGCGGCGATGGTCATCCAGCGCACGACCGTTTCACCTCGTGAATCGGGAGGTGTAAGAATGGCTGTGAAGGTGTCGTCGGAGTGGCTGAACTCCTGCTCCGGCTGCGAAATTTCAATCCTCAACATCGGGGATGTGATCCTCGATCTGATCCCCGAGAAGATCGAGCTAGTTCACATCCCCGCTCTCGTGGACAGCAAGTACTTCGGCTCTCGAGGAGATGGAGAGAAGCTCACCTTACCGAAGGCGACGGTGGGGCTGGTCTCCGGTGCCGTGCGCAACGTGGAGCACAAGGAGGTCCTGGAGGAGATGCGCGAGAAGGTAGATATCCTCATCGCGCTCGGTACCTGCGCCACCGACGGGGGCATCCCGGCTCAAGCCAACATGTATTCCAACGAGGATGTGCTCGAGAAGGTCTTTCGCGACTGCCCGACCCACGAGCCGGCGGAGGATCCCCGCGACGTCATCCCGCTCTACACGGAGAACGTGGCGGCCCTCGACGAGATCGTGAAGGTGGACATCCACATCCCGGGCTGCCCGCCGCATCCGGACTGGATCGCCGACGCGATCCTCGCGCTGCTGGACGGCAAGACCGAGTGGGCCCTGCCGGAGAGGAGCGTCTGCGACACCTGTCCGGTGATCCGCGAGGAGAAATCGGGCGGTGGCGCCGCGATCAAGCGTCCGCTCGAGAACTTCGAGTACGATCCCGAGCAGCCCCTCGAGAAGATGCGCTGCATCATGGAGCAGGGCTACCTCTGCGTCGGTGCCGTGACACGCGCCGGCTGCGCGGGTAAGGAGGGCACGCCACGCTGCGTGTCCGCCAGGCAGTCCTGCCGAGGGTGCTTCGGTCCCATCCGCAAGGGGGCCAAGCCTCTCGTGGACATGATGGGCGCCCTGTCCTCGATCGGTCAGGACGCCAAGAGCGTGGTCGACCGGCGGGCGATGCTCAATCGCTTCGTCGGTTCTCACGGCAACCTGCGCCCGCTCCCGGCACGCCGCAAGTAGCTGCGGCCCGGCGCGGTCCTCGAAGGAGGTTTGGACAATGGGAGAGCTGATCAACATTCAGCCCATCACGCGGATCGAGGGACACGGACGCGTCGCGATCCAGCTTGATGATGCGGGCAATGTTGCCGATGCAAAGTTCCACGTGTTCGCTCTGCGCGGCTTCGAGAAGTTCTGCGAGGGCAGGCCCGTGGAGGAGATGCCACGCATCGTCAATCGCATCTGCGGCATCTGCCCCTGGAATCACCACTTGGCTTCCGTAAAGGCGGTCGACAGCATCTTCGGTGTCGAACCGCCGCCGACGGCTCAGAAGCTGCGGCGGCTGGCCCAGCATCTGGCCTGGATCCCGGACAAGCTGCTGCACTTCTACTTCCTGGCGGCGCCCGACTTCGTCCTGGGTCCGGACGCGGATCCAGCGATTCGCAACGTCGTCGGTATCGCCCAGGCAGCGCCGGACCTGGCGAAGAAGGTGGTCAACTATCGCCAGCGGGGCGCCATGGTCCTCGAGAAGTGGTTGGGGAAGGTGATCCATCCGGTCGCTGCGGTGGCCGGCGGATTCACGCGGCCCCTGCTCGAGGCGGAGCGTGACGAGTTTCTGGCGGAGACCAAGGAGCAGTTCGAGTTCGCCAAGTTCACCATCGACTACGCGAAGACGAACGTCTTTCCGAAGTATCTCGATGCCATCAAGACCGTCGGTGTGATCGACACCGGCTTCATCGGAACGGTCACGGACGACGGCACGCACGACATCTACGACGGGAAGCTTCGCCTCATGAAGTCGGATGGTAGCTATGACGACTTCGCTTACGATCAGTACACCGACCACATCGGCGAGCACATCGAGCCGTGGACCTACGTGAAGATGCCCTTCGCGAAGCAGTGGGCCGGCGGACAGTTCTCGATGGATCTCGACGATCCCGTCGGGATCTACCGGAGCAACTCCCTCTCGCGCATCAACGTCTGCGACCAGATGGGCACGCCCGAGGCGCAGAAGGAGCTCGAGATCTTCCGGGAGCAGTTCGGCCGTCCGACGCAGCTTACGCTACTGTATCACTATGCGCGACTGATCGAGCTGGTGAACAGCTGCGAGAGGGCCATCGAGCTGCTCGAGGATCCAGAGATCACCAGCAGGGACATCCGGGCCGACGCGACGGTCAAGGCCGGAGTCGGCGTGGGATGTGTGGAGGCTCCCCGCGGCACGCTGATCCATCACTACGAGGCCGACGAGAACGGCCTGGTGACGAAGGCCAACCTGATCGTTGGTTCGACTCACAACCAGGCGCCGATCAACATGTCCGTGAAGCAGGCGGCCATGGCTCTGATCAAGGACGGCACGTACGACCAGGCGACTCTGAACACGATCGAAATGGCCATACGTGCCTACGACCCATGACTGAGCTGCGCCACGCACCGCCTGGATGGCGGTCTTGAGATCGAGGTTGGCCTCTTCGACAGTAAGGGCGAGGAGATCGACAGGATTCGTAACTTCTAGTTCGTAGCGCACGGGTACCCGTCACGCTTGGGCTGCAGGCGCATGTGCGACCTGCAGCCCAAGCTGACAATTGAACGCGACAGGGCTCTGTGCGAGAGCGGGGAAGCATGTTCGAGGAGATCGAGACGAAGCGCGTTCTCGTGCTTGGCTGCGGCAACGTGCTGATGGCCGACGACGGCTTCGGACCGGCAGTGATCAAGCGGCTCCGGCAGCATCACGACTTGCCCGATTATGCCCATGCGGAGGACGTGGGCACGAGCGTGCGCGACGTCCTCTTCAACATCACCTTGCTCGACAAGCATCCCGAGCATCTCATCGTCGTCGACGCGGTGACGAGAGAAGACCGGGAGCCGGGGGAGGTGTTCGAGATCTCGGTAGACGAGATCCCCGAGAAGAAGATCATCGACTATTCCTTCCATCAGTTCCCCACGTCCAACCTGCTGAAGGAGATCCAGGATCGCTGCGGGATCCGGATCAGTATCGTGGCGGCGCAGACAGGCGGTAAGCTGAAGGAAGTCAAGCCGGGTCTCTCGCGGCCGGTCCGGGAAGCCGTGATTGTTGCGGCGGAGCGCGTCATGGCGCTGCTCGGCGGCTGACGGGAGACGAGGCGCGCCCTGGCGCCCGGTGTCCGGGACCCTGCAGGAAACCAGGCGCTCCGACGGGGGCAGTCAGGAAAGGCAAGGGGAGAAACATGGCAAGGAAGAAGATCTTGCTCACGGATGACGATCCCGTCTTCGTCGAAGCGGTGAGCGCCATTCTGGAGACGCGTTTCGACATCGTTACCGCATCCAATGGGACCGAGGCGCTCGAGCAGGTCGCGCGCGAGAAGCCGGATCTCGTCGTGCTGGACGTGATGATGGATCATCTCTCGGAGGGCTTCGACATCGCCCGCAAGCTCAAGAGCGACCCCGAGACGAAGGAGCTGCCGGTGATCATGCTGACCGGCGTGGATGCGGTCTACAACTACCGCATGGAGGTTCAGGAGTCTTTCGTCCCGCACGATCGATTCCTGGAGAAGCCGATCGAGCCGGAGGAGCTCTTGGCTGTGATCGAGGAACTGCTTAGCGCGCACGGATCATGATTCCGACCTCAGATCGCCCGACCTTCAGTCTCGAGCTGCACGAGCTGCTCCTCTGGTTCGGGAAGCTCCGCTGGTTCGCCGCGGCCGGCCTGGCGCTGGGAGCGCTCGCGGGCCTTCGCTTCGGCACCCTCCAGCTTTGGCCCACGCTGCTGATCCTGGCGATCACCGTCGCGTCATACAACCTGCTCTGTTGGTGGCTCCTGCTCCGGCTGCTGGGGGAGGATTCTTTCCTCACCAACTTGCAGGTCACGAGCATCGTCGAGATCGTCCTGGATCTCTCCGTGCTGCTGGTGGTGGTGCATCTCACCGGCGGCCTGGCGAGCCCGATCGCACCCTTCTTCATCTTTCACATGGCCATCGGGATCGCCATGCTATCGGCGCGGACGATGTTCGTCATCGCAACGGGCACCTGCATCGCGATGGTCCTCCTGCACATCGGTGAATCGTCTGCCTATCTGTCCCGCCATGCGATCGCCGATGGCCCCGACGCGTACGGCGCCCTGCCTGGCCTGCGGTTCGCGGTGCTCTTGGCGGTCGTCTTCGGCACCGTCTACCTCACGTGGACGGTCAAGCAGCGCTCCGAGGAGTACAAGCGGATTGCGGACTTCGTCGCGGAAGAGGGCCGCCAGAAACTGGAGGAGGCGTTTAGCGAGATCAGCGATCTGGAGAACAGGAAGTCCCACTTCATGCGGATCTCGGCCCATCAGCTGCGCTCCCCCCTGGGCACGATCAAGACGACGTTGCAGGTGATTACGAAGGGCTACACCGATGCCGATTCGGATCGGGGCAAAAGGCTGCTCAATGGCGCGGTGGAGAGGACGGACGAGCTGCTGTCGATCGTCAACGATCTCCTGGAGCTGGCGAAGATCCGCGAGGGCCAGGAGAAGGCGCCTTGGACGCGCAACGTCAACGTCAACGAGATCCTGACGGAGATCGTCGAGTCGCTGAAGACGACGGCCGATGCTCGGGAGATCCAGCTGACCGCGAGACTGAACGAACAGGCGATCATCAGCTGGGGCGTGCCGCCCGATCTCCGTTTTGCCTTCGAGAACCTGGTCCACAATGCGGTGAAGTACTCTGGCGATGGCAGCGAGGTGAAGGTCTCCGTGACCTTCTTCGAGCTGGAGATGAGCATCGCCGTTGTGGATGAGGGCATCGGGATCCCGGAGGAACTCGTGGAGGACGTCTTCCTCGAGTTCGTCCGCGCGCCAAACGCCAAGCACCACGCGGAGGGTACCGGCCTGGGGCTCTCCATCGTCAAGGCCGTGGTGGAGGCTCACGGCGGCCGCATCTATCTCGCCAGCACGGAGGGCGTCGGCACGATCGTCACGGTCTCGCTGCCCTTCCAGAACGTTCCCCCCGAGACGGTTCTGGCCCTCCTCGGCGAGTCGGCCTCGGCCTGAGAACGGCTCAGTCCCCGCTTCCCTCGAACTCCAGCTCCAGCGTGGCGATCTCGTGGGGTCTCAGCGCGAGGGCGACTTCGTTCGGTCCCGGGAGAGGCAGCTCTTCGCCCCGTTGCTCCAGGAGATCCAGGCGCCAGGCGCTGCGCAGCGCGAGGCCGCTGTGCAGGGTCTCCCGCGTGGACCGATCCGAAAGGTTGTAGAGCCGCACGACCAGCGTGTCGCGCTCACAATGGCGCTTCACGGCGCTGACGCAGGTGGGACCGTCGCCCTTGCGGAGGAAGTCGCCGGCGCCGGGGATGTGGCCGTCCAGCACGCCCTGGCCGCTGAGCGGCGGCACGCGCCAGCGCTGGCTGAGATCCTTGACCCCCGCGGCGAGATGATCACCCTGATAGGGCAGGAGCGCGTAGCGGAAGCGCTGGGGCCCGAGGCATTGCGCTTCTGGCGTGAACAGCGTGGGTCCGGCGTTCATGCGGCGACGGCTCTCGAAGTCGTCCCGCGACAGCCAGCCGACGGCGCGGAGCAGGGTGAGGGCAAGCCCGGCGCCGCCGTCCTCGCAACAAAAGGCCTCAACCTCCGGCAGCCCCCGCACGAGTAGAGCGAGTCCGCCCGACTCGTCCTGCAGCAGGGAGTAATCCTGCTGGGGGTAAGTGCCGGGGTGGGGCTGCACCCAGTCCTCGCCGCGGGGCGGCCGCAGGGGGCGCGGCGAGATCAGGAACTGCCCGTCCGAGAGCAGCTCGCCTGTCCGCAGGGGAGTTGGGAAGAGCGCGCGGAGGCGGTGGTCCTCGGCCCGGTTGACGAAACGCGTCTCGATGTCGAGCACGGGGCTGCCCGAGCGCAGGGTCAGGGTCGTGCGGACTGGGCAGGAGACGCGCTCGCGGGCGCGCTGTCTGCGGTCGGCGCCGATACGCGCGGGCAGCGGGAAGTCGAACTCGACGACCGCGCTGGCGACCAGCCCGCGCTCCGGCGCCACGCGGAGCTCGCCCGTGCAAGGATCGGAACGGAGGGTCAGAGGCTCCGTCCCGGAGGAGTAGTCATACTCGTCGCCCACGTCCTCGCCGTCCTCGAGGCAGCCGAGGTTCCGGTAGACACGTCCGTCGCGCTTGTCGTGCAGGTCGAAGCTGCCGTTCGGACGCAGCTCCACGCGAAGCAGGGAGTTCTCGAGAAGCGCGAGCTCATCGTCGCAAGATGCTGTGACAGCATCGTCTAGCGATGGCGCCTCCTCGTCCGTGGGCGCCTCGCGCAGATAGAAATTCGCGTGCCCCAGTGCGGGCAGGTCCTCCGCGCGGAAGCTGATCTTGAAGAAGAGATCCCGCTCCGGCAGCTCGCCTGTGGAGACGCGATCGGGAAAGCGCTCGGTGTAGACCGCGAAGCGCTCCTGCTGGTCCTCGTAAGCTAGCTGCGCCCGGTAGTCGATGCCCCAGAAGCGTTCGACGAAGCGCAAGGAGGAGAGCACGGCGGGCAGCTCCCGGCCCGCCTCGTCGTAGAGCCGCAGCCGGCTCGGGTCGTAGCCAAATGGCTGCAGCACGACCAGCCGCTCGACGACCTCGCTCCGCCGCAGCGGCAGGGGGTTGAGGACTGTGAGGACGGTGTCGCGGTCGCCCTCCGGTCGGCGCGCGAAGCGGGGCGCCAAGGCGGCCATCTCGCCGCCAAGCAGCCGCTCCGCGGTCTGCTGCACGCCACAGAAGCGGCTCTCCATCTCCCGGTGAACCTCGTCCGTGCTGCAGCCGCAGATCGAATCGTGGGGGTGGTTCGCCAGCAGGAGCTTCCAGGCGTGATGGATCATTCCCCCGGGGTAGCTCTGGCCGCGTGCGAAGGACGCAGCCGCGCAGACGGGCTCGAGATAATTCTGTAGCAGATTCTGGCAGACGTCGTTGGCCTGTTTCAGGTACATGCGCGCGGACCAGACGCCGGAGAGGATGGGGTGCCTTTTCCCGCCCAGCAGTTCGCCCCGGTAGCGGCGTTCGGCGAAACCCGCCGCGCGCACGGCATCCACGTAGTCGCGGAAACTCGCGTGCCGGAACTCGGTCCGCGGATACGCCTCGCGCAAGGCCGCCAGGATCCGGCCGAAGTCCTTCTGGCGAGGGAAGTGGTCGCAGCCGTTGTTCAGGAGCCAGACGTCGCCGCTGGACTGCTCCGCCATCTTCGCGAAGAGCTCGCGGACGCGCTCTACGGCGCGGGCCGGTCCCACCTCGCGATTGGTGTGGGCGTGCCAGAGCTCCTCGTGTCCCAGGCCGCCGGCGTTGCAGTAGCCCTCGCACTGGTTGATCGCCAGGACCTCGCTGCCGTCGGGCGCTTCCCAGAGGAACTCGAGGCCGCAGCGCTCCGCCTCGTCGTTATTCCCACGGGTGTAAATGAACGAGTCGATGCCCGCCAGCCGCAGGATCTGCGGCATCTGCGCCAGATGTCCGAAGCTGTCGGGTAGGTAGCCGACCTTCTGGGGCTCGCCGTAGGGCCGGCACGCGAGGGCGCCGTAGAGCAGGTTGCGGGCGGTGGCCTCGCCGCTCACCAGGAACTCGTCGGGGAGGATGTACCATGGGCCCAGCGAGAGCGCTCCCGCGGCGCAGAGGCGACCGATGCGCTCGCCGTCTTCGGGGTGGATCTCCAGGTGGTCCTCGAGCACGATGGCCTGGCCGTCGAGCACGAAGTGCCGGAACTCGGTTTTCTCCTCGAGGGCCGAGAGTACGCCCTGCATCACGCGCAGCAGGTCGACGCGGAACTCGCTAAAGCTGAGGTACCACTCTCGGTCCCAGTGCGTGTGGGAGACGATATAGGCCGCCTTTGGGCTCGCATCCACGGCCCGGCTCCTTTCGATGTTCGCTTCAGTCCTCGCGGCAGGCCCGGAGCAGCTCACCCATAGTCGCGGTCGCGAGACCGACGCAGGTATCAGCCGCGCCGTAATAGACCCGCACCTGAGCCTCCGGTGGCGCGAAGCCGTCCTCGCCCAGCCCGTCCACGAGCATGCCGCTGGGGAACACTACACCCGGCACCTGCCCCGTGAGCTCCCAGGGCTCACGGGGTTCGAGGATGTTGCGCCGCGTGCGGGCGAGGACACGGCTCGGATCCGCGAGGTCGAGGAGCAGGACTCCCGCCTGGTAGAGCTGTCCGCCCGCGCCATGCGTGGCGATGCCGTGGTAGACGAGCAGCCAGCCGTCGCGTGTCTTGACGGGTGGCGGGCCGGCGCCGACGAGTTCGTCCCAGTAGCGGTGGCGGCCCGCTGCCACGGCCGCCACCGGCCGCCACGCGAGGAGGTCCTCGGACTCGGAGAGCCAGATCTCGTCGCCGCTGGTGCCGCCGCCTTCCAGCGGGCGCCTATTCGGCCTGTCCAGGCGTAGGTAGCGACCGCCGACGCGCTCGGGAAAGAGCACGCCGTTGCGGGTGTCGCCCTCGGAGACGAGGCCGAGGAAATCCCAATCGCACAGGTTCGAGCTGCAGGCGAGGCCCAGCTCGCAACGGTCCTCCAGGTCGAGCGCGAGCATCGCATAGCATCTGTTCTCGAGCGCCGTGAGGCGCGGGTCGTAGACGTGGAAGACGCGTTCCGGCAGTGATTCGATGCCACGCAGCGTCAACGGCTCGGGAGCGACGTCGAAGCGGACGCCGTCCTCGCTTTCGGCCATGAAGAGATGCGTCTCACGCCCTCGCGTCTGCACGCGGAGCATCAGGTGACTGCGCCCTTCCCAGGAGATCGCGCCGGGGTTGAAGACGGAGCTGGGATCGACGACCCGAGGTGGGCAGGCCGGCAGATCCTGCCGCGTCAGGATGGGGCCGCCGGGGTGGCGCGTCAGGGTCATCTCAATCCTCCCAGCCCAGCAGGTGGGCGGAGACGCGCCAGTAGCCGAAGTGCCCGTTCTCGTCTTCGGGGCGGACATCCTCGATGTCGAAGCTCAGGCGCTGCCTGCCCGGGCCGAGGCGGTCGCCGAGCTCGACCTTCAGAGGAGCGACCACATCGCCGGGGCACCAGCCGCTGCGGCTGTAGTCGCAGGACCAGCTGCCGTCCGACCAGCGGCGGCAGTAGGGGTTGATCGCCCGGAAACGGCGGCAGTCGTCGCGCCAGGGCCGCAGGCGCAACAGCTCCTCGCCGCCCAGGCGGATCACGTTGTCCTTGCTGACGAACTCGTCGGCGTCCCGGCCGTCGGTGCAGTGGCCCGAGACGAGGTAGTTGAGGACGACCCTCTCCAGACCGGCCGGGACCTCGACCTCGACAACGAGCTCTCCCGCGGCGAGGCGCGCAGCGGTCACGCTCTCCTCGTAGAGGATGCCGCGGGCCCAGTCGGGCGCGGCATTCGCGCCCCCGTACTCGAAGCTCAGGGAGAAGTCCATGCGCCAGCCCGGGCAGCTCCAGGTGTCGACGAAGCCCAGGAAGGTGCACGGGCCGGTCAGCAGGGGGGCGAGATGGGTGACGTCCACCTCGTGTTCCGTGACGCCGCCGTAGGCCGTCACGAACTTCACGATCTCGATGTCGGGCTGGCCCGGCAGGCGCAGGCGGACGTTGCCCGCGCGATCCCAGGGATCGTGTACGTGCAGATCATCCTTCGGGATGGGCCGCGTCGCGACGCGGGCGGTGACGCGCGTGGGGGCCGCGGGGTGCTCCAGCGCGATCGTGCGCGCGGCGACCCGCCCGCTGCCCAACGCGTACGCTTCCTCCGAGTCGTGCCGTGTCGAATCCCCTGGCGTGAAGTGGATCATCCGCTCTCTGAAGATCTCGACCTGCCAGGCGGGGTGTTCCGCTCGCGACCGATCCCCGCGGCGCGCGGCCGCGCGGGAGACGCAGGGGACCGCGACCATGATGACGAGCAGGGCGAGGATTATACGTCGCGGGAACATTCCGCCTCCCGATTCAGGTTCTCGCCTCGCCGACGACGCCGTCGTCGGACTCGTCGCGGTCCATGGAGTCGAGCCGGCGGAACATGGCCCGGATGTCCCGCAGGCCGCCGAAGGTCAGCCATATGATCACCAGGAGCGAGAAGGCGATCTGGATGATGACGTAGACCCGCCAGTAGTTGCCCCAGGAACGGCTCACGGGATCCAGGTGCATCACGCCACGCTCTGCCGCTAGCTGCGCCAGCTCGAGTTGGCCCGCCGCGGTGGCGGCCTCCCCGAGTACGGTCCAGGCGCGGCCGTAGTCCTGGCGGAGGGCCACCGCCCGCTCCAGATGGGGCACGGCGGCTTCCGGGCGCCCGCTTCGCAGGAGCAGGAGGCCCAGTCTCTGTCGCGCCGTGGCGTGCTCTGAGTCGGGGCGCGCGATCAGCAGGGAATCCAGGCGGGCGGCCGCCGCCATGAACTCCGCGGGCTCGCCGTCCCCGCGATCCATGATCTCCTCCCCGGCGACTAGAGCGGCCCGCACGGGCTCCGCCACGCCGGCGAAGGTCTCAGGCGGCTCACGATGAGCCAGGTTCCAGACCGTGCCCACGATGAAGACCAGGGTCCACACGGCCGTGTGGATGTAGGTTATCAAGAAGATCAGCTTGTCACCGCGCGTGAACTCCCGGCCCATGCCGAGCATCTTCCAGCCGCGCGAGGGCGCGGCCTTCACGATCCTCGTCTCGTCGTCGAGGGTGTGACGTCCCCTGTGGAGCAGGCGGTCCAGGTCGAAGACACGGCGCGGGCCGAGCAGCGAAACAGATACGTAGAGCAGGGTCGAGGAGAACATGGCCACGGCCCAGTATTGCTGGCCGTTGATCTCGTAGAGCCAGTGCAAGGCAATCCAGAAGGCGCGACCCAGCATGGGCAGGTGCTCGTGGCTCGTCGCGAAGAGCGAGGCGTCGAGCTGGTGGACGAGGATCCCGCCCACCGCGATGCTCGAGCCCGTGATCAGGGCCGTCCAGGCCGCGGGCGTGGTGCCGCGCTTCCAGTAGAGCCCGCCGATGATCACCGCGCCCGATCCGCCCGCGAAGATCGCGCCCGTGATGGCGAAGAAGAGGAAGATGTACTCGCTCTGCTGGAATAGCAGGCTGAAGCAGAAGATGAACAGCGCCACGCCGAGGATCGCCAGGCGCAGCAGGCGGATGTGCTGCTTCTGGCTGAGGGGCCGCTTGCGGAAGGGCATGACCACGTCCTGGATGAAGATGCTGCCCCAGGAGTGCAGGTAGGTGTCGTGCGTGCTGACGAAGGCCGCCATCATCACCGCCGCGAAGGCGCCCATGAGTCCCACGGGCAGAAGGCGCGTCAGCACCAGCGGCGAGCGCAGCTGGCTGCGCACGGGCTCGCTCTCGAAGCCGGCGAGGCCGTCCTCGACCAGACCCGCGATCGCGGCGAAGTCCGGGTGGTGCATGACCGTGTAGGCCATGATCGGCACGATGAGCAGGAAGAGACCCTGGGGGAAGCCGCGCCAGTTGCTGAGCACACCGCCCATCTTGGCCTCGTGGGCGCTGCGCGCGGAGGCGTTGTAGCCCTGCGTGCCCTGCCAGGACATAGCGCCGTAGAGCACGCCGAAGATGCCGATGACGAAGTAGACGAGGTTGAAGTCCTCGACGTGGCTCGTCTTGAAGGGGTTGATCAGCGAGGCCTTCTCGGGCGCCATGTTCAGCGCCTCGAGCATCTGGCTCCAATCCACCGCGAGAAAGAGGTAGAGCACGATGGCGACGAAGACGAGGTTCACGAAGACGGCCTGGATGAAGTCGGTGATGATCACCGCGACCTGCCCGCCCGCGAAGACGAAGTAGAGGGAGATCGCGAGCAGCACGATCATCAGCAGGGGAAAGGTGGGGATCGCGAGGCCCAGGAGCGGGAGCTGCTCTGGCAGACCGCAATAGTAGAGAAAGAAGCGCGCGCCGACGGCCGGGAAGATGCCGAAGTTGATGATGCCCGACAGGAACGCGATCAGTCCCGCGAAGACGCGGAAGCGCTTGCTGTAGCGCCGCTCGAAGAACTCCGCCAGGGTCAGCGCGCGGGTCTGGCGGAAGCGGTAGATCACCCAGCCGGAGACGGTGATCAGCAGGATCACCACACCCATCGTGAGGCCCCACCAGGACATGGAGAAGCCCGCCACGTAGTTCATCTCGAGCAGGCCGACGATGGTGATCGCACCGAGCCCTGCGATGCCAGTGGACACGGTGATCAGGTAGCGCCCCGCCGAGCGGCCCGCGGCCAGGAAGTCGGCCACGCTGCGCATGCGCTGCCGGCTCACGACCACGCCCGATACCATGACCGCCAGCATGGCGAGAAGGATGAGCCAGTCGATCGGCGCCATGTTCATCGTTGCACCCGCCTAGTTGCCAATCCTGTGATACCGACTGCGGCCATAGTGGTCGATGATCCAGTATCCATGCTGAGTATGGAAGGTCGCGAGGAAGCCCTCCGTGGAGTACTCGACTCTGCTCCCGGACAGGGCGTCCTCGAGCCGGGGGATTCGAGCCGAGAGCAGGTCGAGCTCGGATGCGTCCCCGGCGAAGCGGCTATGCTGGCTGAAGAATAGTTTCTGGGCGTAGTAGAGGGGGAGCAAGGGTGAGAGCCGGCGTCGGGGCGGATGTTGCTGCATGGTCGTCGTGTTGTCCATGTCGGTGAAACGGACGCAGCCCCACATCTCCGGATAGTGCATGGCGACGAGCCCCTGGGGCGACCAGACCCAGTTGTTCTCGGGGAGCGATTTGCCGGTTTTGGGGTCGACCTCCTTGACGTAGGCGCCGTTCTCGATGCGCAGGCGCCACTGCACGCGGGAGAAGTTGACCCGCCACGACTCGCCCGAGCTCGGCGGGCCGGAGTGCCGCGCGCACTCCTCGAGCACGGACCAGGGCAGCGCCATTTCAACGTTCCAGCCCCGGTCCACGTCGCGCGGATCGTTCAGGGTGCCATCCAGGTGCACCGCCGTCTTCAGGCCGGGGATCTCCCAGGAGTCCACGGCGTGGCCGCCGTCGCGGTAGGGGCGCGTGAGCAGGAGGTCCCAGACCGTGTTTATGGCATTGATCTCCAGCTCGTAGTAATTGTGCGTGTCGCCGTCGGGATCGAGGAAGAGCTCGAAGTCGTTCTCGTGGTAGATGACCGCGTCGTGCTCGGTCAGCTCCGCCCAGAGATGGGGCTCCTCCATCTCGGCCGCGACGTAGAAGTAGTCCTCGTCCCAGCTCATCTTGGCGCGGGTGCGGAAACGCGGGACGGGCTTGATGTTCCCTTCGATATCGACGAAGTCCTCGGTCCAGTCGGCCTGCTGCCAGGCCGCGTCGTCGAGCAGGCCGTCGATGACGGGCGGCGTCGTGCACTGCCGGCACTCGTAGCCGCGTGTTCGCCAGGTCTCCAGGTCCACGGCGGGGATGGGGAAGTCCGCCGCGGCCACGGCGGGAATCGTACAGAGAAGAGCGAATGGGAGGAGGATGGCGCGAGCTGGCATGCAGTCGTCTCCGGCCGGGGAAGTCGCCATTATCGCCAAAGGGGGGGGGTGCTCGCCAGGATAATCCCACACTCGCTCGAGCCGGCAGGCCGTCCCCGTCCAACACGTTTCCCGGCAAGATATGGATTTTCCGGTCCGATTATTCCGGTATACTGTACTGGGAGGATCCCCTCAAACAATGGCCCGATATCGATGGGAGGACGAAGGTGCGGATACTCGGAACGATCCTTGTGGCCTGCGTACTGACGTGCGCAGCGGCCGTGGCGGGAGCCGCGGTCGTGATCCAGCAGTACGACTTTCCTGCGCCGAGCGTGCAGGAGGCGGAAGGCTTCCAACGCGTGGAGATGCAGGGTGCCTGGAGTTTCGGCGCGCCTGGAGAACCGGTTCTGCCGCTCGTTCCGGCGCGACTGCTCCTGCCGCCCGGGGAAACGATCGTGGACATCGAGATCGTCCCCGGCGAGCGTGTGACCCTGGCGGGACGCTACCGGGTGGCGCCCGGTCAAGCGCAGTATCCTCTCAGCCACATGGGCCCGGTTCAGGCCGATGCTGCGAAGGAGGAGATCTATCGGTCCACGGAGCTCTTCCCCGGCAGCCTGCACGACGCCGTGCAGGAGGGGAGCTACCGCGGCCACCGGATCGCTAGCCTGGCGCTGCGCCCCATGCAGTACCGGCCAGCGAGCGGCGAGCTCTTCTGGTACAGCAGTCTCGAGCTCCGTGTCACGACGGCTCCCGACGCGGAGGCGGCAGCCACCTCAGCGCGCATGCTGCGACGGGATCGGGATACGTCCCTGCGCCTTGCCGGCATGGTCGACAACCCCGAGACCGCGGGCCTCTACGAGACGATCCCGCGGGAGCGGGACGGCGGCCGCCTCGACCCGGCCGACGCATATCGCTACCTCGTCATCACGACAGAAACCTGGGAGAACTACCTCGGCGACCTGGTCGACTTCCAGACGGAGCGGGGGCTCAAGGCTGGTATCTTCCTCAAGTCGTGGATCGAGGCGACCTACACGGGACAGGACCCGCAGGAGAGGATCCGCGAGTTCATCATCGACGCCTACCAGACCTGGGACTGCGACTACGTGCTGCTGGTGGGGGACGACAACGCGCAGGGAGTTCCGTGCAGGGGACTCTATGCGGTGGCCTACGGCACGACCGACTACGACATCCCGGCCGATCTCTATTACGGCTGTCTGGATGGGACCTGGAACGATGACGGGGACACCGCCTGGGGCGAACCTGGCGAGGACGACCTCTACCACGAAGTGGGCGTCGGTCGCGTCGCCATCTCGAATCCTGAGGAGCTGCAGAACTTCGTCACGAAGACGCTGCGCTACCAGCTCGAACCGATCATCGGCGAGTGTAACGAGGCCTTGATGTGCGGCGAGCTGCTCTGGAGCGAGCCCACCTGGGGCGGCGACTACAAGGACGAGATCCTCTATGGCTCGAGCGCTCACGGCTACACGACCGTGGGCTTCCCGCCGACCATGAACGTCGACACGCTCTACGATCGCGACGGTACCTGGTCGGCCGGTACGCTCATCAGCATGATGAATAACGGCCTGAACATCGTGAATCATCTAGGGCACTGCAACACCGACTACATGATGAAGTTCTACATCTCCAACATCCCGCAGTTCACGAACGACGGGCTGAACCACACCTACAACTTCGTCTACAGCCAGGGCTGCTACCCGGGCGCCTTCGACAGCAACTGCATCGGCGAGCAGCTTCACTGCGACGAGCACGGCGCCGTCGCGCTCGTCATCAACTCCCGCTACGGCTGGGGCATGCACGAGAGCACCAACGGCTCGTCGCAGTACTTCGACCGCCAGTTCTTCGACGCGATGTTCGGCGAGCAGATCTACCCGCTGGCGGACGTGAACGACGACTCCAAGATGGACAACGTGTGGTCCATCAACTACGGTGCCAACCGCTGGTGCTTCTACGAGCTCAACCTCTTCGGCGACCCGGCCATGCACCTCTGGACCGCCGAGCCCGGCAACCTCGACGTGACCCTGCCGGACGTGGTCTTCCTCGGTGTGCCTGTCATGGAGGTTTCCGTGGCCGATCAGATGGGCAGCCCGATCGCGGGCGCGAGGGTGGTCGCGTACACGGCCGACTTCGAGGTCTACGAGACGGGGATCACCGATGCCTTCGGTGTGGCCATGCTCACCCCCAACGCCACGGACGTGGGCGACCTGAACGTGAAGGTGCTCGCGCACGACTTCCTGACCTGGGACGGCGTCGTTCCGATCGTGCCTCCGGAAGGTCCCTACCTGGTCCTGGAGAGCTGCGTGGTCGAGGACGCCGCGGGCGACAACGACGGTGTGCTGGACGAGGGCGAGACGCCGGGGATCTCGATCACGCTGGAGAACGTGGGCG